>NZ_BJOC01000090.1 GCF_006540005.1 Halomonas halmophila | reverse complement strand
CCACCAACAGCAGGCTCGTCTTCACTAGACTCTACATCCGCCTTCTTATAGCCCTGTACGCGAAGCACAGCACCAGCATGAGAAAGCTGGTAACCCCACTTCCCATCCTTTATGGTAATATCAATGCTGCCGCTGGTCGCGATTTCCACTCGGTATTTGAAGACCGTTTCCTCGGTAAAAAGGCTGTCGAAATACCCCATCATCCCGCCGCCCACCACAGCGCTCAATTTGATATTGACCTGGCCCTGGGGCTCCTCAAAAACCTCTTTCTGAACATTATACTCGGCTCTAAGCATGTGGTTACCGAGCGTGTCTTCCGTGGGTGAGGGACCAACACCCAAGCCAACCTCCATAAACAACTCGGGAGTGAAGCCATATTCTATCACCCACAAATCACGGCCTGATTCGGCATCTTCCATGAACGCAACGAGCGCAGCTCCGGCGGGATGCCTCATGGCTACCCGCTTTAGAGCTTCATAGATGTCGACTCTGATACCGCACTCATAGGCCAGAG
>NZ_BJOC01000089.1 GCF_006540005.1 Halomonas halmophila | reverse complement strand
TGCCCGAGCTGACCTATACGCCCACGGATGGCACGGATCCGGGCACGCCGACCACGGCGACGCTCGGCCCGGTCACTCCGGTCAATGATGCGCCGGTCGGTGTGGGCGACAACATCCCGGTGACCGAAGATACGCCGGTCACGGACAATGTCCTGACCAATGACACGGACCCCGAGGGCGATCCGCTGAGTGTCGACTCGGCGACCATCGACCAGGATGGGGACGGCACACCGGATCCGCTGCCGCTGGGCACGCCTACCGAGATTACCGATGGTTCGGGCAAACCGATCGGCAGCGTGACGCTGGAGCCCAATGGCGATCTGAGCTTTACGCCGGCGCCCGACTACACCGGTCCGGTGCCCGAGCTGACCTATACGCCGACGGATGGCACTGACCCGGGTGCGCCGACCACGGTGACCCTGGGGCCGGTGGCGCCGGTCAATGATGCGCCGGTCGGTGTGGGCGACAACATCCCGGTGACCGAGGATACGCCGGTCACGGACAATGTCCTGACCAATGACACGGACCCCGAGGGCGATCCGTTGAGTGTCGACTCGGCGACCATCGACCAGGAC
>NZ_BJOC01000088.1 GCF_006540005.1 Halomonas halmophila | reverse complement strand
GAGATACGTCTCAAGCGTATCCGGCAATATCGTTTGTCATCGCGACCAGACTCCTTCGGGTTATATGGTCAAGCGATGAAGCGCACACGGTGGATGCCTAGGCAGCCAGAGGCGATGAAAGACGTGGAAGCCTGCGATAAGGTTCGGCGAGGTGGCAAACAACCTGCGACCCGGACATCTCTGAATGGGGAAACCCACCTGCCATCAGGCAGGTATCGTTGACTGAATACATAGGTCAACGAGGCGAACCGGGAGAACTGAAACATCTCAGTACCCCGAGGAACAGAAATCAACCGAGATTCCCCCAGTAGCGGCGAGCGACCGGGGACTAGCCCTTAAGCGGGTGACAGGTTAGGCGAATGAGCTGGGAAGCTCAGCGATACAGGGTGATAGCCCCGTAGTCGAAAGCCTGATCCCGTGAAATCGAGTAGGTCGGGGCACGTGTAACCTTGACTGAAGACGGGGGGACCATCCTCCAAGGCTAAATACTCCTGGCTGACCGATAGTGAACCAGTACCGTGAGGGAAAGGCGAAAAGAACCCCGGAGAGGGGAGTGAAATAGACCCTGAAACCGTGTGCGTACAAGCAGTGGGAG
>NZ_BJOC01000087.1 GCF_006540005.1 Halomonas halmophila | reverse complement strand
GCCATGAATGAGCGCGTCGAGAATGCTGATATCGCGTTGATGACCGAAATCGCCACGCTCTATTACGTGGAGGGTGAGACGCAGGAAGTCATTGCCAATCGCTTGGGAATATCTCGGGTCAAGGCCGGACGCTGGCTCAAGCGAGCGCACGCGGAAGGCATCGTCGATGTGCGAGTTCGTCAGCACCCCTCGGTAAGCGCCGAGGTTGAGCGTGAGTTGATACGCCGCTTCGGCATCAAACGTGCCCTTGTATCGCTCGATCATACCGATGCGGATGTGCAGCGCTCCGGTGTGGCGAGCCTGGTCGCCGATCACTTATCGAGGACCTTGCAGGATGGCTCGATCGTTGCTGTCGGCATGGGGCGTAATGTGGGTGCCGTGGCCGACAACGTGTTCGAGAAAGGGGAGCGAAAATGCTCGTTCGTGTGCGCTATCGGGGGATCGTTGCGCGCGGGTGAATACATGAATCCCGACCATATCTGTCGACGCCTGGCCGTGAAGTTTGGCGGGGACAGCGAAACGCTCTATGCGCCGGCGCTGGTGCAGAACCCTGAGTTGCGCGATGCCATGTACGAGAACTCGACAGTACGCCAGACACTCGACCG
>NZ_BJOC01000086.1 GCF_006540005.1 Halomonas halmophila | reverse complement strand
CCAGACCATGCTCTCCCGCGAGATCGGCAAGATTTTCTGAGCTGCCTGGGCGGCAGCGAACTGACCTCACGTCCACGGAGACAGAAGGATTGATTTCTGAGCTGCCTGGGCGGCAGCGAACACGGTTTGCATGATGCGCTCGCGGTCCTCGGCTTTCTGAGCTGCCTGGGCGGCAGCGAACGAGAGCACACTAGACCGCCAGTCGATGGAGATTTTCTGAGCTGCCTGGGCGGCAGCGAACCCAGGGCGAGCAGGGCATCACCGTAGATAGCGTTTCTGAGCTGCCTGGGCGGCAGCGAACGATGCGTGGCATATAGGGCTCCGGCGCCTCACTTTCTGAGCTGCCTGGGCGGCAGCGAACACAACGGCATCAGCCAGTTCAACGCCGTTCGTTTTCTGAGCTGCCTGGGCGGCAGCGAACGCCCAGGGCCGGGCCAAACTGATCGCGTCGCATTTCTGAGCTGCCTGGGCGGCAGCGAACACCAGGGCAACACACACCCACACCCAGCACGGTTTTCTGAGCTGCCTGGGCGGCAGCGAACGACTACCTCACTGAAGCCATGAGCATCGACGATTTCTGAGCTGCCTGGGCGGCAGCGAACTGCTTCGACAGTTTCGGTGGCAACCACCGCTTTTTCTGAGCTGCCTGGGCGGCAGCGAACAATTGTCGTTTACATTTACGATTATGCATTTA
>NZ_BJOC01000085.1 GCF_006540005.1 Halomonas halmophila | reverse complement strand
AGGGCCTGCCCCAGGACCATCACTGGGGCATCCTGCTGCAGTCCACGGCCACCCTGAAACAGCTGCGTACCCACCTGCGCAAGTTCACCATGCTGTGGACCCCGGCCAACGACCAGGCGCCGGTGTATTTCCGTTTCTACTACCCCCGGGTGGCGCTGGACATGAGCCAGGCACTGGCGAAGTGGAAACTGACCGCCCTGATGGCGCCCTTGGACGCCATGGTAATGAGCTTGTCGCCTTCGATGACATTGCCGCCCGAGCTCGAACTGATGCCGGCGATGGGCCTGGATGCCGGCAACGACGAAGTGCACGGGCGGTTGTTGCGCGTCACCGTCAACGCCGAAACGCCTGCCGACAACACACCGGGTCGCCAGTTCGCGATTGGCGAGACGGAGTATCAGCACTTCGGCAAGCTGGCCCAGCTCAGATCACGACAAGCGCTGGCTCGATCGCTAGCTGAGCCTTATCCCCAATCACCAGCCGACAAGCGGCGTCACGTGGTCGAGGAGGCCACCCAGCTGGGGCAGCGCTACCAGCTGACCTCCACTCGACAGACCGAGACACTGGCCAGGTGCGTGATGGAACTGGGGCCGGACTTCCCGCAACGCCACCCGGAGGCCGGGAAGATACTGGCCAACCCGCAGACCGCCGGTTGGCGCAAGCGTGAGCAGTTGCTGACCTGGTTGCCCCATGGTCGCGTGCGGCATTCGCTGCTTGGCGCGGCGGGTGACCCGGCCAGCGAGGATAACTACCGGCCCATCATGAACGAGGAACGCTCATGAGCTATCAGCCGAGCATTGAAGAC
>NZ_BJOC01000084.1 GCF_006540005.1 Halomonas halmophila | reverse complement strand
ACGGCCAGCGCCAAATCGACGGGCTAGCAGCCGTAGTTCCCAAGTTATTGAGACTTCCGGTGGTGCTCGATGGCAAAAGGATGGCGGCACCCATTCCTATCGTCTTGCCGAGAGTTGGGTGGGGGAGTTTCATCAGTTTAAAAGCGGGTTGTAGTTTAATATGAAAGTAATTATTGTACTTTTTTATCAGTTTTTATAAGTTTTGAGGTAGAGGCGATGTCACAGAAAATAGAGTATCATTTTGGCGTACGCTGGAAGGTTGATGGTCTGGCGTCATCACTGGATATACAGAATATCATGCTTGATTTTAAAGGCGTGCCTGGTGCGCATAATACGATGCTGCCTGTCACGCAGTATATCCGTAATGGACGAAATGCGATTCAGTTCTATGCCTGGCCAGTGCCGTCAGACGACCCATTCAAGCCTGAACAAGAACTGCGTCTCTCTTTGGAATATTGGCGGTCTGGCCAAAATCCCAACACTGAATCCAACACGGCGTTTGAGGTGGTGATGAAGCCAGGCCAGGATGATGCCAGGCCCCGCATCGTGGCAAGAGAGCCAAGCGCTCCACTGCAACCAATAAGCAGTGAGATACGGTGGAACGAGGATTACTTCCGGTTGACGGTTCCCTTTACCAACCGCCAGCCGATGCCCACCTGGTGCTGGGAAGAGGGGGATGTTCTGCGCGATAATGAGGCCACCCGTGACAGCCTGACCCGTGAGTACCGTCGATTGCACAAGCTCTTTGCCGCAGGCAACAACGATGCCCTATTGGCGGCAGCATCGACAAGAACCCAAGAGCTCGCTACTGCAACCGATACGCCAGAAGCCTATGTTCGTCACCGGTTCAGCTACAACATGTACTTCGATAATCCCGGTCTTTACCAGTTAGAAAATTTTCCTGAAAATCCGATGACATTAAATCTTGCGGCGGATAACCGTGTGGCCTGGCTTACCACTAAGGGCGTTAGTGAGCCAATTCGTTTTAATAAAGTTTTGGAAGAAGGCCGTTCAAGTTATGTCAGCCTTTACTTT
>NZ_BJOC01000083.1 GCF_006540005.1 Halomonas halmophila | reverse complement strand
CACCCACTGACCGTTACGGCGGATGAAGTAAGGCCTTATCTTGCTTGAAACGCCTTCTTCCTGCACATGGTTAAACCGTATCGGGACCTGAACCCCCTCTGTTGTCAGCCAGGCCACTCGGTTATCCGCCGCCAAGTTCAGGGTTAATGGCTCTTCTGGAAAACTATTTAATTGATAAATATCAGGATTGTCGAAAAACATATTGTAGCTGTAGCGTTCACGCACGTACGCTTCTGACGTGCCGGAAGCCAAGGCGAGCTCTTTGGTTCTGGTTGAGGCGGCCTTCTGAAGGGCAGCGTTATTGCCCGCGGAAAACAGTTTATGCAAGCGGCGGTATTCACGGGTCAGGCTATCGCGGGTCGCGGCATTGTCACGCAGTACATCGCCCTCTTCCCAACACCAGGTGGGCATCGGTTGGCGGTTATTAAAGGGAATATACAACGTATCAAAGTCTTTTTTCCTGATAAATCGGATCTCACTGTCCCGGGGTTGCAAGGGAGCACCCGGATCTCTTGAGACAATTTCGGACTTGGCGTCTTCCACGCCAGGTCTCATCACGACTTCAAAGGCGGTGCTGGCTTCAGTGTTGGGGTTTTGACCTAGTCTCCAATATATTAGTGATACGCGCAGCTCATGCTCAATATCGTATTCGTAGGGCCATGAACTTAACTCAACAATATTTTTACCTTTTTTGATGTATTGGCTAATCGGTTGGCGCTGATCTAAATGGCTTGGTACGCCAGTAAAATCGAGCATAATTCCCTGTATATCTAGTGATGATGTTAAACCATTCACGCTCCAGCGGACACCAAACTGATACGCTTCTTTGTCCTGTGCCATTGACTGTGTTCCCATACCGATTAGTAGCGATAAAATAAGTACAATAAGCGATTTCATACGACGCCATAGGCCTTCGTTAAGTAAATACATTAAACTCCCCTTCCCAGGCATCAGCCAAGCGGTAGGAATGGGTGCTGCCATCTTCTTGCCAACGTTTACCACCGGAGGTCTCGATTACTTGGGCGCTACGGCCCCTTGTTTTA
>NZ_BJOC01000082.1 GCF_006540005.1 Halomonas halmophila | reverse complement strand
AAGAGTTATCAGGATCTTGTGCGTGGTGGAAGACATGAAAATCGTGATTGGGATCGTGTTGAAGAAATTGTGCTATGGAAAAAACGGCGTTTGATTGGTCTGAAAATGACGTTCGATGATGGGTTGGGTCCTTACTCCAGCTATCAAAAGCTTTATTGCAATGAAGGTGAAGTCGAAAGGATTCTTGATCTTGTGAAAAGCCGGACGCCAGATGTGGAGTATTTTGAGAAGAAGCTTGTTGTAAATGAGATTTCTGCGCAGTTAGAAGAGTAAATGTATCGTGACCAATGAAAAACGATGACCACCCAAGCCAAGGAGCAGGACTCGCATCGCCCCGGCGATCCGCCCTACGAGGGCGTGCATACCTTCCATAATGCCCGCCGCCGGCTGCATCGCCGCCGCCGTGACGGCGAGATCGGCTGGTTCAAGGTCTCCATGTGGTATGCGTGGCATATCCTCGACCTGTGGACGATTCCTTTCCACCTCGCTGAATGGGAAATTCGCGCCATCCAGAAGGCCGAGCGCAAGACCCTGCCAGCGAGCCTCGAGGAATGGTCGCAGCCGCTTCCCAGGGAGCAGTGGGCCCAGCCCAGCGCGGAACTCGAGCGCCTCTCGGCGGAGGTTCGACGGCGTCAGCAGGAACAACCGACCCGCCCCATCACCGCCATTTTCGCCGAGGTCTACGCCGAGGAAACGACGCTTTCGGCCTGATGGGCAAGCGTGGCCCGGGACTCTCGTCGAGACATGGGTCCAGCGAAAGGTACATCGCACGGCAAGGACGCCGTGCTCACACAACCCCGCCAGGGAAGGCGCGCTATCGCCCGCCCCGGCGGTAGCGTGCTCAACAACCGGCTGAGCCTGGCGTCCGCCCCGGGCCCAATCCGATTCCCGGGCAACTGGAAGAGCAGGAAGCCAAACTGCGGGAGTTGGGCATTGAGCCCGGAGCGGATACCGATGCCGAGGCCTGGCAGAGCAAGCTGATATGGCGCAATGATGTGCGCTACGACGAGGCCCTGGCCTTCATACAGGCGCGCCAACCCGAGCTGGAACGACTGGAGCGGCAACGCGAGCAATGCCGCGCCGATCTGATCACCTGGCTGGATCGGCTGCCGCTCTCGGCGCAGGAGCTGTGTTTCGATGGCTGCCA
>NZ_BJOC01000081.1 GCF_006540005.1 Halomonas halmophila | reverse complement strand
ATGGCATCACTGGTGGAGCAGCAGCCGGAGCATTTCTCGAGTCCGCTACGGACCCTGCGCTCCCTCCAATCGGCCCTGCAGCATGGCAATGACCCAGTGGGTCAGGTCGTGCAGGAGGATACGGCACGTGCCCAATACGAGGATTATCTGAACAACGGGGGCGAGCCGCTTACTGATAGTCCGATCGATCCATTACCTGAGCTTGAAGTTCCCACGCACGATAGTGAATTCGGTGGCAGTTGTGTTGAGTGTGCTTCGTTAACGCCCTGCATAAAGAAAGTTGAGGTGGTATGTCATGGTGGAAAAAATAACCGCGTCACCCTTCAAGGAGAAAATGAGCTAAAGGAAACGGACGGCACCATCTACTTCGTGGCACATCAGTTTGTGGCAGGCGAAGGGACGTTAGAGGATTTTCTGGAGGGGACGCAGCTCAAGGACGAGGGCCAGGTAGCGATAACGCTCGACAACTGCTCACATGGAGAGCACCGAGTGTACTGGACTGACGAAATGGACGGCACTGTGCTCAGCCCAGGAACGACCACGACTGTCGACTTTACGGTGCTGACCGAACCCGTGCCACCCATCTCTTTGCCCGGTGCACTCATGGGGCTTATACCACCGGAGGCGGGACTCGCCGTTAAAACGGCCGCCATGCTGCTGGATATCATCATGAACCGTAACGAGATGGTCAGCGAAGAGCGGTTCCGTATTTCTCATGACGGCACCAACGACTTCGTCTTTACCTCAGTTACGCTTCCTCAATTGAAATTTGATGGCTTGGTCACCATAGCACCGCCAAACCTGGGCACACGATTTGTCGAAAAAAGTGAAGGTCGTGAGCTTGCAGACCGGTTGGAGGTGGGCCCGCGAGTCAGGCAAGTATCAACTCGGCAAGGGTGGGGCATACATGCCGACATGACAGTGGTATGTGGCGCCAAGACCAGAACTATCACGGTAGGTACCAGCCCGAGCAAAACCGAGACGTATGATACCGGGCCATCGATTCGGCGAGCCGGTAATCAGCGGAGTCAGAAAAGTACGGTTGAACGATTCTTCAGCACCCTGACCGATGCCTCGCAGCGTATAGCCAAAAATCTGAGTGCTACCGAAAATGATGGCGACAGGGTTTTCAGTTTCTACAGCATTGGACCAGAGCTGATGCTTGGTGCCACGACCGAACAGGTCGAGGAAGAAGGTGCGCCCGGGGCATCGTGGAACATAACCCCCGGCCTTT
>NZ_BJOC01000080.1 GCF_006540005.1 Halomonas halmophila | reverse complement strand
AAGTAACCCAGCTCCATCCAACGGCCCAGTCGGTAGTGCCAGAACGGCTTGCCTTCCCGCTCGTAGCGTTTTTTCTGGCGCGCCATCTCCTCCTTGTACCAGGTCACGCTGTAGTCGTCGGCGGACTCGGGCACCGCCTCGGGGCCTTCCTCCATGTAGCGGCGAATCAACTCCCATTGCATCAAGGCCATCTGCAGGCTGGTCACATTGGCGGAAATCCCCGCCCCCGCCAGGCTATAGCCCGGTCGCTCCGGGTCCGGCGGCAGAATATGCAACTCCCAGCCGATGCCCGCCGGGCCGCCGACAGTCACCGCCATATTGCGCGTGGCCACCGCCACCACGTCCTCCCAGGGCACGAAAACGGTCTCCTTGCGCCAGCCCGCCTTGCGCCGAGCCCAACGATAGAAAAGCACATAGCCGATGGCCAGGGCGGGGGAGATAGCCAAGTGCGTGATCGCCATCCAGACAATACCCGTAACCCCCAACAATTCTTCTTCCCCTCCCAAAAAGCCCAGGCTGAACACCACGAAGCCGCCACTGATAGAAAACAACGCAAACCAGAAGCCATACATCAGATGAGCGCTGGGGGACGGCAAGTACACCTTGCGACCCGGGTGCTCCACCACGAAGGCCACCTCGCGGCGCTGGCGATGAAAGCGTACCGGCGCGGTGCTACGAATCCAGAGATCAGGCAGCCATAGTCCGCCTATCGAAAAAAGCAGAAATGCTCCGTAGGCGCCCCCCCCCCAGGCCAACATGCCATTACGGCTGACGTTATGTTGCAGGTCCAGGGTCGCTTCGTTGCGGCGAAAAATCAGCCGGCCAATATCCGCGCCGGCCCCGGCCTGAGGACCTAGCGGAACTGGCCGCGGACTTAGGCTATACAGCTCATTGGCGCCACGTGTCAGATGTTCGCCGACGCGGAGCGCCATGGAGATGGTGTCCTGCTCCTTGGCTTGGGGGTCATCGGGATTCTTGATCCTTGGGCAAAAAAGCAGCGCCTTCGAAGACTTCCAACTTACGCTCATTGCAAGGCACGGATGGAATGACCTCCCTAATGGTGCGCAATACTTTTTCTACCTCCCCTTTTCTGCAATACAATGTCATATAGGCATCATATGCACGCCCATCATCATGCGAAAAGTGGGTTCTTGCGCCGATCAGGTTGCGCTTTCTCCATAAAACCAGCTCGTCAACCTCCCCCCATGAGAAGTTCATATGATCTTCAGCGCGGACCAGGTCCTGATAGCCCTTT
>NZ_BJOC01000079.1 GCF_006540005.1 Halomonas halmophila | reverse complement strand
GGACGGCGTCCATGGAAAGAGCGCGAATGGCGTTGGCCAGTTCGAAGCGGGTTGGCATGAGGTGGCTCCTGGGTCAAAGGCGGTCGGCGATGCGCTGTTCGAGGCTTGCCTGGTCGTCGGCGAAGCGGCGGATACCCTCGGCGAGCTTGTCGTTGGCCATGGCGTCCTGGTTGTGTTCCCAGCGGAACTCCGCTTCATCGAGCGGCGTCGGCCGTTGGCCGCCGGCTCTTTCCATCGTGACGCCAGGTGTCACCTCGTCGTCGCTGGCGGCCAGCTCCTCGAGCAGTGCCGGCGAAATGGTCAGCCGTGGGCAGCCGGCCAGCGCCAGCACCTGGCCGGTGCTGCGGAAACTGGCGCCCATGACCACGGTGTCGTAGCCGCCCTGGTTGGCCTGGCGGCAGACACCCTGAACGAACTGTACGCCCGGATCTTCCGTGGCGGCGTAGTCCTGGCCGGTGTGTTGCTTGTACCAGTCGGTGACTCGGCCGACGAAAGGCGAGACCAGAAATACACCGGCATCGAAACAGGCCTGGGCCTGGGCATCGCTGAACAGCAGGGTCAGGTTGCAGTTGATGCCCTCCTTCTCCAGTACCTCGGCAGCGCGAATGCCCTCCCAGGTGGCAGCCAGCTTGATCAGCACGCGGTCGCGACCGATGCCACGCTGCTCGTAGTCTGCGATCAGTTCATGGGCCTTGCGGATGCTCGCCTGGGTATCGAAGGACAGACGCGCGGCGACCTCGGTGGAGACGCGTCCGGGTACCACGCCGGCGATCTCGCTGCCCATGGCGACCGCGAGTCGATCCACGGCCTGGGCGGCGCGCTGGTGTTTGTCGCCTTGCGCGGGCAGTGCGGCCAGCTCCCGTTCGATCAGTGGCTGGTAACCGGGCATATCGAAGGCCTTGAGGATCAACGAAGGGTTGGTCGTGGCATCCTGGGGCTGGTAACGCCGGATGGCGTCCAGGTCACCGGTATCGGCGACCACCAGGGAGTGCTGTTTGAGGGCGTCGAGTCGTGAAACCATGAGTGTCTCCAAGGGATCAATGAGGGGCTCGCACAAAGCCGGGTGCGCGGTGTTATATATGTTCTTAATTTGATCAAATGTTTAGCCCTTGAAGAGCGATGTGTCAAGGCTTTCACTGAATGCCGGCTTGCTACTTTTGTCGATGTCTTTTGGATAATTTTAGAATTTTCAGTATATTACTCGTTATCTTGAAGAGGCTGGTCTGTTGGTCGCCGAGTTACCGAGGGCTTTCGGTGGTTGGTTGTCCAGCGATTTTGAGGGGTTTTTAACTTTCATGTGATCGTTATTTGATATTTTGAGCATTGCGGGCGGCTCATATCCCTTAGTGCAACGAGCCAGTGCTTCGATGTCGCGTTCCATCATTCTTGACTCAAGCGAGCAGTGGTCCGCTGCGTTTCAACTCTGAGGGTTCTGTGGATCGCTGTGATATCTTGTGGCGATTGCCAGTCACGGATCGTATGAGGCCATC
>NZ_BJOC01000078.1 GCF_006540005.1 Halomonas halmophila | reverse complement strand
GGCGCCACGTCGAGGCCGTTGATCATGCCCGAGATGAAGCGATTGCCGCCCATCAGGTTGTAGACGCCGACCAGCGCCGCGGCGCCGATGCCGATCCAGATGATCATGCCGCAGGTGGTCAGCGTCTGGCCGAGGCTCGCGTGCAGGGTCTTCAGCGAGAACTCACCGCGCAGCACCACTGCCAGCAGCACGCCGAACACGCCCATGGCCGCCGCCTCGGTCACCGAGGCCACGCCGCCATAGATCGAACCCAGCACCAGCAGGGCGATCAGCCCCGGCACGACGATGGCCTTGAGCGCCTCCCAGCGATTGGTGAAGCTCTCCTCGCGATCGGCTTCACTCATCGGCGGCCCCATGGCCGGGTTGCGCAGGCAGCGCACCAGCACATAGGCGATGTACGACAGCATCAGGATCACCGCCGGCGTGATGGCCGCGGTGAAGAGGTCGGCGATCGACACGCTGGCGATCAGACCATAGATGATCAGCACGATGGACGGCGGCATCATGGTACCCAGTGCCCCGCCGGCACACACCACGCCGATCGACAGGTGCTTGTCATAGCCCAGGCGCAGCATCTGCGGCAGTGCCAGGATACCCAGCAGCACGATCTCGCCACCGATGATCCCGGACAGCGCCGCCAGGAAGAAGGCCACGATCACGGTCTGCACCGCCACGCCACCAGGCAGGCGGCCAGCGAAGACCCGCATGGCGTTGAACAGGTCCTTGGCGATCCCCGATCGATCGAGCAGAGACGCCATGAGGACGAACATCGGCACCGCCACCAGCGAATACTCGGTGACGAAGCCATAGACCCGGGTGGTGACCAGCGGCAGGGCGCTGGACCCGAACCAGCCGAAGGTAAAGACCAGGGCGATCAGTCCGGTAATAAAGGCCAGCGGCAGGCCGGTGACCAGAAGCGCGAAGATGGCCGCGACCATCAACAGCGTGGCATCTGCGATTTCCATCAGGCCATGCCCTCCGTGTCATCGATGGTGGGCGCCGGCTTGCCGCGCAGCGACTGCACGAAATGCAACAGGGTCTGCACGCACATGATGGCCAGCGCCAGCATGATCATGCCCTTGACCAGCGCCGGGAAGGGTGGGTTCCAGGCGGTGCCGGAGCGTTCCAGCCGCCACTCGCCCATGGGGTTGTGGGAGGCATCCCAGAACATGGTGAAGGCGGCATAGGTCATGCCCAGGCAGAACAGAAAGGCGACCAGGTCATTGAAGCGGTCGAGCCACAGGCGCGCCTTCGGCCCGACGCTATCGTAGAGCACCTTGACGCGGATATGACGGTTGCCGGCCAGGGCGGCCGGGCCAGCGAAGGAAAAGCTGACGGCGACGAGCATGACCACCGTCTCGTGGACCCAGGACGTGGGGGAGCCGAAGGCATAGCGCATGATGACTTCATAGACGCTGATGGCCATGGCGATGAACACCAGCCAGGCGGCCACACGACCGCAGGCCACCACGCCGCGGTCGAAAACATTGCGAGCCGGAT
>NZ_BJOC01000077.1 GCF_006540005.1 Halomonas halmophila | reverse complement strand
CTAGCCCGAATATTGCACCAGACATAAAAAAGGCGGCTGAAAATCGGTTATAATTCAAGCTCCTACACCAGAATCATCCGAGACAGCCGCCATGACAAAATGTACCACGTCCACCACCTCGTTTCCACGCTGTAAGGGCCGTGAGATCACTGCCAGTTTCGACGGCGGTGAGATCACCTCCGATGGCGGCGCCTTGCTGCTCCGCCAACTGGATCGCGAGATGGGCCTGACTCGCGCCATTGCACGCCGACTGGATGATGCTCGCGCCTCTCGCCGTTGTCAGCACCGGGCCGAGACCATGCTTCGGCAGCGGGTTTTCGGCCTGGCGCTGGGCTACGAAGATCTCAACGATCATCATGCCCTGCGCCGTGATATCGCCCTACAGACGGCGGTCGATACCGATGGTGTGCTGGCCAGCCAATCGACGCTGTGTCGTTTCGAACAGCAGGCCAGTCGCCAATGGGCGGTGGCCATTCAGGAAGAGATCGTCGAGCAGTTCATCCGCTCCTTTCGGCGGCCGCCGAAGAAGCGCCTGATCCTGGACTTCGACGCCACCGACGACCCCGTGCATGGCGAGCAACTCGGCCGGCATTTCTCCGGCTTCTACGACGGGTACTGCTTTCTTCCTCTCTACGTCTTCTGTGGCCAGCAGTTGCTGGTCAGCTACCTGCGCCCGGTCTATCGCGATGCGGCCTACCATGCCGGCGCCATCCTCGCCCTGCTGGTCCGGCGCCTGCGTCAGGCCTGGCCCGAGGTGAAGGTCGTCTTCCGTGGCGACAGTGGCTTCTGTCGGCCAATGATCCTCAACTGGTGTGAGCGCCATGGCGTCGAGTACATCGTCGGCCTGGCCACCAACAGCCGCCTCGAGAAGCTGTCACTCGATATTCGCTATGAATCGGCCATCCGCTGGGAGGCCGAGCGGACCAAGCAGCGCCACTTCGGGCGCATCCACTATGCCGCTCACAGCTGGAAGCGCCCGCGACGCAAGGTGGTGGTCAAGGCCGAGACCAGCCACCGGGGGTTCAACACCCGCTACGTGGTGACCAACCTGCATGGCAGCCCGCAGTGGCTCTACGACCATCGCTACTGCCCGCGCGGCGACATGGAGAACCGCATCAAGGAACAGCAGTGGTTGTTCTCGTATCGCACCAGCTGCCATGACTGGTGGCCCAACCAGTACCGGCTGCTGCTGGCCGGCTTGGCCTATCTGCTGCTGGAACGGCTGCGCCGGGTGTATCTGAAGCGCACCGCCTACGCCACGGCCCAGGTCACCACCCTGCGCCTGAAGTTGCTGAAGATCGGTGGCGTGGTAATCCGCAATACCCGGCGCGTCCGCCTGATGCTGAGCAGTCACTACCCCGATCAGGACCTCTTCCGGAAGCTCGCTCGCAAGCTGGTGCCGGGATGACCGGTGCGGTGCTGTCCCCGGCACGGAATAAACACTGGGGGTAAGGGGGCAGTGCGTCCTGATGGCGGGGCATCGATCAAAAAATGATCAATCTTCGCTAAAACTGGCGTAACGAGCTGGCCTGGTCACTCAGCAGGCCAACGTCGCAGCGCTGGTGCAATATCCGGGCTA
>NZ_BJOC01000076.1 GCF_006540005.1 Halomonas halmophila | reverse complement strand
AGTAATGGTAGGTCGTGCCGGCGGCCTCGAAGGTCTGCAAGGTATCCGGAGTGGATTCGTTGCTCATTGCTTTCCTCCTGTCACGGGAGTGTCGAACCATCCTGGGCTCGTGATCTTACATGGTCATGATACAGGGCCTTTTCAACCGACGCCCATGATGATGGTCTTGAAACCGCAGGCTATACCCCCCACATCGTCAGCTTGAAGCCAACTCGGGAGCCGTTGCCATGCAGGAAGACGCTCTGGAAAGCCGGCGGGTGCATTGTCCCTATTGTGATACGCCTTTTACGCTCTGGGTGGATATCTCGCAAGGCCGGCACATGACCTGGCAGGACTGTCCGCAGTGCTGTGCACCGATTCAGATGCGCATCGAGGTGTCGGAGATCTCCGGCGAACTCGAATCGGTCATGCTCGGCCAGGATGACGATGTGCTGTAAGGCACATGGTCTGGTGCGGGCCTGTTGTGCACGGCACAATAGGCAGCGGTCATGATCACCATAGCCTTTCGCCGATGGCTCGTCAGCGGCCATTGGCCTAATGTCTCAGAACGCGACCGCAGTGGCTTGTGCCATGCCGATGAGGGGTCGGTATCGCTCAGTCCGTTGTGTCATCCATTGCCAGAATCGTGAGGTACCCATGAGCGAAGCACGCCACGAACGCCTGATCATCCTCGGCTCCGGGCCGGCCGGCTATACGGCGGCCGTCTATGCCGCCCGCGCCAATCTCAAGCCACTGTTGATCACGGGGCTGCAGGCGGGTGGCCAGCTGACCACCACCACCGATGTGGACAACTGGCCCGGCGATGATAGCGGGGTACAGGGACCGGAGTTGATGGAGCGCATGCAGCGCCATGCCGAACGTTTCGACACCGAGGTCCTGTTCGACCACATCAACGAGGTCGAACTGAGTGAGCGTCCTTTCACCCTCAAGGGCGACAGCGGCACCTACACCTGTGATGCGCTGATCATCTCCACCGGCGCCAGTGCCCGCTACCTGGGTCTCGAGTCGGAGAGTCGCTTCATGGGGCAGGGGGTCTCGGCCTGCGCGACCTGTGATGGCTTCTTCTATCGCAAGCAGGAAGTGGTCGTCATCGGTGGCGGCAACACCGCGGTCGAAGAGGCGCTTTACCTGTCCAACATCGCGTCGAAGGTGACCCTGGTGCATCGCCGCGACAGCCTGCGTGCCGAGAAGATCCTTCAGGACAAGCTGTTCGACAAGGTCGAGAACGGCAACATGGAAGTGATCTGGAACCATACCCTCGAGGAGGTGCTGGGGGACGGCAGCGGCGTGACCGGCGCCCGCCTGGCCTCCACCGAGGATGGCAGTCAGCGCGAGATTTCGGCCCCCGGCGTCTTCATCGCCATCGGCCACAGCCCCAACACCGGCATCTTCGAAGGCCAGCTCGACATGGCCGGCGGCTACATCAAGGTGCAGTCCGGCCTCCACGGCAACGCCACCGCGACCAGCGTGCCCGGTGTCTTCGCCTCCGGCGACGTCATGGACCATGTCTACCGCCAGGCCGTGACCTCCGCCGGCACCGGCTGCATGGCCGCCCTCGACGCCGAGAAGTATCTGGATGAAAGCTAGAAGGTGAAAGAGCGCCCGGCCTGTCGACCGGGGGAGGTGGCAAGTACGCGCCTGGCGCTTTCT
>NZ_BJOC01000075.1 GCF_006540005.1 Halomonas halmophila | reverse complement strand
TACAGCTTCTGCTCGAGCTCCGGCACAACCTCGAACAGGTCACCGACCAGGCCAGTGATCATCGAGAGCGCGACCTGGAAGATCCCGATCGTCCTACAGCTTCTGTTCCAGCTCCGGCACGACCTCGAACAGATCACCGACCAGTCCGTAGTCCGCGACCTGAAAGATCGGCGCCTCCTCGTCCTTGTTGATGGCGACGATGATGCGCGAATCCTTCATGCCCGCCAGGTGCTGGATGGCGCCACTGATGCCCACGGCGATATACAGATCCGGCGCGACGATCTTGCCGGTCTGGCCGACCTGCATGTCGTTGTGCACGAAGCCGGCGTCGACGGCGGCACGCGAAGCCCCGATAGCGGCGCCCAGCTTGTCGGCGATGCCGTCCAGCAGCTTGAAGTTCTCGCCGTTGCCCATGCCCCGGCCGCCGGACACGACTACCTTGGCGGAACCCAGCTCCGGCCGGTCGCTCTGCGCCAGCTGTTCGCCGACGAAGGACGACAGCGCGTTGTCGACCACGGTATCGACCGCCTCGACACTGGCGCTGCCGCCCTCGCCCACGGCGTCGAAGGCCGTGGGACGCACCGTGATGACCTTCAGTGCGTCCTCGCTCTGCACGGTGGCAATGGCGTTGCCGGCGTAGACCGGACGCTTGAAGGTGTCGGCGCTGACCACGGCGATGATTTCGGAGATCTGCTGGGTGTCCTTCAGCGCCGCCAGACGCGGCAGGGCATTCTTGCCGATGGTCGAGCCGGCAGCCAGCACATGGTTGTAGTCATCGGCCAGCGCGACCAGCAGATCGCCCAGCGGCTCGGCCAGTTGATGGGCGTAGACGCCATGGTCGGCGACGCGCACCCGGGTCACGCCCTCCAGACCGGCCGCCGCCTCGGCGACGCTTGCCACGCCTTCACCCGCGACCAGCACGTCGATGTCACCGCCGCCGTGATCGGCGATCTGGCGAGCCGCGGCGACCACATGCGCCGTGCCTTCGGCCAGTTGGCCATCATGATGTTCAGCGAGTACCAGAATGCTCATGTGATCACCTTGGCTTCGTTCTTGAGTTTATCGACCAGTTCGTCCACGGAGCCGACCGTCACGCCACCCTGACGTTCGGCCGGCGGCTCGACACTCACCAGCTTGAGCCTGCTGGCCACCTCGACGCCCAGCTCTTCCGGCGTGCGGGTCTCCAGCGGCTTCTTCTTGGCCTTCATGATGTCCGGCAGCTTGGCATAGCGCGGCTCATTGAGGCGCAGGTCGGTGGTGACGATGGCCGGTAGCTTGAGCGAGACGGTCTGCAGGCCGCCGTCGATCTCGCGGATGACTTCCAGGCTGTCGCCTTCGACCTTGATCGCGGAGGCGAAGGTGCCCTGCGGACGCCCGGTCAGTGCCGCCAGCATCTGCCCGGTCTGGTTGTTGTCGCTGTCGATGGCCTGCTTGCCGAGGATCATCAGGTCCGGCTGCTCTTCCTCGACCACCTTGGCCAGCGCCCTGGCAGCCCCCAGCGACTCGACCCGCTCGTCGGTCTGCACATGAATGGCGCGATCGGCGCCCAGCGCCAGGGCACTGCGCAGCTGCTCCTGGGCCGCCTTGGGACCGATGCTGACGGCCACCACCTCGCTGGCTGTGCCGGCCTCCTTGAGACGCACCGCCTCTTCCACGGCGATCTCGCAGAAGGGGTTCATGGCCATCTTCACGTTGGAGAGGTCGACGTCGGAATGATCCGGCTTGACGCGGATCTTGACGTTGTAATCGATGACGCGTTTGACCGCGACGAGTACTTTCATG
>NZ_BJOC01000074.1 GCF_006540005.1 Halomonas halmophila | reverse complement strand
AGAAGGCCAACTCCGGGCACCCCGGTGCCCCCATGGGCATGGCCGACATCGCCGAGGTGCTGTGGAACGATTTCCTTCAGCACAACCCGGCCGATCCTCACTGGCCCGACCGTGACCGCTTCGTGCTGTCCAATGGCCACGGCTCCATGCTGCTCTATTCGCTGCTGCATCTCTCCGGCTACGAGCTCGGCCTCGAGCAGCTGCAGAACTTCCGTCAGCTGCACTCGAAGACCGCCGGTCATCCCGAGTACGGCTATGCGCCGGGCATCGAGACCACCACCGGCCCCCTCGGCCAGGGCCTGGCCAATGCCGTCGGCCTGGCCATCGCCGAGCGCACCCTGGCCGCCCAGTTCAACCGCCCCGGCCACACCATCGTCGACCATCACACCTACTGCTTCGTCGGCGACGGCTGCCTGATGGAAGGCATCTCCCATGAGGTCGCCTCATTGGCCGGCACTCAGCAGCTCGGCAAGCTGGTCGCCTTCTATGATGACAACGGCATCTCCATCGACGGCGAGGTCAAGGGCTGGTTCACCGACGACACCGCCAAGCGCTTCGAGGCCTACGGCTGGCACGTGGTGCCCAACGTCGACGGCCACAAGCCCGAGGAGGTCAAGGCCGCCATCGAGCTCGCCCGCAGCCACGACGACAAGCCCAGCCTGATCATCTGCAAGACGGTGATCGGCTTCGGCGCGCCCAACAAGCAGGGCAAGGAGTCCTGCCACGGCGCGGCGCTCGGCGAGGACGAGGTCGCCGCGGCCCGCGAGCAGTTGGATTGGCCGCATGCGCCCTTCCATGTGCCGGAGGCGCTCTACCAGGGCTGGGACGCCACCGAGGTCGGCCAGCAGCGCCAGGCCGACTGGCAGGCCCGCTTTGAGCGCTATGCCGAGGAACATCCAGAGCTGGCCCGCGAGTTCCTGCGCCGCCAGCAGGGCGAGCTGCCCGCCGAACTGACCAGTGAAGCGCTGATCGAGCAGGCCCAGGACAAGGCCGAGACCACCGCCTCGCGCAAGGCCTCGCTGGCCTGCCTCAACGAGCTCGGCCCGCAACTGCCCGAGCTGCTCGGCGGCAGCGCCGACCTGGCGCCCTCCAACCTGACCGTGTGGAACGGTGCCAAGGTGATCGGCCCCGAGGGCTCGCAGGAAGGTGCCCCCGACGGCAACTACCTGCACTATGGCGTGCGCGAGTTCGGCATGGCCGCCATCGCCAATGGCATCGCCCTGCATGGCGGCTTCGTGCCCTATGCCGCGACCTTCCTGATCTTCATGGACTACATGCGCAATGCCGTGCGCATGTCGGCCCTGATGGGCGTGCGCAACGTCTATGTGTTCACCCACGACTCCATCGGCCTGGGCGAGGACGGCCCCACCCACCAGCCGATCGAGCAGCTGACCAGCCTGCGCACCACGCCCAACATGTCGACCTGGCGCCCGTGTGACGCCGTGGAGACCGCCGCCGCCTGGAACGCCGCCCTCAAGCGCCAGTCCGGCCCCACCGCCCTGGTGCTGTCGCGCCAGAACCTGCCTCACCAGGAACGCGACAAGCAGCAGCTGGCCGACATCCAGCGCGGTGGCTACATCCTGCGGGACAGCGCCGACACGCCGGAGCTGATCCTGATCGCCACCGGCTCCGAGGTCGGCCTGGCCATGGACGCCGCCGCGGCGCTCGCCGACAAAGGCCGCGCCGTAAGGGTGGTCTCCATGCCGTCCACCGATGTCTTCGATGCCCAGGACGCCGCCTACCGTCAGTCGGTACTGCCCGCCGAGGTCGGCAACCGCCTGGCCATCGAGGCCGCTCACCCGGACCTGTGGCACAAGTACGTCGGCCTCGAGGGCCGCGTCATCGGCATGTCCACCTTCGGCGAGTCCGCTCCGGCCGGCGACCTGTTCCCGCACTTCGGCTTCACCGTCGACAACGTGATCGAGGAAGCCGAGCAGCTGCTGGACGACGCCGCGGACTG
>NZ_BJOC01000073.1 GCF_006540005.1 Halomonas halmophila | reverse complement strand
TGTTCGCCAGACCCAGGCACTGATCGAGTGGTCGGAGCTGGTCGTCAACGCCCTGGGCGCCAGTGAAGACGGGCAGGCCTGGCTCACGGAGCGGGGGCGGGCGCATGATCACCTGATCGGGCTGGCCGCGTTCAACTTCTCGCCCGAACTGGCGGAAGCACTGACCACCATCGCCGGTAACTTCTACGAGACCGGCGAGGCGGATGGCCTGGACGTGAGCGACGCCACCAACGCTGCGTTGCGAGCCAACGAGGCCAAGGCGGTGCTGGGGCTCGAGCAGGTCCGCAACAGCCGTATCTATCAAGCACTGGCCCCACACGTCAGGCGCTTTCAGGAGGCGTTGGTCGAGGCGGTCAACGCGTCGGCCAAGGCAGCCTGGGAGAAGGTGGCCTATCAGTTGCTGCCGGCGACCGGCGCGGGTGACTCGGTAAACCTGACGCCATGGTCACGTGGACTGGCGCGGAACCTGCAGGCGGCCCAGGTGCACCCGGATAACATCGCCAGGGGGACCCAGTTGGTGCGCACGGGAGACTATGAAGCCCGGCATCGCACCTGGCGAAGCGAGATGAAAAAACGGCAGAACCGCCTACAGGGCCTGCGCGAGAGTCTCAAACGACCGTCAGCACCGCATGAGCGTGCCGCCCAGATCCGCAACTTCAACAGTGAACAGCAAACCCTCGAAGAACTGGCGAGCCGCGAACCCAAGCGCCTCGTGGCGCAACAGTCAGGCAGCGGGGGCGGACCCGCCGAGACACTGGGCTATGACGAACTGCGCGAGCAGAACCGTATCAAGCTGGAGCAGGGCGCCGCCGCAGCCCGCGCCCGCATGACCAACTGGATGAAGCGCTATGGCGGCGGCCTGCCGCTGCTGGTGGCCGGTCTGAACTTGTTCAATGTGGGCGCCACCCTGATGACGATCCAGCGTGAAGGCCTGGATGACCACCATGCCAAGTCACTGGTCAGCGGCCTGGGCTACACCACCAGTGCCGTGATGGCGTTGTGGGTGATGCCCTATTGGAATAAGCATGCAAACCTCTTGGGTAAGATTGAGGGAATAGATACAAAGCTCGCTAAAGCCGGTGTAAAACAATGGCGTGGGGTCAACACCGCCTTCGCCCGCACCGCCGCGAAACTCACCACCCGCGTAGCCGGCATGGCCGCCTTCGGGGCGATTGGGGCGGCAGTGGAGGCTTGGCAGATTGGCGGGAAGGTGGATTCGGCCACTAGTACTGAAGAATCAAATGCCTTGTATGCACAGCTGGGCAGTACCGCGACTATGGGGTTTATTGCTTTAGCCCAAACTGTTGGCGCTTTATTAGGTAAAGTGACTTTCTCCTTCGCCTGGGTGATGAGCGCCTGGGTACTGATACCCGTGCTCATCGTTGGGGTGGTGTATTTTTTCGCCTCCTACATGGCAAGCTACTTTCATCGTGAAGGCATCCGCCTCTGGTTGTATCGCTGCAATTGGGGTGTTGCGCCCAAATGGCGGGCAACGGATGAGGAGCAAGCCGCTGAGTGGCGTGCCCTGATGGAAACCCTGAGCCAGCCTGAGGTGCAGTTGAAACCCGCCAGGCATGTGTCGATGGGGCCTTCGCCTGTTCAGGGCTATTGGCTGTCAATTGAGTTCCCCGCGCTTCTCGCAGGGGCTCAAGTCTCGTTGTCGAGTAATGCCAGTCGGGGCTGCTGGGCCACGGGGCAAGCGATAGAGCAGCGCCAGAAGCCACCAACGGGTGATTTGCCAGCGGCAGTTGACTACACCCCGGAAACGCCTCGTACCTGGCTCGCCTGGGTTCCTCGTGAGTTGGGTGCCCACGACGCTCCTTTCACGCTAAGAGTCACATACCCGGCCGAAGTGCTCGGTACTCACGAGGGAAAAACCTTCGTTTTTCACAAGGAGCAGGCGAGTGATCTGGGCCGCGAACTCCAGCCTGTTGAGGAAGACGCTCGGCCTTCGGTGCTGACTGATCAAGGCATGACGCTGATCATCCCGAGATGATGGCTAACGCCGGTCCAAGGGAAGCGGCAAGCCGCGTTTACCAGGAGTTATACCATGTGGTTTATAC
>NZ_BJOC01000072.1 GCF_006540005.1 Halomonas halmophila | reverse complement strand
AGTACGCATCCGCTGCCGGCGACGGGCCAACCTCGCCAGCGGTGGAAAGAGGTGGAAGCCTCTGTTTTGTTTGGGTTTTTCGACATCATCGCGAAAATCACCGATTGACAGAGCCGCGGATTTCGGTAGAATATGCACCACTTCTTGCAGGGCCCGCCAAGGGCTTGATCGGGAGCCGCCTTTCGAGGCTGCGTCGCTCGCTCGGCAACATCGAGCTTGACGCCAGGCACCGATCCTGTAGAATACGCCTTCCTCGCCAGGCGCTGATAACCAGCAAGGCGAGATGCTCTGCTCTCTTTATAAGAGCCCGGAGCCGCTCTTTAACAATCGATCAGGTAATTCATGTGGGCGCTTGTCGGGATGTCGGTGACCAGTCACCGAAAATCAAGGCAAGCGACTCGTCAAAGACTTTCGAGTCTTTTTGAGAACGTTTGAACCTTGAGCCAAGTTTGATCCGCTTTTGTTGCTTTCGAGTGACAAGCAAGGATCTCAATGATTGAAACTGAAGAGTTTGATCATGGCTCAGATTGAACGCTGGCGGCAGGCCTAACACATGCAAGTCGAGCGGAAACGATCCCAGCTTGCTGGGAGGCGTCGAGCGGCGGACGGGTGAGTAATGCATAGGAATCTGCCCGGTAGTGGGGGATAACTTGAGGAAACTCAAGCTAATACCGCATACGCCCTACGGGGGAAAGCAGGGGCTCTTCGGACCTTGCGCTATCGGATGAGCTTATGTCGGATTAGCTAGTTGGTGAGGTAACGGCTTACCAAGGCGACGATCCGTAGCTGGTCTGAGAGGATGATCAGCCACATCGGGACTGAGACACGGCCCGAACTCCTACGGGAGGCAGCAGTGGGGAATATTGGACAATGGGCGAAAGCCTGATCCAGCCATGCCGCGTGTGTGAAGAAGGCCCTCGGGTTGTAAAGCACTTTCAGTGAGGAAGAAGGCTTGTCGGTTAATACCCGGCAGGAAGGACATCACTCACAGAAGAAGCCCCGGCTAACTCCGTGCCAGCAGCCGCGGTAATACGGAGGGGGCAAGCGTTAATCGGAATTACTGGGCGTAAAGCGTGCGTAGGCGGCTTGGTAAGCCGGTTGTGAAAGCCCCGGGCTCAACCTGGGAATGGCATCCGGAACTGTCAGGCTAGAGTGCAGGAGAGGAAGGTAGAATTCCCGGTGTAGCGGTGAAATGCGTAGAGATCGGGAGGAATACCAGTGGCGAAGGCGGCCTTCTGGACTGACACTGACGCTGAGGTACGAAAGCGTGGGTAGCAAACA
This sequence comes from Halomonas halmophila, assembly GCF_006540005.1. Lineage (GTDB taxonomy): Bacteria > Pseudomonadota > Gammaproteobacteria > Pseudomonadales > Halomonadaceae > Halomonas > Halomonas halmophila. Next base: position 856 of record NZ_BJOC01000072.1, on the reverse strand, counting down.
GGATTAGATACCCTGGTAGTCCACGCCGTAAACGATGTCGACTAGCCGTTGGGGTCCTTGAGACCTTTGTGGCGCAGTTAACGCACTAAGTCGACCGCCTGGGGAGTACGGCCGCAAGGTTAAAACTCAAATGAATTGACGGGGGCCCGCACAAGCGGTGGAGCATGTGGTTTAATTCGATGCAACGCGAAGAACCTTACCTACCCTTGACATCGTGCGAACTTGGTAGAGATACCTTGGTGCCTTCGGGAGCGCACAGACAGGTGCTGCATGGCTGTCGTCAGCTCGTGTTGTGAAATGTTGGGTTAAGTCCCGTAACGAGCGCAACCCTTATCCTTATTTGCCAGCGATACGGTCGGGAACTCTAAGGAGACTGCCGGTGACAAACCGGAGGAAGGTGGGGACGACGTCAAGTCATCATGGCCCTTACGGGTAGGGCTACACACGTGCTACAATGGCCGATACAATGGGTCGCAAAGCGGCGACGTGGCGCTAATCCCATAAAGTCGGTCTCAGTCCGGATCGGAGTCTGCAACTCGACTCCGTGAAGTCGGAATCGCTAGTAATCGTGCATCAGAATGGCACGGTGAATACGTTCCCGGGCCTTGTACACACCGCCCGTCACACCATGGGAGTGGACTGCACCAGAAGTGGTTAGCCTAACTTCGGAGGGCGATCACCACGGTGTGGTTCATGACTGGGGTGAAGTCGTAACAAGGTAGCCGTAGGGGAACCTGCGGCTGGATCACCTCCTTAAACGACCCGTCATCGGCACTCGATAAGTGCTCACAATGAATTACCTGATCGGCCAGAGCAAAGACTGTTTGGGTCGCGGACCCAGTGGTTAGCCGGGTCT
>NZ_BJOC01000071.1 GCF_006540005.1 Halomonas halmophila | reverse complement strand
ATCGACCATTCGGTGATGGTCGACAAGTTCGGCAACCCCACGGCCTTCCGCGACAACGTAGCCATCGAGATGGAGCGCAACCACGAGCGCTACGAGTTCCTGCGCTGGGGCCAGCAGGCATTCGACAACTTCCGCGTGGTGCCGCCGGGCACCGGCATCTGCCACCAGGTCAACCTGGAATACCTGGGCAAGACCGTCTGGACCAAGAATGTCGACGGCAGGACCTACGCCTATCCGGACACCCTGGTGGGCACCGACTCCCACACCACCATGATCAATGGCCTGGGCGTGCTCGGCTGGGGCGTCGGCGGCATCGAGGCGGAGGCCGCCATGCTGGGCCAACCGGTCTCCATGCTGATTCCCGAGGTCGTCGGCTTCAAGCTCACCGGCAAGCTGCGCGAAGGCATCACCGCCACCGACCTGGTGCTCACCGTGACCCAGATGCTGCGCGAGCGCGGGGTGGTCGGCAAGTTCGTCGAATTCTACGGCGACGGCCTGGCGGACCTGCCACTGGCCGACCGCGCCACCATCGCCAACATGGCGCCCGAGTACGGCGCGACCTGCGGCTTCTTCCCGGTCGATGAAGAGACGCTCAACTATCTGCGTCTGACCGGTCGCGACGACGAGCAGGTCGAACTGGTCGAAGCCTATTGCAAGGCTCAGGGCCTGTGGCGCGAGCCGGGCCAGGAGCCCGTCTTCAGCGATGCCCTGCACCTGGACATGAACGACGTCGAATCCAGCCTGGCCGGCCCCAAGCGCCCCCAGGACCGCGTCAACCTGCGCGACATGCCGGCGGCTTTCGCCAAGGTGATGGAAGACGACGGCAAGCCGCTGCAGGCCGTCGAGAAGGGTCGCATGATCTCCGAGGGCGGCCAGGCCGGCGCCCAGGACGACGAGCACTTCGAGCATGACGACAGCCAGGATGTCGACATGGAAGACGCGGCCTTCCGCCTCGACCCCGGCGCCGTGGTGATTGCCGCCATCACCTCCTGCACCAACACCTCCAACCCCAGCGTGATGATGGCCGCCGGCCTGCTGGCACGCAATGCGCTGGCCCGTGGCCTGGCCACCAAGCCCTGGGTCAAGACCTCGCTGGCACCGGGCTCCAAGGTCGTCACCGACTACCTGGCCGCCGGCGGCGTGCAGGGTGACCTGAACGAGCTGGGCTTCAACCTGGTGGGTTATGGCTGCACCACCTGCATCGGCAACTCCGGGCCGCTGCCGGAAGCCATCGAGAAAGCCGTCGAAACCGGCGACCTGACCGTGGCCTCGGTGCTGTCCGGCAACCGCAACTTCGAGGGCCGGGTACATCCGCTGGTCAAGACCAACTGGCTCGCGTCACCGCCCCTGGTAGTGGCCTATGCACTGGCCGGCAACGTGCGCAAGGACCTGGCCAACGAACCGCTGGGCACCGGGAGCGACGGCAAGCCGGTCTATCTCAAGGATATCTGGCCGAGCCAGGCCGAGATCGCCGAGGCCGTCGAGAAGGTCAAGACTGAGATGTACCGCAAGGAGTATGCCGAGGTCTTCGACGGCGACGATGTCTGGAAGTCCATCGACGTGCCGGAAAGCCAGGTCTACAAGTGGTCCAAGGATTCCACCTACATCCAGCACCCGCCCTTCTTCGACGGCATGGGGCGTGAGCCGGCGCCGACCGAGGACATCAAGGACGCGCACATCCTGGCCAAGCTCGGCGACTCGGTGACCACCGACCACATCTCGCCGGCCGGCGCCATCAAGCCCGACAGCCCCGCCGGACGCTACCTGCAGGAGAACGGCGTCAAGCCGGTCGACTTCAACTCCTACGGCTCGCGTCGCGGCAACCACGAGGTCATGATGCGCGGCACCTTCGCCAACGTCCGCATCAAGAACGAGATGCTCGATGGCGTGGTCGGCGGTGAGACCCGCCACGTGCCGAGTGGCGAGCAGATGGCCATCTACGACGCGGCCATGCAGTATCAGCAGGAAGGCACGCCCCTGGTCGTCGTCGCCGGCAAGGAATACGGCACCGGCTCCTCCCGTGACTGGGCCGCCAAGGGCACCCGCCTGCTGGGCGTGCGCGCCGTGCTCGCCGAGTCCTACGAGCGCATCCACCGCTCCAACCTGATCGGCATGGGCGTGGTACCGCTGCAGTTCACCAATGGCGACACCCGTGAAACGCTCGGCCTGACCGGTGACGAACGCGTCTCCATCTCCGGCCTCGCGGAGCTGGAAGCGGGCGGCAAGGTCGAAGTGACCATCAGCAGCGCCAAGGGCGAAAAACGCGTCGAGGCACTGTGCCGCATCGACACCGCCAACGAGATGGAGTACTACCAGCACGGCGG
>NZ_BJOC01000070.1 GCF_006540005.1 Halomonas halmophila | reverse complement strand
GAGGCAACCAATGGTAAAATCTACTTTGTCGCCGAGCGTTTTGTAGCGGGGGAGGGAAGCTTAGAAGGCTTTCTGCGGGGAGCGCCGTTGGCAGACTCGGGTCGGGTTGTCGTGACGTTGTCCGGAGCTTGCCCGCACGGCCACCATACGCTGAACTGGACCGATGAGTTGAGTGGTACATGGGTAACACCTGGCGTTACCCAAAGTGACTTCACGGTAGAAACCAATCCTCGACCCACCTTGCTCAACATCGATGCTCTCGAGCCGCCGCATTTGGCTTACGAGGTCATCGCCATCACGCTGGATATTCTGATGAATCGCGCCACCATGGTGCGGGAAGATGTCTTTTCGATCAGCCTGGACGGCTCTGACTGCTTCTCGTTTACCTCGGTGACGGTACCGTTGCTGAAGTTCGGTGGCAACGTGAGTGTTATGCCACCAAGAGTCGGTACGAGCCGACTCTCGCGTAGCGAAGGTCGAGCCGAGAGGAAACGACTTGGTATGGGCAGCAACCCCCGCCAGGTGACGCATGAGCAGGGCTGGCAGATCAGTGCGGGACTGGACATTGTCTGCGGTACTACCACCAAGCGAGTTGATGTGGGCTCGCATAGCAGTGAAACCACAACCCACGATAGTGCGCCCACCCTGCGTCGACAGGCGAACGACAGACGTCAACAGGATGGTGTGACACGCTTTCTGGGAGCGCTCACCAATGCCGCGAAGCGCCTGTGGCAGGATCTCTGCAATGAGCGGGATGATGACAAACTCGTTGATCTCTATACCGAAGGGCCAAAGCTCGGGCTGGCATTGGTGACCGAACAAACCGAAGAGCAAGGTGGTCCAGGACTGAACTGGACGCTGTCGGCGGGCATCTCGGTCGACTTTAGATTTGGCGTGCATGTCAATATCTACGAAGCACTCAAGGTTGCCGCCAGGCGGCACCCGGCTGGCGCAGCCCTAGTGGCGTTCATGGAGGATGCCGAGGACGGTAGAAGCCTGGGGGTCGCCGAATACCAGATATCACCCAGCCTGTTCATTGATGTGTCCATCGGCATAGGTTCACGCCCCACGGCGGATACCATGGGCAATGCAAACGCCGTGATGAATTACGATTTCCTGGCCAGAACCATCGAATGCGACGGCCATGTCACCGGCAGTTTGACGGCCCTGGCAGGCGGTGGCGTGAGTGGCTACTTCGACAGCATTTTCACGGATCGCCGGGTGTTCAAGTATGAGGCCAACATCTCGACAACCGGCGGCATTACGATCAAGGCCAATGAGGCTGGCGAGTGGGGCTATGAGCTGTTTCATAATGGCGCCATGCTGCGCGTCATGGGTTACAAGAAAGTCAATGTAGAAGTTTCGGAAAAAAGAAATGATAGTGGAGGTAAAAGCCGAAGAAGCCAAACCGCACAGTCGACTCAAACTACTCGATGGGTTGAGGATCGCGAAAACATCAACACCTACCGTCTTGCCGACGGTTATAGCGGAGAGTTCAGGCAGTTTTAATGAAAAAAATTGGAATCTTTTTGGTGGCTTTTTTTATGGCAATGGAGGTGCCCGCCATGGACCAAGAGACAAAGTATAATTTTGGGGTTCATTGGTCGGTGAACGGCTTTCCCAGTTCGCTAGGTGTCCAGGATATTATGTTGAATTTTACTGGCTCCCATAGCCACCTGGATACCAGGCTACCCATCACACAGTACATCAAACAGGGCGAAAATACAGTGAACTTGGACTCTTGGCCATTGGAGTACCAATCTGAAGATGAACTGCATGTGTCCTTGCTTTATTGGCGGCCCGGCGATAACCCCAACACCGAAGCACAGACGGCATTCGAGGTGGTGATGAGGCCAGGCCAGGAACAGGCAGTGGCCAAGGTGGTATCTCGTGACCCTGATGCGCCATTGCAGCCGAGAAAAGAGGGAATCCGTTTTCATCGCTATGAAGAATACGATTCCCTGAAAGTTCGGTTCGTCAACCGCCAGCCGATGCCTACCTGGTGCTGGGAAGAAGGCGATGTGCTGCGTGACAACGCGGCGACCCGTGACAGTCTGACACAGGCATACCGGCGGATATACAAGCTGTTTCAGGCGGGCGACAACAATGCTCTGATGGATGCTTCTGCGACGATGATTCAGGAACTCGCCAAGGCCTCAGGTGAGTCCGAGGCCTATGTCCGCCAGCGGGCCAGCTTCGACATGTTCTTCGATAAGCCGGATGTCTTTCAACTGGACTCTTTCCCCGAAGACCCCATGACGCTGAACCTGGCGGCGGATAATCGAGTGGCCTGGTTGACCAGAGAAGGAGTTGCAGTACCCATTCGGTTTGAACATGTTGGAAATGAAAGCCATGTTTCCAATGTTCGGCTCTACTTC
>NZ_BJOC01000069.1 GCF_006540005.1 Halomonas halmophila | reverse complement strand
TGACCGCGTACCTTTTGTATAATGGGTCAGCGACTTATATTCAGTGGCGAGCTTAACCGTGTAGGGGAGGCGTAGAGAAATCGAGTCTTAACTGGGCGACCAGTCGCTGGATATAGACCCGAAACCGGGCGATCTATCCATGAGCAGGTTGAAGGTTGAGTAACATCAACTGGAGGACCGAACCAGGAACTGTTGAAAAAGTTTTGGATGACTTGTGGATCGGAGTGAAAGGCTAATCAAGCCCGGAGATAGCTGGTTCTCCTCGAAAGCTATTTAGGTAGCGCCTCACGTATCACCGCCGGGGGTAGAGCACTGTTTCGGCTAGGGGGCCATCCCGGCTTACCAACCCGAGGCAAACTCCGAATACCGGTGAGTGCAAGCGTGGGAGACACACAGCGGGTGCTAACGTCCGTTGTGAAAAGGGAAACAACCCAGACCGTCAGCTAAGGTCCCGAAATCCTGGTTAAGTGGGAAACGATGTGGGAAGGCTCAGACAGCTAGGAGGTTGGCTTAGAAGCAGCCATCCTTTAAAGAAAGCGTAATAGCTCACTAGTCGAGTCGGCCTGCGCGGAAGATGTAACGGGGCTAAACCAGGTACCGAAGCTACGGGTTCGTTTGTATTTTCGAATGCAGATGAGCGGTAGAGGAGCGTCGTGTACGCCGACGAAGGTGAGTCGAAAGGCTTGCTGGAGGTATCACGAGTGCGAATGCTGACATGAGTAACGATAAGGGGAGTGAAAAACTCCCCCGCCGGAAGACCAAGGGTTTCTGTTCGACGCTAATCGGAGCAGAGTGAGTCGGTCCCTAAGGCGAGGCCGAAAGGCGTAGTCGATGGGAAACGGGTCAATATTCCCGTACCTGACTGTATTGCGATGGGGGGACGAAGAAGGCTAGGTGAGCCAGGCGTTGGTTGTCCTGGTGAAAGTCAGTAGGCTGGGGGATCAGGCAAATCCGGTGCCCCAAGGCCGAGAGACGAGACGAACAGACTACGGTCTGGAAGTCATCGATGCCACGCTTCCAGGAAAAGCCTCTAAGCTTCAGATACAGTGAGACCGTACCCCAAACCGACACAGGTGGTCAGGGTGAGAATCCCAAGGCGCTTGAGAGAACTCGGGTGAAGGAACTAGGCAAAATGGTGCCGTAACTTCGGGAGAAGGCACGCCGCCAGTATGTGAACACCCTCGCGGTGGGAGCAGAAGGCGGTCGAAGATACCAGGTGGCTGCAACTGTTTATTAAAAACACAGTACTCTGCAAACGCGTAAGCGGACGTATAGGGTATGACGCCTGCCCGGTGCCGGAAGGTTAATTGATGGCGTTAGCTCCGGCGAAGCGCTTGATCGAAGCCCCGGTAAACGGCGGCCGTAACTATAACGGTCCTAAGGTAGCGAAATTCCTTGTCGGGTAAGTTCCGACCTGCACGAATGGCGTAATGATGGCCACGCTGTCTCCACCCGAGACTCAGTGAAATTGAAATCGCAGTGAAGATGCTGTGTACCCGCGGCTAGACGGAAAGACCCCGTGAACCTTTACTACAGCTTCACACTGGACGCTGATGTTGCTTGTGTAGGATAGCTGGGAGGCTTTGAAACGGTAGCGCCAGCTGCCGTGGAGCCACCCTTGAAATACCAGCCTGGCATCATTGGCGTTCTAACTCAGGTCCGTTATCCGGATCGAGGACCGTGTGTGGTGGGTAGTTTGACTGGGGCGGTCTCCTCCCAAAGTGTAACGGAGGAGCACGAAGGTACCCTCAGCACGGTCGGAAATCGTGCATTGAGTGCAAGAGCATAAGGGTGCTTAACTGCGAGACAGACACGTCGAGCAGATACGAAAGTAGGTTCTAGTGATCCGGTGGTTCTGAATGGAAGGGCCATCGCTCAACGGATAAAAGGTACTCCGGGGATAACAGGCTGATACCGCCCAAGAGTTCACATCGACGGCGGTGTTTGGCACCTCGATGTCGGCTCATCACATCCTGGGGCTGAAGTCGGTCCCAAGGGTATGGCTGTTCGCCATTTAAAGTGGTACGCGAGCTGGGTTTAGAACGTCGTGAGACAGTTCGGTCCCTATCTGCCGTGGGCGTTGGAGATTTGAGAAGTGCTGCTCCTAGTACGAGAGGACCGGAGTGGACGACCCTCTGGTGTACCGGTTGTCACGCCCGTGGCATTGCCGGGTAGCTAAGGTCGGACGGGATAACCGCTGAAAGCATCTAAGCGGGAAGCCCCCTTCAAGATGAGATCTCCCCGAGGCCTCGAGCCTCCTGAAGGGTCCAGCAAGACGAGCTGGTTGATAGGCCGGATGTGGAAGCGTTGCAAGGCGTTAAGCTGACCGGTACTAATGACCCGTGAGGCTTGACCATATAACACCCAAGGAGTCTGGATGACAGACGACGCCGGGTACGCGTGAGACGTAGTGTCAGCAGGGTTACATTGAGTTTTTTCGCCTGACGACCATAGCGTTCGGGAACCACCTGATCCCATGCCGAACTCAGCAGTGAAACCGCTCAGCGCCGATGGTAGTGTGGGAGTTCCCATGCGAGAGTAGGTCATCGTCAGGCA
>NZ_BJOC01000068.1 GCF_006540005.1 Halomonas halmophila | reverse complement strand
TTGTGTTCGCCGACTCGCCCCAGGCGCTGAGCTCGCTGGGCGAACGCACCTACCATCACCGCGCCGGCGGCACCCCGCCCGAGACCCATGTGCGCCGCCTGCGCCAGACCAGCCGCGTGCGCCCGGCCAGTGCCACCCTCAAGGACTACAGCTTCAAGCAACCCGCCTACGCGCAACTGCATGACAAGCAGGGCGAAGGGCTCGGCCAGCATGCCCAGCGCGACAGCTACGAGCACTTCGACTACCCCGGGCGCTTCAAGGCCGACCCCTCCGGCAAGGCCTTCACCCGCCACCGTCTGGAATGGCTGCGCCGCGACGCCACCACCGCCGAGGCCGAGAGCAACCTGGCCGAGCTGGCGCCCGGCCGGCGCTTCACCCTCGGCGGCGACGACCTGCCGGCCCCGGGCGACTGGCAGGTGGTCAGCGTGGCGCACCACGGCACCCAGCCCCAGGCCCTGGAAGAAGACGCCGCACAGGCCGACGGCCAGACCACGCTCAACAACCGGCTGAGCCTGGCGCCGGCGGACATCACCTGGCAGGCCGAGCCCGAGCCCCGGCCGCGCATCGACGGCCCGCAGGTCGCCTTCGTGGTCGGCCCCGAGGGCGAGGAGATCTACTGCGACGAACATGGCCGGGTCAAGGTGCAGTTCCCCTGGGACCGCTACGCCAAGCCGGACGAGACCGCCAGCGCCTGGATCCGCGTCAGCCAGGGCTGGGCCGGCGGTGGCTATGGTTTCCAGGCCATCCCCCGGATCGGCCACGAGGTGATCGTCTCCTTCCTGGAAGGCGACCCGGACCAGCCGATCATCACCGGGCGCACCCACCACGCGGTGAACGTGCCGCCCTACGAACTGCCGGCACACAAGACGCGTACCGTGCTGCGCACCCAGACCCACCAGGGCGAAGGCTTCAACGAACTGCGCTTCGAGGACAAGGCCGACCAGCAGCAGATCTGGCTGCACGCCCAGAAGGACCTTGAACTGCTGACCCGCAACGACCGCACCGAGGAAGTCGGCCGCGACAGCGACCTCAAGATCAAGCGCGACCGCATCAGCGAACTCGACCGCGACGACCACCTCACCGTGCACGGCGAACGGCGCACCCAGGTCGACGGCGACGACCACCATATCGTGGGCCAGACCCACCACGAGAACATCGGCCGTGCCCAGCTCGTCAAGGCCGGCAGCGAGGTACATCACAAGGCCGGCATGAAGGTGGTCATCGAAGCCGGCGCCGAGGTCACGCTCAAGGCCGGCGGCAGCTTCGTCAAGCTCGACCCCAGCGGCGTCACCCTCAGCGGCCCGAGCGTGAAGATCAACTCCGGCGGCAGCCCCGGCAGCGGCACCGGCCAGAGTGCCAAGACCCCGATCCTGCCGGGGGAAGCCGAAGAGGAGTCGCACACCGTGATCACGCCGGTCAAACGCCGAGCGCAGCTCACGTCGCTGTTGAAGCAGCCGGCCAGCTGTGAAATATGCGATTCGGATGGCGGAGAGGGGGCTCAGTAAGTGAGTGTATCGGGCCGAGCCACGCATGTGCTGGTGGATGGCGCCTGTTATCCCCGAGCGTTGCAGCGCCTCTATCGACGGGATGATCTGGCCGACATCGAGCCGCTATATCTGCTGACACGCTTCAGGGAGGTCGCGGAACAGGGGCCGATTCTGATCAGGCCTCGCTCCAGCCGGTTTGTGACGGCACTATTGGCGGAGGATGATGGTGAAGCCGCGCGTGCCATGTCGATCATCGAAAGCACCGCCTCTACGCAAGCGCTGAGTGACCATCTCTTGCAGTTCGTCGAGATACAGGTGGAAGGGGATGCCCCTGGTGCGTCTCGCTTGCTGCGTTTTGCCGATCCGCTCGTTACCCGACACTGGCTGGCGAGCTATGGAGAAGCCGTGCCCGCGGAGGTCATGGGGCCCATCGCGACCTGGCAGGTGGCTCACTGGGCGCCGTGCTGGCAATGCCCGCGACCGCTGCAATGGCAAACCTTCAAGGTGGCCGATATATCGACATCGCCCCTTGGCCAGACACCTGTCAGCGAGTTCTCCGGCGCCCAGGCACACATGCTCGATGTCGTAACGCGCTGGCAGTTCAAGGCGCGGGTGAGCCGCTATTTCGACCAGCATGCCCAGGCCGCCTGGCAGCAGATTCCCCGCGAAGAACGGGATGACTGGCTGGAAGCCCGTCTTGACGAGGGGCTGAACTGGGGAGCACAAACTCAGCGACTCATGGCGATCTGGATGGAGCTGGCCCTTCACGGGGGCGCCGACTTCATGACCGCTCGCAATGGTCTGTTTGAACGTTGGCTGGCAGGTGACGTGTCGCGTCGGCAGATGTCACGACAACAGCAGCTACACGCGCTTGATGCCTGGCGCCATGCACCGCAAGGCCGTTAATGCAGGCTCAAGCGTCTACAAGGATGTTACGTCATGTCGAATGAACAACAGAATGCGCGTAATGCCGAGTTCGAGGACAAGCCTCTCGACTCGGCTTCCATGTGTCCGCTGAATATCGAAGCTGCCATTTTTCCGGTGCGCTACGCCATTGATGAAAGCGCCGATAAGCAGGGTTCGGACACACAGGCGGCCGATGGCACCGCGAACGAGGAGAAAGCTCAGGGGCCACACCCCCTGCCGGAAACCTGGCAGGGAGCCTCGCACCCAGCGCTCAACACGCGTAGTTACTGCCTGCGCCAGTTGCGCGACGGCTGGCTGTACGTCTGGGACGAGACCGATGAGACCTTTCACGAATACCGCATCGAGGGTCACCAGTTTACTCGTATTCCCTGGTCGGGAGACGTGGGCACGCAACAGCCCGATGAACGTACTGGCGGAGGCGAGACTCGACCCTATCTGCTCTATCCGTGTCGCAGCCAAATCTGGCTCGCTTATTCATGCGTCCAGTGGACATGGCGTATCTGTGAGCATATGCGCTCGAATGCGTCTGCACGCACCCGCTTCATGCGCCCGCTTAGTATCCGTTCCGCCGTCGAAGCGCCCGAGTCCACGTCTCATGTGGGGCCGCTTAGCGAACTGGGTACGCATGTGGCCGATATCACCCCCGGGGGAGCGGTGCGTGACTTCGAATCAACCACCGTGATGACGCGTGAGCTGGAACAGGAAGAAGCCGAGGGCGAGGGACAGGCAACAGAGTATCCTGATCTGGCCCACAAGCCCGAAATCGCCCAGGCGGCCGTGCTGGGGGCGGTGCCTGATCAGGATGAAGCCTTCTTCGTGGCGCTCGACGATGACCTGGGCATGGTCAATGACCTGACCATGCAGCTACTGGGCATCGAGGCGGCGTATGAGATGTTCGAGGACGAATATGGCCACCGCCTCAAGACCGCTCTGATGGTGCAGCGGCTGTGCGGCATCAGCGAAAGCGAGCTTCCTGAGGGCGTGCCGGATGACCCGGAGCAACAGCGCCAAGCGATCGAAGCCCTAGGTGATTACTATGAGCTGAAGCGCGAGCAACGCAACAGAGGCGCCCGCCCCGGGCCCAATCCGATTCCCGGGCAACTGGAAGCGCGGGAAGCCAAACTGCGGGATCTGGGCATTGATCCCGAGACAGATACCGATGCCGAGGCCTGGCAGAGCAAGCTGTGGTGGCGCAATGATGTGCGTTACGACGAGGCACTGGCCTTCATACAGGCGCGCCAACCCGAGCTGGAACGACTGGAGAGGCAACGTGAACAATGCCGCGCCGATCTGATCATCTGGCTGGATCGGCTGCCGCTCTCGGCGCAGGAGCTGTGTTTCGATGGCTGCAA
>NZ_BJOC01000067.1 GCF_006540005.1 Halomonas halmophila | reverse complement strand
TGATCATTCTCGCGGTCCTCGATGCCGACCCCGGCGGTGACATCGAGCTGCGGCAGGAAGCCGCCGCTTGCCGCCTCCGCATCATGGCCCGCGGCCTGAAAGCCGTTCCAGGCCGCCTGGACTTCCGGGTTGGTGGTGATGGCCTGCTTGACCACCGACTGGAGCGTGGCCGAACCGGGGGACGTCGTATCGTCGGGGAAGGCCGCTGCCTGATCGGACGATGCCGCGGCGTCCGGGTCCTGGGCCGGGATCTGCGCCAGGGCATGGGATGCCGCGACCGACAGCCCCCCCACCATGAGCCCGACCAGCATCGGCCGTTTGAAGAGGACTGAGCGCTGCGCGGTCTTGAAGGAGTGCTTTGACATGTTCACTTCCCTGCGTGTGAAAGAGGCGAAACCGAGATTGTGTGCGGGCTCAGCCTTGCACGACCGAGTCCATTCGATACCGTGCCGGCGCCGAAGCGACGCCGGTCACAGCCAGGATCCTTAATCTACATCCAACTGATTGTTGTTGGTCATCGACTGCAGAATATCCAGTGAAGTACCCGAGTGTTCGCTGAACCCGCTGAGGGTGATGACCTGATCCGCATTGCCGTTATCCGCTGCGATGCCGCCATCCGTCTTGATATGCAGGACGGTATCAGCGCCGTCATAGGAGGCATTGATGAAGTCGTTCAAGGCCGACTGATCGCCATCGTTGGTCGCATCATAGCCTTCCAGGAGCTCGCCCAGCTGCAGAGTATCATTGCCGTCGCCGAAATCCGTGACCGTGTCATTGGCAGGCGCAGCGGCGGTACCACCATCGTTCAACGTCCAGGCGAAGATATCGGCACCGGCTCCACCCAGCATCTGATCATCCCCGGCACCACCATTGAGGGTATCAGCCCCGCTGGTAGCGATCAGGGTATCATTCCCCGCCTGGCCATTCAGGGTATCACCCCCGCCATCCGCACGGGCCGTGTTCTCCAGGTCCGCGTAGTTGTTCTTGATGAACTCCAGGGTACGGTCATCATCGGGAGCCGCGCCATCGACCTCGGTGATGAAGTCGATCAGGCCGGAATACCCGGATTGCGGCTCGCCATTGACGGTATTGCCGTCGGGGTCCGTGCCCGTCAGGTTGCCGGGATCGACGCTGTCGCCGAAGAGGATATCATCACCGGCACCACCATTCAGGATGTCGGCGCCCAGATCGGCCTCTTCCAGAGTGGTCGAGCCGCCCTTCAGGATATTGGTAAGCTCTTCTGCCGTGTCTGCAACCGGCACGTCGCCATCCGTGTCATAATCTCTCAGCTCCTCAACATCGACCGACCTATCCAGTGCAATTGCCTCGACAGTCGGCTCAGCACTGGCAAGCAAAGTTTGATAGGCAAGCTGGGCCAGAGTGGGGTTATCGGCGTCACCATCAGATATGAAATACACCAGATTCTGAGCATCGTTACTGTTTTGCGGATTGCTCGCGAACCACTCTTCCGCCGTCCAGAAACCGTACTCGGGATGAGTGCCAGAACCATGCTCCTGTGCATTCACCCAGCTCTGGGCCGTGGACAGGTTGTCGCTATCGAACTCCGCGTAGTTTCTGTGGATAGTGCCGTCATTATCATACATATTGATATGTAGATTGATCGTACCGGAAAAGCCGACAAACTCTTCCAGGAGGGCGGTGATGGCCTGTTGAGCCGCCTCAAAGCGGCTCAGAGAGCTACCCCCGCCGTCATCATCGTCATCGTCGTCACCACCTCCCAGCGTAATGCTCATGCTGCTGGAGCGGTCCAGCACGATCGCGATGTTGTAATCTTCGGCCGGCTCGACCACCGTTTTGGTTCCACCCGGATCGCCGATCACCACATCATTGCCGCCACCGCCCTCGAGGTTCGGATCATCACCGCCGGTGCCGACGACCAGCTGGTTGGGCACGACCTCGACGCTCAACTTCGCCGAGGCCTCATCCCCGTCGGCATCTTCCATGGTGTAATCGATCTGCGCCGTGCCGGTATAGCCGGCATCCGGCGTAAAGGTGACTTCACCGGTTGCGGCATCGGTGGTCACCGTACCCTGGCCGGACACCAGGGTGGCGCCGGTCAGCACGGCCGGCGTGTCGCTGCCGGCATCGTCATTGGCCAGCACATTGACCGTGACGGACTCTTCCTCGCCGGTCGAGGCGGTGTCATCAGCCGCACCGGGCTCATCATCCGCCACCGTGATAGCCGCGCTGCCGGTGGCCGTACCACCATCGATGTCCGTGGCGATCACCTCGACGCCACTGATCGTCAAGGCGTCGACCCCGTTGACGTGTGGCAGTGCACCGAACTGCTCGACCTCAACCGTCACACTACCGCTGTCACCCGCCGCAATGGTGCCGGTATTCGACAAAGTCAGGGCCAGCACCTGTTCACCATTCAGGCTCGCCACTCGCTGACCCGACGGATTGGTGCTCCAGGTCAGCGACTCGTCGATGGCCAGGCCAGTGACCGACGGCGTGGTGTTGGCGAACGCGAACGAGGTCAGGTCATCACTGCCGGCGGTGAAGGCAATGGTGCCGGTGTCGGTGCTGCTGGATGGGCCTTCCGTGTCGGCGTCATCCACGGCCAGGCTGACCGTGCTGCTGTTGGTCGAGCCATCACCCGGCGTCGGATCCGCGCCATCGGTGATCTTGATGGTGTGGCTGTCCGAGGCCGTATCCGTGTCGGCATCTTCGGTGGCGATGCTGAAGTCGACGCTGGGCGTGCCGCTCGCCTGATCCTGGTTGTCGTTG
>NZ_BJOC01000066.1 GCF_006540005.1 Halomonas halmophila | reverse complement strand
CCCGCCGTGACCGTGACGCTCGCCGGGGTATCCGCACCACTGTCCGTGCTCCAGGTGCCGTCGACGGTCGCGCCTTCGGTCACCGTGGCCGGGGTATCGACAATATTCAGGGTCGGCTCATCATCCGTCACATAGACAGTTACCGGTTGCGTGTCCTGATCACCGTCAATATCCGTTGCAATGATGTCGATACCCTCCAACGTGTGCAGAAAGTCGGCATCAATGGCGTGTGGCAGACTTTCCGTCAAGGTCGCGGTGACCGTCACATTGCCGCTGGTGCCGGCCGCAATGTTGCCGGTATTCGACAGCGACAGCGTCAGTACCTGTTCGCCGGTGCTGTTCAACGTGGCTACGCGATCACCACCATTGGTGCTCCAACTGAGTGTCTCGCCGTTGGCCAGGCCGGTGACCGACGGCGTGGTGTTGGCGAACGTGAACGAGGTCAGGTCATCACTGCCCGCCGTAAAGGATACCGACACACTCGCACTGCTGCTTGAGCCGCCCAGAGTTTCTTCGTCCTTCAGGCTCAGAACCGGTATGCCCGGGTCATCACCGGGTTCGCCTGGGCCCGCGCCATCGGTGATGGTGATGGTGTGGCTGTCCGAGGCCGTATCCGTGTCGGCATCTTCGGTGGCGATGCTGAAGTCGACGCTGGGCGTGCCGCTCGCCTGATCCTGGTTGTCGTTGGCCACGAAGCTCCAGCTTCCGTCGGCCTGGACCGTCAGCTCGCCTTTGCCGGTGTTCAGCGTGACGCTGTTGGCGGCATCGCTCATGTCCAGCGTCTGGGGAGTGCCACCCGCCGTGACCGTGACGCTCGCCGGTGTATCCGCGCCACTCTCGGTGCTCCAGGTGCCGTCGACGGTCGCGCCTTCGGTTACCGTGGCCGGGGTGTCGTCAATGCTCAGGGTCGGCACGTCGTCGTTCACGTCGATGCCCAGCGTCGAGTCGGCGGTGTCGCCATCACTGTCCTCGACCTCGATATCGAACAGCTCGCGGATGCCGTCCACACTGGTGCCCTGATCACTGTGGCCGGTGCTGTTGGTGTCGAGGGTATAGCTCCAGGCA
>NZ_BJOC01000065.1 GCF_006540005.1 Halomonas halmophila | reverse complement strand
AAATATCCCAGCTCCATCCAGCACTTGAGGCGGTAATGCCAGAAGGGTTTACCCATGGGCTTGCCTGCCTGCTCGTAGCGCTTCTTCTGGCGCGCCATCTCCTCCTTGTACCAGGTCACGCTATAGTCGTCGGCGCGTTCGGGCACCGCCTCGGGGCCTTCTTCCATGTAGCGGCGAATCAACTCCCATTGCATCAAGGCCATCTGCAGGCTGGTCACATTGGCGGAAATCCCGGCCCCGGCCAGGCTATACCCCGGTCGCTCCGGGTCCGGCGGCAAAATATGCAGCTCCCAGCCGATGCCCGCCGGGCCGCCGACGGTTACCGCCATATTGCGCGTGGCCACCGCCACCACGTCCTCCCAGGGCACGAAAACGGTCTCCTTGCGCCAGCCCGCCT
Source organism: Halomonas halmophila (assembly GCF_006540005.1). GTDB lineage: Bacteria > Pseudomonadota > Gammaproteobacteria > Pseudomonadales > Halomonadaceae > Halomonas > Halomonas halmophila. The sequence continues at coordinate 3,430 of NZ_BJOC01000065.1, read as the reverse complement.
TGCGGCGAGCCCAACGATAGAAAAGCACATAACCGATAGCCAGGGCGGGAAACATTCCGATATGAGCAACTGCCATTAAACAGGTACCTGTCGGGTCCAGAAACCCCTCAGGGCTACCAAGATAGCCAATGCTCACTACAGTGGCGGCACCACTGGCCCCGAACAACGCAAACCAGAGGCCATATATCAGGTGGGCACTGGGAGAAGGTAAGTAGACTTTTCGGCCGGGGCGCTCCACCACGAAGGCCACTTCGCGACGCTGGCGATGAAAGCGCACCGGCGCCGTTCCGCGCATCCAGTGGTCAGGGAGTACAAGCAAGGCACAAAAAAACAAGAAGGCATAATATGCTCCCCCCCCCCATATCCCTAGCGCATTAGCCCAAGAAAAACCGCCATCATAGACACCGAAGGCAACGAAGAGGAAAAAAACTACAAAGGTCAGTATCACCCAAACGGTTACATCCCCCAGTGCCAGCATACCGTTACGGTTGACGTTATGTTGTAGGTCCAGGGTCGCTTCGTTGCGGCGAAAAATCAGCCGGCCAATATCCGCGCCGGCCCCGGCCTGAGGACCTAGCGGAACCGGGCGCGGACTTAGGCTATACAGCTCATTGGCGCCGCGTGTCAGGTGCTCGCCGGCACGTAATGCCAGGGCGATCGAGTCCTGTTCATTATCTTCCGTGGTCATGGTCCTTCCTTGATTAATGGCACGTATTTCGCTACCCGAGTAATTAGTGCTTCCAAGGCATCAGCGGCATGGCCTGCCAGGCGCTGGCCTGGCGCCCTTCCAGGGGCTCGACAGGTCTCCAGTCCTCCCCGGGTGATACAGCATCCCGGCGGCTAAAGATCTCGAAGGCCACAGTAGCGGTGGGTGATGATGCCCCCTGAGAGGTAATACGCACCACCAGGATCAGGGTATCCCAGTGACTGACACGCTCGGGGTCAAGCGCATAGTCCAGCCGGCAGTTGCCTGCTTCCGAGGTAATGGCTGTATGGGCCATCAGATCGTTATGTAGCGCATGCTGGCTGCCGCGTGTTACGCCCCAGAACCCCACCTGAAGGTTATCCGCATTAGGCACCTCAACTCCCGGCAGGTTGAGACGTAGGTTCAAAGAGTTCGCCGGCGGTTCCGGGCCCACCGGCATGGCGCTTTTACGTTCCGGCTGCTCGCCGCGACGCATGAGAGCGGGCTGACCATGCAACTCTGCCAATTGCTGGCGGTGTTGCTCCAGGTTCCAGCCGGCCTTTTCTTTACCCCAGGCACTTTCCTGGCACCACTGTTGCAACGGCGAGAGCGAGTAGTACTCGTAGAGCGCCTCTCCTGTCACGTACAGAATGACACCCGCCGCCACGAGCCAATTAAGCCGTGATGCCAGACGCAACAGGCGCATACGCAACATTGCAGCTGACATGCCCTGAGCCTTGCCCCTCAGCCCCGCGTAAGCGATAGGCAAAGTACCACCCACAATAGCCACATCTCCCGCCAGGGCGATACCGGCCGCCAGGCGCTGGCGGTCACTGTGCGACCTCTGCCCCTTGATCCACTGCCGTCGTATATCGACCGCGGCTGCGAAGAAAGAAAACCAAGCTACGCCCACCATCGCACCATTAGTCAGCCGCGCCCAGTCGTCCAGATGATCCAGGCTTCCGGCTGCCTGTTGTACTGCGACTTGGAAAGACTTGCCTTCGTAGAGGCGTCGATAGCGGGTATTGTGGAGAACCTCCAATACACTGGCCGTGGCAGCAATCGTTCCAAAAGCGCCGGAAGCAACATTCAAGGTTGCCGCGGTATAGCGTTCTCCCGTTTGCCGCGCCGTCCACCACTGCTGAATGGCCCCACTAAACAGGTAGCCATTCAACACCAGCATGAAGCCACTCAGCCCCACCGGCACGGCACGACTCGGGGCGATCTCTCCCTTCTCATTGCGCAACAGGGCATCCCAGGTTTTCTGATCCTGCAGCGCCTGACGAACCGTGCTCCGTTCAGTTAACGCCGCGCGGGAGGCCTGCTCGCTAAGCCCGGTTACTTTAAAAGCCTGATTGCCCGCTTCATCGAGGGGATACGTCGCCTCGGCCAGTTCATCGAGCACACCAGCCAGGGCCTGACGCGGTTGACGAACGGCGGCGCGCGCCTGGCGTATCCGCGAATCGTAGATCCGCTTGGGTAACTGCTTGCGCTGGCGTTCCAGTGTGCGCTCGATATGACTCGTCCTTTCCACCTCGTCCGCCAGGCGTTCGGCGCGTTGCAACAGGCTGTTGAGACGTTCGAGTACGGATGACTCGGGTATTTCCCAACCCAGTTGATAAACGGAAAGCCGCGTGTAGAGTTCGTGTCGCATGCCGTTGGAGGTACGCTCGAACAGGGCGTTAAAGCGCTCCTCGAGATTCAGCGACTCGGTCTCATCCAGCACGCTCGCCAGCGGGGCGCGCCCCATCAATTTTTCCTTGGCCGTCAGCTCCGTGACGACAACCGCACGGGCGTCTTCGCCCAGGCCCTCGAGGTTCTGCAGGCGTAGCTGGTCCTGCTGTTCAAGGTGAGCTTGCCATTGGTCGCGAGTACCTGGTGTCGACTTCGCCGACATCAGCGCCATCAGGGTGGCTTGGGCGCTCTTCCAGTGGGCGGCCGCCGCATTGATAAAGCCGGACAGCGGCGTCACGTGCAGGCGATGCGCCACCGAGGTGTCGGCGAAATAGTGCTCCTCAAGGAAGCCCTGCTGGCCACAAGCCTCCAGGGTCGTGAAGAGTCGGTGTTCGAGGCTGCTGCGCAGAGTGGCCTGGGTATCGTCCTCACCGTCGAGCAGACTGGCGAACTCATGCCAGTGGGGGAGTAATGCCTGAAGGTCCTTGCCAACCTGCTCCTTGTGGGAACGCCACTCCGCCTGCCAGTGGTCGGCCTCGTCGAGAAAGGAGCGCATCTCGTCGAGCCGAACCACATCCTCGATACCCTGCTGAGCCAGAAAGCGGTCCCCCTCCTGACTGCCGTAGACGCGCTCGAAATGATCCTCACTGGTTTCGCGGGCGAATTCACGTACTGACTCGGCATCCGTGCCCAGCCGTTCCGCCAGTTCCTCGGACCGACGAGCCACGTCCGCTTCAAGCTCTTGCTGGCGGCGCGACCTGTAACCCGGATGACCACTGCTGATCAGGTCGTCCTGGCGTTGAGCCTCCAGTTGGTCCTGGCGATCCATCAGCTCTCGCAACTGCTGGCGTTCAGCTTCACCGGCACCTTCCAGCCATTCGGGGATATTGCCCTGGCCGGCGCGTTTGGAAGGTTGTTGAGCACGCTACCGCCGGGGCGGGCGACGGCACGCCTGCCCTGGCGGGGTGATGTGGGCACGGCGTCCTTGCCGTGCGGGAGCGGTGTGAGTCAGTCGCGTTGAGGGGTCAACCTGCATGGGCCGAAAAGGGCACGCTGGGATAGGCCGCCTTC
>NZ_BJOC01000064.1 GCF_006540005.1 Halomonas halmophila | reverse complement strand
TGCACGGCGGGCCGATACTGCCTTGATCGGGGTGGGGGACCTCAGCGAGGACAGCAACATGGTGCGCATGGGCTGGTTCTCGCCTCAGGAGATTGCCGAGGCGCGCCTGTCGGGCACGGTGGGTGACATGATGGGCTATGACTTTATCGACTTCCATGGTCAGCCAGCGCACACGCCCATGCAGGGACGTGTTATCGGACTGACCATCGCGGATCTGGCGCGCATCCCCGATGTCGTTGCCATTGCCAGCGAGAACACCAAGGCGGCCGGTATTCTAGGAGCGCTGCGAACGGGCGTGATCGATACGCTGGCGACCAGCGCCACCAATGCGCACACCATACTGCGCCTGGATGAGGCGACCCGGGCCGACGACCAGTTGGATCGATAGTCCAACATGGGTGCTGTGGTCGCTATTCAGCGCGGTGTGGCCAGCATCGAAGCCTCATTGATCACGGATTCATAGGCGGCCGGGTCGTGGGCAAAGCGCCCCAGGAATAACCCGTCAGCTTGTCCTGCCAGTCGCGTCAGTAAACCGGGGCCCGCGCTGCCGCCATAGATGATGCTGGCGGCGGGGTGCGAGTCCATGTGCTCGCGTAGCCCCTGGCAGACGCTGGCAATATGTTCGAGTGAAGCAGGTTCTGACGCGCCGATGGCCCAGTGTGGCTCATACGCTATGACGATCGGCTGTTGTCGTTGGGTCGGCGTGGCTCGCGACAGCGCGTTGTCGATCTGGGCGCGACAATCCGCGATGGCCGCTGCGGGCGTGCCATGCTCGGTTTCGCCGATGCAGAGCACCGGGGTCAGTTGATGTTCCAGCGCGACTTGTACCTTGGCGGCTACGGTGGTGGCGTCTTCGCCGAACAGTCGCAGACGCTCGGCATGTCCGATCTCGACATGGCTGCACCCCATCTCCGCCAGCATGGCGCCACTCACCTCGCCTGTATAAGCGCCGTAGGCTGATTGGTACAGATTCTGGCCGCCCACGCCTACCGGGCTGTCGGCAAAAATATCGAGTACCGGCGCGATGGCCGGGAAGCTGGGTAGCACAAACAACGATACCCGGCCATCGAGGACGGCCGGATGTTGTGTCAGTGAGGCGGCAACGTTGCGGCACCATGTCAGCGTCTGGGCATAGCCGAAGTACATCTTGAAGCTGATGCCCAGCGTAATGGGAGAGTGTGGCATGACAATCCTGGCTGGTGATTAGCCTTGATGGCGCTTGATCACATCGTGAACCGTGTTAACGATCATGGCGAGGGACTTGGCGCCCGGGTCAGGCGTTCCACGACTCTTCTCGGCGAGCGGACGGGCGCGCCCGATTTGAGGAATCATGTCGGCTGTTGCCTCGGCGGCTTCGGTGGCTGCCGCGGCGGCTTTGCCCCAGGCGCTGGCCAGGTTGTCACCGTCCTTGACCTGCTGCTCCAGCGTGGCGCTGAACGGAAGCAGGGCATCGACCAACGTCTTGTCGCCTGCCTTGGCCTTGCCAAAGTTCATGACATCCGATCTTGCCTTGGTCAGTGCCTGAGCGTAGTGATCCGCTGTCGGTTTGTCGTGATCGCCGAGAGTCGAGCTCAGGGCGTTGAGCATGACACCCCAGATGGCGCCGGACGTACCGCCTGCGCGGTCGGCCCAGGCCTCGGCGGCCAGATGTAGCAGTGTGCCGGCACCGGCGTTGCGGGTCAGCGCCTGGTTGGCGGCCTCGGATGCCGCGACAACGCCGCGCTGCATGCCGATACCGTGATCGCCGTCACCGGCGATGGCGTCAAGACGTCCGAGCTCTTCGGCATTATCATCGATGAGCTTGCGTACGGCGCCCAGGGCCTCGTTGATACAGTGAGCGGCTTCGGCAGACGCCTCGCTGGCCGGTGGAATGGCTTCTTCATCAGGGATATCGAGCTTGGAGGCGTCGATGGGGGCGGCCGGTTTCAGGCTGCCCTTGCGATAGGCCGGGCTATTGACTGGTGCTCTCCATAGACGCTCAAGCTCATCATCGAGCCAGAACAGGGTCAGCGACGCGCCGGCCATGTCCAGGCTGGTGACCAGCTCGCCGACCTCAGGTTCGATGGTGTCGATGCCCGCCTTTTCGAGCAGTTGGCTCACCCGGCGGTAGACCACGAAAAGCTCTTCGTACTTGATGGAGCCCAGTCCGTTGAGCAGGACGGAAGCGCGCGCACCATTGGCACTGGCAACGCCATCCGGGATTTCCTCAAGGAGATGCGATACCAGTAGCTCCGCCAGCTCGTCCGCACTGGGCACCGCTTGTTCACTGATGCCCGGCTCGCCATGAATGCCCAGGCCGACCGCCATCTTGCCCTCCGGGACATGAAATAAGGCATCGTCCGCACCCGGCAGAGTGCAGCCATCGAAGGCCACGCCCATTGAGCGAGTGCGCAAGTTGGCGGCACGACTGACGCGAGTTACCTCTTCCAGCGAGTACCCTTCTTCTGCGGCCGCGGCGGCGGTCTTGAATACCGTCAAGTCACCTGCGATGCCGCGCCGCTTCGGCAGCTCGGCGTGGCTGGCACTGGAAATGTCGTCGGTGACCTCCACGACCTCGCAGGGAATCCCCTCACGAATCAAGCGCTCGCGGGCTTGGCCGAAGTGCAGCACATCCCCTGCATAGTTGCCGAAGCTCAGCAGTATACCGCCACCATTATTGGCCGCCTTGCAGACGTTGTAGACCTGTTGGGCGGAAGGCGATGCGAACAGGTTGCCCATCACGGCGCCGTGTGCCAGCCCTTGCCCGACGAGACCGGCAAAGGCCGGGTAGTGACCAGAGCCGCCACCGATGACCACGGCGACAGTGCCCGGCTCGCTACGCGTGCTGCGGATGACGCCGCCGGGAACTTGGCAGACGTGTTGCGCATGGGCTGCGACAAAGCCTTCGGTGGCTTCATCGACGAATTTCACAGGGTCGTTGTATAGACGTGTCATGACCGATGCTCCCGGTTTGATGACTGATCTTGAAAGCCCGTCCGGCAGAGGGGCTGTCCATGTAGTTGGATCTTCTGACAAGAGGACTGGCCGTGAAAATATGATCCAATGTTGTTCATATGCTTCACGCATGGTGTCAGGTCTCATCATAGCGATGGTGAAGGCCACGGAAATGCGACTTTGGTGGTGTTGTGGGTGATTTTTGTTGAGTTTGACGGCGTTTGCACGTGTGTCTTGCAACGCTAGATGCCCGTTCTGTGAGAATTTTTTAGGCCATTGGCCCATTTTTTGTGATCATTTGGAATTATGTTGTTCATGTGAGCATTGCCGGTCTATGATGTTGCCAGCGGTTACCGCGGCCATGAGGTGCCGGGTATCCATCCCAAAGTTGGCAACGCGAGGTGAGTATGGCTGAGAAGTGGAAAGTTGCTCTCGGGTGTGATGAAGCTGCCTATGACATGAAGCAGGCGCTGGTCGCGCATATTCAGTCACTGGGGTACGACGTGGAAGACTTCGGCACCCATGACGCCAAGCCGGTGCTGTATCCCGATGTGGCGCTTGAAGTGGCCCAGGCGGTGTCTGAGGGGCGGGTCGATCGCGGCGTGCTGATCTGTGGCACAGGGATTGGAGTGGCGATTTCCGCCAACAAGGTGCTGGGCATTCGCGCGGCGCAGGCGCATGACACCTACTCCGCAGAGCGTGCGCGCAAGAGCAACGATGCGCAGATTGTCACCATGGGGGCCCGTGTCATTGGTATCGAGTTGGCCAAGGTGATTGCTGAAACCTTCCTGAGCAGCGAGTTCTCTGGTGGAAGCTCACAGGCCAAGGTGGATCGCATAGCGGCATATGAGCGTGACGGTCGCTGAGCCCGTGGGCGAAAAGGGGGAGTTGGTTGGCCTGGATAAAGCTGCCGGAGAAGTTGCCTGAATATCCATCAACGCCGTCAGGTTCTTCCGACGGCGTTTCTGCTGGCGTGCCAATTCGAGGTGTTTCCCCGGTATCTCCAGCATAGCGGTGGTATTCATCATCATGGGCGTGGGGCTCTGGTGGCGCCATGGGCTGGTCAGGATGGGGCCTTGCTGGCGGCTTTGAGGTGGCGACCCTTCCATGAATATAGTGTCGAAAGAGGCAGCC
>NZ_BJOC01000063.1 GCF_006540005.1 Halomonas halmophila | reverse complement strand
AGCCCCAATGGCATGGGGTCAAGGTTTTTCTTCCCGCTTAAAGCTTACGGCTTATAGCTCCGGGCGAAGCCCAGGAGGGTTTTCTTCCTTCTTCAAGCGGCGCTAGCCGCGTTCTTACCTCTTCAAGGCGCGAAGCGCCGTTCTTCCAGCTTCAAGCTTCCAGCTCCGGGCGCAGCCCGGCCGGGTGGCCGGGCGAGCCGCCTTCAGGTAATAACCGTCACGTCGTCGGCTTGCAGCCCGCGCTCATTGCGCGAGACCTGATACTTCACCTTCTGGCCCTCGGCCAGGGTGCGGTGGCCACGGCCGCGGATGGCGCGGAAATGGACGAACACGTCCTCGCCGCTGTCGCGGGTGATGAAACCGTACCCCTTGTTGACGTTGAACCACTTGACCTCACCGATCTCGCGGTCATCATCCTCGACCTCGGCCAGGTTGACCAGTTGGGGGGTCAGGGCATTGACGGCGAGCGTGGCGAGCAGCAACAGCACGAACACGGCCAGCGCCGCGGCCAGGTACACGACCCCGACACCGCTCAATTCGAGGCTCGCCAGGATCTCCTGCGACACGGCTCCACCGGCGATATGCACGAACAGGGCCACCAGCAGGGGGGCAGGTGCGGCCAGCAATAAACTGATAAGACTACAACGCAAAACGACCTTTCGATTCATAAACTCTGGATGCTCTCTTCTGATAATGAGAAAGGTAAGAACACAAAATGGCTTGATAAACGGCCGACGTCGCAAAGCCACGGCAGCCGGCATCACGGGCCGGCACCAGGGCAGTGTCAACGCACGGGCTCTCAAGCAGTGTTTCCAACACGCGGTCACGAGGCACTTTACGGCTGAATCGCCGCCCTCGCACCGAGACCGATGCCACCCAAGCAGCATGGCCATCAGCACGGAGATTCTATCATGCATGACGATGACACGCCTTCCGCCATCGAGACCCGCCTGACCGCCCTGGAAAGCCGCTACGCCTACCAGGAAGACTGGCTCGACAGCCTGGACCAGGCCATCGCCACCCAGGAAAAACGGTTGGCGCAACTGGAACGCATGAATCAATTGATGCAGGGCAAACTCCGCGAACAGCAACGCGCCCTGCAGGAAAGCGATATCGCCACCCCCGGCCCCGACGACGAACGACCGCCGCATTACTGACAGCTGGAAGCTGGAAGCTGGAAGCTGGAAGCTGGAAGCTGGAAGCTGGAAGCTGGAAGCTGGAAGCTGGAAGCTGGAAGC
>NZ_BJOC01000062.1 GCF_006540005.1 Halomonas halmophila | reverse complement strand
GGCAGCATGGACCCCGACGGCATGGGGTCAAGGTTTTTCTTCCAGCTTAGAGCTTAAGGCTTATAGCTCCGGGCGAAGACCGGGAGGGTTTTCTTTCCTCTTCAAGCGGCGCCAGCCGCGTTCTTACCTCTTCCAGGCGCGCAGCGCCGTTCTTCCAGCTTCAGCGCAGCCAGATCATGCTGGCCATGCGGCCGGTGACGCCGTTATCCCGGCGGTGGGAGTAGAAGCGGGGGTCACAGGCGGTGCAGAAGTGACCCCCGCTGATGTTCGAAAGCCCCAGGCGTTCCAGCCGCAGGCGTGCCAGCTTGTAGAGGTCCGCCATGTAGTGGCCCAGCCGATAGGGGCTGGGGTGAAAGGCTTCCAGGGCCTCGGGCTGCACCGCGACGAAGGCCTGGCGCACTTCCGGGCCGACCTCGAACTGGGCATTGGAGATCGCCGGTCCCAACCACGCCATCTGCGACTCGGCGGGTACGCCCAGGGCCGCCACGGTGGCATCGAGAATGCCGCCGGCCAGGCCGCGCCATCCGGCATGGGCCACGGCCACACGCTGCCCGTCACGGTCGCAGAAGAAGACCGGCAGGCAATCGGCGGTCAGCACCACACAGGCATGCCCCCGATCCCGGGCCACCGCCGCGTCGGCATTCGGGGCCCTGTCGGTGTAATGCTGCTGGACGCGACCACCGTGCTCCTGGTTGAGCCACAGCAGGGGCCGCTCATCGCCCACGACCTTGCCCAGCTGACGCCGGCAGAGCCCGACATGGTCGGGGTTGTCGCCGACATGCTCGGCCGGGTTGAAGGCCGCGAAGTCGCCCTGACTCGGCCCCGTCTCGCGGGTCGTGACACAGGCCGCCACGCTGTCGGGGGCCGGCCAGTTCGGATACACCAGCGTCGGGTCGAGATGAAGGGCATCACTCATCGCATGGTCTCCCGGTCGTCGCGCAGAAAGTCGAGCAGCATCAGCAGGTCGTCCGGCAGCGGCGCACGCAGGGTCATGGTCGCGCCGGTGGAGGGATGCACGAACGCCAGCTTGCGCGCATGCAAGGCCTGGCGCGGGAACTCGCGCAGCACTTCCTTGAGGGTGTCACCAGCTCCGGCAGGCAGCTTCAAGCGCCCGCCGTAGACCGGGTCGCCGATCAATGGATAACGCAGGTGCGCCAGATGGACCCGAATCTGGTGGGTACGTCCGGTTTCCAGCCGGCAGCGCACATGGGTATGGGCGCGGAAGCGCTCGATGACCCGATAATGCGTCACCGCCGGCTTGCCGGACTCATTGACGGCCTGACGCTTGCGGTCCCCCGGGTGACGCCCGATCGGTGCATCCACGCGCCCACCCGCCGTCATCTGGCCCACGGTCACCGCATCATATTCACGCGACACCGTGCGCGCCTGCAGCTGTTCCACCAGGGCATGCTGGGCGGCCAGCGTCTTGGCGACCACCATCAGTCCACTGGTATCCTTGTCCAGGCGATGCACGATCCCGGCGCGGGGTACCGACGCCAGGGCGTTGCAATGATGCAGCAGGCCATTGAGCAGGGTGCCATCCGGATTGCCGGCGGCGGGATGGACCACCAGGCCCGGCGGCTTGTCGATGATCAGCACATCGTCATCCTCGAACACCACCTGCAGCGGAATATCCTGCGGCTCGAAGCGCGCCTCTTCCTCTAGCTCCACCGTCAGCGCCAGCCACTCACCGCCATGCACCCGGTCCCGGGGCCTGGCCGGCACGCCATCGACGGTCAGGGCCCCCTGCTTGATCCAGGCCTTGAGACGTTCCCGAGAGTAGTCGCTGAACAACTCTGCCGCCACCTGATCGAGGCGAAAGCCCGCCATGTGGTCGGGTATGCGTTGCTGGGCATCGAGGGTCTGAGACATGGGCGCGTCATGGGTCCGTCTGAGAGAATGAAGAAGTATCCACAAAGCGTTGGCACATTACGTTTGTGATGACTGCGTTTCAGCGCAAGGTGCTTTATAGTGGGCAGATCAAGGCCGATTCTAGCACGGCCGCCCAGGGTTGTTTGACACGAGGATCACGATGCGCGTTTTCACGACCGGTACTCGCCTGGCTGCCATGATGCTGGCGACTGCCCTGCTGGCCGGCTGCGCCAGCACCGAGGAAGAAGAACAGGCGCCGGATGTCGCCGCAAACCAGCTTTACCAGGAAGGCCGTGCGGCCCTGGAAGATGGCCGTTACACCACCGCCGTCAATCGGCTGGAGGCCATCGACACCCGCTACCCCTTCGGCGAGCATGCCGAGCAGGCCCAGCTCGAACTGATCTATGCCCACTTCGAGACCGGTGATTGGGAGGCAGCTCGCGCCGCCGCCAGCCGCTTCATCCGCCTGCACCCCGATCACCCCCAGGTCGACTACGCCTACTACATGCGTGGTCTCGCCTCCTGGGAAGCCGGTCGCTTCAGCCTGGAGTCAATGCGGCTGATCGACATCGCCAAGCGTGATCTCGGTGCCACCCGCGATGCCTACTCGGACTTCCGCGACCTGGTACGCAACCACCCCAACAGCCAGTACGCGCCGGATGCCCGTCAGCGCATCGTCTACCTGCGCAACCTGCTGGCTCGCCACGAGCTGGAAGTCGCCGACTTCTACCTGCGCAAGGGCGCCTACCTGGCCGCCATCAAGCGAGGCCGTTGGGTCATCGAACACTACCCCGAAGCGAAGGGCACCCGCGACGCCCTGGCAGTCATGGTGGAAGGCTATCTCGGCCTGGACATGACCGAACGCGCCAAGGAAAGTCTGCAGGTGCTGATCGACAACGCCCCGGACCACGAACGCCTCGACGGCCGCACCTTCGACCCCCGCTACGTCGACGCCGAGGTGTCGGCGTAAGG
>NZ_BJOC01000061.1 GCF_006540005.1 Halomonas halmophila | reverse complement strand
TGTAGTGGTCAAGCGTTTTTGGCCATTGAGTTTTGAGCATTCCAGTAGTTCTTTTCTGCTACATTCGGCGGTAGCCCATCGTTATGCTTATGCGGTCTAAGACTGCTGTAGTAACCGATCATGTAATCAGTGACAGACTGCTTCGCCGCAGCAACACCGGGATAGCCAATCACTGGCATCCATTCCGACTTCAAGCTCCTGAAGAAGCGTTCTGTCGGGGCGTTGACGCTCCTATGTCAAGGCACGACGCTGGCGGCCTGTAAATCCTTGATGATCAAAGGGTAGAGTTCGCGCACGATGTAGCGCTTGAGACAGCGGTGGATCTCCTTCGTTGAGCGTCCCTCCTGTGTGCGCCGCTCAACGTAGGCGCGCGTGCGTGGTTCGCTGCGCATACGCACCATGGCAATTGTCCAAAGCGCATTATTCGCTTGTCGGTCGCCGCCACGGTTGAGCCGATGGCGAATGACCTTGCCCGAAGAGGCTTCAAGCGGACTTACCCCACAGAGTGCGGCAAGGGCTGCATCATTTCGAAGACGCTCGGGGTTGTCACCTGCGGTCACCAGTAGTGTCGCCGCTGTCTGTGCGCCGACACTAAAACGGGTGACCAAGCTTGGAGCGGCTTGCTGCGCGAGCCGGTCCAGCGCAGCATCTAGCTCACGAAGCTCCTTGGTCAGCGCCTGTGAAGTGGACCCCGAAATTCGGACCAGGTGCTAAGCTCTGATCATTCTGACAGGAGAACCTGATCATGAGCAGGAAACGCAGGCAATACAGCGCCGACTTCAAGGCCAAGGTGGCCCTCGCCGCCCTCAAGGACGATCAGACCACGTCGGAAATCGCTGCCCGCTTCGAGATCCATCCAACTATGGTGAGCCAGTGGAAGCGCGAGTTGCTGGAGAACGCCAACGGGGTCTTCGAGAGCAAGGGCGACGGCAAGGCGGCCCAGAAGACCCAGGAGGAGATCGACACGCTCTACCGTGAGATCGGCAAGCTGACGGTGGAACGCGATTTTTTATCACGCAGGCTCGGTCGTTGAGCCGGGCTCAGCGCCTGGCTTTGGTCGAGCCGCAGGCCCCCGACATCAGCCTCCGACGCCAGTGCCAGTTGCTCGGTATCAGTCGCTCCTCGGTGTACTATCGGCGCCAGGGCCTGCGAGTTTACGACCTGGAGCTGATGCGCCTGATCGACGAGGAACACCTGCGCACGCCGGTCTATGGCTCTCGTCGGATGACGGTCAATCTCAATCGTCTGGGCCACCCGGTGAACCGCAAGCGCGTCCAGCGACTGATGCGCCAGATGGGGCTAAAGGCGGTGTATCCCAAGCCGTGCGCCAGCCGTCAAGGTGAGGGGCATCGAATCTACCCCTACCTGCTGCGGGGACGGGTCATCGACCGCCCCAATCAGGTGTGGGCGACCGATGTGACCTATATCCCCATGGCACGTGGGTTCATGTACCTGGTGGCCATCATGGACTGGTACAGTCGCCGTGTGCTGGCTTGGCGAGTATCGAATACTCTGGATGCGGACTTCTGCATCGACGCTCTGGAAGATGCCCTGGCGCGCTACGGGCCGCCCGAGATCTTCAACTCCGATCAGGGCTGCCAGTTCACCAGCGAGGCCTTCACCGAGGTGTTGAAGGCCCATGATGTTCGGATCAGCATGGACGGCAAGGGCTGTTACCAGGACAACATCTTCGTGGAGCGGCTCTGGCGCAGCGTGAAGTACGAGTGCGTCTACCTGAAGGCCTTCGAAGATGGTGCTCACCTGCGTGGGGAGCTGAAGCGTTACTTCACTTGGTTCAACAAGGAGCGGCCACACCAAGGGCTGGACGATGCAACCCCCGATGAGGTGTACTTCGATCAACCCCTGACCCAGGCGGCCTGACGCCTGATGACAATCCGGTCAGAGCTTAGCTCGCCTGTCAGGTGGTCCAGTGAATGGGGTCCACTTCACTGCCAACGTCGGGCAAGTAGTCGCAGAGTCGATTTCAGGGTCTGGAGCAGCACCGAATCATCCTCTGTCTCTAGCTCCAGGCAAGCGGCTACACACGCCGCCGCTTTTGGGTTAAGCAACTGCTCACGCAGTGTCTGCGGGGCGCTCACCAGCAGGCCACGCAGTTGGTTAAGCGCCTGCGTTCTCGCCTTCACCGCGCTGCGGCGGGCGACATTGACGGCGCGCATCGCCTCGACGACTCCAGACTGTGCCTTCGGGCGTGCGCTAGCCTCGCCAGAGAGCGCGGCACGAGCGGCGTTCTCAGCGTCGGTGGGGTCGCTCTTACCCCGGCGACGCCGGCGAGCGCGATCCGGCCGATTGACTTCGAGCACCTCGATGCCTGCCTCCTGAATATGACGGGCAAGTCCCGCGCCATATGTTCCGGTGCCCTCGATCCCGGCACGCAAGAGGAAACCAAATGAGTGTGCCCATTCAAGGAGAGCCTGATAGCCGTCGGTACAGGTTTCGATTGAGCGGGTGCCGAGCACACGTCCCGCTGGGTCGATGACGACACCGACATGAACGTCCAGGTGCGTGTCGACCCCCAATACCACCTCAACTAGCTCCTCTACCTTCGCCATTGCCACTTCCTCCGCATGCTCAGCCAACTTTGCTACCAAACATGCCGAAGGACAGGACACTCACGGTGCAGGACAAAGCTCCTATTAGGTCACAGACGGCAGGCCTGGCGCGCCAGATGAGCACGAAGGCTCGGCCGACAGGTCAACGCCAAGGCATTATGCCAATCCCAGCACGGGTCAGGCCGAGCCCGCATGCTCAATAAAGAAACTAGACTGAGTATCCCAGCAATTACCACGGCGACTGAGACTCTGCACCATCTGGTAGCGCCAGAGCATCTGTCGGAATGCCAGGCTGGTGTACTGGCAGCCTTGGTCTGAATGAAACAGGAGGACCGGCGGCTCTCCACGCGACTCGTAGGCCATGGTTAACGCCTTCTTCACCAGCTCCGTATTCGGAGAAAAGGACAACGCCCAACCTACGGGTTTACGCGCATATAAGTCGATGACCACCGCCAGATAAGCCCAGCGCGCCCCTGTCCAAATATAGGTGATGTCGCCACTCCATACCTGATTTGGCTCCTCGACATCGAACTTGCGATCGAGAAGGCTCGGGATATCCAAATGCGGCTGATCAGCCTTCTTGTAGGCATGGCTTGGCGGCTGTGTGCTCACCAGCCCCAGCTGCTTCATCCGCCTGCTGGCCCGGTAACGACTCAGCGGCGTGCCAGCCTGCGTGACCATTTTGGCGATGCTGCGAGCGCCGGCAGACCCGTTGCTGACAGTATGCGCTTCGACAACCTGATCCAGCAGCTTCTGCTCCACCTCACAGGGCTTTCTATCCCGGTCACGCCAGGCCCGGTAGCTATTGCGGTGCACCCCAAACACCTGACACAAGTGCTGCACCGCATAGCTCTCTTCAAGTCGCTCGATTATCGAGAACTGTTCAGGGAGTCCGACATCAAGAGAGCGGTAGCCTTTTTTAATATTGCCTTCTCCTCCTCCACCCGCCGCAGCTTGCGTTTCAGCTCCTGAATCTCGCGCTGCTCTGGCGTCAGAGCCTCACCTTTCACCGGTGCCTTGCCTGCCCGTTCAGCTCGAAGTCTGCGTACCCAATACTCCATGGTCGATTTGCCAACACCCATCGCCTCACACGCCGCCTTCAGCGTGTAGCCCTGATCGACCACGAGCTGGGCCGCCTCCAAGCGGAGTTCCGGGCTGAACGTTCTCTTCTTCGTCATCATCTGCACCTGACTGTCTATGGGAGTTATCATACACCCAAAACCAGGTGGCCAGATTCACTATGCCACTACACCCTTCGACCAGGGGAATATACCGCGATAGACCCAAACGCCCTCGGCGTCTGTATAGAGAACGATACTACGAATCGTCAGTATCTGGACGACACAGACGGCCAGCCAGAACAGGAGGAAGATGGCCCCCAGCCAATCGCGAATACCGGTCAGGGCCAAACCAATCACGACCATGACCAGAAAGATGATGATGGGGCGCACATAGGCCGTCCATGACATGGTGAAGCGCTCACCGAGTTCGTTGGGCTGTTGCACGGATTCCATAGTGTTTTCCTCCTTGAATTAAAAACCGAGAGTGATAACTCCGTCATCCTTGATGGGCCGCAAAAGGCACGCTGGGATAGGCCGCTTTT
>NZ_BJOC01000060.1 GCF_006540005.1 Halomonas halmophila | reverse complement strand
ACCGAATAATCCCCAGTCCTCATGTGCCGGACCGTCTGTGGATAACCGGGGATCGGGAGCCAAGACACGAACGCCCGCACGAGGCGGGCGTTCCGGCAAGTCCGCGAGCCATGGTCAGGACGCTGATTTGCGACATTTGCGCACCGCGGCCAGGACAGGTCCTGATGCCACATAGGTGCCGAACAGCAGCAACAGCATCACGGAGGGTTCGATGGAAATCACCACGAAACCGAGCACGATGGCCAGCAGCATGACGAAAGGCACCGGCCCCTTGAGGTCGATATCCTTGAAACTGTAGTAACGGATGTTGCTGACCATCAGCACACCGGCGGCGCCGACGACACCCAGCATCCACAGCTTGAAGCCGAAGGCATCCGCCTCGAAGCTGTGAAAGGTCCAGACACTGGCCGCGACCAGGGCCGCCGCCGAGGGACTGGGCAAGCCGATGAACCATTTCTTGTCGACACTACCGATCTGCACATTGAAGCGCGCCAGACGCAGTGCCGCGCAGGCCACATAGAGGAAGGCCACGACCCAGCCGGTCTTGCCGACATCCTGCAGAATCCAGATGAATGAAACGAGCCCGGGAGCAACGCCGAAGGACAGCATGTCGGAGAGGCTGTCGAACTCCGCTCCGAAATCGCTCTGGGTATTGGTCAGGCGAGCCACTCGGCCATCCAGGCCATCCAGCACCATGGCAATGAAAATCGCGATGGATGCGGCGGCAAAGTCCCCGTTGATGGCAGCGACCACGGCAAAAAAACCCGAGAACAGCGCCGAGGTGGTGAAGAGGTTGGGCAGCAGGTAGATGCCGCGACGCTTGACCTTGCGGCCATCTTCGACGGCCTCCTCGACGACTTCGGACTCGCGCATGAAGGTCGACGCCAGGTCTTCGTCGTTCGTGTCGCGCCCCGTCTGTTCGCCGTTATTCGGGTCTTGGCTCATCAGTGTCTTCCATTGCAGCTGAAGGTTCTTGTCATTCTACACACTGCGGCCGGGATGGCTCACGATTCATCGCACGTCCGGCAGCGCCCGGAACGCAACGGGGGCACGGTGTATCACCGCGCCCCCGTCAACGGATGCCTTCTACCAGCCAGCGAGCTCGATCAGTTCTTGCTCTTGTCGACCAGCTGGTTGGCCGCGATCCACGGCATCATGCCACGCAGCTTCTCGCCGACCTGCTCGATCGGATGCTCGGCATTGAGTCGGCGACGTGCGGTCATCGAGGGATAGTTGCTGTTGCCCTCGTTGATGAACATCTTGGCATACTCGCCGTTCTGGATGCGCTTGAGCGCGCTGCGCATGGCCTGGCGCGACTGCTCGTTGATGATTTCGCCGCCGGTCACATACTCGCCATACTCCGCATTGTTGGAGATGGAGTAGTTCATGTTGGCGATGCCGCCTTCGTACATCAGGTCGACGATCAACTTGAGCTCATGCAGGCACTCGAAGTAGGCCATTTCCGGGGCATAACCAGCCTCGGTCAGGGTCTCGAAGCCGGCCTTGACCAGCTCCACGGCGCCGCCGCACAGCACGGCCTGCTCGCCGAACAGGTCGGTCTCGGTTTCATCCTGGAAGGACGTCTCGATGATCCCGCTGCGACCACCGCCGATGGCGGCCGCATAGGACAGGGCCAGTTCCTTGGCACTGCCGGAAGCGTCCTGCTGGATGGCGATCAGGTCCGGGATACCGCCGCCGCGCACGAACTCGGAACGCACGGTATGTCCCGGTGCCTTGGGGGCAATCATGATCACGTCCAGGTCGGCACGCGGCTCGATCTGGTTGTAATGGATGTTGAAGCCGTGCGCGAATGCCAGAGTCGCGCCCTGCTTGAGGTTCGGCGCGATCTGCTCTTCATAGATCGCTTTCTGGTATTCGTCCGGCGCCAGCAGCATGAGTACATCGGCTGACTGGCAGGCCTCTTCCACCGTGGCGACTTTCAGGCCCGCGGCTTCTGCCTTGGCAGCCGACGCGGAGCCGGGGCGCAGGGCGACCACGACATCGACACCGGATTCCTTGAGGTTGTTGGCGTGAGCGTGGCCCTGAGAGCCATAGCCGATGATGGCAACCTGCTTGCCCTGGATGAGGGAAAGGTCGCAGTCCTTGTCGTAATACACCTGCATGTCGAGCTCCTGATGATCAAGGGTGAAGGGTCGTGTCAGCGTCGATGACCACCCGCGCCATCTGTTGTGGCGCTGGGATTTCGGTCGAGCCCTGGGCTCTGTCGATGAATGAACTCTACGTCAGGATTCTTGTTGCGTAAAACGCTATATTTGCAATAACACATCCCGAGATATGCAATAATGCTCGCATGGACATGCGCCCCCTCAAACACTTCCTGACGCTGGCCGATACACTGCACTTCGGTCGTGCCAGTGAACTCTGTCACGTCAGCCCGTCGACGCTGTCACGCTCGATCCAGCAACTGGAAAGCAGCCTCGGCGTCTCGTTGTTCGAACGTGACAACCGCCACGTGGCACTGACCCGCCAGGGCCACAGCTTCCATGCGTTCGCCCGGGACACGCTCGAGCAATGGGAGCAACTGCGCCAGTCACTGATGAGTGAAGCGCGCGCCTTGACCGGCGAGATCAGCATCTACTGTTCCGTCACCGCCAGTTACAGCTTCCTCTACGACCTGCTCAGCGAGTTCCGCAACCACTATCCGGGCATCGAGCTGAAGCTGCATACCGGGGATCCGGCACAGGCCATGACACGCGTCCAATCCGGCAACGAGGACATGGCCATCACCTCCCGTCCCCGACGCTTGCCCGAGGGCCTGGCATTCAAGTCGCTGACCCGTTCACCGCTGGTGTTCATCGCGCCCCTGGAAGATCATGGCTGGATACCCGACGATCCGCGCACACCCGATATCGAGCAGTGGCGTCAGGTGCCGATGATCCTGTCGGAATCCGGCCTGTCACGCGAAGTCAGCGACACCTGGTTCCGGGCACTGGGCATATCGCCGCGTATCTACGCCCAGGTGGCCGGCCATGAGGCCATCGTCAGCATGGTCAGTCTGGGCTTCGGCATCGGCGTGGTGCCACGCATCGTGCTCGAAGCCAGTCCGCTGGCCGAGCGTGTCCGCATGCTGCCGGTCAAGCCGGAACTGCCCTATTATGATGTCGGCCTGTGCGTGCTCAATCGACGCCTGCGCAGCCCGCTGATCAGCGCGCTCTGGGAAGAGGTCGAGGAACGCGGCTGAGCCGGGCGGCAGGGGCTCGGCCTCATACGTCTTGTAGGCGAAGCCCGTCGCGCGTCAGACTGACGATCTTAGCAGGCTAATATCAATCACGCTGGAGCGACCTAATGAACGTCATTTCTCTTGCTCAACCGGGGGGACTGGACCAGTTGCACCTGCAGGAACGGGACGCCCCCGGCGAACCCGGTCCCGGCGAGGTGCGCGTCCGACTCCACGCCAGCTCGCTCAACTTCCATGACTACGGAGTGGTCAGTGGCGCCATGCCCACGGCCGACGGCCGTATCCCCATGTCGGACGGGGCCGGTGTGGTCGAAGCGATCGGCAAGGATGTCGAGGAGTTCAGGGTGGGCGATTCGGTGGTCTCGACCTTCTTCCCTACCTGGCTGACCGGACCGGCCGAGGTCGGCGACTTCACGACCGTGCCCGGTGACGGCGTCGAGGGCTATGCCCGCGAACAGGTCATTCGCCCGGCCACCTGGTTCACCCATGCGCCGCGCGGCTATAGTCATGCCCAGGCGGCCACGCTGACCACGGCCGGCCTGACCGCCTGGCGAGCGCTGGTGGTGGAAGGCGGTCTCAAGGCCGGCGACAGCGTGCTGGTACTCGGCACCGGCGGCGTCTCGATCTTCGCCCTGCAGTTCGCCAAGGCCATGGGCGCCACCGTCATCGCGACCTCATCGTCGGACGAGAAACTCGCTCGACTGGCGGCCCTGGGGGCCGATCACACGATCAATTACCGTACGACGCCGGCGTGGGGCGCCGAGGTCAAGTCACTGACGGACGGGCGCGGTGTCGATCACATCGTCGAGGTCGGTGGCCCCGCCACCCTGGTGCAATCCATCGACGCCATCCGCATCGGTGGGCATATTTCGCTGATCGGCGTGTTGACCGGGCGCGGCGGCGACATCCCCACCGCCAAGCTGATGGCCAGGCAGGCCCGCCTGCAGGGCATTATCGTCGGCAGCCGGGCCCATCAGCAGGCCATGATTCGTGGCATCGAAGCACTGGGTATCGAGCCGGTCATCGACCACCACTTCGCGCTCGAGAACATCGCCGACGCCTTTCGCCACCAGGAGTCCCAGCAGCACTTCGGCAAGATCTGCCTGGATATCTGAGAGGATGTTTACAAACTACTGCGCTCGCCCATGCGGCGTTGAAATCAGCCTCAAAATA
>NZ_BJOC01000059.1 GCF_006540005.1 Halomonas halmophila | reverse complement strand
TTGCCCCAGGCCCGCAGGATGGGCTTGAGCAGGTACTGCATGACCGTGCGTTTGCCGGTCAGGATGTCCACCTGCGCCGTCATCCCCGGGATCACCTCCATCTTCTTCGCCTTCTTGCTGTCCTCCACGGAGCGCACCTTGACCAGATAAAAGGTGTTGTCGTCCTTGTCGGTGATGGTGTCGGCGCTGATGTGGGTCAGCTCCGCTTCCAGCCCGCCGTAGATCGCGAAGTCGTAGGCCGTCAGCTTGATCGTCGCCGGCAGCCCCGGCTTCAGGAAGGCGATGTCCTGCGGCGCGATACGCGCTTCGACCAGCAGGGTGTCGTCGGTTGGTACCACTTCCACCACGGTGTCGCCGGGCTGGGCCACCCCGCCCAGGGTGTTGATCGGCAGGCGCTGGATGATGCCGTCCACCGGCGAGCGCACCTCCGCCATCTGTACCCGGTTCCGAAGACCGCTACGCGCTTCGTTGAGCGCCGCCAGCTCACCCAGGGTGGTCGAGAGTTCGACGCCCCATTCGTTGCGCGCCTTCAGGCGCGCTTCGCGCAGCTCGCCCTGGGCTTCGTCGATCGCCGCCTTGAGGCGTTCCACCTGGGCCGCGGCCTGTTCGCGCTCGCCACGGGCCGTGGAGACCTCGCGTTCCAGGCGCAGCACCTCGACTTCCGAGACGGCTCCGGACTCGAGCAGCGGCCGGGTCAGCCGCAACTCTTCGCTGGCCATGCGCAGCGTCCGACTCGCCGTATCGCGCCGTGACTGGGCTTCCTCGAGTTCGGCACGGCGCTGCGCCAACCGGTCCTTGAGGATGGCTTCCTGCTCTTCCAGGGCCTGGAGTTCACGCTGGTAGAGTTCGCGTTCGCGCTCGACCACCTCGGGCGCCTGCTTGATCAGGTCCTCCGGCGGGGTGAAGGCCGAGCCGGTCGACAACGCGCGCAGCCGTTCGGCCTTGGCCTGCAGGGCCCGCGCCTTGGCACGGTTCTCGCCCAGGTTGGCGAGGAAGCGTGTAGGGTCGATACGCATCAGCAGCTGGCCCTTCTCGACCTTGTCGCCTTCCTCGACCAGGATCTCCTGGACGACGCCGCCGTCGTAGGTCTCCACCTGTTGCAGCTGACGCGAGGGGATCACGCTGCCGGTGCCGCGGGTGACCTCGTCGATGGGCGCGAAGCAGGCCCAGACGATCAGGGCGATGATCACCAGGCCCACCAGGTAGAGCAGCAGCCGCGCGCGCATGGGCTCCTGCTGCAGGCGCGCCCAGTCGGCATCGCTGGCCCAGTCGCGGTTGAGGTGGGCGGCACTGACGTTGCGCGCGAAGAGGCGGTCGATCAGCGGCCGGAAGGGCTTGCCGCCAGCGCGTGAGACGCGGCCCACGGCGTCGAACCCCTGTTGCTCGGCGCTTTTCTTGTCGCCGGGCGATTTGCCCTGCGCCGGGTCATGGTCATCGCGATGGGAGGCGTTGTCCGCGGTCATTCGGGCATCATCCGAGGAGGTGGCGTGATCATCCGGGTGTTGCTCGTCGCGACGGGAGGTCATCGGGCGGCCCTCCCGATGCGTCCTTCGCGCAGCGCCTTGAGGATCTCGTCACGCCCGCCGTCGGCGACCACGCGTCCGGCGTCCATGACCACGATGCGGTCGGCCAGCGAGAGCAAGGAGGTGCGGTGGGTGACCAGCACCAGCGTCTTGCCCTCGGCGTAGCGGGTCAGGCGTTTCTTCAGGGCTTCTTCGCTGCTGTGGTCCATGGCGCTCGAGGGTTCGTCGAGCAGCAGGATGCGCGGGTCGTGGATCACCGCGCGGGCGATGGCCACGGCCTGGCGCTGGCCGCCGGAGAGCATCTGGCCGCCTTCGCCCACCGGCAGGTCGATGCCCTGGGGGTGGGCCTTGACGAGCTCGTCCAGGCCCGCGAGCTGGATGGCGCGCAGCAGGGCGTCGTCATCCACGTGCTCGCTGCCGGCCCCGGCCAGGATGTTGTCGCGCAGGCTGCCGTAGAACAGCCGCACGTCCTGGGGCACGTGCCCCATATGACGCCGCAGCTGATGGGGGTCGAACTGGCGGGTGTCGACGCCGTCGACCATGACGCTGCCTTCGGTGGGCGTGTAGAGGCCCAGCAGCAGCTTCTGCAGGGTCGTCTTGCCGCAGCCCACGCGGCCCAGCAGCGCCACGCTTTCGCCCGGATTGAGGGCGATCGAGACGTTGCTCAGGCTGTGGGTCTCGGCCTCGGGGTAGCGGAAGCTGAGCTTGTCGAACTGGATCTGGCCGTCGACCACCGGGCGGTCGATGAAGGCGGCGTCGTGGGGGCGTTCTTCGGGCTTGTCCATGAGCTCGTCGAGCTGGCTCAGGGCGGTGGCCGACTGGTGATACTGGGCCAGCAGCGCGGCGGCCTGGGCGACCGGCGCCAGGGCGCGGGTGGTCAGCATGTAGGCGGCGATCAGCCCGCCCTGGGTCAGGTTGCCGTCGATGATCAGGTAGACGCCGATGATGATCACGCAGACCGCGGCGGTCTGCTGGGCCCATTGGGCGACACTGGTCACCGAGGTGCCGACCTGACGCAGCTGGGCGGTGATCTGGGCCAGGTAGGCGGTGGCCTTTTCCCAGGTGTTCTGCACCCGGCTCTCGCCGCGCAGGGTCTTGACGGTCTCGAGCTGCGAGACCGATTCGACCAGGGTGGCCTGACGCTGGGCGCTGACTTGCTGGCTGGTCTCGGAGAGGTCGTGCAGCTTGCGCTGGGCGGCCATGGCGTAGAGCAGGATGAACACCAGCGCGATCACCAGCGGGATGACCAGCGGCGGGCCGATCAGGGCGACGATGGCCATGAACATCAGCACGAACGGCAGGTCGACCATGGCCACCACGGTGGCCGAGCCGATGAAGGCGCGGATCGACTCGAAGGACTGCAGGGTCGACACGAAGGAGCCGGTGGAGGCCGGCCGCGCCGAGAGCTTGAGGCCCATGACCTTGGCCATCAGCGTGGACGACAGCTTGACGTCGGCGCGGCTGGCGGCCAGATCGACGAAGCGGCTGCGCACCAGGCGCATGACCAGGTCGAAGCACAGCACCAGGAAGATGCCGGTAGACAGTACCCAGAGGGTCTCGGTGGCGTGATTGGGCACCACCCGGTCGTAGATGTTGAGCACGAACAGCGGCATGCCCAGGGCGAAGAGGTTGATCATCACCGAGCCGAGGATGACGTCGCGGTACAGGCGACGGTTCTCGCCGATCACGCTCCAGAACCAGTGGCGGGCGCGCCTGGGCGCGGCGGATTCCCCGCGGGCGTCGAAGCGAAAGCGCGGCCGGGTGTAGATCGTGTGTCCGCTGTAGCGTTCGGCCAGCGCGTCCAGGGACAGGGTGGTCTCGGCGTCGCCGAGCTCGGGGAAGACGACCCGGGCCGTGTCGGCCTGGGCGTCGAGGCTCAGCAGCACGCAGGCGCGGCCGGGCTCGAGCAGCAGCACCGCGGGCAGCAGGGCCGGGTTGAGCTGGGTCAGCCGGGCCTCGACGACCTGCGCCGAGAGGTCGGCGCGACTCGCCGCCCGAGGGAAGACGCTGGGCGTCAGGGCGTGATGATCATCCAGCGGCAGGCCGGCTACCAGGGTCGAGGCACTGACCTCGTGACCATGCACCCGGGCGATGGCCAGCAGGCAGGCCAGCAATTCGTCGCGCGGGGTCGTGTCATCGGCCGGCGTGGCAGGCGCTGCCGCGTCGGGGTGCGTGTCGGCCAAACGGGCCTCCTGAGGTAAAGCATGCAACATCAACCGGCGTCGTCACAGGGGGGCCACGGCGAGCGGCCCCCTCAAGCAACCGGCCATGCTCACCGGGTGGTGGGGGCGACGCCCGGCAACTTCAGTTCTTCCATGGTGTACTGACGCGCGCCCACCGCCGGACAGACGGTATCGGGATCGGCCTTGACGCCCTCGCTGTCCAGATCCGCGAGGCTCGGCAGGTTGTCGCGGCGCACCTCGAGGGTGGCGAGCAGTTGCCCCATGGAAGCCAGGGTGCGCGCATCGGCGATCTTGACGTCATACAGGGCGTTGACGTAGGCGCGGCTGGCTTCGAAGTACTCGTTCTCGACATCCAGCAGGTCGAGCAGCGAACGCTGGCCTATGTCGAACTGCTGACGGTAGGCGCCACGTACCTGGTTGGTCGAGCGGCGATGCTCGCGCAGGTACTCGAGTTGATCACGCAGGCGCTGGGTGTCGTTGAAGGCGATCTGGGTGGTCTGGCGCAGGTCCACGCAGGCCTTGCGGCGCAGGCTGATGGTCTGTTCGACGCGCTCGCTGGCGGCACGGAAGGAGGCCAGGTCACTGCCGCCGCGGTAGAGGTTCATGCTGGCCACCAGCTCGATGCTGCTGCGCGACTGATGCTCGTCACCGACGAAGCTGCCGCCACTGTCGCTGCCCAGGTAGGTGCCGGTGCGCGCGACCAGGTCAAGATTGGGGTGAAAGGCCGCCTTGGCCGCGTCGCGCCTGGCGCGCTTGGCCTGGATGTCGGCCAGGGCGGCGTGGAAGTCGGGGTTGCCTTCATAGGCCAGGCGCAGCGCCTGACTGACATCGTCGGGCAGTTGGCCGTCGAAGGTCGGCGCCTCGGCCAGCGAGGCCGCCGGCAGCTCGCCGACCAGGCGCTGGAAGCGGGCCGAGACGTCATGCAGGTTGGAGGCCTCGGTCAACAGGTTGGACTCGGCCAGCGCCAGGCGCCCCTGGACCTGTTGCAGGTCGACGCCGCGGCCGGCGCCGGACTGGACGCGTTCGCGGATCTGGTCGTAGATGCGCTTGTGGCGCTGATAGTTGCCGCGGGCCAGCTCGACCAGCTCGCGCCGCCGCTGCACATCCAGATAGGCCCGAGTGACTTCCAGGGCAGCGTTCTCGCTGGCCCCCAGCAGCTCGTAGTAGCGCACCAGCTCGGCCTTCTCGAGGTTCTCGACCTGATTGCTGGTGGCGAAGCCGTCATAGATCATCTGGCGCAGGGTCAGCTCGGCGTACTCGGTATCGTAGCTGCCACGC
>NZ_BJOC01000058.1 GCF_006540005.1 Halomonas halmophila | reverse complement strand
CCAGAGCCTCTCCGGGGGCTCTGGCCCTTGTGTGTCCGACATGGCGTTGGCGGCGTTGGTACCCGGGCAGGTCGCCTTGACCGGGGCCTCGCGTTACCATGGCGGGTATTCCCGAGTCAGCAGAGTCACGTCTTCATGACCGCAACATCCGACAAGACCCGTGTGCTCACGGGCATCACGACGACCGGCACCCCGCACCTGGGCAATTATGTCGGCGCCATCAAGCCGGCCATTGCGGCGAGCCAGGACCCGACCGTCCAGTCCTACTACTTCCTGGCCGACCTGCATGCCCTGATCAAGAGCCATGATCCCAAGCGCGTGCATCAATCGCGTCTGGAAATCGCCGCCACCTGGCTGGCCCTGGGGCTGGATACCGACAACGCCATCTTCTACCGGCAGTCGGATATCCCGGAGATCCCCGAGCTGACCTGGATGCTGTCCTGCGTCTGTGCCAAGGGCTTGATGAACCGTGCCCATGCCTACAAGGCGGCGGTGGCCGACAACGAAACGGCCGGTCAGTCGGACCTGGACAAGGGCGTCACCATGGGGCTGTTCGGCTATCCGGTGCTGATGGCGGCGGACATCCTGATGTTCAACGCGCAGCGCGTGCCGGTGGGGCGTGACCAGATTCAGCACATCGAGATGGCTCGCGACATGGCCGGCCGCTTCAACCATCTGTTCAAGGGCCAGTATTTCACCCTGCCGAATGCGGTGGTCGACGAACGGGTCGAGGTGCTGGGCGGGCTCGACGGGCGCAAGATGTCCAAGAGCTACGACAACACCATCCCGCTGTTCGTCTCCGAGAAGAAGCTGCTCAAGCTGGTGCGCAAGATCAAGACCAATTCCCTGGAGCCAGGCGAGCCCAAGGACCCCGATACCTGTACGCTCTTCCAGATCTATGCAGCCTTCGCCACCGAGCAGGAAACCGCCGAGATGCGCCGCGACTACGAGAACGGCATCGGCTGGGGTGTCGCCAAGGATCGTGTCTTCGAATACCTCAATACGCAGCTGCGCGAACCACGCGAGCGCTATCAGGCGCTGCTGGAGGATCCCGGTCATATCGAGGACGTGCTCAGACAGGGCGCCGATCGAGCGCGCGCCGAGGCGGCTCCGTTCATGGATCAACTCCGCCAGGCCGCGGGGCTGGGGCGCTTCGTCTAGGCGTTTAGGCGTTGCGAACGGATCATTTTGACCACGCGATGGGCTCTTGTCCCGCTGTGGTCGAGTCGCGGCCGGATCGCCATGGCGCATCAGGCCTGCATATCAGAGACAGCGGAGACGAATCGATGACCAGCCAAGACAAGCGCCCTCTGTACATCCCGTATGCCGGACCTCCCTTGCTCGAGATGCCGCTGCTCAACAAGGGAAGTGCCTTTTCCCGCGAGGAGCGCCTCGAGTTCAACCTGATCGGCCTGCTGCCCCAGAATGTCGAGACCATCGAAGAGCAGGTCGAACGGGCCTATCGCCAGTATCATCAGTGCCAGACCGACCTCGACCGCCATATCTATCTGCGGGCGATTCAGGACGACAACGAGACCCTGTATTTCCGCCTGGTCTCCGAGCATCTCGAGGAGATGCTGCCGATCATCTATACCCCGACGGTGGGACAGGCCTGCGAAGAGTTTTCGAATATCTATCGCAACCATCGCGGCCTGTTCATTTCCTATCCCGACCGTGACCGCATGGATGACATCCTGCGCAGTGCCACCAAGGACCGCGTCAAGGTGATCGTGGTCACCGATGGCGAGCGGATCCTGGGGCTCGGCGACCAGGGTATCGGCGGCATGGGCATCCCCATCGGCAAGCTGTCGCTGTATACCGCCTGTGGCGGGATCAGCCCGGCCAATACGCTGCCCATCACCCTGGATGTGGGGACCAACAACCAGGAGCTGCTGGATGACCCCATGTACATGGGTTGGCGGCATCCGCGTGTTTCCCAGGTCGAGTACGATGCCTTCATGGCGGAATTCATTGCCGCGGTGAAGCGTCGCTGGCCGAAGGTGCTGCTGCAGTTCGAGGATTTCGCCCAGGCCAACGCCATGCCGCTGCTGGAGCGCTATCGCGACGAACTCTGCTGCTTCAACGATGACGTCCAGGGCACCGCGGCCGTCTGCGTGGGCACTCTGCTGGCGGCCTGCAAGGCACGCGGCGAGGCTGTCGCCGACCAGCGCGTGGTGTTCGTCGGCGCCGGCTCGGCCGGCTGCGGCATCGCCGAGCAGGTGGTGGTGGCCATGCAGGAAGAGGGGCTGAGCGAGGAGGAAGCGCGAGCGCGTATCTTCATGGTCGATCGCGACGGCCTGGTCACCACGGACCAGGAGGGGCTGCGCGACTTCCAGCGTCGCCTGGCTCAGGACACTACGCTGGTCGAGGCCTGGGACGGCCAGTCGCTGCTCGAGGTGGTCAGGCAGGTGCGCCCCACGGTGCTGCTGGGGGTCTGTGGTCAGAAGGGGATGTTCACCGAAGAGGTGATCCGCACCATGCATGCGGGCTGTCCGTCCCCTCTGGTCATGCCGCTGTCCAACCCGACGTCACGTGCCGAGGCGCTGCCCGAGGACGTGATTCGCTGGACCGATGGTCAGGCCATGGTGGCAACCGGCAGTCCCTTCGCGCCGGTGGAACATGGCGGGCGTCAGTACCCGATCGCGCAGTGCAACAACGCCTATATCTTCCCGGGTATCGGCCTCGGGGTGGTGGCCTCCGGGGCCACTCGTGTCACCGATGGCATGCTGATGGCAGCCTCCCGGGCCCTGGCCGCCGCGGCGCCGGTGGCGCGGACCGGTGAAGGGGCGGTCCTGCCGGCGCTGGCGGACATTCGTGAGCTGTCCAAGGCGATCGCCTTCGAGGTCGCGCTGGAAGCACAGCGCGAGGAAGTGGCGCTGAAGAGCGACGAGCAGGCGATTCACGAGGCGATCGAGCGGCACTTCTGGTATCCGCGCTATCGCAGCTATCGGCGTCGCTCATACTGATCCCGGCAGCCCCGGATCCGGGGCTTGCAGCAGCCAGTCACACAGCAGCATGGCTCGCCCGCTCGCCCTGGCGTTGATGCGAATGTAGAAGTCGAGCGGGGAGGGGATGTCCTGCGGCACAAGCTGCACCAGCTTGCCGGTTTCGACAAGCCTGGTGGTCAACCCCTCCCAGCCGAGGATGGCACCCATGTCGTCCTGTGCCGCCTGCAGCGCGATGATGTAGTTGTTGACGCTGAAGCCGTGAGCGCGCGGGCTCGTGTAGCCGAGCTGTGCGAACCAGTCTTGCCACCCCGTCCAACCGGTCTCTTCCGCCTCGAGATGAATCAGCGGCGCACGCTGCAGATCGTCGAGGCTCTGAATCCGCTGTTCCTCGGCAAAGCGCGGGCTGCCCAGGGCAATGATGCGGTCACGCATCAGCGCTCGACAGGCCATCGTTTCGGCATGAATGTCGCCGTACTTGATGCTGAGATCCCACTGTGAACGAGGGGTGTCGACGTCACTGACGATCTGTGCCACGGAGACATGGCCGTGATGACGCCAGAACCGCGATAGCTTGGGCGTCAGCCACAGCGAGCTGACCGCCGTGGTCGCGCTTATGGTAACGGCGGCCTGGCTCTGTTGAGTGCGCAGCTGGCCAATGCTGTCGGAGATGCCCTCGAAGCCCCTTTGCACCGCCAGGAGCAGGTAGGCACCGCTTTCCGTCAGCTCCACGCCGCGATGGTAACGTCGGAACAGCTCGCGCCCGAGCTCGATTTCGAGGCTCTTGACCTGGTGGCTGATGGCCGCCGATGTGACATGCAGCTCACTGGCAGCGGCCTTGAAGCCCTGATGGCGCGCGGCCGCTTCGAAGCATACCAGGGCATGCATCGAGGGCAGGTCATACAAACGTTTTGGCATAGTCACATTGTCGCATGGCGCCGGTGTCGGTCAGTATCCGATGCATTTTTATCAAAGGCCAGTGATGCATCAAAGCGGAATGCGCCGGTCACCGTCTGGCTAAATACAGCTAAGTCAGGAAGGGTTTTTTTGAAGTTGTGGCAGGAGGCGCCCTGGCCTAGCGTCGGAAGAGGCACCTTTTCATGCAGACAAGGACACTCGACCATGACGCCATCTACCCTTGACCTGCCGGCCATGCTGGCGCGCCGCCGTCCCGGCTACTCTCTCGAGCGCCCCTTTTATACGTCGCAGGCGCTCTTCGAGCTCGACCTCGAGAGGATCTTCTATCGCCAGTGGTTGTATGCCATTCCGGCCTGTCAACTAGCCAAGCCGGGGCACTACGTGACCCATCGCGTCGGTGCCTACAACCTCGTCCTGGTGCGCGGCCAGGATGGGAGGATTCGCGCCTTCCACAATACCTGCCGGCATCGTGGTTCCATCCTGTGCAACAAACCCCAGGGCAGCGTTGCCAAGCTGGTGTGCCCCTATCACCAGTGGACCTACGAGCTGGATGGCCGGCTCCTGTGGGCACGCTCCATGGGCGACGATTTCGACCCGGCCGAGCACGGCCTGAAGCGCGTTCACTGTCGCGAGCTGTGCGGCCTGGTCTATATCTGCCTGGCCGACGAGGCCCCGGACTTCGACGCCTTTGCCGAGCTGGCGGAGCCTTACCTCGGTGTACATGAGCTCGCGGACGCCAGGGTGGCGCATGTCTCGACCATCGTCGAGCAGGCCAACTGGAAGCTGGTGTGGGAGAACAACCGCGAGTGCTACCACTGCAGTGTCTGTCACCCCTCGCTGTGCCATTCGTTCGATGTCGACCCCGATATTGCCGGTGTGCGGCCGGATGGCAGTGTAGCACCGCGCCTGCAGGCGCACTTCGAGCGCTGTGAACAGGCCGGGGTGGCGGCGCAGTTTCGCATGGATCCGGCAGGGCAATACCGGCTGGCCCGCATGCCGCTGCAGGCCGGGGCGGTCAGCTATACCCTGGATGGCCAGGTCGGGGTTCAGCGTCCGCTGGGGCGAGTCGGTATTCCCGACGCCGGCACGCTGATGAAATTTCATTACCCGAGCACCTGGTGTCACCTGCTGCCCGACCAGGCCATGACGTTTCGCGTCAACCCGCTCGGTCCGACCTCAACCGAGGTCACCACTACCTGGCTGGTTCACAAGGACGCCGTGGAGGGCGTGGACTACGACCTCGAGCGGCTGACCCGGGTGTGGATCGACACCAACAACGAGGATCGCGAGATCGTCGAGGATAATCAGCGTGGCATCAACTCACCGGCCTACGAACCGGGGCCCTATTCGCCGGAAGAAGAAAGCGGCGTGGCGCAGTTCGTCGAATGGTACTGCGACGCGCTGCAGGGCGCTGGGCAGGAGGGTCGCCAGGCAAGGCAGTGCGTGACGCGGCGCACTCAGGCCGGGTAGGGCGTGGTGCCCGCCGGCGGCCCGGGCCTCGTTACAAAAAAGCCCCGCCGGTGTGAGCCGGCGGGGCTTTTGGCATCAGCGCAACGGGAAGTGATCAGGCTGTGCCGATCATGTTGCGCAGCACATAGTGCAGGATG
>NZ_BJOC01000057.1 GCF_006540005.1 Halomonas halmophila | reverse complement strand
TAAACACCCTCTGAGCGCCCGCAGTACATGCCCCTACGCAAAAGCCGCCCTCGAAGGGGCGGCTTGCATGGTGCTGGCGAATGCCGCAGCGACTCAGAGGGAAAGCACCTTGTCGCCGCGGGCGATTCCGGAGACCCCGGTACGCGCCACCTCGTGAATGCCCACCGGCGCCATGGCCTGCAGGAAGGCATCCAGCTTCTCGGCATCGCCGGTAATCTGCACCGTGTACAGGCTCGGCGTCACGTCGACGATCTGCGCACGGAAGATATCCACGGTGCGCTTGACCTCGTCCCGCGCCGCGCCCAGTGCCTTGACCTTGACCAGCATCAGCTCGCGCTCGATATGACTGCCCTCGGTCAGATCCACCAGCTTGACCACATCGATCAGCTTGTTGAGGTGCTTGGTGATCTGCTCGATGACGCGGTCGTCCCCCACGGTGGTCACCGTCAGACGCGACAGCGTCTCATCCTCGGTGGGTGCCACGTTGAGCGTTTCGATATTGAAATTGCGTTGGGAAAACAGACCCACCACGCGAGACAGGGCGCCCGGTTCGTTTTCCATCAGAATCGAGATGATATGGCGCATCAGCTCCGCTCCGTCTTGGAAAGCAGCATGTCACGCATGGAGCCCAGGGGCACCTGCATCGGATAGACGTGCTCGTGCGGGTCGACCATGACGTCGAGGAACACCAGCTCGTGCTTGTCGGCAAAGGTCCGCTCCAGCGCCGGCTCGAGCTCCTCCATGGTTTCCACCCGCAGCGCGGTAAAGCCATAGGCCTCGATGAGTTGCTGAAAATTGGGCAGCGACTCCATGTAGGAATGCGCATGCCGGGACTTGTAGTTCAGGTCCTGCCACTGACGCACCATGCCGAGCGAGGCATTGTTGACGTTGATGATCTTCACCCCGCCGCCGAACTGCTTACAGGTCGACAGCTCCTGCATCATCATCTGGAAACTGCCCTCGCCGGTGATGCAGACCACCTGCTCATCGGGGTAGTTATGCTTGATGCCCATGGCGGCCGGGAAGCCGAAGCCCATGGTGCCGAGTCCACCCGAGGTAATGAAGCGATTGGGCTTGTCGAACTTGTAGTACTGCGCCGCGAACATCTGGTGCTGGCCGACATCCGTGGTGACGTAGGCCTCGCCCCGCGTCAGGCGACAGATGGCCTCGATGACTTCCTGAGGCTTGAGCAGCTCGCCTTCCTTCGAGGCTTCGTACAACTTGCCACGCCGCTCTTCGCGCCAGCCGTCGATGGTCTTCCACCAGTCGGCCAGTGCCTCAGGATCGGCCACTTCGCGGCCCTGCAGCAGGCTGATCATCTCGTTGATGACACTCTGGGCCGGGCCCACGATCGGCACGTCGGCGCGCACGGTCTTGGAGACCGAGCTCGGATCGATATCCACATGGATGATCTTGGCCGTCGGGCAGAACTTCGAGGTGTTGTTGGTCACGCGGTCATCGAAGCGCGCCCCGACCGCGATGATCAGATCGGCATGGTGCATGGCCATGTTCGACTCGTAGGAGCCGTGCATGCCCAGCCAGCCCAGGCACTGGTCGTCGCTCTGCGGAAAGGCGCCGATGCCCATCAGGGTCGTGGTGATCGGGTGTCCGAGGCGCTTGACGAGATCGGTCAGCCCCTCGCAGGCACGTCCCGTGACCACGCCACCGCCGGTATAGAAGACCGGACGACGCGCCTTGAGCATCAGCTCGACGGCCTTCTTGATCTGGCCGGTATGACCGCGCGCCACCGGGTTGTAGGAGCGCATCTTGACCTTTTTCGGATAGACGTACTCATGGCGCTCGGTCGGCGTGGTCATATCCTTGGGGATATCCACCACCACCGGACCGGGACGACCGGTCGACGCCAGGTAGTACGCCTTGCGCAGGACTTCCGGAATTTCGGAAGGATGACGGATCGTGAAGCTGTGTTTCACGATCGGCCGGGTCACACCGACGATATCGGTTTCCTGAAAGGCATCATCGCCGATCAGATGGCTCATCACCTGGCCACAGAGCACGACCATCGGAATGGAATCCATGTAGGCCGTGGCGATGCCGGTCACCGCATTGGTGGCACCGGGGCCCGAGGTCACCAGTACCGTGCCCGGCTTGCCGGAAGCCCGGGCATAGCCGTCGGCCGCATGAGTGGCGGCCTGCTCATGGCGAACCAGGATGTGCTTGACCTTGTCCTGGCGGAACAGGGCGTCATAGATATGCAGCGCCGCGCCGCCCGGATAGCCGTAAATGTATTCGACGCCCTCATCCTGCAGGAAGCGGGCGATCATGTCCGCGCCGGAAAGCAATTCCACAGATGTTTCTCCCCTGGAGGTCTCGAGTGCAATAAGCGTCCATCGGACGCCAGTTCGAGTGCGGCGGTATGCCGCTGCCGGACACGCCGGCACCTGATGCCAAACCCTGGCGTTTTTAGGCCCGGTTAGGGCCAGCACTCTCGTCGGGAAGGCTGATCGAGCACTGCGCGTCAGCCCTTCCCTCTCACGGCGGATCACCGCTTCGGGGGCATTGGCCAGGTCGGGCGGTTAGCCCTGACCCGGAAGTCCTTCGGCGGGTAAAGGCCTGCGGCCTACCCTTCGCGCGGAGGTGGGGGATTGCCCGCTGAATTCCACGCCCGTATCAGGAACCGTCAAGGTTCCAATAGCAGCCACGAAGTGTCAACCTCGGGTGGCCGCCGAAGGCACCGAAAAGCCCGCATGGCCTGACCTCCACACACAAGGGCGCCCGCTCGGTCGGGCTGACCGGCGGGCGTCAGTGGCAGGCCGGGGCCACCCCTGGGGGCAGTCACCGGCCGGATGGCACGGTTTCAGTGGCGGAAGGTCAGGCGGTCCCCGTCGAGTTCGATCCGTACCGTCTCGCCCGGCACAAAGTGCCCGGCCAGCAGATCCTCGGCCAGCGGGTTCTCGATCCGGCTCTGAATGGCCCGCTTCAATGGCCGCGCGCCGAACACCGGATCGAACCCGGCCTCCGCCAGCTGTGCCAGGGCCTCGTCGGAGACTTCCAGCCCCAGCTGATGCTCGGCCAGGCGCGAGCGCAGATGCTCGAGCTGGATACCGGCGATGGCCTGAATCTGCGCCTGCGCCAGCGAGTGGAAGACCACCACCTCGTCGATGCGGTTGATCAGCTCGGGACGGAAATGCGTGCCGACCACCTCCATGACCCGGGACTTCATCTGCGCATAATCATCCTCGGCGCCCATGCGCTGAATGATGTCGGAGCCCAGGTTGGAGGTCATCACGATCACGGTGTTGCGGAAGTCCACGGTACGCCCCTGGCCATCCGTGAGCCGACCATCCTCCAGCACCTGCAGCAGGATGTTGAAGACATCCGCATGCGCCTTTTCGACCTCGTCGAGCAGCAGCACGGAGTACGGCTTGCGGCGCACGGCTTCGGTCAGGTAGCCACCCTCTTCATAGCCCACATAGCCCGGCGGCGCGCCGATCAAGCGGGCCACGGAGTGCTTCTCCATGAACTCCGACATGTCGATGCGCACCATGGCTTCCTGGGTATCGAACAGGAAGCCGGCCAGTGACTTGCACAACTCGGTCTTGCCGACCCCGGTCGGCCCGAGGAACAGGAAGGAGCCATTGGGCCGATGGGGATCCGCCAGGCCGGCGCGTGAGCGCCGTACGGCGTTGGAGACCGCGTGCACTGCTTCATCCTGACCGATCACCCGCTCGTGCAACGCCTCTTCCATGCGTAGCAGCTTGTCGCGCTCGCCCTCGAGCATCTTGGACACCGGGATGCCGGTCCAGCGCGACACCACTTCGGCGATCTCTTCCTCGGTGACATTGGAGCGCAGCAGACGATGCTCGGAGGTGTCGGCCTCCTCCTCGCTGCTCTCGGCGATCTTGCGCTCCAGATCGGGGATCACCCCGTACTGCAGCTCCGACATCCGCCCCAGGTCGCCCTGGCGTCGCGCCTGCTCGAGGTCGATGCGCGCCTTGTCGAGCTCATCCTTGAACTGTGCCGCGCCCTGGATGCTGGCCTTCTCGGCCTTCCAGATCTCGTCCAGGTCGGCATACTCCCGCTCCAGCTCACCGATCTGCTCCTCGAGGCCGGCGAGACGCTGGCGGGAGGCCTCGTCACTCTCCTTCTTGAGGTGCTCGCGCTCCATCTTGAGCTGGATCAGGCGACGGTCGAGTCGATCCATCTCCTCCGGCTTGGAGTCGAGTTCCATGCGGATACGCGAAGAGGCCTCATCGATCAGATCGATAGCCTTGTCGGGCAGCTGGCGATCGGTAATGTAACGCGTCGACAGCTTGGCCGCGGCGATGATGGCGCCATCGGTGATGTCCACGCCATGATGCACCTCATAGCGCTCCTTGAGACCGCGCAGGATGGCGATGGTATCCGCCTCGCTGGGCTCGTCGACCTGCACCTTCTGGAAGCGACGCTCCAGGGCCGCATCCTTCTCGATGTAGCGACGATACTCGTCCAGCGTGGTGGCCCCGACACAGTGCAGCTCGCCGCGGGCCAGCGCCGGCTTGAGCATGTTGCCGGCATCCATGGCGCCATCCGCCCTACCGGCGCCGACCATGGTGTGCAACTCGTCGATGAACAGGATGACGCGCCCTTCTTCCTCGGCCAGCTCCTTGAGCACCGCCTTGAGACGCTCCTCGAACTCGCCACGGAACTTCGCGCCGGCCAGCAGTGCGCCCATATCCAGCGATAGCACACGCTTGTCCTTGAGGCCTTCCGGCACCTCGCCATCGACGATACGCTGTGCCAGCCCCTCGACGATGGCGGTCTTGCCCACCCCGGGCTCGCCGATCAGCACCGGGTTGTTCTTGGTGCGCCGTTGCAGCACCTGGATGGCGCGCCGGATCTCGTCGTCACGGCCGATGACCGGATCGATCTTGCCACTGGTCGCGCGCTCGGTGAGGTTCAGGGTGTACTTGTCCAGCGCCTCGCGCTGCCCTTCCGCATCGGGGTCGTCGACCCTGGCACCGCCGCGCACGCTATTGACCGCCGTCTCCAGCGACTGACGCGACAGCCCCGCCTGGGTCAGCACCTTGCTGACCGCATGACGCATGTCCAGCGCCGCCAGCAGCACCAGCTCGCTGGCGATATACTGATCACCACGCTTCTGCGCCTCGCGGTCCGTCAGGTTGAAGAGCTTGACCAGATCGCGGGACGGCTGCACCTCACCGTCGAAGTCCCCCACCCTGGGCAGGTCGTCCAGATGGCTCTTCAAGGCATCGCGCAGCCGCGTCGCATCGCCCCCGGCCTTCTGGATCAGCGCCTTGACGCCGGTATCACTGGCATCCAGCAAGGCCATCAGCAGATGCCCCGGCTCGAGCTGGTTATGCCCCTGCCCCACGGCCAGGGACTGGGCATCCGCCACCGCATTCTGCAACTTGGCAGTGAATTTATCGAAACGCATTCGTAATCCTCCATCGGGGTAACGGCGCGTTCGGACGCGCCGCCTGACCCTGTCAATGTGTCTTGACAGAAGAGATGGAGTCTGGTGGCGGGGTTTTCAAGGTAGGGGAAGAGGGAAGAGGGAAGAGGGAAGAGGGAAGAGGGAAGAGGGAAGAGGGAAGAGGGAAGAGGGAAGAGGGAAGAGGGAAGAGGGAAGA
>NZ_BJOC01000056.1 GCF_006540005.1 Halomonas halmophila | reverse complement strand
AGGAATAGCCCATGGGGCGCATAACGACACGGCGATGGTGCTTCGCCTTGACCCTGTTTTTCATCGCGACATTGCTGGCCAGCACCGTTCAAGCGCAGAACCCGCGCTATGCGGGGATCGTGGTCGATACCGAAACCAGCGAGATTCTCTACGCCGAGAACGCTCAGGAGCCGCGGTATCCCGCCTCCCTGACCAAGATGATGACGCTCTACATGCTGTTCGAGTCGCTGGAAGAGGGGCGCATGACCCTGGAGCAGCGTCTGCCGGTGTCGTCCACGGCCTCGAAGATGCCGGCCACCAAGTTGTGGTTGAGGCCGGGCAGCACCATCGAGGTAGAAAAGGCGATCAAGGCGCTGATCGTGCGGTCCGCCAATGACGTCGCGGTCGTGGTGGCCGAGGCCCTGGGCGGCAGCGAAGAGCACTTTGCCCGCATGATGACCTCCCGGGCGCGCGAACTAGGCATGCATGATACGACCTTCCGCAATGCCTCCGGCCTGCCCAATGACCAACAGGTCACCACGGCACATGACATGGCCATGCTGGCGCGGCAACTGATGCTCGACTTCCCGCAGTATTATCCGTATTTCTCTCTGTCCCGCTTTACCTGGCGCGGCAAGACGGTGACCGGCCATAACAATCTGCTCGACACCTATCCGGGCGTCGATGGCCTCAAGACGGGCTTCATCCGGGCCTCCGGCTTCAATGTGGCAACCTCGGCAAAGCGTAATGGGCGCCGCATCTTGTCGGTGGTCATGGGCGGGTACTCGGCGTCCTCGCGGGATGATCACATGGCCAACCTGCTTGATCGGGGCTTCATGCGTGCCTCGCTGGATAACGGCAGTGGCTTCCTGGCCAATACCCGCATCGCCAACGACTACCTGCTGCCCCGCGACGAGCGGCCCATGCCGTCTTCCGGTGGCATGATGGCAAGTCGCGGCAACTCGGTTGCCTCTCTGCCGGCATCGCGCTCGTCCACGTCATCTGCTGCCGGCGCGAATGCCGAGCCGGTCAGCGTCCCGTCGAGTGACGAGACCATCGTTGCGGATACGCGCCAGACAGGTATGGGAGACGTCGGCTCGACGCCCCGGCAGGCGCCCGCCGCGTCGACATCATCCGCACCCGGCCCGGTGGTGGCGTCCATCGATGAGTCAACCGGCAACGCCTCGGAGAGTAGCGCTGCGTCCAGTGCCGCCGCCTCGACGCCCGAGCCGGGCCCGGTCGTGTCCTCTGCCACATCCTCCAACGGCGAGTCCGACCCGATTCGCGAGCTGTCCGAGCAGCAGGACCAGCCGGCTGCCTCGGGGAGCTGGGGCGTTCAGGTCGGCGCCTTCAGCGATGCCGACAACGCGCGTCGCCTGGCGGCTCGCGCCGCCGAACGGTTGACCGACGAACTGGCCGATGCCCGTGTGGCCGTGCCGCACGTGGCCGATATCAACGTCTATCGCGCGCGGCTGGTCGACATGGCAGAGCCCCAGGCACGCACTGCCTGTCGTCGCCTGCAGGCTCAGGGAATGGACTGCATGGTGGTGCAGGCATCGTTCTGATCTGATTCAGGCTGAGACCAAGAGCGGGGTTGCCGCGTCCTGGCCGAGTCGTTAGCGTCAGGGTGGTAGCCCGTTACCGGGCACAGGCTATT
Source organism: Halomonas halmophila (assembly GCF_006540005.1). Lineage (GTDB taxonomy): Bacteria > Pseudomonadota > Gammaproteobacteria > Pseudomonadales > Halomonadaceae > Halomonas > Halomonas halmophila. The sequence continues at coordinate 4,189 of NZ_BJOC01000056.1, read as the reverse complement.
CAGCACCCCATCGGCCCTGCCGGTGGGGTGTTTCATTGCGACGGCACAGCGACGAGGAGAGGCCATGTCGTCATCGTTCAAGGGCATCCTGTGCATGTGCGGCGGCGTGCTGTGCCTGGCACTCGGCGATGCCATTACCAAGTGGCTGGGCGAGACGCACTCGCCGCTGCAGATCATCTTCTTCCGCACCCTGATTTCGCTGCCGCTGATTGCTCTGATCGCGCGTTTCAGCGGCGGGCTGCGCAAACTCAGGACGCGTCGGCCGGGGATCCACCTGCTGCGCGGGCTGGTCTTCACCGGCACCATGGTCTGCTTCATGTGGGGGCTGACGCTCTTGCCGCTGGCCGAGACCACGGCCATCGCCTTCGCCGCGCCCTTGTTCGTCAATCTGCTCTCGGTGCCGCTGCTGGGTGAGCGGGTCGATCGCACTACATTGCTGGCGACGCTGGTCGGCTTTGCCGGCGTGCTGGTGGTGGTCCGCCCCGGTGGGGAGAGCTTTCAGCCGGCGGCCCTGATCGTGATCGGGGCGGCGATCTGCTATGCGCTGACCATGATCACCGCACGGCGTTACGGCGATCGTGAGCACCTCTGGGCCATGGTCTTCTACACCACCCTGGTGCCGATGCTGGTGTCGGCTGCGACCCTGCCCTGGGTCTGGCAGATGCCGGCGCCGATCCACTGGCCGTTCTTCCTGCTGGCCGGGGTGCTGGGGGTGGGCGCCATGATCGGGCTGACCCTGGCCTTCCGTTACGCCCCCGCGGCACTGGCCGCACCCTTCGACTACACGGCACTGCTGTGGGCCGTCTTGCTGGGCTGGTGGATCTGGGACGAAGTGCCGGATCTGTGGGTGCTGGTAGGCGGCTCGCTGATCATCCTCAGTGGCCTGGCGATCGCCTACCATGAGCGGCGCGTGGCGTTGAATCGGCGCCCCACGGCCTGAGATCGCCGTTCAGCCGGTCTGGCCGAAGTATGGGAAGGCGCGCGCCGCGGCTTGCGGGTCGGGTGTGCCGCAGATGGCCGAGATCACGGCCATGCCGTTGACGCCCGCGCGCTGCACGGCCGCGGCGTGCTCGGCCTTGAGACCGCCGATGGCCACCGTGGGCAGTGGGCTGGCGCCGGCCAGGGCGGCCAGCCCGTCGAAGCCGAGCGGGGCCGCGTGGTCCTGCTTGCTGGGCGTGGCAAATACCGGCCCCAGCCCCAGATAGTCGAGCCGCGTCGTATCGACCCTGGCCAGCTGGTCGTGGGTCTGCACCGAGAGGCCGAGAATGGCTTCCGGCCCCAGGGCGGCGCGGGCTTCATGGACCTCGCCGTCATCCTGGCCGATATGCAGGCCATCGGCGCCGCTGGCCAGGGCGACCTCCAACCGATCATTGATCAACAGCGGCACGCCGCTACCCGCCAGGGCGGCCTTGAGGCGTCGGGCCACCGGAATCATCTCGGCATCATCGGCCTGCTTGTCGCGTAGCTGCACCAGGGTCACGCCACCTTTCATCGCGGCCAGGACGGTGTCTTCCAGGCCGCGCTCGGCGCACAGTTCGGGGTCGGTGACCAGGTAGAGCGAGAGATCAAGGCGCATCGTAGAGCTCCACTCGGGCCTGGCGATTCAGGGTCTCGGGGTCGAGTCGATATACGGCGTCGATGAAGGCGACGCTGAAGCTGCCGGGACCTTGCGCTTCTTCGCCGGCCAGGCGACCGGCCTCGGCATAGCTGGCGAGTGCCGCCACACAGGCCTCGAAGGAATCCTCGGCCACCGCCAGGTAGGCGCCTACCACGCCGCTCAGGGCACAGCCCAGGGTGGTGACCAGCGGCATCAGGGCATGCCCGCCGGCGATACGTGCCAGGCGCCGACCGTCGGTCACCAGGTCCGTTTCGCCGGTCACGGCGACTACCCCGCCGCTGCGCTGTGCCAGCATCACGGCGGCACTCTCGGCATCGTCGCTGGTGTCGGTGCTGTCGACGCCCCGGCCGCCACTGCCCTGATTCGCCAGTGATAGGATTTCCGAGGCATTGCCGCGTATGACGGTCGGCGAGAGCGCCAGCAGACGCTGGCCGGCATCACGGCGCAGCGCCGTAGCGCCCACCGCAACGGGATCGAGCACCCAGGGAGTGCCAGCCTCATTGGCGGCGCGGGCGGCGTCCTCCATGGCATCCACCCAGTGCGGCGACAGGGTGCCGATGTTCAGGGTCACGGCCCCGGCCAGGCGCGCAAACTCGGCGACTTCTTCGCGGGCATGGGCCATGGCCGGCGAGGCGCCCAGCGCCAGCAACACATTGGCCATGGTATTCATGGCGACATGATTGGTGATGTTGTGCACCAGCGGGCGGGCCTGGCGCATGCGGCGCAGGTGGCTGGCGAGATCAATGCTGTGCATGGCAACTCCCGGGCGAGGGGAGGTGCCAGCGAGGCAGGGCCGGCACGACTCCCTCCGCCGGCATTATCCGGGTCAGGTGGTGAGGGTGCATCTCAGCCGGTCGGCATCGCCGCCGGCGCCCCTGTCGTCAGGCTTTTACTATCCGCGGTGGCGCCGCATCTGTAAAGAGGCGGCAGTGGCATCGGCCACCGCCGCCGAGCGATCACGAGCGCTTGGGCTGCTTGACCACACGCAGATACGGCTTCTGCTCGTCCCAGCCTTGCGGGAAGAGCTTCTGCGCTTCCTCGTTGCTGACTGCCGGCACGATGATGCAGTCATCGCCATCCTGCCAGTTCACCGGCGTGGCCAGCTTGTGCTCGTCGGTGAGCTGCAGGCTGTCCAGCACGCGCAGCACTTCGGCGAAGTTGCGGCCGGTGCTGGCCGGATAGGTGATGGTCAGGCGCACCTTCTTGTTCGGGTCGATGATGAAGACGCTACGCACCGTCAGGGTGTCGTTGGCGTTGGGATGGATCATGCCGTACAGATCGCTGACCTTGCGATCACCATCCGCGAGCAGCGGGAAGTTCAGGCCCTGGCCCTGTGTGTCCTGAATATCGCCGGCCCACTTTTCATGGTCTTCCAGCGGGTCGACGGACAGGCCGATGGCCCTGGTGTTGCGCTTGTCGAATTCCGGCTTGAGCCGCGAGACCTCACCCAGCTCGGTGGTGCACACCGGGGTGAAATCCTTGGGATGCGAGAACAGGATGACCCAGTTGTCCCCGGCCCACTCATGGAAGTTGATGGTGCCAGCCGTGCTTTCCTGCGTGAAATCTGGTGCGATATCGCCGAGTTGCAATGACATGTCAGGCTCCTCTGGGTTGAGTTGATGGCATCGCCCATGCGGTGCCGTATCGACGGCCTCAGCATTACATGGGGGCAATGGGTTGGGGAAACAACCTGTGGTGATATGGTTAGCACGAGCTTCGCGCTGCGAGCTTCGAGCTGCGAGCCACGAGCCACGAGCCACGAGCCACGAGCTTCGAGCCGTCCTGCGCATGGATAAGCACCATGGCATCAATCTGGCTCCCAGCTGCTCGTTCCTCGCTACTCGATACTCGCCCTGCGCCTGGGCAAGCACCGCGCATTGTCTCGACGCCCAACGGCTCGCTTCGAGCCACGAGCCACGAGCCACGAGCTTCGAGCCGTCCTGCGCATGGATAAGCACCATGGCATCAATCCGGCTCCCAGCTGCTCGCACCTCGCTACTCGTGACTCGGCCAAATCAAGGTGCCGGCGCGGCGGCGCCGAGAAACCGCTCCTGCCAATAATCCAGCCCCAGCGGGGTGGTGGTCACCTGGCGCCCGCGCCCCGGGGCATGCACCATCCGATTGTTGCCCAGATAGATGCCGACGTGGCTGGCATCGCCGCCGCCGCTGGTGTCGAAGAACAACAGGTCCCCCGGACGGGCGGTGTCGATGGGCGGCAGGCGGTCGAACTGCTGACTGGAGGTACGCGGTACGCTGATGCCGGCGCGGGAATACGCCAGTTGCACCAGTCCCGAGCAGTCGAGGCCGCTGGGGGTCTCGCCGCCATAGCGATAAGGTGTGCCGAGCGCCTGACGGGCTTCCGCCAGGATCATGGCGCGTTCCATGGAAAGGCCGCCCGCGTCGCGGGTGGCCAGGTCCGGCCCGGCGCAACCGGCCAGCCACAGCAATAGCATGGCCGGCAGCCATGGTGGCAGCGCGGTACGGCAGGCAAGGCGACAGGCGGACATGGGCAACTCCCTGGCACTCAAGGGCCCAGAAGGGCCGTTAGCCCAAGCCTAAGAGGGTGTTTTA
>NZ_BJOC01000055.1 GCF_006540005.1 Halomonas halmophila | reverse complement strand
GAGGGATGGACTCATCTTCCAGAGTCTGCACACTGTCGCTGTCGACGGTGAGCGTCGGCGCATCGGCAACTGGGTTGACGGTGACGTCGACTGTGACGGTGCGTTCTTCTCCCCCTTCGGTATAGCGGTAGGTGAAGCTATCGGCCCCGCTATAGTGCTCGTCGGGCGTGTAGGTCAGGGTGCCATCGGTCGCCACATCGACCGTCCCGTACTGCGGGTCGGTGCCGAAGGTGATGTTGTCTTCGGTAGCATTGGCCGGAGTCGACAGCTCATGGCTTCCATCTTCGTCCAGGACAATGCTTTCCTCGGCATCCGTGGGGGTGTTATCCACCACGGTGACGGTGAAATTGCCGTTGTCAGTATCGCCATCGCTATCCGTGACGGTGTAATCGACGGGAAGCTTGATATTGCCGTCGCCGTTGGTCACCTCATCCACGTGGTCCAGCGGGCCATCGAGGGTGAATTCGTAGCCGGCACTGGAGTCCGTGGGATCGGTGATGGTGAGGGTAAAGACAGTATCACCACCAATGCCCGCCGTTGCGGTAATGGTATGGCCATCGTCACTGACCGTATAGCTGAGGTCGTTGCCCTGGGAGGTCAGCCCAAGTGCTTCCAGGGCTGCCTGATTGCCGCTATCGAAGGTGGTATCGATGCTGTCCTGAGCATCGGTGACCTCCAGTGAACCAGTACCGGTCAACATCGACGAGTCACCTCCCGTCCCCGTGTCCAGGCCACTCTCGTTGACACTGGCATTCTCGGCAGTGCCCACTTCGGGCTCGGTATCCTCCACCTCGATGGGTTGGGTGGCTGGCTCGGATTCATCCCCGTCGCCATCGGTCAGCACATAGTCGAAGCTGTCGCCCGCCGACGCATCATCTTCACTGGCGGAGTGATCGGCGCTAGCCAAAGGTGTGTAGGACCAGTCGCCATTGCTTTCGACCGTCAACTCACCGTGCAGGGTATCCACGCTGACACTGTCGCCTTCGGCGATGTTGGCATCGTCTTCATTCCCATCACGGTCGGTATAGGTGATCTGGCTGATATAGGCGCCATCGGCACCCGGGGTGTCGTTATCCAGGACATTGCCGGTGGTGGCGCTTTCGCCCTCGGTTACCGTCACGGCGGTATCGTCTTCGGCCGTGGGGGTGTCATCTTCCACGCGCACCGTCAGGGTGCCATCGCTGCTCGCCTCTCCGGCGTCGGTCACGCTCAGCGGGATCTCTAGCGTCAGTGCGTCGTCCTCGGCGCCACTGTGCGTGCGCTCTTCGGTCAGCGTGTAGGTGTAACTCAGTTCCCCTTCGGTGGGCACATCGCCCACGTTGCTGGTAGCGGCAAAGCCGGTCAGTTCGAGCGTGCCGCCTTCCACGTTGATGGTCTGCGAATCGCTGTCGCTCAGCGCGTTAAGGGCCGCCAGATCCAGGGTGGTGCCGCCGATGGTCAGGCTGCTCAGGCCATCGGCGGCGTTGACGCTCAGCGTGCCGCCAGCGGACTCGTTGTCGCTGTCCGCCTCGGAGCCATCACTCAAGCCGCTTTCGCTGACAGTCACCTCACCGTCGACGTCGGGCGTGCCATCGTCGGGCGTGATGGCGGGCGTGCCATCCGTATTGCCCTCGACCGTGAGCGTCAGCGTGGTGGTGCTCCAATCACCGTCGGCATCCTGAATGGTGTAGCTGAAGGTCTCGGTCAGGCTGTCGCCGTCCTTCAAAGCGTTCACGTCGGCGTTGTCGTTATCGACGACGTAGGTGTAGGTGCCGTCGTCGTCCAGCGTCAGCGTGCCGTAGTCGCCTACCAACTCGCTTCCGACATTGTCGCCCAGTTCGCTGCTCTGATTTCCCACCGCGAAGCCCGTCACTGTGGCGCCGTCGGCGCCCTGGGTATCGGCGACATCACCGGGGCCCGCCTCGGTTGTGGTCAGCACATTGCCGTCCAGCGCGCTGCCGTCTTCCTCGACCGTGCCGGTGTCGGCGTTGGCCGTTGGGGCATCATCGACGATCTTGATATCGAGGTCGCCGCTGTCGGTCGAGCCATCCTCATCGGTGGCAGTGATATCGATGTTATCGGTGACATCGTCACCGCCTACACTCGGCGCACGCTCCAAGGTGTAGTCGTAATCAAGCGTGATCGTGCCATCGGCGACTTGGCTGTAGCCATTGAGGGTCAGCTCGCCATACTGGGTGGTCAGCGTCTGGCTGGTATCGCCCAGCGCTTCCACCTCAGCCTTGCTCAGCGAAAGCGTGGCCGGATCACCGTCCTCGTCGGTGTAACCCAGCGTCACCGCGCTCGTTTCCTGCAGGCCGTCCAGGGCGGTCAGGGTAAAGCTGGATTCGACGCGGATGTCATCGGCGTTCGGCTCGGAACCGTCCGCCAGGCCGCTTTCGAACACCACCTGGTCGGAGGTGTCGCCATCCGGCGTGGTGGCGTCATTGTCATTGGGCACATTGACGGTCACGCCGTCGTCGCTGCCCTCGATGGCGATCGTCAGGTTGGCGTTATCCGCGTCGCTATCGCCATCGGTCAGGGTATAGCTGAACACCTCGTCCAGCGTTTCGCCGTCGCTCAGCCCCTGAACGTCCAGGTTATCGTTATCCAGCACATAGCTGTAGCTACCATCGGCCTCGAGCGTCAGGGTGCCGTATTCACCGTCGATCGTCAGCGTGCCACCGGTCTCATCGGCATCATTGGCGGGCACATTGGTGCTGGTCACCGCGGTGACCGTGGCACCATCGGCGCCTTCGTCATCGGCAACATCGCCACCGGACGCACCGCTGTCGCCCAGCACATTGCCGGTCGTGGTTGTCGTCGCTGAGTCTTCGGTGACGCTATTGGTGTCATCCTCGGCCACCGGCGCGTCGTCGACGATCTTGATATTCAGGTCGCCGTTGTCGGTCTGGCCGTCGCGGTCGGTGGCGGTGACGGTAACGCTGTCCATCAGGGCATCGACGTCCGCGTCCGGTGCATTGGTCAGGACGTAGTCATAGTCGAGGGTGATGGTGCCGTCATCGGCCTGGCTATAGCCGTCAAGGCTCAGCTCGCCGTATTCAGTGGTCAGCGTCTGGCTGGTATCGCCCAACGCTTCCACCTCGGCCTTGCTCAGCTCGAGGGTGGCCTCTTCCCCATCCTCATTGGTGTAGGCCAGGCTGATGGCGCCATTGTCCTGCAGGCCATCCAGGGCGGTCAGGGTAAAGCTTGACTCGACCCGGGTATCGGCGGTGTTCGGCGCGGAGCCGTCCGTCAGGCCGCTTTCGAAGACCACCTGGTCATTGATGTTGCCATCCGGGGTGGTGGCGTCATTGTCATTGGGCACATCGACGGTCACCCCGTCGTCGCTGCCGTCGATGGTAATGGTCAGGGTGGCGTCGTCTGAATCGGTATCGCCATCGGTCAGCGTATAGGTAAACGCCTCGGTCAGCGTGTCATCGTCGCCCAAGCCCTGAACGTCCAGGTTGGTATTGTCCAACGCGTAGGTATAGCTGCCATCCGCCTCGATCGTCAGGGTGCCGTACTCGCCGTCGATCACCAGGGTATCGGTGCCGCTGGCGCTGTTGCCGGGGACGTTGGTGCTTTCCACCGCCGTGACCGTGGCCCCATCGGCGCCTTCGGTATCTTCGGCATCGTCCGACGAGGCATCACCACCACCGATCACATTGCCGCTGGTCTCGACGGTACTGGCGGTATCATCGCCCTCAGTAACGCTATTGGTGTCATCCTCGGCCGTCGGCGCATCGTCGACGACCTGGATATTCAGATCGCCGTTGTCGGTCGAGCCATCCTCATCGGTGGCCGTGACGGTGGCGCTGTCCATCAAGTTATCGACGTCTTCCTCCGGCGCATTGGTCAGGAGGTAGTCATAGTCGAGGGTGATGGTGCCGTCATCGGCCTGGCTGTAGCCGTTGAGGGTCAGCTCGCCATACTGGGTGGTCAGCGTCTGGCTGGTACCGCCCAGTGCTTCCACCTCGGCCTTGCTCAGCGAGAGTGTGGCCGACTCGCCATTCTCGTCGGTGTAATCCAGCGTCACCGCCCCCGTTTCCTGCAGACCATCCAGGGCGGTCAGGGTAAAGCTCGACTCGACCTGGGTATCGGCGGCATTCGTCGCGGAGCCGTTATCCAACCCACTCTCGAACACCACCTGATCGCCGATCTCGCCATCCGGCGTGGTGCTGTCATGGTCGTTGGGCACATTGACGGTCACGTCGTCGTCGCTGCCCTCGATGGTGATTGTCAGGTTGGCGTTATCCGCGTCGCTATCGCCATCGGTCAGGGTGTAGCTGAACACCTCGTCCAGCGTTTCGCCGTCACTCAGCCCCTGAACGTCCAGGTTGGTGTTATCCAGCGTATAGCTGTAGCTGCCGTCCGCGTTCAACGTCAGGGCGCCGTATTCACCGTCGATCGTCAGGGTGCCATCGGCCGCATCGGCGTCGTTGGCGGGCACATTGGTGCTTTCCACCGCCGTCACCGTGGCACCGTCGGCGCCTTCGGCATCGGCAACATCACCATCGGACGCACCGCTGTCGCCCAGCACATTGCCGGTCGTGGTTGTCGTCGCTGAGTCTTCGGTGACGCTATTGGTGTCATCCTCGGCCACCGGCGCGTCGTCGACGATCTTGATATTCAGGTCGCTGCTGTCAGTCGAACCATCCACGTCAGTGGCCGCGACGGTGATGTTATCCATCAGATTATCGACGTCTTCAGTCGGCGCATTGGTCAGGACGTAGTCGTAATCGAGGGTGATGGTGCCGTCATCGGCCTGGCTATAGCCGTCAAGGCTCAGCTCGCCGTATTCAGTGGTCAGCGTCTGGCTGGTATCGCCCAACGCTTCCACCTCGGCCTTGCTCAGCTCGAGGGTGGCCTCTTCCCCATCCTCATTGGTGTAGGCCAGGCTGACGGCGCCATCGTCCTGCAGGCCATCCAGGGCGGTCAGGGTAAAACTCGACTCGACCCGGGTATCGGCGGTGTTCGGCGCGGAGCCGTCCCCCAGGCCACTTTCGAACACCACCTGATCATTGAAGTTGCCATCTGGATCGGTGCTGCCATGCTCGTTGGGCACATCGACGGCAACGTCCCAGTCGATCGGCGCCTGATCGTCGTCGCTGTCGCTGTTGCCGGCTGGATCGGTGACCTTGGCGTTCACGCTGACATTCGGGACGCCCGGCTCGACCGGCACCTCGACGCTGACGCCGTTGTCCAGGTCATCCTGGGTGACTTCATGATCGTCAAGGACATTGCCGTCCTTGTCGGTCACCGTCAGGGTGTCGCCAACCTCGGTGCCGTCTTCCAGAGTGACCTGGGCGGTGACGCTGCCGTCGTCGCCGATCTCGTCCTGGCTGTAGGTGTCGTCATCACCGGCGCCTTGCAGCTCGACGCTGACCGCCGGCGGCACGTTGTCGATCGGCTTCTGGTCATCGTCGCTGCTGGAGTTGCCGGTCGGATCGGTGACCGTGGCAGACACACTGGTATTGGGATCGCCCGGCTCGACCGGCACCTCGACGCTGACGCCGTTGTCCAGATCGTCCTGGGTCACTGTGCGTTCTTCGAGAGTATTACCGCCCTTGTCGGTCACCGTCAGGGTGTCACCCACCTCGGTGCCGTCCTCCAGGGTGACCTGGGCGGTGACGCTACCGTCCTCACCGATCTCGTCCTGGTTGTAGGTGTCGTCTTCACCGCTGCCGGTCAGCTCGACGCTGACCGCCGGCGGCACGTTGTCGATCGGTTTCTGGTCATCGTCGCTGCTGGAGTTGCCCGTCGGGTCGGTCACCGTGGCGGAGACACTGGTCTCGGGATCACCTGGCTCGACCGGCACCTCGACGCTGACGCCGTTTTCCAGATCGTCTTGGGTGACTTCACGCTCGTCGAGGACATTGCCGTCCTTGTCGGTCACCGTCAGCGTATCGCCGACCTCGGTGCCGTCCTCCAGGGTGACCTGGGCGGTGATGCTACCGTCCTCACCGATCTCATCCTGGTTGTAGGTGCCGTCTTCACCGCTGCCGGTCAGCTCGACGCTGACGGCTGGCGGCACGTTGTCGATCGGTTTCTGGTCATCGTCGCTGCTGGAGTTGCCGGTCGGATCAGTGACCGTGGCAGACACACTGGTATTGGGATCACCCGGCTCAACCGGCACCTCGACGCTGACGCCGTTGTCCAGGTCGTCCTGGGTGACTTCACGCTCGTCGAGGACATTGCCGTCCTTGTCGGTCACCGTCAGGGTATCGCCAACCTCGGTGCCGTCTTCCAGAGTGACCTGGGCGGTAACGGTACCGTCCTCGCCGATCTCGTCCTGGTTGTAGGTATCGTCGTCGCCGGCCCCTTGCAACTCGACGCTCACCACCGGCGGCACGTTGTCGATCGGCGTCTGGTCGTCGTCGCTGCTGGAGTTACCTGCTGGATCGGTGACCGTGGCGGATACGCTGGTCTCGGGGTCGCCGGGTGATACCGGCACCTCGACGCTGACGCCGTTATCCAGGTCGTCCTGAGTAACCGGACGGTTCACCAGCTCGTTGCCATCCTTGTCGGTCACCGTCAGCGTATCGCCGACCTCGGTGCCGTCTTCCAGGGTGACCTGGGCGGTGACGCTGCCATCCTCGCCGATCTCATCCTGGTTATAGGTATCGTCGTCGCCGGCTCCCTGCAGCTCGACGCTGACGCCAGGAGCCTCTCGAAACGGCTGTGTCACATCGGCGGCGTTATCTTCCTCATCCTCTTCGTCTTCCTCTGCGGCACCGCCCCAACGCACATCAGGGCCATCATTGGTGTCCAGGCCATACTCATAGTCCAGCGGGTCAACCAGCTCCTCGATGCGATTCACCCGCGTAAAGCTCTGGCCTTCATGGTCCGGGTGCTCATTGCTTTGGGGGCGCTCCGAGCCTTCGTTCTGCGACTCATCCGCTTCGCCCTCCTCATTGGGCGACCCGGACTCCTCGCGACCGCTGTCGTCTTCGCCGGAGTCCTCTTCACTGGACTCCACTTCTTCCTCGGCGGCTTCCAGTACCGATGTCAGTGTCACTTCCGCGCCTGCCGGCACCTGGACGGTCTGGCCATCAGGCGATGAAAGCGTGAGTGATGCGTTATCAGCCGTCACGACCGTCTGGTTCGAGTCGATGACATCACCCTGCTGGATCTCCTGCAGATTGCCGTTCTCGTCGCGTACCCAGGCCTGGCCGGAAAGCTCGACTACTCTCATATCACTCATGCTCCACCTCGTATAATGCCGCACCTCATTCGAGGCTGATGGCTCACGTAAGACTCAATTCTAGACTATGAGAACTAGGTTTCTAATACTTGATCAGCGTTCACCCAGGGCA
>NZ_BJOC01000054.1 GCF_006540005.1 Halomonas halmophila | reverse complement strand
CGCACGGCGGGCCGATACTGCCTTGATCGGGGTGGGAGACCTCAGCGAGGACAGCAACATGGTGCGCATGGGCTGGTTCTCGCCCCAGGAGATTGCCAAGGCGCGTCTGTCGGGCACGGTGGGTGACATGATGGGCTACGACTTCATCGATCTCCATGGCCAATCAGCGCTCACGTCCATGCAGGGGCGCGTTATCGGGCTGACCATCGCGGATCTGGCGCGCATCCCCGATGTCATTGCCATTGCCAGCGAGAACACCAAGGCGGCCGGCATTCTGGGGGCGCTCAGAACGGGTGTCATCGATACGCTGGCGACCAGTGTCACCAATGCGCATACCATCCTGCGTCTCGATGAGGCGACCCCGGCGGCCAAGCCCGAGTAAGCCTCTCTGTTCATATGATCAATGCTTCTGCTCCGTGAACGCTGCCCTATAGGGCAGCGCCGAATGCCGTCTACTTTAGGAGCCATCTCCTTTCTTCAGCATTAATGCATAATAAACAGATATTTATAGGTGTTCGCCTAAAGTATTAGGCGAAAAAGATGCCAAGTTTATTGACCCTACTACACTGAAAAGTGTTAATTCATTTGAGCAATGCAAGATCAAATGATAATTCCAAGCGCCAGCTCAGTGGAGGCCCCATGAACGATAATCACACTCCATCCGCCCCGGCGGACACCGCTATCCCCGAAACCATGAGCGCCATCGTGGCCTATTCCCCGGGGGATTACCGCCTGGAGCAGGTGGCGGTACCGGAGGTCGGTGAAAAAGAAATCCTGATCAAGGTGGAAGCCTGTGGCATCTGTGCCAGTGATCTCAAGGCGTTCGAAGGCGCGCCCAGTTTCTGGGGGAACGAAGAGCAACCGGCTTACATCAAGGCGCCGATGATCCCCGGACATGAGTTCATTGGTCATGTGGTCAAGATGGGGCCTGGTGCCAAAGGGTTCGAGATTGGCGACCGGATCATCTCCGAGCAGATCGTGCCGTGCTGGGATTGTCGCTTCTGCCATCGTGGCCAGTACTGGATGTGCGAACGGCATGATGTCTATGGCTTCCAGCACAACGTCAATGGTGGCATGGCGGACTACATGAAGTTCCCGGCTGAAGCCGTCAACCATAAGCTGCCGGACGCTATGCCGATGGAGCAAGCCGTGCTGATCGAGCCCTATGCCTGCTCGATGCATGCCGTCAAGCGCGCTCAGATCGAGCTGGGTGATGTGGTCGTGCTGGCCGGTTCCGGCACTCTGGGCCTGGGCATGATTGGCCCGATCAAGAACTCTGGCCCTTCCAAGCTCGTGGTCCTGGACCTGAACCCCGAACGATTGGAGTTGGCCAAGCAATTTGGCGCCGATGTTGTGCTGAACCCTGCCGAGGATGATGCCGTGTCGATCGTCAAGGAAATGACCGATGGCTATGGCTGTGACATTTTCATCGAAGCCACGGGAGCGGCCAAGTCGGTCGAGCAAGGGCTTTCGATGCTGCGCAAGCTCGGCCGCTTCGTGGAATTCAGCGTGTTCAAGGACCCCGTGACAGTGGACTGGAGCATCATCAGTGATCGCAAGGAGCTGGATGTGCTGGGCGCTCACCTGGGGCCTTACTGCTACCCGCTGGTGATCGAAGGTATCGAGAATGGCGACTGCCCGACGCATAGTGTCGTGACGCATAAGCTTCCCCTGGAACGCTTTCACGACGGCATCGAGCTGATGAAGCACGATAAGCAAGCCCTCAAGGTCGTGCTGATCCCTGGTGAGTGAGGTGCCATGCCTGGCTCCTCGGGGGAGGGGAGCCAGTGAACAACAAGAGGTCGTTTCATCATGAGTTCACGAGTCGATGCAGGGCCGCTGCCCCGCAATGGAAAAAGGCGCGGCCCTATCACGATCATAGCTGTGGCGGTCGTCGTGCTGGTGGTCATGGCACTGGATACCACGGTGGTGCCGATTGGCTCACAACAGGAAGAAGGGTTTTCTGCTGAGCGTTATGGCACCGAGCAGTTCCCTGTCATACGCGACAGTGTCGAAAAACGAGCTGTCCCGGCAAGCAAGCTGGCAACGGCCATTGCCGAAGACAAGGCGGCGGCCGGGGAACGCTATGGCGTATCCGCTGGCATCGGTCCGGTGGTCCCCGTGACCTTCACCGGGGTGGTCGGCGACGGTAAAGCTGGCATCTACTCGGTCGACGTCGAAGGCGTTCCCGATGACCTGACAATCCGCGTGCAGACGGGGCCAGCCATCAATGGTACCGATCTGCGAGACGCCACTGGCGATATAGAGTTCGGTGATTTTACCAACCAGATCGAATACCAGAATGCCGGTGCGGCGATCAACGATGCGATGAAGGCCCAGGTGCTGGCGGATATCGATACCGATGCCTTGAGCGGTAAGCGTGTCTCGGTGACCGGCGCCTTCAAGTTGATCAACCCGAACAACTGGCTCGTGACACCCGTCAGCTTGAGCGTGCAGTGAGCGAGCCCCTTCATGAAGGACGAATCAGTCATGAGCCATAACGCTACTATGTCCTCGGAGGAGGCCGCCGGCGAGGCGATCCTTTCGGCGCGCCATGTCGCCAAGTCCTTCGGCCAGGTCCACGCCCTGAAAGCGGTCAACTTCGATGTGCACCGTGGCCAGGTCACCACCCTGTTTGGTGAGAATGGCGCCGGCAAGTCGACATTGATGAAAATACTCTCGGGCGTGATGCGCCCTACTTCCGGCGACATTCTGCTCGAGGGACAGCCGGTGAGCTTCGCCTCGACTAGTGAGGCGCAGCAACGGGGTATCTCGATTATTCACCAGGAATTGAGTCTGGCGCCGAACCTCAGCGTGCGCGACAACATCTTCATGGGACGTGAGCTGGGCGGTGCCGCCGGCGTCGACTATGCCGAAGAGGCTCGTCAGACGCGACTGCTGATGGAAGAGCTCGACGAGCCTATCGACCCGTTGACGCCGGTCGAGGAGTTGCGTCTGGGCCAGCAGCAGATCGTCGAGATCGCCCGGGCACTCTCGGCAAATTCGCGGATCCTGATCATGGACGAGCCGACGTCGGCGCTCTCGGCCACCGAAGTGGAAGTCCTGTTCAAGGTCATCCGAGACCTCAAGCAGCGCGGCGTCTCCATCGTCTATATCTCCCACCACCTTGAGGAAGCGCTGACGATCACCGATCACGCCGTGGTACTGCGCGACGGTGTCATGACGGCGTATGCGCCGCGTTGCGATATCGATCTGGAGTGGATCGTGCGCAACATGGTCGGTGAGGGGTTCGATCTCGGCGCGCCGCCCACTGGTTACGAAATGGGCGAAGTGGCCTTGTCGCTGCGCGATGTTTCGGTGCCGGATGCCACCGTGCCGGGACGCTCGGCGGTCGACCATTTGTCGCTCGACGTGCGCGCCGGCGAAATCGTTTGCATCTACGGCCTGATGGGCGCGGGGCGCACGGAACTGCTCGAGAGCGTTGCGGGGCGTATCCCGCTGAGTAGTGGTCAAGTGAAACTTGGCGGTCAGGACGCGTCGCATCTGAGCATTGCCGAGCGGATCGAGCAGGGATTGGTGCTGGTACCCGAGGACCGCCAACGCGATGGCCTGGTGCAGACCATGTCGGTGGGGGAAAACCTGTCGCTGGCCAGTATCGGTGCCTTCACGCGCGGGCTCTTTACCTCTCGAGGCCGTGAGCAGGAGGTCGTCAGTTCTTCCATTCGCAATGTGCATATCAAGACCGACGGCGGTGACGCCAGCATCGGGTCACTGTCCGGGGGCAATCAGCAGAAGGTGGTCATCGGCAAGATGCTGGCGACCAACCCGAGGGTGGTATTGCTCGACGAACCCAGTCGAGGCATCGACATCGGTGCCAAGGCGGAAGTATTCGGTTTACTCAGCGAAGGTGCCCGCCAGGGGCTTGCCGTGGTCTTTTCCACCTCTGAGGTCGGTGAGTGCCTGAGTATCGCGCATCGCGTCCTGGTCATGAGCCGCGGGCGGATCGTGGCGGAGTTCGGGGCCGGTGTCACCAAGGCTGAGATCATGGCCGCCTCGGGCGAATCCGTGGCCGCGTAAACCTTATAAATAGCAATAGCGGAGTGCATGATAATGACGGATACCAGCCAAACTGCCGGCTCCCGAACAGGGCGCTTCGATCTGGGGCGCCTGTTGCTGGAGGGGCGCGCTTTCTTCGCCCTGATTACGATCATCGTGATCTTCTCGATCCTGTCGCCGGTCTATTTCTCGGTCGACAACTTCTTGACCATGTCGTCCCATGTGGCGATTTTCGGCCTGCTATCGATCGGCATGCTGCTGGTCATCCTGACCGGCGGCATTGACCTCTCTGTCGGCTCTACCCTGGGCTTTGCGGGGGTCTTTGCCGGCTATCTGATGCAGGGCGTCTCCTTCGAAATGTTCGGGATGGTGGTCTACCCACCGGTCTGGGCAGTGGTTATTTTGACCTGCGCCATGGGGGCGCTGGTCGGCGTCATCAATGGTGTGCTGGTTGCCTACTTCAAGGTGCCCGCCTTTGTCGCGACGCTCGGTATGCTGTATGTGGCGCGCGGCGTCGCCCTTCTGATGACCGACGGCCTGACCTACAACAACCTCGGTGGCAGCCCGGAGCTCGGTAATACCGGTTTTGCCTGGCTGGGGTTCAATCGTCTGTTGGGTGTTCCTGTCGGCGTACTGGTGCTGGCTGCCGTGGCGATCACGGTGTGGTTGACACTCAGCCGCACGCCTTTCGGGCGCTGGGTCTATTCAACCGGTGGCAATGCACGAGCCGCGGAGCTGTCCGGCGTACCGGTCAAGCGCGTACAGGTTTTGGTCTATGTCTTGTCCGGTATCTGCGCGGCCATCGCCGGGCTGGTGCTGTCCTCGCAGCTGACCTCGGCCGGGCCGACGGCCGGTACGACCTATGAGCTGACCGCTATCGCAGGTGTGGTCATCGGGGGAGCGGCCCTGGCCGGGGGACGCGGCAATGTACGAGGCACCCTGCTCGGGGCCTTCGTGATCGGCTTTCTCTCCGATGGCCTGGTGATCATCGGTGTGTCGTCCTACTGGCAGACCGTCTTCACTGGCGCCGTCATCGTGCTCGCCGTATTGCTCAACAGTATTCAGTACAGCGGCCGGAAGCCTAGCTCGACGTCTTCCGGCGGCCAAGACTCCTCTTCCAAGGAAGAGGGCAAGTCCCGTCAGGCGGACTCCGCCGCGGATAGCACTGCCGTGAACCCGGCATCACAACCATAAGATCCAAGGGTGATCACTATGTTCATGAAAGGAAAACGTCTGCTGATTGCAGCCCTCGCCGTGACGGCTCCGCTGATGGCGGGCAGCGTCGCGGCCCAGGAAAAGGGGCTGATCTCGATCATCGTCAATGATACCTCGAACCCCTATTGGTTCACCGAAGGCAAGATTGCCGAGGAGACAGCCGAAGAGTTGGGCTATGAGGCCAACGTGAGTTCCCACAAGGGGGATACCAATACGGAAAGCCGACAGATCGATACGGCGATCACCAATCAGGCCGAGGCCATTATTCTTGACCCGGCCAACGCCGATGGCTCGATCGGCGCGGTACGCAAGGCGGTGAATGCCGATATTCCGGTGTTCATCGTCAATGCCGAGATTAATAAGAAGGGCTTGGCCAAGGCGCAGTTGGTGTCCAACAACGCACAGGGTGCTGCGCTGGGGGCTCAACAGTGGGTCCAGAGCGTTGACGATGGGGCAACATATGTTGAACTCAAGGGTGCACCTTCCGACAATAACGCTGCGACCCGCTCGAATGGCTATGAGACGGTGCTGAGCCAGTACCCGAGCCTGAAGAAGGTCGCCTCGGACGTGGCCAACTGGGATCGTACCCAGGGGTACAGCAAGATGCAGAGCATGTTGCAGGCCAACCCCGATGTTGATGGCGTGATCAGCGGCAATGATGAAATGGCGCTCGGTGCAATCGCCGCCCTGAAAGAGGCTGGCAAGCTCGATGATGTCGTCGTGGGCGGCTTCGATGGCTCGCCGGATGCCGTGGAAGCGGTCAAAGCTGGGGAAATGGCCTACACGGTACTCCAGCCGGTGGCGATCTTTGCGGAAGAGGCCGTGCGCATGGCGGACAAGTTTATCCGCACCGGCGAGACCGGCCTCGACGGCGAGAAGAAGCTCTTTGACTGCATGCTGATCACCAAGGAGAACGTGGACCAGTACACGGATCCTTTCGTGCTCAAGCAGTAAGTCCTTCCGCGTGCCGGGAGCGTTCCGGCATTTCAAGCCTGCAGCGCCGCCAGGGATGTGACCTGGCGGCGTTTCTTTTGGGAGTCCCGGTCAGGCGCCGAGGAACTGACGCGCCTGGCGCAGGTTATCCAGCGTCAGGGCGCAGGCCGCGGCGGCTTCACGGCCCTTGGTCACGAAGTGCTCATGGAAGAACGCCGTGTGGGTGGCGTGCTCATGGAAGTGGTGCGGGGTGAGTACCACCGAGAGCACCGGCACCTCGGTGTCGAGCTGGACGCGCATCATGCCGTCGATGACCGCCTGGGCGACGAAGTCGTGACGATAGATGCCACCATCGACCACGAAGCCGGCGCCGACGATGGCAGCGAAGCGGCCGCTGTTGGCCAGCAACTTGGCTTGCAAGGGGATCTCGTAGGCGCCGGCGACGCTGAAGACCTCGACTTGTCCGCTATCAATGCCATGCTGTTCGGCGAGTGTGGCGATGAAGGCCTCGCGGGCCTGGCCGACGATGTCGTCGTGCCAGCTGGCCTGGATGAAGGCGATGCGTGGGGAGTGAGCGGTATTCGACTGATTCATGGTCTGCCTCTATTACGTTACCAGAATCAGGGCATGCGGAACCCTCGTCGGGCTGACGGTGGTGACTGGCGACACGAAGGCATCGCGAGTACGGGTCGCCTCGTCCAAGGTGCCGTTCTCTTCCATCCGGACTATCACCGTCGGCTTCGGCATCTCACCGAATCTGCTGACCCCGATATGCGTGGTGCTGCAGCGATATCGGGCGCTCGCGGGCTTGGGCAGATCTGCAACAACAGGCTGCCATTACCGCCGGTGGGGACTTTCACCCCGCCCTGAGAACAGTGGCCATGTATGGCCGCGCTCCATTTTACGTGGCTCATCGGGCCAGCGCCATATGTTGGCGGTGCTTTGCCGGGCCGATGGCCTTATAGCTTCCTCCGGAACCCCGCAGATCAGAGATGTCACTCGGGGCTGATCCGTCGACAGGTCTCCGAGGGGGCGCTGTGAACCCTTCCCTGGGCGCTACCGATGCCATCCATGGCATCGGACCCCCTCTTCGACCTGTCGCCGGCACCCCTCGCGAGCTCCAACGGTGATATTGCCT
>NZ_BJOC01000053.1 GCF_006540005.1 Halomonas halmophila | reverse complement strand
GTTATAAATTACAAATTTGCTCTTTACCTGAACCGGCCGCAGATGACTGCTGCGGATCGGAATGAGCTTGCGAATGTAGATCCGCAGCAGTCATCTGCGGTCATAAAAGCAAGCAATATATTGAGTCTGGCTAATCGCCCGACTAAGCCTACAAGTCAAACATCTAACTTGGAAGCTCAAAACGCTAAAGAACGAATTTTAGTTTAGCACATAAAAAGAAAAAATGTCAATGAAGACATAGTGACATTTACTCTAAATATTACCTCTAACACTTCCATCTTTGAATTTTTCATCCGTGTCTCAGCGCATGAAGAATTCTTTGTGTTTTCTCAAGGTGACCTCCTATCCTTGGAGCCTTCCGCACTGGTACCACCTAGCCTCTGCCTTTCCGGCTAGTCGGTATCCGTCGCTATCTGCTTGAGCGTCTCCCAGCGGTACATCGTCGCTTGTAGGGAAAGCTCGGCTTTCTTCGGAGCCTACCATATCGAAACGCCGAGGATAGAGAGCGAGGTTCATAGCATGGCCCCCAGCCTCGTTGGACGCCTGCTGCCGGCTATGGGCGGCCAGCCCAAAGCGTTCCGGTATCGGCCTTCACGTCGTCATTTGCCTGCAGTATGACGGGGCTAAGGTGGCTTCGTGACGAGGCGACTCGTGACGGGGGAATGAGAAGTCCATACAGATGCGAGGTTGGCCCGTCAGTTGGCGTCATGCCAGTCAGTTAACGCTGATTGGCATTTTTCTTGGCTGGGTATTCCTGTGGTCGGCGCCTGACCGATCAAGGATAGGGTCGCTCGCGTCGTGCTGGTAGAACGAAGGACAGTGCTATATCCAACATCGACTGCATCACGCCGGGCACACGCCCCGGCGAGACCCAGGGCAGGATCGTCAACTCCTTGATGAGCCAGCAGGAGGCCTGGTGGAAGCGGAGCTGGTTCAGGTGCACGACATCCAGGCTATAGGCCATGCAGGCCATCTGGAAGCGGATCAGGTTGTAGGCCAGCAAGGTGCCCCAGAGCGCCTGGAAGACCTTCTCCGGTGTCCGGCTACGCAGCGTCAGGCGGTTATTCAACAGGGATTGCTTCATTTCCCGGTAGCCCAGTTCGATTTCCCAACGAATGGAAGTCTCGGTCAAACAGGGTCAGAGAGTGATCCGGGGTGCTGGCTATAAGCTAGGGCGTCAGTTCCCTTTCACTGCTCGCCACCCTGTCGAAGACTGAGCTCCGAAGGGTGTTTGCCGGGAAACACGATGTCGAGGTGATTGACGATCTGTCCCATCGGAATATGCCGGAACAAGGCCATCCCGACCACGGTTTAGATCACCATGTCCAGCGACAGGCGTCGCTTGCGCAGGGGGGGCACGCCGGCTTCCTCGAGGCAGGTATCGATCAGTTCGGGCGAGAGCACCTCGGAGAGGCTGGAGGAATCCTCGGGTGCCGCCTGGGCTATGGCATCTAGGGCATTGCTGAAGTGCATGGACCTTCCCATGTCAGTGGGCCTGACACGGGAAGGTCTCATGATCGGCTGATTGAGAATAGGCTTAACTGACTAGCATTGCCCTACCCCGACGCCTGCGTCAGTGAGCCTTCATTTCACGGACGATCTCCTCCCCGCTCAGGCTGGACGGATAGTAGGTCGGCCAGTTCGTGACCTCTTCCAGCAGGGCGGCGCGATCATCCCCCCAGTAGAGGTGGTAGTGGCCGGCATCGGTGGGAAAGATGCTGTGGTCGCTGAACTGGATGTAGTCCGGCAGCTCGTCACCGCCTTCCTCGAGCTCGAAGATGTAACGCACGCCACGATTGCCGGCGTCGTAGGTCAGGATCTCGTAGCCATCATAGGCATACTCGCCGGACATCGTGTCACCATCCTCATGGAAGGCAACGGTGCTGCCATCGATCACGATGCGATCGACATCCGTCTCGTAGCCTCTCTCATAGTATTTCTTGTATTCCTCGGCGGTTTTCTCATCGCTCTTCTCCGCCTTGTCGGCCATTACCGGATCGAGCGTACCGTCCTGCAGATAGGGGTAGACCGACTGCCAGTCGCCCTGCCAGTCGGACAGCGCGCGATCCTTGACCTGGCTGTCATCGAAGTAGCCCGCATGGATATCACTGTCATGATCATGGTCGTGGTCGTGGTCGTGGTCGTGGGCATGATCATGGCTGTGTTCATGGTCATGTTGATGCGAGTCGCCGCTCTCCTGGGCCAGGGCCAACGGGCCAGCGGTCATGGTCAGCAGGCCAAGGGCAAGGATGCCTGCAGGTTTGACATACGTCGGATTCATCGAAGTTCTCCTTGATGGTTGCATTGAGCCGGGGCGTTCGCCCCGAGCGTAAAGACTGCCGTTCCGGGAAGAGGCGGATCAGGTGGCCGATGCACAGTCGGCGACACCCTCTGCCAACTGCTGCAAGAGCCTGGGGTAAAGTGACTCACCAGGCGTCAGGTCGGCCCCCAGGGGATCGATCACGATGGAAGTGTTCACACCTGTCGGGCCGAAGACGTTGTCGACCAGCTGCGGGGTGAACTGCGGCTCGCTGAAGACGCAGTCGACGCCCAGCTCAGTGACCGTGTTACGCAGCTCATCGATACGTGCCGGGCTGGGGTCCGAGGCATCACCCAGGGAGATGGCGCCGGCAGCGGAGAGATCGAAGCGCTGTTCGAAATACTGATAGGCATCGTGGAAGACGATGAAGCGGGTATCGTGGGTGCCTTCGAGACGCGCCTGAAGATCGGCGATCAGCTCATCGAGCTCCGCCTTGCCGAGGCGCGCGTTTTCCTGATAGGTCTCGGCATGCTCGGGATCGGCCTTCGCCAGTGACTCGGCGATGGCGTCCAGCCAGACCCGGGCGTTGGCAGGATCCAGCCAGGCGTGCGGATCCGTGCCGTCGTGGGAATGACCATGCGCTGCGTGGTCATGTCCTTCATGGGCGTGGGCGTGGGCGTGATCGTGCTCATGGTCATGTCCTTCATGAGCGTGTCCGTGATCATGCGCCTCGAAGGTGGCCCCCCGACGGAAGTCCAGGGTCCGGGTGCCCTCCACGTCCAGCAGGGGCACGCTATCGGCATCAGCGGCCAGGCTGTCGATCGATTCCCCCAGCCAGGGCGCCAGTGCTTCACCGACCCAGAACACCACATCGGCGCGCTCCAGGGCGGAAGCCTCGGAAGGTCGCATGGAATAACCATGCGGCGATGCGCCGGGCTGGATCACCAACTCGGGAGAGCCCAGATCGCCCATCACACGGTCGACCAGCGAATGCAGCGGTGGAATATCAACTGCCACATCGGGTACATCAGCGGTGGCCATGGCCGGCACTCCGGCTCCCAGCAGGGCCACCCCCCAATAACGGACTCGCAACATCATGATCTCCTTGATCAGCAGGTGAAGCGCAATTGAGCGATGCGTATTTATGTTATAACATAACGTTTCTGTCAAGCCGACCAGACAAACCGATCGGCCTGGCAACGCTCGAAAATTGCCGGCAGGTGCTTCATGACATTGCTGACCATCGAAAATCTTGATGTCGATCTTGGCGGCCAGCCAATCCTCGACAACATTCACCTGACCCTGGGGAGAGGCGAGATCGTCACCATCGTCGGCCCCAACGGTTCGGGCAAGACCACACTGCTGAAAACCATCATCGGCGCGTTGTCCCCGGCATGGGGCAGGATTCGACGCAGCCCGGGGCTGGTGATGGGTTATGTGCCCCAGCGCTTGCACCTTGACGCGACACTACCGATGACCGTCGATCGCTTCATGCGGCTCCCCGGCCGACACTCTCGGGCGGGCATCGACCAGGCGCTGGAGAGCGCCGGCGCCGCGGGCCTGGGCAAGCTTCAGATGAGTTCGCTATCAGGGGGACAGTTCCAGCGCATCCTGCTGGCACGGGCGCTGCTGGGGTCACCGGACCTGCTGATTCTCGATGAAGCGACCCAGGGGCTGGACCAGCAGGGTGTCATCGACTTCTATCATCAATTGGAGTCCGTGCGTCACGAGCTGGGCTGCGGGGTATTGATGGTCAGCCACGAATTGCATGTGGTGATGCGCACCTCGGACCGCGTGGTCTGTCTGAACCGCTCGATATGCTGCGAGGGCACGCCGGAAGGTGTCGCGTCCTCGGCGGCCTACCAGACCCTGTTCGGCCAGGGCGTGCCGGATGCTTTGGCCGTGTATCACCATGACCACAGCCCCCGACCGACACTCCAGGAGCTGGCATCATGATATTGGATGACTTTCTGGTACGTGCCGCCCTGGCGGGTATCGGCGTGGCCCTGGCCGCCGCTCCCCTGGGCTGCTTCGTGGTATGGCGACGCATGGCCTACTTCGGCGATGCCACGGCACACGCCGCCGTGCTGGGCGTCGCCCTCTCGCTGGTACTCTCCACCTCGATTCTGGCCGGGGTGCTGGTCACTTCCCTGATCATGGCCACGCTGGTCTCGTCGCTGAGTGGCCGCGGCTATGCCATGGATACCCTGCTCGGTGTCATGGCGCACTCGGCGTTGGCATTGGGGCTGGTCGCCGTGTCCTTCGTCTCCGGGGTACGGATCGACCTGATGGCCTACCTGTTCGGCGACATCCTGGCCGTCGGCAAGCTGGATCTGGCGATTATCTGGGCCGGCGCCGTCATCGTGCTGGGGCTGATGCGCTGGCGCTGGTCCAGCCTGCTGACTGCCACGCTGAACAGCGACCTGGCCTGCGCCAGCGGCATCGATCCCGGGCGCGAACAGTGGATTCTGACCCTGTCGCTGGCCGTGGTCGTGGCGGTCGCTCTCAAGGTGGTCGGCGTGCTCTTGATTGCCGCCCTGCTGATCATCCCCGCCGCCACGGCACGCCCCTTCAGTCGCACCCCGGAGAGCATGGCCCTGCTGGCCGCGCTGTTCGGTGCCGGCTCCACCACGGGCGGGTTGCAGGCCGCCTACTGGCTGGATACGCCGACCGGGCCGACCATCGTCAGCCTGGCGGCCGTACTGTTCATGCTGTCCAGCCTGGTCGGCCAGGCTCGTGCACGCCGGCATGCACAGTGATCCGGGTGGCTGTTACAGGGCTTCCAGTGCATCGGACAGCTTGTCGACGGGCACCACTTCCATGCCTTCGGGAGACTGCTTGGGGGCATTGCCGCGCGGCACGATGGCACGCTTGAAGCCATGCTTGGCCGCCTCGACGATCCGCTCCTGGCCGCTGGGCACCGGGCGAATCTCGCCGGACAAGCCGACTTCGCCGAAGACCACCAGCTCGCGCGGCAGCGAGCGACTCTGCAGGCTCGATACCACGGCCAGCAGCACGGCAAGGTCGGCACTGGTCTCGAGTACTTTGACCCCGCCGACCACGTTGAGGAAGACGTCCTGATCACCAGTGAACAGGCCCCCATGGCGGTGCAGTACGGCCAGCAGCATGGCCAGCCGGTTCTGGTCGAGCCCGACGGC
Organism: Halomonas halmophila; assembly: GCF_006540005.1. GTDB lineage: Bacteria > Pseudomonadota > Gammaproteobacteria > Pseudomonadales > Halomonadaceae > Halomonas > Halomonas halmophila. Next base: position 4,197 of record NZ_BJOC01000053.1, on the reverse strand, counting down.
CACGCGCCGCGGATTGCCCAGCGCCGAGTCATCGAGCAGGGCCTGGACTTCCACCAGGATCGGCCGAGTGCCTTCCCAGACCACCATCACCAGGCTGCCCGGGGCCTGCTCTTCATTGCGCGACAGAAAGATGGCACTGGGGTTCTTCACTTCCTTGAGGCCATGCTCGAGCATGGCGAACACACCCAGCTCGTTGACGGCCCCGAAGCGGTTCTTCAGGCCACGCAGGGTGCGAAAGCGCGAGTCGGCGCCGCCCTCCAGCAGCAGCGAGGCATCGATCATGTGCTCCAGCACCTTGGGCCCCGCCAGGGTGCCATCCTTGGTGACATGGCCGACCAGCATCAGCACCGTGCTGGACTGCTTGGCGAAGCGTGTCAGGGCAGCGGCGGACTCCCGCACCTGGGCCACGCCACCGGGCGCCGAGGCGATATCCTCGAGGTGCGTGGTCTGGATGGAGTCGATGATCAGCACATCCGGGCGCTCACGCTCGGCCACGCCGAGAATCGTCTCGATACTGGTCTCGGCCAGCATCTGCAGGCCCTGGGTCGGCAATTGCAGGCGCCGGGCGCGCATCGCCACCTGGCTCAGCGACTCTTCCCCGGTGACATACAGCACACGGCGCTGCTGGGCCTGCTTGCAGGCCGTCTGCAGCAGCAGGGTGGACTTGCCGGCGCCGGGGTGGCCGCCCAGCAGGACGGCGGAGCCCGGTACCAGGCCGCCGCCGAGGACACGGTCGAATTCCTCGAAGGTCGAGGTCAGCCGCGGCACCTCCCCGAGGTCGACATTGGCCAGGTCGACCACTTCACGCGATACGGCTCCGCTGTAACCACTGCGACCGGCACCCCCACCGCTGCCACCAGCGGCGCCGGGGCGCGCAGCGGAGAGCCGCACCTCGCTCAGCGTGTTCCACTCCTGGCAGCTGGAACACTGCCCCTGCCATTTACGATATTCGGCACCGCACTCGGTGCAGACAAAGGCACTCTTGGCTTTGGCCATCAGGATCTCGTCGAGGGAATACGTTCCGGGGCTGGACAAGCGAAGGGCGGCCCGTCAGCCGCCCTTCGACATCACTCGGTGTCGCGCATCACATCCGCTTGAGACGCAGGGCCTCATTGTTCTGGAAGCGACGACGCTGCGGATCGATCAGCTCCAGGGTCTGCGGGTTGACGCGCAGGAAGTAGTAGACCTGGCCGTCACCATTCGGCGTCAGCTCGTAGACCGTGGCTTCCGGATTTTCGGCGGTGCCATCGAGGACGCTCCAGTTACCGGAATAGGTTTCCTTGGGCGGGTTTTCCGGATGGCCGCGATAGGCCGCTTCCAGGTCGAAGGTGCGTTGCGCGGCTGCGCTCTCCTCGCTGCCTTCCATGGTCACGTTCAGATCGATTCCCTGGCAGTTGCGGCAGGGCAGCGTGCCTTGATAGGTCTGCTCGGTGCTGGTCATGCCCGCGTCACTCGTGCCCTGATCGGTGGGGCCCGACGCACAACCCGCCAGCATGGCGAGCATCGCCGTACCCGCCAGCAACATCCTGATTTGCATATTCGTTCTCCTAACCAGTGGTCTTGGCGCCGTCATTCACGGCTGCCTGTTCAATAGCATAACCTGTCGTGCCTACAGCGGACAGTCGGAGCGCTACCAGGTTCCATGGGTCATGATGCCATTGGTCGCACCTGTTCGAACACCACCCATAGCAGCAAGGGCATCACCAGCAGACTTCCCAGGTTGCCGATCAACACCAGGGAGGCGACCTGATGCGGTTGCTGCCGGTATTGTTCGGCGACCAGATAATTCAATACCGCCGGCGGCAGCGCGGCAAAGACCCACAGCGCGGCCGCCGCAGTGCCCGAGAGGTCCAGCAGCAGAACCATCGGCAGCGCCACCAGCAGACCGGACAGCGGACACAGCACGGCCCCCAGCAACCCCAGACGCCACTGGGAGAAATCGATGTCGAGCATGCGCACGCCCAGCGCGAACAGCATCAGGGGAATGCTCACCCCGCCCAGCATGTGCATGGACTCGAGCAACCAGGGCGGCAGTGCCAGGCCACTGACATTGACACCCAGCCCGGCGATGCTCGCCACCACGATCGGCATTCTCAACAGCCGCCACAGGGGCGTACGCGGGTCGAGCATCCACAGGCCCACCGAAAAATGCAGCAGCATCTCCACGATGAAGAGCACCACGGCCGCCGGCAAGGCCGCCTCGCCAAAGGCCAGCACGATCAAGGGAAGCCCCATGTTGCCGGCATTGTTGAACATCATGGGCGGCAGGAAGGTGCGCACGTCCAGCTTCAGCCAGCGCGCCAGGGGCCACAGTACCACGCCGGAGCCTAGCACCACCACACTGCCCGCCAGGGCCAGGCGAGCATGATCGGCCAGCGGTGCCTGGCGATCGGCCAGCGCCGCGAACACCAGCAGGGGCACGAACAGCTCCATGTTCAGGGTGTTCAGGCTGCCAGTGTCCGGGCGCCGGACACGTCCATAGAGGCTACCGCACCCGGCGATCAGGAAGACCGGCAATAAAGTGGCAAGAATCTGGGCAAGCATGCGGCGTCATCCATGGCGAGCGAAGCGTCTTCACGAGCGAGTAGCCTAACACCCTGGCGGCTTGCGCGGCTGCGGCGAGCGGGTCACCATGTTCGCACGATTTCCCGCGAGCGAGAGACCATGAGCAAGTTCTGGAGCCCCAAGGTACGCGAGCTGACGCCCTATGTGCCCGGCGAACAGCCCCGCAAACGGCTGATCAAGCTGAACACCAACGAGAACCCCTACCCGCCGGCCCCGGGCGTCGAGGCCGTGCTGCGTGAGTTTCCGGTGGACCATCTGCGGCGTTACCCTGATCCGGATTCCAGTGCACTCCGCGCAGCGCTCGCCGGGGAGCTGGGTGTCGAGCCGCAGCAGGTGTTCGTCGGCAACGGCTCCGACGAAATCCTGGCACTCGCCTTCCAGGCCTTCTTCTGCCACGGGCGCCCCCTGGAGATGCCGGAAGTCACCTACAGCTTCTATCCGGTCTACTGTCGCCTCTTTGATGTCACGCGGCGTGCCCTGCCTCTGGATGCTCAGTGGCGCGTCGACCTGGAGGCGTTCACCACCGACAGCAGCGGCGCCATTTTTGCCAATCCCAATGCGCCAACCGGCCATGGCCACGCTCGTCAGGCGATCCAGGGCCTGCTCTCGCGGGTAAAGGACTCGGTGGTGCTGATCGATGAAGCCTATGCCGACTTCGGCGGGGAAAGCGCCATCCCGCTGGTCGCCGAGCATGACAACCTGCTGGTGACCGGCACCTTCTCCAAGTCGCGCAGCCTGGCCGGACTGCGCCTGGGCTATGCGGTAGGCTCCCGGGAGCTGATCGAGGGGCTCGAACGGGTCAAGGACTCCTTCAATTCCTATCCCATCGACAGCCTGGCCAGTGCCGTCGGCATCGCCTCGCTGGAGGATCGCCAGCATTTCGAGGCCTGCCGCGAGGCCGTCATCACCACCCGCGAGCGGACTCGCGAGCGTCTCGAGTCACTCGGTTTTCAGGTCCTGCCCTCGAAGGCCAACTTCCTGCTGGTCAGCCACGCCTCGCTCGACGCCGCCCAGCTGTTCGTCGGCCTGCGCGAGCGCGGCATCCTGGTGCGTCACTTCAATACCGAGATGCTCAATAATCACCTGCGCATCTCCATCGGCACCGAGGACGAAATGGACTCGCTGGTGGAAACCCTGGAGTCACTCTGCCGCTGATGGCTGAAACGCCGCCCCTGCACGGGGCCTTTTCTGCACGGGACCTACGATGACCCAGCCCACGCAACGCTTGCCGCTCGAACGTGTACACCATGTGGCCCTGATCACCGCCGACTATCCGCGCGCTCGTCGCTTCTACCTCGACGTCCTGGACGCCGAGATCATCGAGGAGACCTATCGTGAGGCGCGCGACAGCTACAAGCTGGATCTCAGGCTACCGGGCGGCATTCAGCTGGAGCTGTTTTCCTTCCCCGCACCGCCGCCGCGCCCGAGCCGCCCCGAAGCCTGCGGCCTGCGCCACCTGGCCCTGGCCACCCGGGACCTGGATGCCTGCCTCAGCCTGCTGCAGGCGCGCGGTGCCGAAGCGGAACCCGTGCGCGTGGATGAGCTCACCGGAGCACGTTTCAGCTTTCTCGCGGACCCCGACGGTACCCCCATCGAGCTCTATGAAGTGAACGCCTGAAGGCCAGGGCATCG
>NZ_BJOC01000052.1 GCF_006540005.1 Halomonas halmophila | reverse complement strand
AAAAAGCGCTGAAATAAAGCCGCCTCGCTCTGCAGAACAGTCACTCGAAACAAGGGGCAATATTTGCTTGCAATATTTATTTTTATAATTAACCTCTAAAGACAGCGGACCGGCAATCTCTGGACTGCCGACATGGCTATAGAAAAAACAACACCCTACGGAGCTAACCCCTTCCGAAAACTGTCGGCCGCTGGACATCAAACATCCTGATAAGAGCATGGAACGGGTTGACCTCGGCGCCAGTCATCACAACAGGCAACAGAATAATGGAGCAGGAAGATGGCGACTCCAGGTGAAGAAAATGACCTGAAAAAAGTGCTCAAATATTGCCGACAGAGCTTCATGCACGTCGGTCTCTTCAGCATGTTCATCAACCTGCTGATGTTGGTGCCTCCTCTGTACATGCTTCAGGTCTATGACCGCGTCATTACTACTCGCAGTCAAGAAACATTGCTTATGCTGACCCTGGTGGTGGTCTTTTTATTCATCGTGATGGGGGCTCTGGAGCTTCTGCGTTCGAGAATTCTAGTCCGAGTCGGCAACCGTCTGGATGTCCTGATCAGCCCACGGCTCTACAGCGCCATGTTCAAGCGCTCCCTGACTACACCCGGCCAGCCTTCTGCTCAACCACTGAATGATCTCACTACCCTGCGCCAATTCCTGTCCGGTAACGGGCTATTTGCCTTCTTCGATGCCCCCTGGATTCCGGTCTACATCGGTGTTCTCGCGCTTTTTCATCCATGGTTTGGTTTCTTCGCCATTGGTGCGGGGCTGGTTCTGGCCATCATCGCGATCATCAACGAGAAAACCACCAAAAAACTGCTGGCCGATGCCAATGGCCAGCACGTGCTGTCCCAGGACCTCGCCAACAGCAACTTGCGTAACGCCGAAGTGCTCCATGCAATGGGAATGCTGCCAGGTATACAGGGCCGCTGGAGCGCCAGACATCGCGACTATCTGGTGCTGCAATCCAAGGCAAGTGATCGCGCCGGACTCTTGACCAACACCTCGAAGGTGCTGCGATTGATGTTTCAGTCACTGATTCTGGGGCTCGGTGCTTATCTAGTGCTGACGGGCGACCTGACCCCCGGTATGATGATCGCCGGCTCGATCCTCATGGGACGTGCACTTGCGCCTATCGATCAGATGATCAATGGCTGGAAGGGATTCAGCAGTGCACGCACGTCTCGAGCGCGGTTAGAAGAGCTGCTCGAAGCGATTCCCGCGGACGCTCCCTCCATGCCATTGCCCAGGCCCAAGGGGAAACTCAGCCTCGAGGGAGTTAACGCCGCCCCTCCCGGTGAACGATTGCCCACACTCAAGAGCATCAACCTGAAAATGGCCCAGGGTGAGCATATTGCCGTGGTCGGCCCCAGCGCTGCCGGCAAATCCACCTTGGCTCGGGTGGTGCTCGGGATATGGCCGACACAACTGGGCAACGTACGCCTGGATGGCGCCGACATCGGTCAGTGGGATCGCACGGCATTAGGACCTCACATCGGCTATCTTCCTCAGGACATCGAGTTGTTCGATGGCTCTATCGCCGAAAATATCGCGCGCTTTCAGGAGGTCGATGCTCAGATGGTCGTGCAGGCAGCACAAAGGGCCGGCGTTCATGACATGATTCTTCGTCTTCCCCAGGGCTATGACACCTGGATCTCCCACGGCGGCGGTTCGCTATCGGCGGGTCAACGCCAGCGAATCGGCATGGCACGTGCACTTTATGGGCGGCCGGTACTGATAGTGCTGGATGAGCCCGATGCCAACCTTGATGAAAGCGGCGAAGAAGCACTGGCAGTGTCGCTCAACAGACTTCGCCAGGAAGGCACCACGGCACTGATCATCACTCATCGTCAGCGCCTTCTGCAGCAGGTCGATCGCATCATGGTCCTCAACGACGGTGAAGTGGTCTCACTCGCGCCGCCACTCCGCGTCCCACCAGCGGCTCGCGTCGATACTGCACGCGGGCGCCAAATCTCGGCAACTGGAACACAGCGCGTGACCACCTTGAGACCTAGCGCCAGAGGCCACCATGACGGCGGCGAGGAGACTGCACAATGACTGACAAGCACCCGGCACCCTCAGGACCTACCGATGATCTCCCCCTGCACGATACGAAATACCGACGCCTCGGTCTCGCGGTCCTACTAGTTGCTTTCGGCGGCTTTGGTAGCTGGTCGGTCATGGCTAACCTCGCTGTCTCGGTAGTCGCTCCAGGCTCGGTCTCGGTGGAAAGCTTCACCAAGACTATCCAGCACCTCGAAGGCGGGATTGTCGAAGAGATCCGAGTCGAGGATGGCGATCATGTCGAAGCCGGTGATGTACTGATGGTGCTTGATGACACACAGGCACGCTCACAACAGAATATCGTCGAAGCAGAATATCTAATCGCCAGAGCCAGCGAGATTCGGCTGCTGGCAGAATACAGCGATGCCGACACCCTGACTTTCCCCGATACCCTGCTCAACGCCACTAACCCACGGGTCCAAGAAGTACTTGAGGTGCAGCGCCGTCTCTTCGAGGTTCGTCAACAGTCTCTCAAGGGTACCCTGGCGGCACTCGATGAGCAGATCGTGCAGATGAACGAGCAAATCGAGGGATTGGAGAATACCCAGGCCATCACTCAACGACGGATCGACTCACTCAACCGCGATGTCGCCAATCACCGCAAGCTGTTTCGCGAGGGCTTGATCAACAGCCAACGAATGCGTGAGATGGAGCGAGAAAGCCTTGAGTATCAGAGTGACAACGCCGGACAAATTGCCGAGGTAGCTCGTCTACGCTCACAGATCAGCGAGAACAGACTGCAAAAGCAGATTCGCCTTCAAGAGTTTCAACAGCAGGTCGGGGAATCACTCCGCCAGGTGCAATCTGAGGTCACCGATGCCGAAGAGCGCCTCGTGGCGCTCAACGACAAGCTTCGCCGTACCGAGATCATTGCGCCGGTCGCCGGTACTGTGGTGGGGCTCAAGGTTCACACCCTGGGGGGCGTCATTCGCGGTGGTGATCCTTTGCTCGACATCGTGCCCGCCGGAGAAGGCTTCATCGTCGAGGCGAAGGTGCCAGACCATGACATTGACCACCTCTACATTGGCCAGCCAGCAGAAATTCGCTTCAGCGCGTTCAACCAGCGCCTGTCCAATGTCATCGACGGTGAGCTCGTTCACGTTAGCGCCAATAGTTTCGAGGATGAAGCCACGCGAGCACGCTACTACAAGGCAAGAATCCGCGTGACGGAAGATGGCCAAGACGACATGTCCGACAACATGAAACTGCTCTCGGGTATGCCAGCGGAGGTAATGATTCGCACCGGCGAACGCAGCTTTGCCAGTTACGTGGGCAAGCCCATCACCGACATGCTGGCCAGGGCCATGCGGGAAGAGTGACGATGACGTGGCACCATTTTGAGCGATGGTTACATGCCTACAGACGAGCCCTACCAAACCATATCCTTGATAGTGGCTCGGGTCCTTGAGCTTCACGCAGGTGGTATAAAGGCGTGCTCCATGAAGCGCTTGGTCTTTCAATGTCTCGCTCGGGCCTGGCGGCGGCACCGCTGTGAACAGTAGATGACGTTTCCCCAGTCACGCGCCCACTTCCGGCGCCAGGCAAAGGATTTTTCGCAGACTGAGCAGATTCTGGTGGGGAGATGAGGTTTGCGGTGCGTCATGGTCGTGAGCGGTCGTCGCGTCAGTAGACGAGATAACAGCGAACCGCATCCACCGGTCCACCCGATGTCTGAAAGTGTGCTCGTGCGGTCGCCTCGGCCGCGGCCAGCGAGTCGGCTTCCACACGTATCCAGTTGCCCAGCATCTTGCCACTGGCCAGACGAAAGCACTCATAGGCGCGCGATGTATCGATGGCATCGTAAAGACTGGCCTTCGACACCGGCGCGACCGTCAGCAGTATTCCCAACAGCAGGATGCCTTTCATCGCCTCTCCCTCACTCTGCTTCCCATCAGCGCGCCGTACCGCGACTCGCCCTGTGGCAGGGCATGCCGGGATCACGGGACCACGCAACATGGCTGACCTGCTCACGACCGGAACCTTTTCATTGTAGCAGTGGCCGGATTTCCCTTTCGTGACGCGTTCCAGCGTTGGCGGCTTGTGTGTATCAGCATTTGCCTGATGGCCCCTTCTTGCCGAATACTGTATATATAAACAGTAAATCGCAAGAGGAGGGCTCATGTGCGCAGTACCTATCCATCACCCGCATCCGGCACCGCCCTACCGCCCGTTGCCGCATCCGCTGGCGACCATTCGTGCCGGCTTTTCCGGATTCCCCTCGCCCGCGGAGGATTATGTCGGACGCACCCTGGATCTCAACGAACGACTGGTGAAGCGCCCCGCCGCCACCTTCTTCATGACCGTCAGCGGCGACAGCATGGAAAGCTTCGGCATCCATGATGGCGATACCCTGGTGGTGGACCGTTCCATCGATGCGCATCCCGGGCACATTGTCATCGCCTTGATCGACGGCGAGGTGATCGTCAAACGCTATGAAATGATCGGCCGTCGTCCCTACCTGTGCTCCGGCAACAGCCGCTATGCCCCCATCCCGGTAGCGGACCTCGACTGTCAGGTCTGGGGCGTGGTGCGCGCCGTCATCCACGAATTCCCGGTATGAGCCCTGCCATGATCGGACTGATCGACTGCAACAACTTCTACGTGAGCTGCGAGCGCGTCTTCCAGCCCCGGCTGGAGGGACGGCCCGTGGGGGTCATGTCCAACAATGACGGTTGCGTGATCGCGCGCTCCAGCGAGCTCAAGGCGCTGGGGGTGGAAATGGGCACTCCGGCCTTCGAGCTGCAGCAATGGCACGATCAGGGGCATATCCAGCTGCTCTCTTCCAACTACGAGCTGTATGGCGACATGTCCGCGCGGGTCCGCAACGTGCTCGAGGAGTTTTCCGCCGGGGTCGAGCCCTACTCCATCGACGAGATGTTCGTGCACTTCGATGGCTTCGAGAGCGCCGGTATCGACGCCCTGGCTCGCACCCTCCATCGCCGGGTACGACAGTTTACCGGCATCCCCGTCTGCGTGGGCGTCGCCCCCACCCACACCCTGGGCAAGCTGGCCAACCGTGCCGCCAAGAAGCTCCCCGAGTACGCCGGCGTCTGTGTCATGCAGGCCGACAGCACCGCGACGCGACACATCCTTGCCGGCACCGCGGTCAGTGATGTCTGGGGGATCGGTCACCGGCTGGCGGAGAAGCTTGCCCTGCAGAACATCCACACCGCCTGGGACCTGCGCCACAGCGACCCGCACGCCATGCGCCGGCGTTTCTCCGTCACCCTCGAGCGGACCGTGCGCGAGCTGCAGGGCACGCCCTGCCTCGAGCTCAACGACGAGCACCGCCCGCGGGATCGCATCATGACCTCACGCTCCTTCGGCCGCCTGACCGGCGAGCTGGGCGAGCTTCGGGAAGCCATCCGCCAGCATGCTCAGCGCGGTGCCGAGAAGCTTCGCCAGCAGGCAAGCCAGGCCCGCGCCGTGCTGGTCTTCCTCAAGACCAACCGCCACCGCCCCGACCTGCCCCAGTACGCGCCCAGCGTGGTGGTCGAACTGCCCGAACCCAGCGACGACACTCGCCCCATTCTGGCCGCTGCCCAGCAGGGTCTCGAGGCGATCTACCGTCGTGGTTATCGCTTCATGAAGGCCGGCGTGATGCTGCTCGACCTGGTGGACACCAATCGACAGCAGCTCTCGTTGCTCGACTCCCCCGAGCGCGCCGAACAGCGCGACCGCGACCACCAGCTGATGGCCACCCTGGATACCCTCAACGAGCGGATGGGCAAGGGCACGGTACGCCTCGGCGTGCCCCGACAGAACGCCGCCTGGCAGCTACGCTGCGCGCACCGCTCGCCGAGGTGGACGACGCAATGGCAGGAGTTGAGGCAGGTGAAGGCCTGACCGGCAGAGCGCCGGTGGAGATCACACCTGTTGGATCCGACGGCTGACCAGCCAGGCCCAATCGAAGTAACGCAGCCCCATGCGTCTCCGCCGTTTGGCCATGTCAGTGTCCCCCCAGAATCCAGCCAGCGGCCTTCTCGGCAATCATCAACGTCGGCGAGTTGGTATTGCCGCTGGTGATGGTCGGCATGATGCTGGCGTCCACGACGCGCAATCCCTGAACGCCTCTGACCCGCAGACGGGAATCCACCACGGCCATGGGGTCATACTCATGCCCCATCCGCACCGTTCCTACCGGATGAAAGATGGTCGTGCCGATATCGCCGGCCAGCCGTGCCAGATCGTCGTCGCTCTGATACTGCACCCCCGGCTTGACCTCCTCGGGCGCGTACTTGGCGAAGGCCGGCTGGGCGGCAATGTGGCGCGTGACCCTCAACGAGTCGGCGGCGACCTGGCGATCCTCCGGCGTGCTCAGGTAGCTGGGGGAGATAGCCGGTGCCTGGCGAGGATCGCGGCTCTTGATGCGTACCCTCCCCCGGCTGGTTGGATTGAGGTTGCAGACACTGGCGGTAATCGCCGGAAAATCATGTAGCGGCTGGCCGAAGGCCTCGAGGCTCAGGGGCTGAACGTGGTATTCGAGGTTGGGATGCTCGTAGCGCTCGGCGCTGCGCGTGAACGCACACAGCTGTGAAGGCGCCATGCTCATGGGGCCCGAGCGTTTGAGGCCATATTCCAGACCGATTCTCGCCTTGCCCAGCCAGGAGCCGGCCAGGGTGTTGAGAGTGCTGGCCCCCTTCACTCGGTAGACCGCGCGAATCTGCAGATGGTCCTGCAGGTTCTCCCCCACGCCGGGAAGATCGGCCACCACCGGGATTTCATGCTCGGCAAGCAGCGCCGCCGGGCCTATCCCTGAGAGTTGCAGCAGCTGCGGCGACCCGATGGCACCAGCGGAGAGCACCACCTCGCGACTCGCCGTCACCACGACCTTCTTCCCCGCACGCTCGACCGTGACGCCACCACAGCGGGGCTTGGCGCCATCGTTCGTCGAAACCTCGAGTCCCTGCACCTGGGTGGAGTGCCAGACCGTCAGGTTGCCGCGCTGCTCGACGCCCCGCAGGAAGGCCTTGGACGTGTTCCAGCGCCAGCCCGAGCGCTGGTTGACCTCGAAATAGTCCACGCCCTCGTTGTCTCCGCGGTTGAAGTCGCGGGTGCGGGGAATGCCGGCTGCCACGGCGGCGGTGGCGAAATCATCCAACACCTGCCATTTCAGGCGCTGCTTTTCGACACGCCACTCACCGCCATGGCCGTGAAAGTCACGATGCACATCATCGGCATCACCTCCTTCATCCAGACGATAATGATCCTCGTGCTTCATGAAGTCGGGCAGGCAGTTCTCCCAGCGCCAGGCGGAGTCCCCGGTCAACTCGGCCCAGCCGTCATAATCACGGGCCTGACCCCGCATATACAGCATGCCATTGATGCTGGAACAGCCACCCAATGTCTTGCCCCGCGGATAAATCAGCGAGCGACCGTTCAACCCGGGATCAGGCTCGGTACGCAAACACCAATCGGTACGCGGATTGTTGATGCAGTACAGATAGCCGATCGGAATATGGATCCAGTGATAACTGTCTCGGCCACCGGCCTCGATCAACAGGACCCGATTCGCCGGATCGGCGCTGAGGCGGTTGGCCAGCAGGCACCCGGCAGTACCGGCCCCCACCACGATATAGTCGAAGGTATGGGTGTTGTTGTCAGATACTGCCATGCGTGCACTCCCCAAACATGCCGGCCACGAACCAAAAGCACCGATTTGCCGTGATCCTCATGACACTGGCCGGCACCGCGATCTTGCCATAAGGATACTCATATCCTTATGGAAGGTAGGCTCCATCGCAAATCGGCGTGTAGGTACCCGTGACATGTGAACTGCCATCGTTGACCAGATAACGAATGCTGTGAACCACATCCTCAGGTGTAGCAATACGCCGGGGAAGCGTCTGCGTCTTGATCAACTCCTTGAACTCTGCCGGCGCATCACGGGTCGCAACCGGTTTCCACCATGCCCGGCGCGACAATGGTGATGCCGTACGGCCCCAGATCCTGCGCCAGGCATTGGTTGAAGCTATCCAGCACATCGACGCCTCCGTGATCACGCCGGCTCATCAAACAACCTCCCGAGCAGCTGTGCCTCATCCCTCCCATCAGCCTGCAACGCACGGGCTTCGCCGCCCTGCCAGTGGATTTCCTCGGCAATCTGATGTGCCACATCAGCACTGTTCACATAGTTGATGAAGCCCCGGTGGCCAAGCGAAGCGGAGTCCCGCTCTCCATGGTCCACTTCTATGAAGCCAAAGGCCTGATCGGCTCAAGACGCAATGCCGGCAATCATCGCCAGTCCCCCGCCGTAGTACTCCGCTATATAGCCATCACCCGAGCCGCGCAGAGCGTCAGCATGCCACTTGAGGAAACCGACGCCCCTTCAGAGGCATACAGGCCGGCCCCAGACTGAGTGCCGAGGAATGGCAGGCCCTCTCGACCCACTGGAAGGACAGCCTCAATCCACGTATTCAGAAACTGCAACGTCTGCGCGACGAACTGGGTAGCTTCATCGGCTGAGAATGCCTCTCGCTGACCGACTTCTCCCTGCGCACCCCGACGACAGGCTGGCCACACAAGGCTCCACATATCCTCGAACGCTAGCGGAAAGCCCTGCCCCGGAACGAGTCCCTCAGAGCAGGGGCAACGTTGTGATGTTACGATTACGGAAATTCCACAATGACGAATGATGCAAAATCACTAATAAACAAACATCTTATTTAACATCAAACCACTTGGCAGTCTGATAAAAATTCTAGTAATGTACTTCTAAGTCTCTACTTACAACAATACGCAGGGAGGCAACATGGAGTTAAGTGAAAAACTCCACGGTATCGCTTGCCGTGGTGAAGATCAGGTTGACCATATCAAGAACGAGGAAGCCACCAAGACAGCCTTGGTTCTTCCCTTCATTAGCTCGTTGGGGTACGACCCTTTTGACACTCGGGAAGTGGTTCCGGAATTCACTGCCGATGTGGGAACCAAAAAAGGCGAGAAGGTCGACTACGCAATTCGCACGGATGGCAGCCTTTCAATTCTCGTGGAGTGCAAACCTCTCGGGACCAACCTCTCCAGCGTCCAATACAGCCAGCTGTACCGCTACTTTGCCTGTACAGATGCCAAATTTGCCATTCTCACAAACGGCTTTGAATACCGCTTTTATTCTGACCTGGACTCTGAAAACAAGCTCGACAACCGACCTTTCTTCACCTTTGACCTTAGTGATTTCAATGAGCAGGACATTGAGGAGCTGAAGAAGTTCACGAAGCCGAACTTCGATGTCAACGCCATACTTGGCACGGCCAACCGCCTGAAATATACAAACCTTGCCAAGCAAGCTATTGATGAAATCTTCCAGGACACGCCAGAAGAATATGTCAAATATATAGTGAGCAAGGTCTACGATGGCCGGCAGACTCGCCAGGTGATTGACGATTTCACACCAATCATCAAAGAAGCAGGGCGGCTTTACATCAAAGAGCAAGTAGCACAGCGTCTGCGTGGCGCCCTTGCGAGCAATGATGTTGAAGCGAACCAGGCCGCTTCCACGCCCGACAACACGTCACAAGACTCTCAACCCGATGACGATGGCATTATCACCACCCAGGAAGAGATTGATGCCTACAACATCGTTCGCTCACTGCTAGCAGAACAGGTCGATGTCAGTCGCATAGCCATGCGCGACGCCAAATCCTACTGCGCAGTTCTGCTTGACGACAACAACAGAAAACCCATTTGCCGTTTCCATTTTAATGCGAAGTCAGTCAAACGGGTTGGATTCTTCAACGACAAAAAAGAAAACCGGATCGATATAAGCTCCGTCAGTGACCTCTTCCAACACAGGGATCAGCTAAAATCGACAGTAAATGAATACCTCGAATAAGCGGCCCTTGCCTGAAGGCAGTGAACTTCCACATCGATCAAGTTAGCGTTATCGTATCCTAGCGGTTGTGACGCATACTCATGAGCCAGCGTGTAATCCGCTCAGCGAGCAGGTGACGCCGGAGCAGCCAGTCTGATGATCGATATTCACAAGCTGGTCGCCTCGCTGCGATAGTGGTTGTATCCTGCAAGATCCCCTTCAGCTAGGCATGGCGCGATCATTTTTTGGTTTGGAAACCATGCAGTAAAGGCCATGTGGGTCGGGCGGACAATCTAGCTTGATGGTTTGCGGGCTTATAGCTCAGGTGTTTACAAGATAAGCTTCTTGTGAAGCTACATGGCAGCCAGAAATGGATAACTTGCATAGCTAATCTAGCACACAAGACCCTGCAATGAGCTAGCACCATACCTCAATAGCGGCAAGGTTCTTTATTAGTGGGAAGCATGCTTTCAGCCATAGTTGCGTAAAGCGTTGTAGTAGCACCACCCGAGCCGCCATTCCACTCTTGAATCACATACAAGTCTCTATACCCATCCTTTCTTATATGAAAAAAATCATGCATCATCTGGCTGCTTGGATTGCATATTTCACCCTTCTCATAAGATAACGGGCTATTTTTAAGCGAATTTTCAATATCGAAAGAACACATAGTACTATCCGGACCAAAGCAAGAAAACTCCCCACCACCAGGCTTCAAGTACAACCAATTAGCACCGAAATTTGGATTCTCTTCAGTGCTCAATTGAATTGTCCAAAAAAGCTCTGCAACTTTACTCTTCAGAAGGGTGGACACTCCATCCATTACATTGACCCTTAAGACACCCTTCCTGAAGGCACCACTATCCTCATAATGCACGCCATTTGGATCCCAAGAGATCGAACTATTAGCCATCGTGTCCCAAGGAAACCCATTGCTGCTGCTCTCAGGCTGCATGAAGCTCGACAAAAGATCAGCAACCTCATAACTTTCATCTCCTTCTAAGAAGTATGGAATAACCGATAGATTATCATCCAGCACATATGACTCTTTGGCTATAACGCTCGGGGGGAGAAAAAAAAATGAAAGACAAACCGAGCCAGCAACCAAGCCAAACTTCATCAAGTGGCGATAGGCCATAAAAACCTCAATAATTTAATACGTTCAAACAGGAATAGAAGCGCCTCACACCATCTATCATTTATGGAGCATCATCGCTGGTATGGCGCACCGCCGTGACCCAGGTACCCGGCGCCACGTTGTAGCGGGGCGTCAGCTCTCCCGGCTCCAGCGGCAAGCGCAGGGCCTGGGAGAGCTTGGGATAAGGGCTATAGAGAGCGAAGCGGCCGCACATAATGTCCGGTTGTTTCTTCAGCGCCCATGAGGAGTAAAAGATTCACCAAGATCACTAGCCACATATTTCACTTCTTTATTATAAACTGAAAGCGGCCAGTTACTCCAAAAGTAGTTCATGCCATAAGCTGAAATGACATAATATACAAAGAGAACGATCGGCTGCCTAAAGAAATAAAACTCTCCATAACGATCCTCAACAAAATGCCTAATGAATTTCTTATTATCGAAAATCTCTCTTAGCTTCTCAGAAGAAAACTCTTCAACTGCATCTGCATAACTTTCCAAAATCGCAAAGTGCAGCTGTCTGTCAGGCTCAGCAACCTGCAATCCAAAGTCTTCTGCAAAAACTTTCTCCAAGTCCTTTATCACGGAATCCCGCTTATAGTTCTCCTCCTGAAGCTTTTGCAAAGCAGTACAAAATATTTCATCCGTGGTTTCCATCAAAGCCATGCTTCTTGAAACATATCTTTCAGCTGACGAAGGCACCACGCCTTTAGCTTTATAGATATTATCATGCACTAGCTCAGCATACGCGTGCTGAAGCAGAGTCCTGACTTGAACTTCACAACAAATAAATTCAGGAACCCTTACGCCATCGACTTCAAATTCCTCTTTAGGCCGAACTTCGTAATGTTTAGATTGGTAGTCAAATACTTTTGGATTCACCTCTATATCGAGCGCAAAATCTTTCGATACTTTCCAACTCCAATTTTGATGCTCGATAATTTTTTCGAGAAGAAATAGATCATCTGTAGTAAGGACAACGAATCTTACCCCAACGAGATCCGTCATCTGCGTCTTAGGATCATCATACCGTTTTATGCTTATTTTATTCAAAGCGGAATTAACGGCTTTTACTCTTGGAATAGCGTCAATTTTTAAAAACTGGGGAGACAGAGCGCCTAGCCGGCAAGAGATTTCATTCTTAACTATTTCACTGACATAGTCTCCCCAAGCCTGCAAAGCAGGCCTGATGGACTCCAAGTATTCTGAAAACTCTTCTTCAGTAGTCATCCTAGGCCACTTACGATCCCCTGAATCCTAACTAAAGTATCGTTCTCACCACGCTCCTCTACTGTAACCAAATCCTGGAAGTCGTCAGAGGGTCCCGTGATGGAAACGCCAGAAGTAAAATTAACCTTTCTTTTCTTCCTGAGCTTAGACTCAATATACTCTACATCCTTTTCAACGCCGCCCTGCGGAAAGCCTCGATCCTTCATATAATCAACATAGGCTTCAGAGTGACCTTCTTCAAGGTACTTTTCGGCAAAATCTGCTGAGCTAACAACAGCAGTTTGACTTTTCAGCTCTGCCCTCAACGATTCGACATAATCAAACTTTTTGTCTTCATCAACATCTAGAGAATTGATGTAGTCAACAGTATACTCATAAAAATTTTGTGTTAGCTTTTTTGAAGAGGAGCTAATCCCCATGCCAAGAAAAGTATTATAAAAATATGAAGCTGCCGTTCGCGTCTCAACACTGGTTAGCAAGTGATCGAATAAAAACGCTCTATAATTTGACTTGTCATACTTTCCATCTTCTGGGGGAGTCGAAACAACCTCAACTAAACAACCAATCTTATAGAGCTTCTGAGTTTCAGTGAGAAAAATATCTCTAACATAATTCAAAGCTACCGTTTGATCATCTACAGACTCAGTGGTAAATCCATCCTGAAACTCTGCTTTTATCACTGAAACAAACGGCCTGGCATGCTCACCAACCCGCCCAGAGATAATCGCCATAACTCCGCCCGGTATCTTTCTCGTCAGAGCATCCGTCAGGTTGTTTGCTAACACCTCTGAAAGCTCAATAAAGCGGTCTGCTTCACAGTGCAGCATTTCTGCTGCAATTTGAAAAAAACTCCCTTCATCCGCCTGATCAATGCTCATCTCAATGCCATGGGACCTATTGCCAAGTGCAGCAGTTACACGGCTCTGAAGAGCCGACTTCTCTTCAGCATTCAAATTAATAAAATGCTTTTTATGCAGGCGGAACCCTAGTCTTATCCTCAGCTGGCGCAAATACACGGTGGATCATCAGTTTCTCAATGATCACACCTTCAAAAGGAAAGTTGCCAGTCAAAACATTTAAAGCTTGATTCATAACCCCTCCCTTGCGTCACAAGCAATTCATTAATAGTTATTGAGCTACTACGAATCCTTAATTTATTTTTCAAATCCGAATCTCACACCGCCCTAGGATCTCTACACCCTTCACACCCTTCACACCCTTCATATCCTGCAGCTTGATCAATTCCTTCTCATAGCGCGGGTTGTCGCTGATCAGCAGCCAGGTGCCGCCGGCGACACGCTGCAGGCGCTTGATGCACCGCTCGCCGTGCACGAGCAGCGGGAACACGCAGTTCCCGGCCATCCTGACGCTCTAGGGGCTTGCCGTCCTGCATCATGGATGCATTTGAAGAAAAATCTGACATCGCCAATTCCCGGGCCTAGTCGTTCTCATAACATTTAGGTCGACACTACCTGAGAGAGGTACTGCATGTCATGGCTGGATTAGCGATAACCGACCAATGTTGGAGGCAACAGCCTCGAGAAAAGGCAAGCCTGAGTGCGGCCGAGGGACACACTGCTCAACAGGATCCTGGGAAGGCCAGTGGAAGCCAGACTCATATGGGCGGGAGGAATACAGAAAAAGAAAAAGCCGCCTCGATTGGCGGCTTTTTCTGCTGTTCTGGCGGAGGGGGAGGGATTCGAACCCTCGAAGCCTTTCGACTTACACACTTTCCAGGCGTGCTCCTTCGACCACTCGGACACCCCTCCACATTGTGATTCCCGAAACGAGTGGCGCCAGGTTTGCGCATGGCGGCCTCTTTGTCTCGAGAACGGCGCACACGATAGCGACTTAAGTCCGCGAATGCAAGCCGATTTTTGGTTTGAGTCGGATTTTTCGGCGTCAGGCGGGCTTCTCGGGCAGCACGGCGTAGTCGCCGCGGGCCTCCAGGCAGAGAGTATCGCCGCACCAGAGCTGTTGCACGAGGGCGATGCGGCCCTTGCCGCCTTTCTGCAGGCTGGCGGCGAGCGTCGCCCTGCCCTGCTCGTCCTCGGGCGTACAGGTCAGCCGATAGTCGCCGGTCACCGGGGCGAGAAAACGTTGCCGGGACTCGGCGACCACCACGTCACGCTCGATGCCCTGACGACGCAGCCAGAGTGTGACCCAGCACCAGCCGAGCAGCGTCGTCTGGGCCGTCAGCGAGCCGCCGAAGCCGGTGCCCTTGTCGTTCAGATTGGGCGTCAGGGCGAGCTGCCAGCTCAGGCTGTCGCCCTGGCGATGCATGTCGCGAATCCCCAGGTGCCCGGCCAGCGGAATGGCATCATGAAGCCAGGCGAGGAAGGCGGCCGGGTCGTCTTCCTGACCATTGGCCGGCAGTGGCAGGCGCGGGTGCGCTTCACCGATCCGGCGCTCGATCACGTCCAGCGCTCCACGAAGTCGGCCGTATCATGCTCGGGCAGTCGACGCGGGCGGCCACCGGGCTGTCCCAGGTAGATGAAGCCGACCAGGGCATCCTCCTCGGCGAGCCCCAGCCCCTCATGCACGGTGGGGTCGAAGGCATACTGGCCGGTACGCCACATGGCCCCCAGGTCCTGGGCATGGGCTGCCAGAAGCAGGGAGTGGGCGGCACAGCCTGCGGAGAGGATCTGCTCCACCTGCGGCACCTTGGGCTCGTCGGGCGTGACCCGGGCAATCACGGCGATGACCATGGGTGCCCGCTGGGGCTTCTTGCGCGCGCCGTTGAGACGGGCATCCTCGGCATGCGGGTCCTCGCGGAGCTCGGCTTGGGCGAAGAGCTCGCCCAGGCGCTCCAACCCGGCGCCGGAAAACTCGATGAAGCGCCAGGGGCGCAGTTCCTTGTGGTCGGGCGCGCGCAGGGCGGCCCGATACATGGCCTCGAGCTGCTCGGCGCTGGGCGCCGGCCCCATGAGCTTGCCCATGGAGCTGCGTTCGTGCAGTAGCGTGAGTGCGTCCATCACGCGGTCCTCCTCGGTATGGTCGGTGCTGGGCGCGGGCCCTGCTCTACTGGCGCGCCAACCGCAGCGGCGTGGGCGGTATCTCGCCGAGCGTGCCCCGCCAGGGGCTGATATCGAGCCCGCCGCGACGTACGTAGCGCGCCAGCACCAGCAGGCGCTCGGGCCGGGCACGCGCCATCAGATCGCAGAAGATATGCTCGACGCAATGCTCATGAAAGTCCTGATGCTGGCGATAGCCGACCAGATAACGCAACAGCCCCTCGCGGTCGATACGCGGTCCACGATAGCGGATCAGTACACTGCCCCAGTCGGGCTGGCCGGTCACCGGGCAGTTGGACTTGAGCAGATGGGAGTGCAGCGTCTCCTCGACGATCTCGTCACCCACCACCAGAGGCTCGGCGCTGGGCGTGTAGTCATCAATGGCGATGTCCAGTTCATCGATACACTCGCCGGGCAGGCGCTGCGGCATCAGCTCGCTGGCGTCGACACCGAACAGCTCGACGCTGACCGGGGCACCGGCGGCCTCGGCCAGGTCCTTCTCCAGCTGTTCGCGCACCGCCGCCGGGCTCGCGAAACGGCTCTGGTTATAGCTGTTGAGATAGAGCTTCCAGGACTTGGATTCGATGAGTCGCGGCGACTCGGCCGGCAGCCGGAAACGTGCCACCGCCACCCGCGGCTTGCCGCGGGCATTCAGCCAGGAGAGCTCGAAGGCATGCCATTCATCCTCGCCGACGAATGGCAGGGCGCCCGCCTCGATGCCCAGTGGCGCCCGGTTCACCGCCCGTTCGATGGGATACAGCAGCCCGGCATCATACTGCTCCGGATAGGCGGACTCGCGCCCCAGGGGCGCATAGGCCAGGGAGTCGGGACGGTCGTTCATCAGCTGCGGATTCCCTTGCCATTCTCCAGCATCCACAGTGCGATGCCGAACAGCACCACGATGAAGCCAATGATGGCCGCCAGCGCCCAGCCCACGGGGATATCCGAGACTCCGAGGAAGCCATAGCGGAAGACATTGACCATGTAGAGGATGGGATTGAGCATCGACGCGCCCTGCCAGAAGGCCGGCAACAGCGAGATCGAATAGAAGACCCCGCCGAGATAGGTCAGCGGCGTCAGCACGAAGGTCGGCACGATGGAGATATCATCGAATTTCTTGCCCAGCAGGGCGTTGATGAAGCCACCAGTGGCGAAGAGAGCGGCGGTCATTACCACCACGACCAGCGTCAACACCGGGTGTGCCACCTCGACCTGCGAGAAGAACAGCGAGACGATGGTGACGATCAGCCCGACACCCAGGCCGCGCGCCATGCCGCCCATGATGAAACCGGCCAGGATCACCCAGTTGGGCATCGGCGAGACCATCATTTCTTCCACGCTGCGCTGGAACTTGTTGGAGAAGAAGCTCGAGGCCACGTTGGAGTAGCTGTTGGTGATCACCGACATCATGATCAGCCCGGGGACGATGAAGTCCATGTAGGTATAGCCATCCATCTGGCCGATACGCGAGCCGATCAGATTGCCGAAGATGATGAAGTACATCGCCATGGTGATCGACGGCGGCAACAGCGTCTGCGGCCAGATGCGCGTGAAGCGCTTGATTTCCTTGACCACCAGGGTCCAGAGCGCGATGGCGATCTGTGTGGCGTTCATGCGCTTGCCTCCGTGTTGTGATCCGCGTCAGCCTGGCTCTCTTCCACC
The DNA here is from genome assembly GCF_006540005.1 of Halomonas halmophila. Classification (GTDB taxonomy): domain Bacteria; phylum Pseudomonadota; class Gammaproteobacteria; order Pseudomonadales; family Halomonadaceae; genus Halomonas; species Halomonas halmophila. Next base: position 1,089 of record NZ_BJOC01000052.1, on the reverse strand, counting down.
ATGGAAACGAACATTTCCTCCAGCCGGTTGGCGCTGTTGCGCATCGACATGACCTGGATACCCTGCTCGCTCAAGGCGGTGAAGACATCATTGAGCCGCTGACCGCGTTGCACCATCACGGACAGCTGGGCGTCATCGACCTGGCGCACGTCGAAGCCTTCCACCTGCGGAGGCTGCTCGACCGGATGCGCCAGATCCAGCAGGAAGGTTTCGGTGTTGAGCTCGGCGAGCAGGTTGCGCACGCTGGTATCGCGCACGATATGGCCATTATTGATGATGCCGACGTGGCGGCACAGGCTCTCGGCCTCTTCCAGATAATGCGTGGTCAGAATGATGGTGGTGCCTTCCACCTCATTGATGTGACGCATGTATTCCCACATGCTGCGGCGCAGTTCGATATCCACGCCGGCGGTAGGTTCGTCGAGGATCAGCAGCCGGGGGCGATGCATCAGTGCCCGCGCGATCATCAGGCGACGCTTCATGCCGCCCGAGAGCATGCGCGCACTGCCGTTGCGCTTGTCCCAGAGTCCCAGATCCTTCAGCAGCTGCTCGGCACGCGGCACGGCCTCGCGACGCGACATGCCGTAGTACCCGGCCTGCGCCAGGACGATGTCGAGGACCTTCTCGAACTGGTTGAAGTTGAATTCCTGGGGCACCACGCCGAGATGGTACTTGGCGCGGGCGAAGTCGGTGTCGATATCGATGCCGAAGATCGAGACCCGGCCGGCCGTCTTCTGCACCAGCGAGCACACCACCCCCAGAGTGGTCGACTTGCCAGCCCCGTTGGGGCCCAACAAGGCGTAGAAATCCCCCTGGGCCACATCGAGGTCGATGCCCTTGAGGGCCTCAAAACCATTGCCGTAGACCTTGGTCAGGCCACGGATGGACAGCGCCGGTTCGGCCATGAGCGATCCTTGGAAGTTCGATTTTGAAAGATGGGGCGTTAACGCCAAGACCCTCGCATATTGGGGCAGACCACCGACTATTCAAGTAGCCCGCAAACCATATCACTGACGGAAGCTGGAAGCTGGAAGCTGGAAGCTGGAAGCTGGAAGCTGGAAGCTGGAAGCTGGAAGCTGGAAGCTGGAA
>NZ_BJOC01000051.1 GCF_006540005.1 Halomonas halmophila | reverse complement strand
TAGCTCGTAGCTCGTAGCTCGTAGCTCGTAGCTCGTAGCTCGTAGCTCGTAGCTCGTAGCTCGTAGCAGCCTAACCCCAGCTCCTCTCGGGCCAAGGTTTTTTCTTACCCCGTCGAGCGACACCATATGATCAGGCGTTACGTACGTCTTGGCGTACGTAACCGAAGGCGTACACTCAAGACAACGACACATGCAAGGGGGCGTCATGAGCGGCATCACAGCAACCGAGGCGCGTAGCAACCTCTATCGATTGATCGACGAAACCGCCGAGTCTCATCAGCCCATCATCATCATGGGCAAGCGCAACAAGGCGGTGCTGGTATCCGAGGAAGACTGGTCGGCGATTCAGGAAACCCTCTACCTGCTCTCCGTGCCGGGCATGCGAGAGTCGATTCGCGAGGGTATGGATACCCCGGTGGATGAGTGTGGCGAGGAGCTGGACTGGTGACATGGAAGCTGGTTTACACCAGGCAAGCACAGAAGGATGCAAACAAACTGGCCTCGAGCGGCCTCAAGCCAAAAACCCAGGAATTATTGGCACTGATTGCAGAAGACCCGTTTCGCCGGACACCTCCGTTCGAGAAGCTGGTGGGTGATCTGAACGGCGCCTATTCACGCCGCATCAATATCCAGCATCGTCTGGCCTATCAGGTGATCGAGGATGAGCGCGTAGTGAAAGTACTCAGGCTCTGGAGCCGCTATGAATGAGGTTTGGCCCGCCGCCGTTGCCGGTCGATTCTGCCAGCCCCACACAGCCTCAGGCATCGTGGCAACGTCTCACCTTACAAGCCTGGAGCCCGATCCATGCTGAACAATGTGCAAAAGCGGTGTCGAGATCGAGCCAACCGGGCACGCAGGGCCCTGCTGAAAGAGAAAGAGACTTATGGCCAGATTTCCGACGGCTCGGGAAAACGTTATCTGGTGGGCGTCGACTACTTGCTCAGCGGAGCGCCCGAGAAAGCCGTCGAGTTCATGGAGTGGTTTGAACAGGAATTCCCCGATGACGTGGGCGAACCCGTCTTCTGGCTGTATGCCGCCTTGACCTACTATCGAATGGGCTCGCTCGCCAAAGCACGGCGCTATCTGCTGGAAGCCATGCTGAGCAACATTTACCTGTTGCCCTTCGTGTATTCGCGTCCATTGCCCCGACAGGACATGTGGCATTCAAGCGGCTGGCAGGATCCCGAGTATGTGACAGACATGGCAGAATTTCTGGATGAACCGACGCCTCGCGAGCAGGCATGGATCAGGGAGCAATTCGAGGGCGAGCGTTTCACGGAGATCCGCAACACCTACATCGCCACCTTTCACGCACTGCGGCATGCGGAAAGCCATGACACCCACCTCCGATTACTCCATGAATGGGGAGACTATATCGCCGCTCAACGTCACAGCAGTATCTAGCTGCACCCCCAGAGGGAAGGCTGGTACCGGGGTTAGTGGAGTCAAGTTTTTTCTTCAAGCTTAAAGCTCACGGCTTATAGCTCCGGGCGAAGCCCGGGAGGGTTTTCTTCCCTCTTCAAGGCGCGTAGCGCCGTTCTTCCAGCTTCAAGCTTATGGCTTACAGCTTATAGCTCCGGCGCGTCCGGTTGGCCGATGGAGCGGGCGGCGTGGCGCAGGGGTGCCAGCTGCTGACCGATCAAGGCCAGCTGGGTGCGCAGCAGCTGAGAGTCGTCACGGGCGGGTTCGGTATCCAGCGCGGCCAGGGCGTCATTCAACCTGGCGTCCTGCTCCTCCAGGGGAGCCTGATCGCGCAGGCCGGCGGCCAGAGCCGCCAGCGAGCCCTCGATGGATTCGGCCGCATGCTCCACCGGGCCGGAGTAGTGTTCCGTGCGCTCGTCGCGATGCGCCCCGAGGGCCGAGAGGTAGTTGAGCAGGGTGTGCGAGTGCAGCAGAAAGCGCAGCCCCACATCGGCATCGCGGCGAAACCGCTCGGGCTCCTGCAGCACATTGCCGATCAGGGTCGATAACTCGGCATCGGCATTGTGGGCGTTGCGGCGCGCCAGCCGATAGGTCAGGTCATCGCGCTTTCCATGGCGGTATTGATCGAGGATGGCCTCGAGATAGGCACGATTGGCCTCCAGGGTGGCCGCCGCCTGCTGGTGCAGTTGCCGCCCCTGCCAGTCGGGCAGGATCAATAGCACCGCCAGACCGGCGATGCCCGCGCCCATCAGGGTATCGAACAGGCGCGGCCAGATCAGCCCGAAGCCATTGCCCACCTGATTGAAACAGCACAGCACCATCAGGGTAATGAAGGCGGTGGCGAACATGTAACGCCGGCCACGCGCCGCAAAGAAGGCAACGCCGGCCATCACCGCGCAGCCGATCTGCACCAGCGGCGAGGGAAACAGCGTGATCAGGGCCCAGCCCGCCAGCAAGCCGATGATGGTGCCCAGAATGCGTTGCCGCAACAGGCGGCGGGTGGCGCCGAAACTGGGCTGACAGACGAACAGACTGGTCAGCAGAATCCAGTAGCCCTGGGTGGGATGGATCCAGTGCAGCAGGCCATAACCCGCCACCAGGGTCACGGTCAGGCGCACCGCATGACGAAAGATCGCCGAGCGCGGCGTCAGTTGTCCCAGGACCCGCTCGCGAACGTCGTCCAGGCCGTGCGGGGTGCGATCATACAACGAGGCATCTTCCTGGGAATCGGGGCCTTCCGGGTGGCGGGCACGCCCGAGAATATCCTGCAGGGTCGTCAGGTTATCGGCCAGCGCACGCAGATGCGGCAGAAGCGACTGCCACTCGCGGCGTGGTTGGGCCCCCAACTGCTCCACCGAGGCGTTGAAATCCTCCAGCGCCATCTCGCTGCGCCCCTGCGCGAAGGCGCGATTGAGCAACAGCGAGCGCCCCAGTTCGTGGCACGTCTCGCCCTGTTGCGCCAGCAGGCGCTGGGCCCGAAAGAGGACGTCATGGTGAAAGAAGGCCTGGCTCAGCTCGTGATACGGGTAATGCGTCGAGCTGGCCCGCTCATGGATGTCCTGGGCGATAAAATACAGCCACAGGTAGCGGTTCAGCTTGCTGCTGCGGCTCTCCTGGAGACGGCGAAAGATCATCTCCTTGGCCTGATTGAGCGCCGCGACCACACGTCCGTTCTGGCGCGCCAGTTCATAGCGGCGTTGCTCGACATCCAGGTCGCGCCGTGGCTCGAACAGGGTCGACTTGAGCTGCAGATAGCGGCTCAGCTCGCGAAACACGCGGGCCAGCGCATGCTTGAGGGGCTGGCGGGAAAACAGTCGACACCAGATGACCGAAATCACGCCATACCAGGCCGCCCCCGCCACCAGCAGGGCCGGCTCCCGCCAGATATTCTCCAGCGCCGGGGCGGCGCGGTTTTCCAGACTGATCATGGTATAGGTGGCGAGAATCAGGGTCGCCCGCGCGATGGTCGCGTAACGCTGGTTCACCGCCCCCAGCATGGTCAGGCCAAAGGTGCTGACCGCCAGGCCCACGACGAACCACAGCGGCCGGTTGAACAGCACCTCGACCGACAGGGCGGCCACGGCAAAACAGCCCAGCGTGACCAGTAGGGCCCTCCAGCGACCCTGCCAGTGGTCGTCGGTCTCCGACAGCGCACTGGCAATGATGCCCAGAAACAGCGGGATCAGGCTGTGTAGCGCCGTGAACCACCAGCACACCAGCACCACACCGGTGAAGGCGATGAAGACGCGCAGACTGTAAGCGAAGGAATCCAGCGCCCAGAGGCGGCGCAGCGAGAGGAACAGCGATGACAGCGACATAGGCTCCAGGAAAGCAGTCGGCGAGGCGCAAGCGCCCTGACAATTCAGACTTTAGTATAACGCCTGCCGCCGAAATGTCCGAACCCGCCCCTCAACGCTCTGACCGGCCTCTCGCGCCGATGATCGAGGGGATGGTCGTACACCATGCCTCACCAGGCTCGTCACTCGCGGCGCGTAGCCCACAGCTCGCAACTCGTGTTTTGAAGCTCATCGCTCGCTACCCGCAGCTCGTAGCTCGTAGCTCGTAGCTCGTAGCTCGTAGCTCAAATATCGCGCAACAGCTTTTGCAGACGCGTCAGGTCGCCGGAGTCCCCGACCAGGCGCACACGGCCGTCCATCATGCCGTCGAGAAAGGCTTTCTGGGTGGGTTTACGCAGAATGCGTACTGCCGCCGCCGCGCTCTCGAAGCGCAGTTCCAGGTCGAGATCCACCGGTAGCCCCTTGCCGGTCTCGATGCCCTGGGACGACATGCGGTAATGCCGGGCAATGGCGAGGTCCTCGGTGGCAATGCCCCAGTCCAGACCACGCATCTCGGTCAGACGTTCTCGAAACCTGTCCTTGCGACGCAGGGCGCGCTTGAGCATGACACCCAACAACCACAGCATGATTCGAAGTTTCATGGGGATATCCGAGGCAGAATCGTTCAGGCAGGAAATTCACGGCCCGCCCGTTCAGGCGAGCCGTGCCGGGGCGCCATTACTTGGCGACCGCGTCCTTGAGCCCCTTGCCCGGCTTGAAGGCTACCGTCTTGCTGGCCGGAATGGTCAGCGACTCACCGGTCTGCGGGTTCTTGCCGGTACGTGAAGCACGCTCGCGCACCGTGAAGGTTCCAAAGCCGATCAATGACACGTCATTGCCATCGGACACACTACCCGTGATTTCATCGAGAATGACGTTGAGAACCTGACTAGCCTTGTCCTTGGATAGATCAGCACGCTCGGCAATCGCCGCGGCGAGTTCTGGTTTACGCATATAGCCCTCCTTGTTTGACTACAACCGGGGTAACCCCTCCGGCCATCTTATTGTTGACGTGAAATGCAGGACATCCCTCACATTTCAACGCAGCCCGCCGGCCCAGGATCGGCGACAGTCGAGCTGGTACGAATCACGCATCGCTGAGCGATGTCGAGACTAGCCTAGCAATGAGGGAGCGATCCGCGCCAGTTCGACTTTCCGACGGACCCGGCTGCCTGTCAACGCAAACCCCATCAAACGTCCGTCCTCATCCTCCGCCAGCGCGCTCAAGTCGCGGCCCTCGCCCTCAATGCGCCACTCGCAGGCCACCCCGTCGGGCGGCGGCAGGGACACCACCGGCAACAGTGGCGTCTTGACCAGCACCGGCCAGGCGCCATAGGTCACGGCACTGGGAGTGCCCGCCAGCGTCACCGCCAGGGCCTTGGCCGCGGCCTGCAGCGGCTGCACGTACATGGCATTGACGCCATCGACACAGGCCGCATCGCCCAGGGCGTGGATGCCCGGCGCCGAGGTCGCCAGGTAACGATCGGTCAGGATGCCCTGCGCGGAAACGGCCAGCCCTGCCGCCTCGGCCAGCTGCGTGCGGGGCCTCAGGCCGGTCGCCACCAGCACCAGGTCCGCTTCGAGGTTCGCGCCATCATCCAGGCCGATGGCCACCCCGGCGCGACCGGGCACCAGCTCGACCACGCTGCGGCCGGGGTAGCGGCGCATGCCGGCCTCGCTGAACGCCGCCCCCAGGGCCTCGCCCAGGACCGGAGGCAGCAGTTGCGGCAGGGGCGTGGCTTCCGGGGCAATCAGGTCGACGGCGTGGCCACCCGCCAACAGGTCATTGGCGTACTCGCAGCCCACCAGGCCGGCCCCCACCACCGCCACTCGCGCCGGCCTGCCGAGGGATGTCAGGGCCGCATGGAAGGCACGGTAGTCATCCAGGTCATTGATGGTGAAGACCCGTCCATCCAGCGTCTGCGGCCAGTCGAGAGGCGGCGTCGGCGCCGCACCGGTGGCCAGCACCAGCTCGTCGTAGGCCAGACGCTCGGCGCCCAGCTGCAGCTCACGCGCCGCCGGGTCGATGGCCTCCACACGCGTATGGGTACGCACCACCACCCCCAGCGAATCGGCCACCTCGAGAGCCGACCGGCTGGCCAGGCGCTCCGGCGGCAGACGTTTGGCGAAGCCCGTGGACAGCATGGGCTTGGAGTAGTCATCGCCACTGTCGGCCGTGATCAAGGTGATCGGCCGTTCGGGCTGGTGGGCACGCAACTGGCGCACCAGGCCCATCGCGGCCATGCCGGAACCGATAAGGGTCAGGGGAGCGGTCATGAAATCCTCGTCGCACGGCCCGCCAGTCCCATGGCGGGGTAGAAGTTCGAGGCATCATGGTACACTAGCCGCCCCGACGATTTGGACGCGGAGCGCAACTCTTGCCGACAGGCCCATCATTCCAGCCCCGCTGGCGCCCCCTGGCCGCCGCTCGCCCGGATATGAGCCCGCGCTGGTGGGAGTGGCTCGCCTCGCAGGACTCCCTGACCGATCGACTGATCGCCGCCGGCCAGCCACGCCGCTTTCGCGTGCGCCTGCTCGATCAGCGCCATGGCCGGCCTCGTCAGGATGAAGCCGAGGCGCTGGGCCTGGGCGAGCACCAGCATGCCTGGCTGCGCGAGGTCGCGCTATGCCTGGACGAGCGGCCCTGGGTGCTGGCACGCTCCGTATCACCGCTCGGCTCGCCGACCGACCAGCACCGACTGGAGTGGCTGGGCGAGCGCTCGCTGGGCAGCTGGTTGTTCGCTCAATCCGACCTGCAGCGCAGCCCCATCGAGGTCTGCGCCGGCGGCGGCCCCTTTGCGGGCGCCCAGGGCCCCTGGGGACGTCGCTCGGTGCTCAGGCATCAGCGCATCACGGTGCTGGTGCAGGAGTTCTTCCAGCAGGCGATGGTGGATGATCTGGCCATGCCTTCGCGTTAGCCTAGGCGCTCCACCCTCAACCCGACGACCCATCCGGCACCGGCAACCGGGGGTCGAGCATACGAGACGACCCGATGGACTCTTCCCTGTTGCGCCCTTCCGGACTGGCCCGCCTACCCGACTTCCTGCAGCTGATGCGGCTCGATCGCCCCATCGGCACCTGGCTGCTGATGTGGCCCACCCTGTGGGCGCTGTGGATGGCCGCACAGGGCGTGCCCGAGCGCGCCACCGTGCTGATCTTCGTCGTCGGCGTCTACCTGATGCGCGCCGCCGGCTGCGTGGTCAACGACTATGCCGACCGCCACTTCGACGGCCACGTCAAGCGCACCCGCCAGCGCCCCCTGGCCACCGGGCGCATCAGCGAGACGGAAGCCAAGGGGCTGTTCGCCACCCTGGTCGTGCTGTCCTTCGCGCTGGTGTGGTTGACCAACCCCTTCACGGTGATGCTCTCGGTCGCCGGGGTCATGCTGGCCTTCATCTACCCCTTCATGAAGCGCTACACCCATCTGCCCCAGGTGTTCCTGGGGGCCGCCTTCTCGTGGAGCATCCCCATGGCCTTCGGCGCGGTGCTGGGCGAAATCCCGGCCGTGGCGTGGTGGCTGGTGGCCGCCAACGTGGCCTGGACCGTGGCCTACGACACCCTGTACGCCATGGTCGACCGCGATGACGACCTGCGCATCGGCATCAAGTCCACCGCCGTGCTGTTCGGCCGCGCCGACAAGCTGATCATCGGCCTACTGCAGCTGATCACCCTGGGACTGCTGGCCTGGGTCGGCCACGCCCTGGGGCTGGGCGGCTTCTTCTGGCTGGGGCTGGCCGCCATGGCCGCCACCTTCGTCCATCAGCAACACCTGATCCGCCATCGCGACCGGGATCGCTGCTTCCAGGCCTTTCTCAACAACCACTGGTCAGGCCTGCTGGTCTTCGCCGGTATCGGGCTCTCCTGGTGGCCGCCGCTCGGCGGCTGAAGCGCGCCATCACGCGTCGCAACCGGGCAGAAAAGTGAAGCGCAAGGAGCGCTTGTCACATGATTGTCACAGGGACATGCTGTCATCGTCACCAAGTTGTCACTGACCTTGACCATGAGGCCCCGGGATGAGCGACAAGACCGTACTGATTGTCGATGATGAAGCGCCGATCCGCGAGATGATCGCCGTGGCGCTGGAAATGGCCGACTACCACGTCCTCGAGGCGGACAACGCCCAGAGTGCCCACGCGCTCATCGTCGACCATCAGCCCGACCTGGTGCTGCTCGACTGGATGATGCCCGGCACCAGCGGTATCGAGCTGGCACGCCGGCTGAAGCGTGATGAAGCCACGGCCGAGTTGCCGATCATCATGCTCACCGCCAAGACCGAGGAGGACAACAAGATCCAGGGCCTGGAATCCGGGGCGGATGATTACATCACCAAGCCGTTCTCGCCGCGCGAGCTGGTCGCCCGCCTCAAGGCGGTCCTGCGCCGCTCCACCCCGCATGGGGTCGAGGATCCGGTGGAAGTCGAGGGCCTGCTGCTCGACCCCGTCAGCCACCGGGTCAGCGTCGACGGCCAATCGCTGGAGGTCGGCCCGACCGAATACCGCCTGCTGCAATTCTTCATGACTCATCAGGAACGCGCCTACACGCGCGGTCAGCTGCTCGATCAGGTCTGGGGCGGCAACGTCTATGTCGAGGAGCGCACCGTGGACGTGCACATTCGTCGTCTGCGCAAGGCGCTGGGCGACCCCTACCAGCAACTGATCCAGACCGTGCGCGGCACCGGCTATCGCTTTTCTGCCAAGGGCTGAGAGCGCCCGGGCCGTGCCGCCGGGTCGCAGGCAGGCTAGAGTAAGGGGCAGGCGGCCTGTGCTCCCCGGCCGCTGATGCGCCCGAGCGGAAGCCGGGCGATATCGACCAGCCAGACAGGATTCAGAGGCCCAGATGCGCATGCTGCACACGACCTCGACGCCTCGGGGCAACACGCATTATCCACAGACGGTTCCGGCGTGAAGCGGCTGTGGAAAAAAGAACTCTGGCGCCTAGTGGGCCTGACCGCCCTGGGCGGCGTTCTCGGCTGGCCGTTCTCCGCCATCGGCATCGGGGTGGCCATTGCCCTGGGCCTGCAGCTGGCGTATCAGCTGCGCCAGCTCAGCGCCCTGCACGACTGGCTGGCCAACCATCCCCATGAAGAGCCGCCCGCCGCCAGCGGCCTGTGGGGCGAGCTGTTCGACCGTTTGTATCGCTACCAGAAGGGCCAGCGCATTACCCAGCGGCGGCTGCGCGACACCCTGAGCCGCATCCAGGAATCCTCCGAGGCCATGCGCGACAGCGTAGTCATGCTCGATCGCCACGGCGACATGGAATGGTGGAACAGTGCCGCCGAGCGCATGCTGGGCCTCAAGCCGGCGCATGACCGAGGCCAGCACATCACCAACCTGCTGCGCGATCCCAGCTTCGTCGACTACTTTCAGGCGCGTGAATATCGCGAACCCCTGACGCTGACCTCGCCGATCGACGAGCAGATGATCCTGCAGTTCCAGATCACCCTGTATGGCGATGACGAGCGCCTGGTGATGGCCCGCGACATCACGCGCCTGCACCGCCTGGAGCAGATGCGCCGCGACTTCGTGGCCAATGTCTCGCATGAACTGCGCACCCCGCTGACGGTACTCAGCGGCTATCTGGAAACCTACAGCGGCATGGCCGACCAGTTGCCCGGCCGCATGTCACGTGGCATCGAGCAGATGCGCGGCCAGACGACCCGCATGCAGAACCTGGTCAACGACCTGCTGCTGCTGTCACGGCTGGAGATCGACCAGGGCGGCCAGGACGACGCTCCGCTGGAGCTGGCCAGCATGATGGACAACATCCGCCGCGATGCCGAAGCCCTGTCCAGCGGCAGCCAGCACTTCGAGGTCATCATCGACGAGGCGCGTCGCCTGGTGGGCAGCGAAAAGGAAATCCACAGCGCCCTCTCCAACCTGGTCTTCAACGCCGTGCGTTATGCCGGCGAGGATCGCCACATCAGGCTGCGCTGGGCCAGTCACGCCGACGGCGCCTGTCTGGAAGTCGCGGATGACGGCGAGGGCATCGACCCCCACCATATTCCGCGTCTCACCGAGCGCTTCTACCGCGTCGACAAGGGCCGCAGCACCGCCACCGGCGGCACCGGCCTGGGGCTGGCCATCGTCAAGCACGTGCTGCTGCGCCACCAGGCCTGGCTCGAGATCGACTCGCACCCGGGCGCCGGCGCCACCTTCCGCTGCGTCTTCCCGCGCGAGCGCCTCGCCAGTGCCGAGAGCGAGGCACCGGCCGCGCTGACCACCAGCGACTAGCGCGACGCGGTCACTGCCGTCAGGTCACGATAGTGGCGATCCCACATCAGCACCGCCGCCGCCACGGCCCCCGGCAGCAGAAACAGGTTGGCCAGCGGCACCCAGGTGATCAGCATCACCCAGCCGCCATAGGTCAGCGTCGGCCAGCGCCGGGTCGCCAGGCGTCGCCGCATGTCGGCGAAGCTGACCTTGTTGTTGTCCATGGGATAGTCGAGATAGGTGATGGCCATGGTCCAGGCCGAGAACGCCGCCCACAGGACCGGCGCCATCAGGTTGATCACCGGAATCCAACTGATCACGAACAGCACCAGCATGCGTGGCAGGATATAGCCCAGCTTGACCAGCTCGCGGCCCAGCGCATCGAGGGCCGTGCGCACAAGGCCACGGTCGTCCAGCGGGGCGCGACCGGTCACCTCGATCTCGACCTTCTCGGCCAGAAAGCCGTAGAAGGGCGCGGCGATCAGGTGCGTCACCAGAGTGAAGGTGAAGAACACGATCACCACCAGGCTGATCACGAACAACGGCCAGATCAGCCACGAAAGCCAGTCGAGCCAGCCCGGCACCATGGCCATCCAGCCATCCAGCCAGCCGCCGAAATGGCTCAGCACATAGCTCAGCATGCCGGCATAGACCAACAGGTTGGCCAGGATCGGCAGAAACACATAGCGGCGCAGGCCGCGCGAATAGACCAGCCGGGTCCCCTGCGACAGCGCCGTCAAGGCATTCAGCATCGGTGTTCATCCTCCTCACGACGAAACAGGCCGTCGCTCCCGGCGACGGCCTGTTCGAATAGACCACTCGGCGCCACGCCTGTCAGCGGTCGCCGACTTCCTCGTCGAGATCATCCGGATTCGTGTGGCGGATGTCGAGCCCCTTGACCAGATACACCACATATTCGGCCAGGTTGTTGGCATGATCGCCGACGCGCTCCAGGGCGCGCAGGATCCACATGATGCCTAGCACCGGCGAGATCGAGCGGGCATCCTCCATCATGAAGGTCATCAGCGAGCGCATGGCCGACTGATACTCGCTGTCGACCTTCTGGTCCTCCTCGACGATCTGCAGGGCGAGATCGGTATCGAAGCGGGCGAAGGAGGTCAGCGAATCACGCATCATGCGCCGCACATGCTCGCTGATGATGCGGACCTCGACGAAACCGCGGCTGCCCGAGTCATTCTCGATCAGCTCGATGGCGTTGCGGGCGATCTTGCTGGCCTCGTCGCCGATACGCTCCAGGTCGGAGGCGGCACGGATCACCGCCAGCACCAGACGCAGATCGGACGCTGCCGGCTGACGCCGCGCCAGCACCCGGGTGCACTCGTCATCGATCTTGATCTGCATGTCATTGACGGCGCGATCATTGTCGACGACACGCTCGGCCAGCGAGGAGTCGGCGTCGAGCAGGGAATTCACCGCGTCCTGAACCTGCTTCTCGACCAGGCCGCCCATGGCCATCAGGTGGGTCTTGAGTTCCTCGAGTTCGTGATTGAACTGACGAGAGATATGCTGACTGTGAATGTCACTGGTGATGTCCATCAGACTCTCCTCGGGACGGGCTCATCAGGCCATGCGTCCGGTGATGTAATTCTCGGTTCGCGCCAGGCGCGGATTGGTGAACAGGGTATCGGTGGGGCCGTACTCCACCAGCTCGCCATCCTGCAGAAAGGCGGTGTAGTCCGAGACGCGCGCCGCCTGCTGCATGTTGTGGGTGACCAGTACCAGCGTCAGTGTCGACTTCAGGTTGCGGATCAACTCCTCGACCTTGAGCGACGAAATCGGATCCAGCGCCGAGGCCGGCTCATCGAGCAGCAAAACCTCGGGGCCCACCGCCAGGGTGCGCGCGATGACCAGGCGTTGTTGCTGGCCACCGGACAACGACCAGGCGGACGCCCGCAGACGATCCTTCACCTCATCCCACAGGGCGGCCGAGCGCAGTGCCCACTCGACCACGTCATCCACCCGCCGCTTGGGCATGCGTCCTTGCAGTCGCAGCCCGAAGGCCACGTTGTCGTAGATCGACATGGGAAAGGGGTTGGGCACCTGGAAGACCATGCCCACCCGGCGGCGCAGCTCTGCCACCATCATCTCGGGGGCGTGAATGTCCTGTCCCTCGAGATGGATGCTGCCTTCGCGTGACACCGACTCATTCAGGTCATGCAGACGATTCAGCGCGCGCAGCAGCGTCGACTTGCCGCACCCCGAGGGGCCGATGAAGGCCGTTACCCGATGGCGCGGCACCCGCAATGTCAGGTTGCTCAACGCCGGCTTGTCGCCATAGCGCAGGGCGAAATCGCGCACTTCCAGGCTCGAGGCGTGCGCGCTGAAATCGATCAGAGCGCCCGACGTGGAAGGCGTGTGCTGCATGACCGTCATGAACCCTTTCCCGTAAGCACCAGGGCACTGCCTGGAGGAAAAAACCACGCCACCCGCGCCTCGAACGCCCTTTCAAGCAGTTGCCAGGGCCGATGGTGGGTGACCGCTATTCTCACTAGTGCGGCAGTGTACCGTGACGCCCTCTCAAATAATGGCGCAAGAATATTGCAGTCAGGTTAAGCACCAGAATCACTACTACCAATAATAGCGCCGTGGCATAGATCAGCGGCATGGCGGCCTGGACATCACCACTGCGAAAGGCGGCATCAAAGATGTGATAACCCAGATGCATGAACTTTCTATCAAGATGCAGAAAGGGGAACTCGCCGTCCAGCGGTACCTGAGGCGCCATCTTGGCCACCCCCACCAGCATCAGCGGCGCCACTTCGCCTGCCGCGCGCGCCACGGCCAGGATCACCCCGGTCAGCATGGCCGGCATGGCCATGGGCAGCACCACCCGCCACAGCATCTCGGTGCGCGTTGCGCCCAGCGCCAGCGCCCCCTCGCGCTGGCTCTCCGGAATCCGCGCCAGGCCTTCCTCGGTGGCCACGATCACCACCGGCAGGGTCAACAGGGCCAGCGTCAGCGAGGCCCACAGCAGGCCGCCCGTGCCAAAGGTCGGCGACGGCAGGCGGGAGGCAAAGAACCAATCATCCAGGTGGCCGCCGATGCCATAGACGAAGACCCCCAGCCCGAACACGCCATAGACGATCGACGGCACCCCCGCCAGGTTGCGGACCCCGATGCGCACCCAGCGGATCAAGCGCCCCTGATGGGCGACCTCGTTGAGATAGACCGCCGCCAGCACGCCGAAGGGCATGACGAAGATCGACATCAGCACCACCATCAGCACCGTGCCGAAGATCGCCGGCCACACGCCGCCCGCCGTGTTGGCGGCGCGCGGTCCCTCGGAGAGAAAGCGCCAGACGCCCTGACCCCAGGTCGCCAGCTTGTCCACCGGTCCCATGGCATTGGGCTGGAGCGCGCGCACCACGTCCGTCAGCGGCTGACGCAAGGAGCGGCCACCGACACTTTCCAGCACCAGGGTGTCATCGGGCAACGCCGCCTGCCGCGCATTCACTTGCGACTGAGCGCTGGCCAGTGCCGCTCGGTCCTCAGCCGAGGCCTGGCCGGCCTCGACACGCCGCACCAGAGGCTGAATGGTCTCTTCGCGGAGCTGGGCGATCTGTCGACGCCCGTCTTCCACCACCGCCAGACGCTCTTTCAGGGCCGGCCAGGCCGCGTCACCACTGAATCGTTCGCCGGAAGCCGTCTCGATGGCCACCAGGCGGCCGATGAACTCGCCCCAGCGTCGTCGCTCCAGTACCACCAGATCCTCCGGATGCGCAATGTCCTGGATCCGCTCGAGCGCCACCCACTCCCAGATATCACCGTCGACATCACGGTTGCCGTCGCGATACAGGCGTTCGCGCGCCTCCCGGCCGGGCAGCGGCGCCTCCTTCACCGCGCGCCCCGCCAACTGGCGACCATCGTCGAGGGTCACCAGGGCCACATCCGCCGGCCAGAAGTGCCCCAGGCCACGCACCGCCAGCAGCCCCAACAGCAGGGCCAACAGGGCCAGGGACGTCGCCACGCTGCCGGCGGCCAGCCAGGCCCAGGGGCCTTCCCCGGCCGACTTGCGCTTCGAACGCTGCCAGTGATGCATCACGCCAGGCCCTCCATGCGCCGATAGCGGCGCCGCAAGCGCGCGCGCACCACTTCCGCCAGGGTGTTCACGCAGAAGGTAAAGGCAAACAGCAGCAGGGCCGCCAGCAGCAACAGACGATAATGCGTGCCGCCCGGGGCGGCTTCAGGCAGCTCGATGGCGATGCTCGCCGCCATCGAGCGCAGGCCATCCAGCGGGTTGGCGGTCATCAGCGCGGTATTGCCACTGGCCATCAGCACGATCATGGTCTCGCCCACCGCACGACCGGCGCCGATCATCACCGCCGATAGCACCCCCGGTCCGGCCGCCGGCAGCACCACCTTCCACAGTGTCTGCCAGCGCGTCGCGCCCAGCGCCTCGGCCCCTTCGACCAGGTTGCCGGGCACGCCCGACAGGGCATCCTCAGCCAGCGCATATATGCTCGGCATCACCGCAAAGCCCATCGCCATGCCGACAATGATGGCGTTGCGATTGGCGTAGGCGAGCCCCAGATGAACTTCCAGCCAGGTCCGCAGGCTGCCGCCGAACCACCAGGCCTCGAGCAGCGGCGCCAGCCACACGGCCAGGCCCCAAATCACCAGCAACCAGGGCATCAGCCAGACGGCCGCCCAGCCCATCGGCAGGCGCCGGTGCAGCCGGCCTCCCAGGCGCGACCAGAGCCCGCCGGCCAGCAGCACGCCCGGCGGCAACAGGATCAATAACACCGCCCCCAGCGCTAGATGGTTATCGAGCCACGGCGCCAGCACCAACCCGGCCACGAAGCCGATGACCACGCCCGGCATGGCCTCCATCAACTCCAGGGTCGGGCGCAGGCGGGCGCGCAGACGCGGCGACATGAACAACGCCGAGTGCGCCGCCGCCCCCAGGGCCAACGGCACCGCGATCACCAGCGACCAGGCGGCCGCTTCCAGGGTGCCCCAGACCAGCGGCAGCATGCCGAAGCGTGGCTCGCCTCCGCCTTCGGGCAGGGCGGGCTGCCAGCG
Organism: Halomonas halmophila; assembly: GCF_006540005.1. GTDB lineage: Bacteria > Pseudomonadota > Gammaproteobacteria > Pseudomonadales > Halomonadaceae > Halomonas > Halomonas halmophila. The sequence goes on along the minus strand of NZ_BJOC01000051.1, from coordinate 3,602 downwards.
ATGCGCCGGCGCTTCGAGCCCCGTGTAGGGCTGGGGCAACCAGAGGGCTTGCAGGTCGATGCGTGGGGTATCCGCCGACGACCAGAACAACGGCAGCACTTCCACCGCCAGGAAGATGCCGATCGCCATGACCGCCACGATCACCCCGATACCGCCCGCCGTGATCAAGGCCGTGGCCAGGCGATCACGGGTCTGGCGCACAGAGCGGCGCAAGGGGGGAGTTGAGGACGAATGCGGCATGGCAACCAGTGTGGAACGAGGGCAATAGCGGAAAAATACGACACTATCATGACAATGACATGACAGTGGCTCCCGGCATCAGGGTTGCACGGCGGGCAGCGTCTCGAGCCCGAGTTGTCGTCGCTGGCGATTGAGTTCCTCGCGCGGCAGCGCGACGAAGCCCAGCTCTTCGGCGATCGCCTGTCCTGCAGGCGAGAGTACCAGATCAATGAAGGCCCGCTCGACCGACGGCAGGGATTCACCGGGCGGGCGGTTGACGTAGAGCCGCAGGTCGCGCGAGAAGGGATACTCGCCACGTCGCACCGCCTCCGGCTGCGGGCGGTGCTCGACACCTTGCGCGTCGCGCAGTGCCACGGTTTTCACTCCCGGCGTCAGATGATTGAGGCCGGCATACCCGATCGCCCGTGGATCGGCACTGACGGCCGACACCACCGCCGCCGATCCCGGATGTTCCCTGACCCGCGGGCGGAAGGCCCCATTGCATAGCGCCTCGCGACGGAACATCTCATGGGTGCCCGAGACGGCATTGCGACCATGCGGGGCGATCAGCCCCTGAAGGGTCCCGTCGAGCAACGACGACCAGCGACGCAACCCGGACTCACCACCGCAGCGCAGGGTCTCGGAGAAGATCGCATCCAGTTCGGTAAGGCTCAGGCTGGTAAGCGGGTTATGGCGATGCACCACCACCACCAGGGCGTCCCGCGCCACCACCAGTGACTCGACCGGATAGCCATGACGACGCTCGAAGGCCGCCTTTTCGTCGTCGGTCATCGGCCGCGACATCGGTCCCAGCAGGGTCGTGCCGGCCGTCAGCGCCGGCGGCGCACTGGCCGAGCCACTGGCCTTGAGCTGCAACCGCATGCCCGGATACTCGCGAGCCAGATGCTCACCCCAGCGCAGCATCAGCCCGGCCATGGTGTCGGACCCCACCGTGCCCAGGGTACCCACCGGTTCTTCCGCCCCCGCGCGGCCCGCCTCGGTGTCGTGCGCCAACACGGGCAACGCGCCGATCATGCTCAGCAACAGCAAGCACATGCCCAGGCAGACGGGAATGGCGCGTTTGCGAATGACCTGACCCTGAACGGCAGTGGCTGCCGGCATGGAACCTCCAAGATTTCCGACGCACTGCACCATGCTATCGTGAATCGCCAATGACGGCCGCCGGACGATACGCTATCCCGGCACGGCATGATCGGCAGTCCGCCACGTCAGCCGATGAAAAGTGGCGACAGCCACCGCTTGCCCTCTATCATGACCCGCTAAACAACAAGCAGGCAGCCCCCATGAGCGAACTCGACGACATACCGGCACCGCGCGGTCAACTGGCCCTCAAGCTGGTCGCCAACCGCCAGGACACCAACTTCCATGGCGACATCCCCGGCGGCTGGCTGGTCAGCCAGATGGACCAGGCCGCCGAGCTGACCGCCAGCCGCGAGGCCCATGGCCGCACCGCCACCGTCGCCATCGAGGCCATGGACTTTCTGTGTCCGGTGCGCGTGGGCTCGGTGGTCAACATCTTCACCGCCATCGGCGAGATTGGCCACAGCTCGATCAAGCTCGATGTCGAGGTATGGAGCCGTTCGCCCATGGAACGCAACCCCGATGAGCTACACAAGGTCACCGAGGCGCGTTTCGTGCTGGTCGCCCTCGACGACAACGGCCGCATCCGCGCCGTACGCCAGGGCGACAGCTGAACCGATCAGCTCTCGCTGAGCAGCCGGTCGCGCGCCTTCAGATACGCAAACTCACCGACATCGGTGAAAGGCCGCACCTTCTGTTGGAAGGCGCGATAGGACTCGTAGACCTTCCGAGACGCCTCGTCACTCTCGACCTGCTTCTGCAGCACGTCCCGCGACGACTCCAGCAGGGCCGACATCACGTCCTCGGGGAATTCGCGCAGCTTGACGCCATGCTCGTCGACCAGCGTCTTCAGCGCCTCGGCATTGCGCAGCTGAAACTCGCTGATCATCGCCAGATTGGACGCCCGCGCCGCCTCGGTCACCACCGCCTTGAGGTCGTCCGGCAGCGCCTTCCAGGCATCCAGATTGACGGTACCCTCGAGGATGGCGCTGGGCTCGTTCCACGCCGAGGTATAGTAGTAGTCCGCCACCTGATGCAGGCCGAAGGCCAGATCATTGTAGGGCCCGACCCAGTCGGCAGCATCCAGCACTCCGGTCTGCAGGGAGGTGAAGATCTCGCTACCGGGGGTGGTCATGGTCGTCACGCCGATACCGCTCATCGCCTCGCCAGCCAGCCCAGGGAGGCGCAGCTTGAGCCCCTGCATATCCTCCAGCGACTTGATCTCCTTCTTGAACCAGCCCGCCATCTGAGTGCCGGTATTGCCTACCGCAAAGGGCTTGAGATTGTGTTCGGCGTAGATTTCGTCCCACAGCGTCTGACCATCGCCATAATACAGCCAGGCATTGGTCTCGGTGGTGGTCATGCCGAAGGGCACGGCGGTAAAGAACTGCGCCGCCGCCACCTTGCCGCGCCAGTAGTAGGACGCCGAATGCCCCATCTCGGCCGTGCCGGCAGACACCGCATCGAAGACCCCCATGGCCGGGACCATCTCGCCCGCCCCGTGCACCTTGACCTTCATGCGTCCGCCCGACATGCGCTCGATACGCGCCGCCAGATCATTGGCCCCGGTGCCCAGCGCCGGGAAATTCTTCGGCCAGGACGTCACCATGTTCCAGGTGATCGTCTCCTGGGCAGAGGCAGTAGAAATGAAGGGCGCGGCCACGGCACCCGCCGTGCCGGCACCCAGCGTCTTGAGACTGGTCTTGAGAAAATTGCGACGCTCCATGGCGAAGGCGACTCCGTATCGTAATTTTTCATCCTGCCCGCAAGCAGCGTGTCCACGAGGCAGTATGCGCGAAAGGCAAATTCATCGGCAACTCAGCGCGCGCGCTCCAGTTCGATGTCAAGCGGAGCGCGAAGCGAGCGCTTGGGCTTGCCCAGCACCTGAACGCCCAGGGTCGTGAAAAAGATCACCGCAAAAACCGTCGTTGGAATCTTGCCGAAGAAATGCAACGCCAGGGCACCGAGGATCACCGGCACCGTGACCATCACGATACGCGAATACTTGCGGACCGCCTCTTCCATCCGACCCAGATGCCGGGCCAGCGCCTCGCGCGACTCGCCTGCCACCAGATCATCCACGCCACACTTGGGGCACGCGGCGGTCTGGTCACTCAACAACCGCTGCGCGTGACGGTGCCGCAAGCCAACCTGCTGCTCACAGGCCGGGCAGATGTAGGTTGCAACCTTGATACCGGCGTCTTTCATGTTGGGCCTATCCACTCTGAATGCATGGGGAAGTGCAGCCCCATGTTGCCTCAATCAAGGCGCCACGGCCCACC
>NZ_BJOC01000050.1 GCF_006540005.1 Halomonas halmophila | reverse complement strand
GTTTGTAAACACCCTCGAACCCCTGGCGGTCCTCACTGGAAGGCTATACGCGTGCCGTGCGTCAGGCGCTCTTCCGGTGTCATGGCGTGTCCGGGCACCCCGATCATCTCGTCACCGCACTGGTCATCCCAGGTGAGCACGCCATGCGTCAGTCCCGCCTCGCCCAGCAGCTCACGGATCTGCCCGGTACCCAGGTAGGTGCAGGTCTTGCCGTCCTTGTCGGAGAGCGTGGATACCCCGCCGGCATGGTGGAAGCGCACGGTGTAGATGCCATCCTGGGACTCGACTTCCACGATCGGCGCAAAGCCGTGAGAAACGGCCCGGACCAGCTGCTTATAGGTGATATGGTCACCCAGTGTCGCGTCGGTGGTCATGATGACCCCCTTGGTAGCGGTGTACTACTTGAATGTAGATTCCCCCTGCGATGACCGCCATCCCGAGACGGGTGGAAATCTGCGGGCCGCGCCCCCATGCAAGGGGTTACACCTTCGCACGACCTTATTTGCGACCAGACAAGGAGCATGACATGAGCTTTCAGGGCGAACAGCATCCCGGCGTGCAGGCCCCGGCCAGCGAGACCCGGGGATTCCGCTTGAACCACACCATGCTGCGCGTCAAGGATCCGCAGACCGCGCTTGAGTTCTACTCGCGCGTCTTCGGCATGCAGGTCCTGCGCAAGCTGGATTTCGAGGAAATGGGTTTCTCGCTCTACTTCCTGGCCAGGCTGGAAGAGGGCGATGCAGTACCCGAGGATGCCGCCCAGCGCAGCGTCTGGACCTTCAGTCAGAAGGGCCTGCTGGAGCTGACGCATAACTGGGGCACCGAAGACCAGGCCGACTTCGCCTACCACGACGGCAACGCCGAGCCGCAGGGCTTCGGTCATATCTGCTTCTCGGTGCCGGACCTGGACGCCGCCCAGGCCTGGTTCGACGCCAATGACGTCGAGTTCATCAAGCGCGCCGATCAGGGCAAGATGCCGGACGTGATCTTCGTCAAGGACGCCGATGGCTACTGGATCGAGGTCGTCGAGGCCGAGCGCATGGCGAACAAGGGCGACGGCATGGCCTGAGGCTCTGTCGCTTGTTGACGGCCAGGCAAAGACGCTTCAGGTAAAAGCGTAGAGATCCATGGCCAGCACGCCGTGCTCAATGCTGTGGTGCCAGCGCTCGGCCTGGCCACCGGCGCCCATGGCCACCAGCAAGGGCTGAAAGTGCTCCGGCGTGGGGTGATTGGCAATCGCGTGCGGGCCATCCTGCCAGTGGAGCAGGGCATCGCGGTCGTTGGCGCCGAGTCGCGCGTGTATCCAGTCGCTAAAGGCCATGACCCACGGCGGTGCAGTGGCTTCCAGAGGAGCGATGGCACTCAGGTCGTGGGTCAGGCTGCCGGAACCGATCACCAGGATATTGGCCTGGCGCCAGGCTGACAGTTTCTTGCCCAGGGCGACGAGCTCATCATTTGACCACTGCCAGGGCAGTGACACCGAGACCACGGGAATATCCGCGTTCGGGAACATCAGCGACAGCGGCACCCAGGCGCCGTGATCCAGGCCGCGTTCCACGGGCGTGGCATTCAGATCGCGTGCCAGCTCACCGGCCAGTATAGGGTGGCCGGACGCCGGATACTGGCAGTCGAACAGCGCCTGCGGGAACCCGCCAAAGTCATGGATGGTCGCTGGCCGCGCGCTGGTGCTGATCATCAGCCGCTGACTGGCCCAGTGGGCCGACACCACCACGATGGCATCCGGCGTCAGTTGCTGGCCGAGCTCACGCAGATAGGCGTGGGCTGGAGTGTGGGTCAACGCCAGCATCGGCGATCCGTGAGAAATAAACAGGCTCGGCAGCATGGGACACCTCTGGAAGCGGGGTGCCAGGCACCCCCGTGGTCATTGATGGATGACTCAGGCGAAGCGGTGGCTCACCGCCAGCCGCCCGCTACCCAGGCCGGCCTGCACCAGCAGGGCCACGGCCCAGAACAGCGGAAACTCCCAGCCGCCACCGCTGTTCGAGAACAGCCAGCCGTTGCCCGAGTGAACCCAGACGGCGCCCAGCAACAGCGGCACCATGGCCAGGCTGACCCAGCGCGTGAAGAGCCCCAGCAGCAGCGCCAGCCCGCCACCGACCTCGGCGAGAATGGTCGGGTATGCCAGCAGGCCTGGCAGGCCGAGGGATTCAAAGTAGGCCACCGTGCCCGGCACGGTAAAAACGAACACCTTCAGCAGGCCATGAGCAAGGGCCAATGTGCCCAGGGAAAGGCGCAGCAGGGTGGTGGCAGCAGCAGTCATATCGGTCGACATCGTGGCGATCTCCAATAGAGCAGGTGTGTCAGGGAATGTGACGGCTACTCTATCGCTGCAGATGACTGCGATAATCTGCTTATTTTGAACATCACTGTTGCGATGATCGCAACAATACAGCTTCGTCCGGGTTGCCTCGCCCGGCGAGGGATCAGGGCAGATCCCGCTCCCAGACCGGCGGGTCGCCCCAGCACTCGGCCAGGTAGTCCATGAAACGGGCGACCCTGGCGGGCAGGTGCCGGCGGGCGGGATACACACCGTGAATCTCCAGCTGCTGTTCGGGGGCGTCAATCTGCAGCGGCACCAGCCGCCCGGCATGCAGGCTGTCATCGACCAGAAAGCTGGGCTGGTGGGCGATCCCCAGGCCTTCCTCGGCGGCGGCGGTCAACACATCTCCATTGTTGCTTTCCAGCGGGCCCTGAACGGCATGGCGTTCTCCGCCGATCTCCCAGTCGCCCTGGGAGGCGCCCAGGTAGCGCAGGCAGCGATGCTCGGCCAGCGCGGCCAGGCTATCGGGCTGGCCATGCTCGGCAAGATAGTCAGGAGAGGCGCACAGGATCATTCGGCAGCGGGTCAAGCGCCGCGCCACCAGACTGGAGTCCGGCAGGGTGCCGATGCGAATGGCCAGGTCATAGCCTTCTTCCAGCAGGTCGACGCGGCGATCGTTCAGGTCGAGTCGCACCTGGAGCGCCGGGTGCTCCACCATGAAACGCCCGACCAGCGGTGCCAGATGCCGGGTACCGAAACTCATCGGGCCATTCAGCCGCAGGCGACCGGTCATGTCGGTGACAGCGGTGCCGACCTCGGCCTCGGCATCCGCCATGGCCTGCAGGATCTCCCGGGCATTGACCAGATAGCGCTCGCCGGCCTCGGTGAGATGCAGGCGTCGGGTGGTGCGCTGAAGCAGGCGCGCCTGCAGATGCTCCTCCAGCGCCATGATCAGCCGCGAGAGGCGAGTGCGTGACAGGCCAAGCGACTCGGCGGCGCGGGTATAGCTGCCCAGCTCGGCCACGCGCACGAAAGCGCTCATCGCCTCTAGTTTGTTCATCGCTTCACCGCCTCCGGCGCTCCGATGCCTCAGTGGGCGTGATCATGCGCTTCGTCATGCTCATGGCCGTGGTCATGATGTTCGCCGTGTTCATGCCCATGATCATCATTCTGCGACGCATCGCTGGAGGGCTCGGCCCCGGCTAAAGCCTCGTGCAGCACGCGGGCGTTGTGACGCAGCATGCCGATATAGGTGCTGGCCTCGCCTTCGTCCGACAGGGCGCCGGAGTAGAGGGTGCCGGCCACCGGACGGCCGGTCTCCTCGGCCAGCTGGTCGATGATGGCGGGGCTGGTCATGTTCTCGTGAAACAGTGCCTGCACATTGTTGGCCTTGATGACGTCGATCAGCTCGGCCATGTGCGCCGCGCTGGGTTCCGACGCCGTGGTCAGCCCGGCCGGTGACAGAAACTCGACATCATAGGCCTGGGCGAAATAGCTGAAGGAGTCATGCCCGGTGATCACGCTGGTGGTGTCGGGCAGGGCGGCCATCTGGTCGCGAATGTCGGCATCCAGCGCCTCCAGTTCGGCCAGATAGGTCTCGGCACGTTGGCGATAGGCCTCCTCGTGCGCCGGGTCTGCCTCGATCAACCCATCGCGGATGTTTTCGACATAGGTCTTGCCGAGCACCGGGTCCAGCCAGGCGTGCGGATCCTCGCCGCCATGATCATGCCCGGAGTGGTCGTGCTCGGCGTGATCGCCATGGTCGTTTGCCGCCTGGCTGCCATCCTCCGCGGACTCGGCCGCTCCGGGGCCACTGATGCCGTCGGTGGCGACGACCCGGGTGCCTGCGTAGTCGCCGGACTCCAGCAGGCGCTCCATCCAGCCCTCGAAGTGCATGCCGTTGAAGACCACCAGGTCCGCCTCGGTCAGTTGGCGGGCGTCGTCGGGGCGCGGCGAATAGACGTGGGCATCGCCATTGGCGCCGACCAGCGAGGTGACGTCGACATGCTCGCCGCCCACCTGTTCGACCATATCGGCGAGAATGCTGAAGCTGGCGACCACCTGCACGCGCTCGGCGGCCAGCACGGAGGGCATGGCCAGCAGGGCGGCAAGGCCGGTGACGAGGCTGGCGCGGCGTGTGAAGCGATGAGCGGATGGCATGCGGGAGCTCTCTTCGAGTCAGTCAGTGGATGGCGTGTTCAGCGGCGCGGCGCGCAGCCGGTGCCGGGCCACCAGGCTGTTGTGTCGGCCGAACAGCGCCGAGAGGACATACGCCAGGCCAGCGGTCAGGATGATGGCCGGGCCGGACGGCAGACTGAGGTGGAACGACAGCAACAGGCCGCCCAGATTGGCGACCAGCGCGATGACGATGGCCAGGGCAATCAGGCCTTCCAGCCGCTGGCTCCAGAAGCGCGCCGTGGTCGCCGGCAGCATCATCAGGCCCACGGCCATCAGCGTGCCCAGCGTCTGGAAGCCGGCGGTCAGGTTGAGCACCACCAGGCCCAGGAAGACACCATGCACCAGACCGCCGCGCACGCCCTGGCCGCGCAGGAACAGCGGGTCCAGGCACTCGACCACCAGCGCCCGGAAGATGATCGCCAGCATCAGCACGATCAGCGTGGCGATGCCGGTGATCAGCAACAGTGCCGTGGTATCCACCGCCAGCACCGAGCCGAACAGCACATGGGTCAGGTCCACGCTGCTGCCGCCCAGCGAGACCAGCATCACCCCGGCGGCCAGCGAGATCAGGAAGAAGCTCGCCATGGCTGAGTCCTCGCGGTGCCCGGTCATCTGCGAGACGCTGCCCGCCAGCACCGCCACCACCAGGCCGGAGAGAATCCCGCCGAGGCTCATGATCGGCAGCGAGAACCCGGCGAACAGAAAGCCCAGCGCAATGCCCGGCAGAATGGCGTGGGACATGGCATCGCCGATCAGGCTCATGCCGCGCAGCATCAGGAACACGCCCAGCGGCGGGGCCGCCAGCGACAGGGCCAGGCCGGCCACCGCGGCGCGGTTCATGAAGCCGTACTCGAAGGGCGCGAGCAGCCAGGCGTCAAGCAGTGCCAGCATGGTGAATATCCGAAAAATCAATGGGCAGGCGGGGAGCCCGGGCCGGTTGCCCGGTGTGATGATCGAGCAGCGCTTCGGTGCCGACCCAGCGACCATGGCCACCGGCCAGCAGCAGCACATCATCGGCCAGGCGCGACAGCTGCTCCATGTCGTGCAGCACCACCAGAATGGTCGCGCCCGCGGCGGCCATGTCGCGCAGCACCTCCATCATCACCTCGACGGTCTCGCCATCGACGTTGGCAAAGGGCTCGTCGAGCAACAGCAGCTCGGCCTCCTGCATCAGGGTGCGGCCGATCAGGGCGCGCTGGCGCTGGCCGCCTGAGAGCTCGCCCAGCTGGCGGTGCGCCAGGTGCGAGATACCCAGGCGCGCCATGATCTCGCGACCCCGCCGATAATGCGCGGCGCAGTAGCCTTTCAGCGCACCATGGCTCGGCCAGGTGCCGGTCATGATCAGTTCCTCGACACTCATCGGGAAGGTCAAGTCCAGGGCCAGTTGCTGCGGCAGCCAGGCACAACGCTCGCGCGATACCTCACAGGCCACGCGGCCGGCGACCGGCGGCAGCATACCCATGAGCGCCGAGATCAGGGTGCTCTTGCCGGCCCCGTTGGCGCCGATCAGGGCGGTGATGGCACCATCCTGAAAGCTGCCGTCCAGATGCTCGAGTACCGTCTGGCCACCCCGCGCCAGCTGCAGGTCCTGAAGCGTCAGGCGTGCCATCAGCCCGCGCCTCCCAGCACCCAGGCCACCGCCAGCCACAGCACGGTCAGCGGTGCCGCCGCCAGCAGCAAGCGCCGGCTGGCCGAGAGCGACATCAAGGAAAAATGACAGGGCCCCTCGGGGCGATGTCGGTGAGAACGGTGTGCCATGGCGATCAGTCTCCGAAAATGCGCGGAAGTTATAACATAACATCATTGGGCCGCCAACCCGGCAAGACTGATAAAATACCCCGGCAACTTTCCCGAATGGATGTAACGATAATGCGCAACGCGACACTGCCGACACTCTGCGCCCTCGGCCTGGCCGGCCTGCTGGGCCTGGCCGCCCCCAATGCCTTCGCTACCGGTGAAACCGGGCTATACCTGGGCGGTGGCGCCGGCCAGACGCATGGCGACGGCCGGTTCAACGACGAGGCCGAGCACTGGAAGCTGGTGGGCGGCTACAACTTCAGCTGGCTGCCGTTCATCGACGTGGGCGGGGAACTGGCCTACGTCAATGCCGACTCCCTCAAGGGCAGCGCCAATGGCCAGGCGGCCAGCCTGGATGTGGACAGCGTGCAGGCCACCGGCGTGCTGGGCTGGAGCCTCGGGCCGGTCGGCCTCTACGGCAAGGCCGGCATGGCCGACTGGGACGCCGAGCGGCGCGGCGCCGGTATCGACGCCGACCTCTCCGGCACCTCGCCCGTCTATGGCCTGGGCGTCCGGGCCGGCCTGCTCGATGTCACCGGGCGACTGGAAGTCGAACGCCTGGATACCGACGACATCGGCAACCTCGACATGGTGACGGCCAGCGTGGTCTATACCTTCTGATCGGCGAGCCCGGGGCCCGGCCACGGCGGCCGGGCATCAGGCCAGGGGAATCAGGACCACAGAATCCAGGAGGCCAGGGAGTCGCGGTTGGCAATCTCGATCTGCTGAGCGCGCGGGTTGGCCTCGGCATGGTTCGGATTGACGCCCAGCTCGCGCAGCGCATAGCGCGCCAGTGGCCCCCGGCAATGCAGCTCCAATTCGCCATCCGGCATGCCGTAATCCATGGCCAGCAGTTCGCGTTCGGCCTGGGGCAGGCGACGATCGGGAATCAGGCGCACCGCCACCCGGGTCTGCCAACGTTCGTCATTCTCCGCATCATGCCGCCCCAGCATCGGCCCCACATCTTCCGGCACACCGCGAAAGCGGCTCAGCACGAAGTCGCGATACTCGCGGTTCTTCTCGCAGAAGGCGCGCACATGCCAGCGTCCGGCAGCAAACACCAGGGTGTGCGGCACGATGATCCGCCCATCGCCTGCCGGGCTGGAAAAGGACGCGTAATTGACCTCCAGGCGACGCTTCTCGCGGGACGCTCGGACCAGCTCGCGAACCACCGCCGGCGTGATCGCCCGACTCGGCATCGGCAGCGACTCGGTGTTCGCCGCCCCCATGCTCAAGCCGGCAAACGGCGAATCCAGGGTGTCGTGAATGTTCAGCAGGCGTAGGTACTCATCAACCCGGCCCTGGGTGAAAAGCGGCACAAAGGCCGCGCTGGGCAGGTAACCATGACGCTGCCGATCGTAGCTCAGGTTGTGCGGTGCCAACTGGCGATACGCGCGCAGCACCTTCTGCGCTTGCTGGCGCCCGATACCGAACGCCTCACCGATCTGGCCGGCCGCCACGCGCCCTTCCCACAACGCCAGGATCTCGATCAAGCGATAGCGGGCCAGCGTATCCCAGGGGATGGTCGTCAACGATGACATGACTCCCTCCATGGCTGTCATATTCCAGGTTGCTCATCATCCCCCGCATTCTAGCTCACCTTCAACAGGCCGGGTTGAAGAGTGTTGTGGATGAATGTCCAGCGGTGGCGGGGGTAAGGGATAGCGTGCTTGGATGTAGTCAGACACAGGGCAGGCAGGGCAACGACATGGACGATATCTCTCCATCGGACCTCAAGACCATTCTGCATTCCAAACGCGCCAACCTGTATTACCTGCAGCATTGCCGCGTGCTGGTGAAGGACGGTCGTGTTGAATACGTCACCGATGAAGGCAAGCAGTCTAGTTACTGGAATATCCCGATTGCCAACACCACTTCCTTGTTGCTGGGTACCGGAACATCCATCACACAGGCGGCCATGCGCGAGCTGGCTAAAGCCGGTGTCCTGGTGGGGTTTTGTGGTGGTGGAGGTACGCCGCTTTTTGCAGCCAATGAAGTGGATGTCGATGTTGCCTGGCTGACACCCCAGAGTGAATATCGCCCCACCGAATACCTACAACACTGGGTAAACTTCTGGTTTGACGATGCCAAACGGCTCGAAGCGGCACGGGCTTTTCAAATGGCACGGATATCGCGCATCGAAGCCCTTTGGCAAAGCCGTGCGCTTCAGGACGCCGGGTTTGAGAGCTCACGGGAGCGACTCAGTGACGCGTTATCCCAGCATCGCGATGCCATTGCCAAGGCAGCTGACACGGTGGAGCTGCTGACACTGGAAGCGCGTTTGACCAAAACACTGTTCAAGCTGGCGACCCAAGCGGTGGATTACGGTGAATTCACCCGTGCCAAGCGAGGCGGTGGTACAGATCCCGCCAACCGCTTTCTCGATCATGGCAACTATCTGGCCTATGGGTTGGCCGCCACAGCGACATGGGTGCTGGGCATTCCCCATGGTCTGGCCGTCCTGCATGGCAAGACGCGCCGGGGAGGATTGGTCTTCGATGTGGCGGACCTGGTCAAGGATGCCATCATCCTCCCGCAAGCCTTTCTGTCGGCCATGCGCGGTGACGAGGAACAAGAGTTTCGGCAGGCCTGCATCGAGCGGTTAACGCGCACCGAGTCTCTCGATTTCATGATTGATACGCTCAAAGCTGTGGCCCTCGAGCTCGGAGGGCCGGACGCATGAATGTGCTGCTGGTGTCGCAATGCAACAAGAACGCGCTCAAGGAAACGCGGCGCATCCTGGATCAATTTGCCGAACGTCGAGGCGAGCGTACCTGGCAAACCCCCATCACTCTGGAGGGGCTCAACACTCTCCGGAAGTTGTTGCGCAAGACCGCCCGCAAGAATACCGCCGTGGCGTGTCACTGGATTCGTGGCCATGACCACAGTGAGCTGATGTGGGTGGTCGGCGATGCCAAGCGATTTAACGTACAAGGGGCCACGCCAACTAATACTACCCGGCGCAATATCCTGCGTTCGGAAGATGAAAACGACTGGCATAGTGGCCAACACATTCACTTACTGGCATCCATGGCAGCGATGTTTCACGACCTTGGCAAGGCCAGTCAGGCGTTTCAGGATCGACTCCATGGCCGGCTTGAAGGGCGTAACCTTTATCGTCACGAATGGGTGTCGCTGCGGCTTTTACAAGCCTTCGTGGGCCAGGACGATGACGCCAGCTGGCTTGCACGGCTTGAGCAGCCAACTGCCGAGGATGATGACTGCTGGCTGGAGCGCCTGATTCGCGATGGGGTAGATGAAAAAGCCAGCGAAAGCGCTCCGTTTAATGAACTGCCACCGCTGGCAGCGGCGATTGGCTGGTTGATCGTCAGCCATCACCGGTTACCGGCGCTCCCGGCTTTCGACGAGGCCGGTGCCCAGAAATGGGTAGGTGCCAGGGCCAATCTAAACACGGGGAGCTTGCCCGAGCTTCCACAAGCTATCACTGCCGCATGGAACGAACGCGTGACACCATCGGATGCGGAAGATGCTACATCCTATTGGCACTTTCCGCATGGTTTGCCGGTCACTGAAGAATCTTGGCGTAAACGTAGTCAGCGTTTAGCGCGTCAGCTTCAGCGCTTGCGTATTGAGCCTGCGCCACTCGAGTCGCCCTATGTCATGCATCTGGCGCGACTGTCGTTGATGCTGGCGGACCATCACTACTCCGGACTCACGGACCAAGGGCGCTTGAGTGGCCAGTGGTCTCGCAAGCTCTACGCCAATACGGCCAGCTATCACGGTAAACGTCAACTCAGCCAGCCGCTAATTGAACACCTGATCGGTGTGACACGTAGCGTCGGAGAAATTACCCATCACTTGCCGAGTGTCGAAGCCGCACTACCCAGGATCGCTCGCCATAAGGGCTTCAAGGCGCGTAGTCGAGATGCCCGCTTTCGTTGGCAGGACAAGGCGTTCGACATGGCGGTCGGGCTACGCGATACAAGCTATAAGCAGGGTTTCTTCGGCGTCAACATGGCCTCGACCGGTTGCGGTAAGACGATCGCCAATGGCCGGATACTTTATGCGTTGAACAACCCGGAAACGGGGGCGCGCTTCACCATAGCGCTTGGGCTTCGCACCCTTACCCTGCAAACCGGCCAGGCTTATCGGGAACGGTTGGGGCTGGGGAACGATGACCTTGCCATTCGCGTTGGTGGCGCAGCCAGCCGAACCCTGTTCGAGCATCAACAGTTCGAGAACCAGCAACGCAATTACGGTGGCTCGGACTCCCGCGCCGAACTGTTGGACGAGCAAACCCATGTGCATTTCGAAGGCCATGTTGGTGAGCATCCTGTGCTGTCCAAGGCTGTCGCCGACCCCCATGCCCAGGCACTCATCAACGCACCGGTCGTAGTCTGCACCGTCGATCACTTGATGCCTGCTACCGAAAGCCTCCGAGGTGGTCATCAGATTTCACCGATGCTGCGCTTGATGAGTGGTGACCTGGTGCTCGACGAGCCGGATGACTTCGATATAGATGACCTGCCGGCCCTGACACGACTGGTGCACTGGACCGGAATGCTCGGTTCCAGGGTACTGCTTTCATCCGCCACCTTGCCGCCTTCCCTGGTTCGAGGGTTGTACGATGCGTATCGCAGTGGGCGAGCCGAGTATCAGCAACATCGTGGTATGCCGGGGGAGCCGGTCAACCCGGTATGTGCCTGGTTCGATGAGCATGGCTGCACCAACAGCAACTGCGAGGGTGGTGAAGCGTTCGAAGCTGCACACCACGAATTCGCCCGCCGCCGCGCCAATAGGCTGGGCAAGCAGGCACCGGCTAGACGCGGTCGGATTGTGTCGCTGTCCGCGTCTAACGCTCATCCGGATACTATTCATCCAGCAGTGGCAGAGACGCTATTGCGTGAAGCACTGTCTCTCCATGAACAGCATCACAGCACTGATCCGCACAGCGGCAAGCGGGTGAGCTTTGGTTTGATGCGGATGGCTAATATCGAGCCGCTGGTTGCTGTGGCTCAGGCGTTTTATCGCTCAGAGATACCCGAGGGTTATCAGGTTCACCTATGCGTCTATCACTCCCAGTACCCCTTGCTGCTGCGCTCAAGGCTGGAGGCTCGTCTCGATAACGCGCTGGACCGGCGTGATGAAAATGCTGTTTTCGATATACCCGATATTCGCTCTCGACTGGATCTCAATGAAGCGCCGGACCAGCTATTTCTGGTGTTGGGCTCGCCTGTCACGGAAGTTGGAAGAGACCATGATTATGACTGGGCGATAGTCGAACCTTCTTCAATGCGCTCGATTATTCAGCTGGCCGGTCGTGTGCGTCGACATCGCCCAGGAGAGGTGGACGCAGCTAACATGGCGCTACTCGATGCCAACGTCAAACAACTCAAACGCGAGCGGCCGGCTTTCAACCACCCGGGTTTTGAAACAGAGCAACGCTGGAGGTTGGCCCAGCATCGACTCGAAACGCTACTGCGTACGGGAGAGGTTGATCACATCGACTCGCGGCCCCGGCTGTTGCCAGTTGAGTCGTTGGAGCCTACGCAACGGCTCGTCGATCTCGAGCATGCGCGTTTGGCGTCGTTGATGGTCGAGGGCGGGATGCCTGCCGCTGGCCAACGTCGGCGTAGACGTCGGGGTGAGCCCGAACAGACCGAGTTGGGGGCCTACCTGTTTTATCGCGTCTCGGGGGTGACCCTTGGTGCTGTACCGATGCAGCAACAACCCTTTCGCGAAGATAATGAAGCGGATAGCGAATTTGTGCTGTTGCCGGACGAGACGGAAGAGAATTTCGGCTTCTGGCGCAGCGACCGGCAAGTCAGCGAAGAACGTCTGGTGCCCGTCGAAACCGAACTGGATCGCCTGCCGGATGAGGCCATCGACAACCCCCGCGTCACGCCATGGAACGAGCCGGACTATCTTGCCGCACTGGCAGAGCAGGCCGAAGCGATGGGGGTGGGAATCGAGCGCTGCGCGCACCGCTTCGGCCGTATTCGCTTGAAGACAAACCGCGCCCCGCAGGGCTGGCACTTCCATCCCGCGCTAGGGCTTGTCCGGAAAAAATAAAAGCCGGCCCTAACGGGCCGGCGAGCTGCCTGTACGGCAGCGAGAGGGCATCATCACCGCAGATCGGCGTGCAGTAATTTTCTGAGCTGCCTTGCGGCAGGGGGTCAATTCTACATACACTGTTGATTGAGTTCTCGTATATCTCTTTTATCTCTGATCGTCGTGCAGTAATGGTTTGACAATATGGATAAGTAGGCATAGATTGTATGCGTGGGCACTGGTACTGCCCACGCATACGTAGAAGCAATGCTGAGGTTGAGCACTCGGCCCCAAGCTCTCTGGGACGGTGTGAGCAGGAGGATGCGCAATGTGGCTGGCTACCATCGCAAGATAATAACCGTTTGACAGGCTTTGGCCTGTCTAGACCCACGCCCCGGGCAGCAGCAACGCTTCGGGGTTCATTATGCCATGCCTTTGGTATGTCTCCCAAGTTAAGGCAGAGACCCTATGTCGGAAACTTCACCACCGGCGTCCATTCGCGAGCTGATCGAGCAGTTCATCAATGACCGTTTTACCAACAAGACGGAAAAGCTCGCGCCAGAAGACCCGGCCTATCTCAAGCTTCACCAGCAGTTCGATCCACAGACTTGGCTGGCCGAGGCCGCGCGCCGTGTCAGCCAGTTGCAGGTGGTTACCCACTCACTGAAACCGATCCATCCGGATGCCAAGGGCACCAATCTCTACGTGGAGCCCAGTCAGCTCGCTGACAACGGTTTGGTCGGTAGTCACTGTCTGCTGTCCGATTTCCAGGGTGATGTAGTAGGTAACGCGGCGGCGTTGGACGTCTACAAATTTCTGAAACTGGAATGGCAGGGGAGTTCGCTGCTGGAGTTGGCAATTGCCTCTGATGATGCGTTCATTGATGCCTTGAGCCAGGATCGCACCGAAGCAGAAAGCTGGACCCGAGCCTTCGCCAGCATTACCGAGCCCAAGGGCGTGCCCAGTTCGCATGCTCGCGGTAAGCAGATGTACTGGCTAACGGGTGACGAGCCAACCGATAACGTCAATTACCATTTGTTGGCACCGCTGTATGCCACGGCACTGGCCCAACCCCTTTACGCCCGATTGAGCGAGGATCGCTTTGGCGAACACGCCAAAGCCGCTCGCAAGGCGCGCCGTGATGATGCTGCATTTGATGGTGGTTATGCCGATTATCCCAATCTGGCGATCCAGAAAATGGGGGGCACCAAGCCGCAAAATATTTCCCAGCTCAATAGTGAGCGTGGAGGACAGAATTATCTGCTCGCCTCGCTACCGCCGGATTGGGTCTCTCGTGATGTCTCGCCACCGCTGCGTACAGAATCAGTTTTACCACGCTTTGGCAGGCGCCAGCCAGTTCGCCAGTTGGTGAATGACCTGGCTCGCCGGATGCAGCAGAACACCAGGGAGGATGAGCAACGTCAGAAACTGGGGAAAAACCCGCGCAAGACCATGCAGGATCGTGATCTTCACGATGACCTGACGGCATCGCTGGCTGATGAGTTGCTGGTGTTTACCTTCGAGATGCACCGTTTGCCCGCAGGCTGGTCGGCTGATGACGATTGTCGACTGGTCATCTCGGAACAGTATTGGCTCGACCCAGGTAGGGCAGAGTCGGATCTCGAATTCAAGGAAGCTCGGCATCAGTCAGACTGGCATGTAGACGTGGCCCAACGTGTCGCTCACTGGCTCAAGCATACTTTGGATCGACGCATCAAAACTAATCTTGGCGATCCCGACCATGATTTTTGGGCGGGGCAGATCGAAACCGTGATGGGCAGTTTCCGTCGACAGCTCGACGACCTGCAGGATGCGCTACGCGACGCAAGCGATGACCCGGAAGGAGAGGCAGCATGATCAATCACCTTCTGGTTCTTCCCAAGCTGCGTATCCAGAACGCCAATTCCATTTCCAGCCCGATGACCTGGGGCTTTCCCGCCATGAGTGCCTTTGTCGGCACCATGCAGTCTCTGGAGCGCAACCTTCCAGATGACATCAAGCTGGTCTTCAACGAGATCGGTGTGGTGTGTCATCGCATCGACCCCCAGGTCACGCAGGGGGGCTTCACGCGCGCGTTCCACCTCACACGCAACCCAGTGGATAAATCCGGCGGCACAGCGGCCATCGTCGAGGAAGGCCGCGCGCATCTGGAAGTTTCGCTGTTGATGGGTATCGAGTCAGCCGGCGGAGATGACCTGAAAAGCGCCGAGCGTCGCCAAGCCATTGCAGACCAGCTATATCAGCAAGTCCAGGGAATGCGTATCGCTGGGGGGAGCGTCATGCCTCCCCGTCCCGGCGAGCGGCGTCACCGGCCGGCCTTGATCAGCTTCGATGCCAACGAAGAAGAGCGCGCAAAGCAGTGGCGCCGCCTTAAGCGCCGTCTGCTACCGGGCTTCGCGTTGGTGCTGCGCGAGGATCGGCTTGTCGACCACACCGCCACCCTCAAGGCGGAAGATGAAAGTGCCACGACGATGGATGCTTGGCTCGATCTCTCGCGGCTCAATCACGAGTGTCGAGTTGAAACGCAAACGGATGAGAAAAGCGGCCAGGAAAAAGAAGTTGCGCACTGGAGTATCCGGCGCCCCTATCCCGGCTGGTTGGTGCCGATTCCCGTCGGCTACGGCGCCCTTACTGAATTGTACTCTGCTGGTGAAGTGGCTAATGCCCGTGATCCTGACACGCCATTTCGGTTTGTCGAAAGCCTCTACACGATTGGCGAATGGGTGAGTCCGCACCGCATTCACGACCCTGAAGCGTTGCTCTGGTTCGTCGAGAACGACTTGGACCGCGGAATCTATCGCTTGAACAACACCTACATCGATACTTTGCACAACGACTGACACAGGAGATATCTCATGGCCAAGAAAGACGATGCACTGAAAACCGCCTCCGTTCTCGCTTTCGAGCGTAAGCTCGACCCTTCCGATGCACTGTTATACGCCGGGCAGTGGTCCCAGCGCGATGTGCTGGAGGGCTGGCAGCCGGTTACGATTCGTGAAAAGTCAGTACGCGGTACGATCTCCAACCGTCTCAAGGCTAAGGAGCAGGATCCAGCGAAGCTCGATGCTGCAATCGAAAACCCCAACCTCCAGACCGTCGACGTCGCGACCTTGCCACATGAGGCCGACACCTTGATGGCACGTTTTACGTTGCGAGTGCTGGGTGGCGCTGGCACACCATCGGCATGTAATAACGCCGACTATCAAGCCAAGTTGCAACAAGCCGTCACGGAGTATGTGCAGACGCAAGGGTTTAACGAGTTAGCGCGTCGTTATGCCCACAATCTGGCGAATGGCCGTTTCCTGTGGCGTAACCGTGTCGGTGCCGAACAAGTTGAAGTGCGCATTCGACGCATGGAGTACGGCGAGGTTGCGCAAGAGTGGACATTCGATGCACTGAGTCTATCACTGCGAGGTTTTGATGATGACACGGAGACCCAAGCACTTGCGCAAGATATCGCCACTGCCTTGGAGGGTACACGTCACCTGATCCTTGAGGTTATCGCGTTTGCGCATGTGGGCTTGGGCCAAGAAGTCTTTCCTTCGCAAGAGCTGATTCTTGAGCGCGGGCGCGGTGACAAAAGCAAGACGCTTTATCAAGTAGATGGCGTGGCAGGAATTCACTCCCAGAAGCTGGGCAATGCCATTCGTACCATCGATACCTGGTATCCGGCGCCGGCAGATGGCAGCGATCTTGGTCCCATCGCCGTCGAACCTTATGGCTCCGTGACAACTCAAGGCACAGCCTACCGCCAGCCCAAGCAGAAGATGGATTTCTACTCGCTGTTGGATAACTGGATGCTCAAGGACCAAGTACCGAACGCGGAGCAACAGCACTTCGTGATGGCGACCTTGATTCGCGGTGGTGTCTTCGGCGAAGCGGGGTAAGCCATGGATCATTATCTCGATATTCGGTTACGCCCCGATCCGGAGTTCCCGACGGGAATGCTGATGAACGCGCTCTACAGCAAGCTCCATCGAGCACTGTTTGATCTGCAGGCTGATGATATCGGAGTTAGCCTGCCCGACCACAAGACCGGTGTGCGTGCCCGCACGCCCGGGGATCGGTTGCGGCTGCACGCTTATCGGAGCCGACTTGAACAGCTGATGGCGCTCCCGTGGCTGGCGGGTATGCGAGACCACGTAGAGTTGGCGGACATTGCGCCGATTCCGGCGGAAGCGCGCCACTGTCACGTGTTTCGGCGTCAGTTCAACACTGGGGGGCCCAGCCGGGTCAAGCGTTATGCTCTTCGTCACGACATCAGCGAAGAGGAGGCTCGCCAATGCATGTCGAAACCCGCTGAGCGCAAGATTCCACTACCATTCGTGCAAGTGAACAGCCGCTCTAGCGGGCAACGTTTTGCGTTGTTCATTGAGCATGGAGCGCTGCAGTCGGAGCCAGTAACAGGGAGTTTCAACCACTATGGTCTTAGCCGCCAGGCAACGGTGCCATGGTTTTGACCCTTTTTGCACCATCTACTAGCACCTCTATATAAATCAATGGGTTAGCGCCATGCCCTAAAAAAGGGTATGGCGCTTTACTTTTCCTGTAGCTCTTTAACAATCAACTAGTTACCTGTGGTAAACTCTAGTTCGCTGCCGCCCAGGCAGCTCAGAAAAGTTCGTGATGACACTCGGGGCAAAGTGCTGCGTTCGCTGCCGCCCAGGCAGCTCAGAAATGACCCACAAAAAGAAAGCGCTCCCCCATCCAGTTCGCTGCCGCCCAGGCAGCTCAGAAATCGTCGATTTTGCCCAGTTCGCTGGACGGCCCGTTCGCTGCCGCCCAGGCAGCTCAGAAAACGCCATCATGCTGCATGATGCAGGTCTTCTTGTTCGCTGCCGCCCAGGCAGCTCAGAAAGCCGCATCGCTTCACGAAGCTGGTTCTGGATCGTTCGCTGCCGCCCAGGCAGCTCAGAAAGACGATGCCGTGCAGGCCGTCGAGCGCGTCACGTTCGCTGCCGCCCAGGCAGCTCAGAAATCGCGCATCTGATCGGGCCGGATCATCTCGGGGTTCGCTGCCGCCCAGGCAGCTCAGAAAATGACCTTGGCGACGCGGGCGCTTTCGCCGCCGTTCGCTGCCGCCCAGGCAGCTCAGAAAAGACCGTGCAGCGTGGCCAGCCCGCTATTAACGTTCGCTGCCGCCCAGGCAGCTCAGAAACATCGGCGCCCGGCGCCCTGCTATTGACCTCCGTTCGCTGCCGCCCAGGCAGCTCAGAAATGTGTTGAGCGCGAATCGTCGATTACCCTCAAGTTCGCTGCCGCCCAGGCAGCTCAGAAATACTCCGGCGTCATCGCCCACTGGCACGACCCGTTCGCTGCCGCCCAGGCAGCTCAGAAAAAAGCCAGCGAGCTCTGGGCATGGTTCCAGAGGTTCGCTGCCGCCCAGGCAGCTCAGAAAAGCGCACGACCAATGCCGCTGTCTTCGGGCGTGTTCGCTGCCGCCCAGGCAGCTCAGAAAATGTCTCCGATAACGGGCATCAAAGTCACGCCGTTCGCTGCCGCCCAGGCAGCTCAGAAATGCGCTTCGTCATCTGTGGTGTTCGGCCCATCGTTCGCTGCCGCCCAGGCAGCTCAGAAAAGGTAGCGGTGGACTTCGCCGGGATCGATGCCGTTCGCTGCCGCCCAGGCAGCTCAGAAAACTGACGCATGTAGTCACGTGCTGCGTCAGCATGTTCGCTGCCGCCCAGGCAGCTCAGAAAGACGAAGCCTACGAAGAGTGGGAGTGCTACTGGTTCGCTGCCGCCCAGGCAGCTCAGAAAACGATCCGCGAGCGGCTGAAAGAACTTCAACGGTTCGCTGCCGCCCAGGCAGCTCAGAAAACTTCGGTATCTGTTACGAGATTGACGGTCGGGTTCGCTGCCGCCCAGGCAGCTCAGAAATGCACGAGATCGACCCGGAGACGTTGGCGGAAGTTCGCTGCCGCCCAGGCAGCTCAGAAAAAGGACACAGCCCAGCTGTTTGAGGTGGTGCAGTTCGCTGCCGCCCAGGCAGCTCAGAAAACGATCATTCACTGGTGCGCGCAAGTTGCGAGGTTCGCTGCCGCCCAGGCAGCTCAGAAAACTACCAACAAGCGAAGCGAGGCGAATGATGCTGTTCGCTGCCGCCCAGGCAGCTCAGAAACGCTATGCGATGACACCCCGGGAAATGATCGACGTTCGCTGCCGCCCAGGCAGCTCAGAAATTGCTGAAGCCATGGACTTTGTGTGTATCGCGGTTCGCTGCCGCCCAGGCAGCTCAGAAATGATGAAGTTCGAGCGGGCTTCCGATGTCAGGGTTCGCTGCCGCCCAGGCAGCTCAGAAATGATCGAGCGCCCATGCCCAGCGTGTCGTGTCGTTCGCTGCCGCCCAGGCAGCTCAGAAATGTACAGCAGGCACTGGACGACACCCCGGAGCGTTCGCTGCCGCCCAGGCAGCTCAGAAAGAACCGATCCGGCGGCGTGATTGTCACCGTACGTTCGCTGCCGCCCAGGCAGCTCAGAAAATGAACAGCAGCCGCCTTTGCCCCGCCACCGAGTTCGCTGCCGCCCAGGCAGCTCAGAAATGGCATAGCTACTGCAAGGCGATTGTGGAGCGGTTCGCTGCCGCCCAGGCAGCTCAGAAAGCGACCCTGGGTGACGGGCTCACGGGAAGCATGTTCGCTGCCGCCCAGGCAGCTCAGAAAGAACCCGCCTGCGCCAGCACCTGCCCCGGCACGTTCGCTGCCGCCCAGGCAGCTCAGAAACTGTAGTAAGCACGAAGACCAGTGGTGATGTCGTTCGCTGCCGCCCAGGCAGCTCAGAAAATGCACCAAAGCGCGATGGCCGCCCACTCCCAGTTCGCTGCCGCCCAGGCAGCTCAGAAACGGCTCTGGCTGCCCAGTGGACCAGGCCATGCTGTTCGCTGCCGCCCAGGCAGCTCAGAAACGTCACCGGCTGGATGCCGGCGGCGCGAACGGG
>NZ_BJOC01000049.1 GCF_006540005.1 Halomonas halmophila | reverse complement strand
CGCCCTGGGTGAACGCTGACGACACGTGGAAGGCCGTGTCATCATTTCGTCGCCTGAGCGATACCATCATGCAGTGAGATCCGGCTGATAGGGCTTTTTAGGAAAGCCCTATCAGCCGGATCAGCTCGTTCAATTTACCCTATAGGACCTTGGTCGATATCCTAGGCCCTGTATTGAGCCGACCACCCACGACAGCAAGGAGTCATCCATCAATGCCGATTCTCAACACTGAAGTGAAGCCGTTCAAGGCGACTGCCTATTACAATGGCGAATTCATTGACGTTACCAATGAAAGCCTGAAGGGCCAGTGGAGCATCTTTTTCTTCTATCCGGCCGACTTCACCTTCGTCTGCCCCACCGAGCTGGGTGACCTGGCCGACAACTACGAAGAGTTCAAGAAGCTCGGCGTGGAAATCTACAGCGTCTCCACCGACACTCACTTCACTCACAAGGCATGGCACGACAGCTCCGAGACCATCGGCAAGCTGCAGTACCCGATGCTGGCCGACCCGACTCACGTCGTGTCGCGCAACTTCGATGTGCTGATCGAGGAAGACGGTGTGGCCGATCGCGGTACCTTCGTGGTCGACCCGGACGGCAAGATCCAGATCGTCGAGCTCAACGCCGGCAACATCGGCCGTAATGCCGAAGAGCTGCTGCGCAAGGTCAAGGCCGCCCAGTACGTGCGTGCCAACCCCAACGAGGTTTGCCCGGCCAAGTGGGAAGAAGGTCAGGAAACCCTCGAGCCGTCTCTGGACCTGGTCGGCAAGATCTAAGGAAGCCTGCTTCCTGCCGGCAACGCCTCTTTTGAGGCCATGTTGCCTGAATCGGCGGCCTGATGGTTCGCGGCCGCCGATGCCTGCCTGACAAGCCCGGGTGCTGCCCGGGTTTGCATCACCGAATTGACTGCAGGATGCGCTACCCGAGTGGTCGCCACGGGGGAGTCGTGTCTTGATGATCCGCGACGAGGATATCGCCGTTATGTTGGACGACAATCTGAAATCCCAGCTCAATGCCTATCTGCAGAAGGTCACACGGCCCTTCGAGATCGTCGCCACCCTCGATGACGGCGACAAGTCTCGGGAAATGCATGCCCTGCTGAAGGATGTCGCCGGCCTGAGCGACCGGATCAGCTTGCGCCTGGATGGTGACGACGAGCGTGCGCCGTCCTTTGCGCTGCACCGTGAAGGCGAGTCCACCGGCATCGTCTTCGCCGGCATCCCCATGGGCCACGAGTTCACCTCGCTGGTGCTGGCCCTGCTGCATGTCGGCGGCCATCCGCCCAAGGCCAGCGACGAAACCGTCGAGCAGATCAAGGCGCTGCCGGGCGGCCTGCACTTCGAGACCTATTTCTCGCAGTCATGCCAGAACTGCCCGGACGTGGTCCAGGCGCTGAACCTGATGGCCGTGCTCAACCCGGGCATCAGCCATGTGGCCATCGACGGCGCGCTGTTCAAGGATGAGGTCGACGCCCGCGAGGTCATGTCGGTGCCCGGCATCTTCCTCAACGGCGAGCCCTTCGACCAGGGCCGCATGAGCCTCGAGCAGATCCTCGCCAAGGTGGATACCGGCGCCGAGGAGCGTGAAGCCGAACGCCTCAACGAGATGCCGGCCTTCGACCTGTTGACGGTCGGCGGCGGCCCGGCCGGCGCATCGGCCGCCGTCTATGCCGCACGCAAGGGCATTCGCACCGGTGTCGCCTCCGAGCGTTTCGGCGGCCAGGTGCTCGACACCATGGGCATCGAGAACCTGATCTCCGTGCCCTACACCGAAGGCCCCAAGCTGGCGGCGGCCCTGGAGGAACACGTCAAGCAGTACGACGTGGAGATCATGGACCTGCAGCGGGCCACCGAGCTGGTGCCTTCAACCGAACCGGGCGGCGAGCACGAGGTGCGCTTCGCCTCGGGCGCCAGCCTGAAAAGCAGGACGCTGGTGCTCTCCACCGGGGCGCGCTGGCGGGAGATGAACGTGCCCGGCGAAGCCGAGTATCGCAACAAGGGCGTGGCCTACTGCCCGCACTGTGATGGCCCCTTGTTCAAGGGCAAGCGGGTCGCCGTGATCGGCGGCGGCAACTCCGGTGTCGAGGCGGCCATCGACCTGTCCGGCCTGGTCAAGGAAGTCATCCTGATCGAGTTCATGGATGAGCTGCGCGCCGACGAGGTACTGCAGAAGAAGCTCGCCAGCCTGCCCAATGTCGAGATCATCAAGGGCGCGCGCACGACCCAGGTCAACGGCGATGGGGCACGGGTTTCCGGCCTGACCTATGAAGAGCGCGCCAGCGGCGAGCTGCGCGACCTCGAACTGGAAGGCATCTTCGTGCAGATCGGCCTGGTGCCCAACACCGAGTGGCTGCGTGATTCGTCCATCGAGCTCTCGGGGCATGGCGAGATCATCACCGATGAGCGCGGCATGACCTCGGTGCCGGGCATCTTCGCTGCCGGTGATGTGACCACGGTGCCCTACAAGCAGATCGTCATCTCGCTGGGCGAAGGCTCGCGGGCGGCGCTGGGGGCTTTTGACTACTTGATTCGCCAGTGAGTGAAAGTATTTCTGACGGTCATCTTCAAACCGCAGGGAGAGGTGGGCTTTTCCGTCGACAAGCCTTCGCGAGGGCGCTGTGAACCCCTCCATGGGCACTACATCCGCCATTCATGGCGGATGACCCTCGCTTCGCCTTGTCCCCGGCGCCCACCATCGACATTACGAGCTGGGAAAGCGCAAGCCATCATTTCGTGGTGGGTGATGCCCTCGTCGGTTTACCGGCGGGGGCGTTGTCGTGTGGGGCGGCGTTGTCTGCAGGACGCGTCTCGCACAGGCGGTTCATGCGGGTCAGCGCCTGGTCGGCGCCGTTCAGACTGAAGACCATGAACCAATAGTCTTCCTCGGCGCGGTGGATGCGCAGACGCAGTGTCTCGCCGTGGCGCATGCCATCGAGCAGGGCGCCGGTATCCGGCATCGTCAGCCGCACATAGAAGCCGTCGTCGCCGCGCACGGTGATAAAGGCCGCCTCGCCGGTGTAGACCCTGTCCTGATCGACCATCACATCCACCGGCACCCGGTCCCAGGTGGCGCTCTCGGCCTGGACCTCGTCGAGCGTCACGCGCATCTCCAGCCAGCGCTGCCCGCAGGCGCCGGGCGTGGCGTTGACGCTGAGCACGCTGTCCGAGTAGCTGCTCTGCTCGATGGCGCGTACATGGCGTTCCTCGCCCAGGGTCAGGCGCAGCGAGTGCCAGTCAGCGTGGCGCTGGACATCGACGGTGTTGAAGCTGGTCGCCAGAGCTGGAGTGACAGGCAGGGCGGCGAGCAGGCAGACGAGCCAGCCGCTCGCCAGGAAAGTGACAAGACGCATGGGTATAGTCTCAATGTGACAAACGTTTAATGACAGCGTTGCCGGTTGGATACAGTCGTTGCTAGATTCGCAAGGGTCGCATTGCGAACTCATGCATGCACATTACAAGACAACAACGGAGTTTCTGGTCATGCGTAACAACAAAAAGACGCTGGTAGCCCTATCCCTCGCTACCCTGTCGCTTGGAACCGCCGCGACCGCCTCGGCTGCTACCCTGGACGAGGTCAAGGAACGTGGTAACCTGCGCTGCGGTGTCAATGTCGGGCTGGCTGGCTTCTCATCGCCGGACGAGAATGGTACCTGGCAAGGCCTGGATGTGGAGACCTGCCGCGCCGTGTCTTCGGCCATCTTCGGTGATCCCGAAAAAGTCGCCTTTACCCCGCTGACTGCCAAGGAGCGTTTCACGGCACTGCAGTCCGGCGAAATTGACGTCCTGTCGCGCAATACCACCTGGACGGCCACCCGGGACAACTCCCTGGGCCTGAACTTTACCGCCACCACCTTCTACGATGGCCAGGGCTTCATGGTCGCCAAGGACCTGGAAATCGAGGACCTCGAAGGTCTGAATGGCGCCTCGATCTGTATCCAGTCCGGCACCACCCACGAACTCAACCTCGCCGACTACTTCCCCTCGCGGGGCATCGACATCAGCACCGTGACCTTCGATACCCCGGACCAGACGGCTCAGGGCTTCGCCAGTGGCCGTTGTGATGTACTGACCTCCGATACCTCGCAGCTCAGCGCTCTGCGCCTGCAACTCCCCGAGCCCGGCAGCGTCGAGATTCTCACCGAACTGATCTCCAAGGAGCCGCTGGGCCCCGTGGTGCGCCAGGGCGATGATCAGTGGCTCGACATCGTTCAGTGGACGATCTTCGCCATGATCAATGCCGAGGAAATGGGCATCAACAGTGACAATGTCGATGAAATGAAGAAGAACCCACCCAATCCCGGGGTGGCGCGTCTGCTCGGTGTGGAAGGTACCTATGGCGAGCAGTTGGGCCTCAGCAACGACTGGGCGTACAACATCATTTCCCAGGTGGGCAACTACGGCGAAGTCTTCGCCGATACCGTCGGCAAGAACTCGCCGCTGGAAATCAGTCGCGGCATCAATGCGCTGTGGAATGAGGGCGGCATCCTCTACGCGCCGCCGGTCCGTTGAGCCAAGGTCGCTGACGGATTCCGCGTTTCCCGGGTCGGGACAACCCGGTCCATGATCGTGCACGCGTCGCCCTGACGGGTGGCAGCCAGCGGCCTCGGCAAGTGTCGGGGCCGCTGCAGCGATCGGGCCGTGTCATATCCCGTTGATTTCTGCTTCCGTCACCCGTCGGGGTGGCGGGTCGTGATATCCCGTTCGAGGCTCGACATGCAGCGTTCTTCTACTTCCGAACGGGGGCCGCTATGGCGTGACCCCGCCGTTCGTGCGTTGGTGATCCAGGCGATTCTGCTGCTGGCCCTGCTGGGTTTTGTCGCCATGATCGTGACCAACACCCTGTCCAACCTGGAGGCGCGTGGCATCACCACGGGCTTCGGCTTTCTCCAGGAACGGGCCGGCTTCTCCATTCCCCAGACCCTGATCGAGTACAGCGGTGACAGCAGCTATGCCCGTACCTTCGTGGTGGGCCTGTTGAACACCCTGCTGGTTTCCGCCATGGGCATCGTGGCGGCGACCGTCATCGGCTTTGCGGTGGGCATCGCGCGTCTCTCGAACAACTGGCTGATGGCCAAGCTCGCCGCCGTCTACGTCGAAATCTTTCGCAATATCCCGCTGCTGGTGCAGATTCTCTTCTGGTACTTCGCGGTCCTGCGGGCGTTGCCGAGTCCGAATCAGAGCCTGTCGTTGTTCGAGGCCATCTTTCTCAATGTGCGTGGCCTGGTGGTGCCGGCTCCCGAGCCCCTGCCCGGCTTCTCGGCGACGCTCTGGGCGCTGTTGCTGGCCGTGGTCGCCGTGGTGGCTCTGACAATCTACGCGCGGCGCCTGCAGACCCGTACCGGCAAGGCACTCCCCGTCTTTCGTCTCGGTGCACTGATCCTGATCGGCCTGCCGCTGCTGGTCTTCATGCTGACCGGCCAGCCGCTGGCCTGGGAAATGCCCGAGATGGCCGGCTTCAATTTTCAGGGCGGAGTGACGGTCATTCCCGAGCTGGTGGCGCTGTGGCTGGCGTTGTCCATCTATACCGCTTCGTTCATTGCCGAGATCGTGCGCTCGGGCATTCAGTCGGTGCCCAAGGGGCAGACCGAGGCGGCGAAAGCGATCAGCCTGCCCGGCGATGTGACCCTGCGCAAGGTCGTCATTCCGCAGGCCATGCGGGTCATCGTGCCGCAGTTGACCAGTCAGTATCTCAATCTGACCAAGAATTCCTCGCTGGCCACTGCCATCGGCTATCCGGATCTGGTCGCGGTATTCGCCGGCACGGCGCTCAACCAGACTGGTCAGGCCATCGAGATCGTCGCCATCACCATGGCGGTCTATCTGGTGATCAGCCTGGTGGTTTCGGCGTTGATGAACCTCTACAACGCGCGCACTTTGCTCAAGGAGCGATGAGATGACGACACGAACCGAGATGATCGAGGCGCGTCGTCCGCCGGACATGCGCCGTGGCGTGGTCGGCTGGTTGCGCGCCAATCTGTTCAATGGCCCGCTCAACAGCGTACTCAGCGTGATCACCATGGTGCTGCTGGCCATGATGCTGTGGCCCATGGCCAAGTGGGCGCTGATCGACGCCGATTGGCTGGGCTCGACGCGTGAGGCCTGTTCTGGCGAGGGCGCCTGCTGGGTGTTCATCAGTGCGCGTTTCGAGACCATCATCTATGGTTTCTACCCCGATCCTGAACGTTGGCGGGTGAATAGCGTGCTGGCCATGATGACGTTGCTGGTGGCCTGGCTGGCCATACCGCGGCTGCCGGCCAAACGCTGGGTAGGCGCCTTTGCCCTGGTCGGCTTTCCGATCCTCGCCTATGTCCTGCTGAACGGTGGCCACTTCGGCCTTGTGGAGGTGCCGACTCGCGAGTGGGGCGGACTGATGCTGACTCTGACGGTGGCCACCGTGGGCATCGTCGGCTCCTTGCCGATCGGCGTGGTGCTGGCCCTGGGCCGGCGTTCGCAGATGCCACTAGTGCGCAGCCTGTGCGTGGTGTTCATCGAGTTCTGGCGCGGTGTGCCCTTGATCACGGTGCTGTTCATGGCCTCGGTCATGCTGCCGTTGTTCGTGCCCACCGAGGTCGAGTTCGACAAGTTGTTGCGTGCCCTGATCGGCATCATGTTCTTCTGGAGCGCCTATATGGCCGAGGTGGTGCGGGGCGGCCTGCAGGCGATTCCCTCCGGCCAGGAGGAGGCCGCCAAGGCACTGGGGCTGGGCTACTGGCGGCGCATGGGACTGATCGTGCTGCCTCAGGCTTTGAAGATGGTGATTCCCGGCATCGTCAACACCTTCATTGCGCTGTTCAAGGATACCTCGCTGGTGCTGATCATCGGCCTGTTCGACCTGCTGGCGATCATTCGCGCGGGGCTCACCGACAGTGACTGGCTGGGCTTTGCCACCGAGGGCTATGTCTTCGCCGCACTGATGTTCTGGGTCTTCTGTTTCAGCATGTCCAGGTACAGTCAGTATATAGAGCGGCGCCTCCACACAGGCCACTGATTCAGCGTTTAATAACAAGGAAATACCGTCATGACGGCAAACAATTCGGCAAGCGCTTCCTCTGCGGATACTCCGATGATTGAGGTGGAGGGGCTCAACAAGTGGTACGGCGACTTTCATGTGCTGCGCGACATTGACCTGACGGTGGGGCGCGGTGAGCGCATTGTCGTCTGCGGGCCTTCGGGCTCGGGCAAGTCGACCCTGATCCGTTGCTTCAATCATCTGGAGGAGCATCAGCAGGGCCGCATCACGGTCGATGGCGTGACCATGACCCAGGACATCAAGCGCATCGAGCAGATTCGTCGCAATGTCGGCATGGTCTTCCAGCACTTCAATCTCTTCCCGCATCTTTCGGTGCTCGACAACTGCTGCATCTCCCAGACTTGGGTGCAGAAGAAGCCGCGGGTCGAGGCCGAGAAGACCGCCCGGGAGTTTCTCGAGCGGGTGCAGATCGCTGATCAGGCCGACAAGTATCCGGGCCAGTTATCCGGTGGCCAGCAGCAGCGCGTGGCCATTGCCCGGGCGCTGTGCATGCGCCCCGAGGTGATGCTCTTCGATGAGCCGACCTCGGCGCTCGACCCGGAGATGATCAAGGAGGTGCTCGACGTCATGGTCGAGCTGGCCCACGACGGCATGACCATGCTGTGCGTGACCCACGAGATGGGCTTCGCCAAGACGGTGGCCGACCGGGTGATCTTCATGGATCAGGGCCAGATCATCGAGCAGGCGCCGCCCGAGACCTTCTTCAACAACCCGGAGTCGGAGCGGACGAAGTTGTTCCTGAGTCAGATTCTAGGGCACTAAGCCAAGCGGCCCTCTCAAGGAAACGCTGAATAAATCGCCGAGCATAGTTAAGCGCAAGGCGCACGGAGCACAGAAAGCGAGACATAACTGATAGTTAGACGAGCTTTCGAGCACCGCGCAACGAAGCGATTTGCATGCGCAGGCATTTAAGCAGTGATTCCTCAAGCGACGATCCGCAGGCATTGTCCGGCGTGGTAGAGGGTGAAGCCGCTTTCGTAGGCCTTGCTCCATAACGGCTTGGCGCGGAGCGGCGGGGCGCGTCGCACTGGCAGGGGCAGGCTGCTGTCGTCACCCTGAGTGAGGTAGCGGGCGAAGCCCTTGCCGACCACGGTGCCGGTGGTGATGCCGCGGCCGTTGTAGCCGGCGGCGGCGAGAATGCCCGGGGCGGGTTCGAACAGGCGCAGGGTGTGATCCGGCGTGAAGCCGACCTGGCCGGTCCAGGTGCATTCCCAGTCCACCTGTCCCAGTTGCGGGAAGTAATGGCGCTGGATGCGGTCGGCCCAGCAGCGTAGAAAGGTCTCCGGTTTGGTATCGCCGCAGCCCAGGCTGCCGAGAATCAACCGGCCTTCAGCGTCGCGGCGCATGCTGCTGAGTACCATGCGCGTATCCCAGGCGCCCTGACGTTCGGGCAGGATATCGCCGGCGATGTCGTCGGGCAGCGGTGGCGAGGCTACCTGGTAGAAGTGCCCGCGAAAGAAGACGTCGCGTACCTGGTTCCAGTGCCCCTCGGTGTAAGCGTTGGTGGCGATCACCAATTGCGGGGCCCGCACACAGCCCGCTGGTGTGTCGACCCGCCAGCTTTCGCCCACTCGCTCGATGCCTTCGGCCGGGCTGTGGGTATACAGATGGGCGCCCGCCTGCCGGGCGGCGCGGGCCAGGCCCCGGGTGTAGGCGGTGGGGTTGAGGGTGCCGGCACGCCGGTCGAGCAGGGTGCGCCGAATACGCTGTGTGCCGATGCGCCGCTGACAGTCCTCGCCCTCGAGCAGCTCCACCGGCGCACCACGCTGGGAGAACTGCTGGTAACGCCGTTCCAGTTCCTGCTCGCCCCTGGCATTGTGCGCCAGGTGCAGGGTGCCGGTGCGGGTGTCCTGGCAGTCGATGGCGTAGCGATCGATCAGCGCGAAGACCTCGGCAGGTGCCTGGCCGAGGACGCTGTTGGCACGCTCGCCGTTTTCCGGGCCGAGGGCCTCGAGGATGTCGTCCGGCGGAATCCACATCCCGGCGTTGACCAGGCCGACGCTGCGGCCGGAGCCGCCGCTGGGAATCTCGCCGGCTTCCAGCAGGGCCACCGACACCCCCGTCTCGGCGAGATGAATGGCCGTGCTCAGGCCGGTAATGCCGCCGCCGATCACGACGACATCGGCTTCTGCCTGGCCTTCCAGACGCGGGGCGTCGAGTGGTGCCTCGGGGGACGAGGCGGTCCAGATACAGGTCGACTTCATACGGCTTTCATGACCTCCGCGATGACATGAGAAGCGGCGTCGTAACGTCGGGTCAGTCGAACTTGATGCCCTGAGCCAGCGGCAGCTCGCGGGAGTAGTTGACGGTGTTGGTCTGGCGGCGCATGTAGCTCTTCCAGATGTCCGAACCGGACTCGCGGCCGCCGCCGGTGTCCTTCTCGCCGCCGAAGGCGCCACCGATCTCGGCACCACTCGGGCCGATATTGACGTTGGCGATACCGCAGTCGCTGCCCACATCCGAGACGAAGGCCTCGGACTCGCGGACATCGGTGGTGAAGATGCACGACGACAGCCCCTGGGGCACGTCATTGTGCATCGCCATGGCCTCGTCGAAGTCGCGGTAGCTCATTACGTAGAGGATCGGCGCGAAGGTCTCGTTCTTGACCAGTTCATTCTGCGACGCCACTTCGACGATGGCCGGCGTGACGTAGTAGGCATCCGGGTACTGGTCGGCCAGCTGGCGCTCGCCGCCGAACACCGTGGCGCCCTGCTGGCGTGCCTGGTCGAGCACCGACTGCATCTGCTCGAAGGCCTGGGCATCGATCAGCGGGCCGACCAGGCTGCCTTCCATGGGGTCACCGATGGTCACGCCGGCATAGGCCTTCTTGACGCGCTCGACCACCTCGTCGCGCACGGACTCGTGGACGATCAGGCGGCGCAGCGTGGTGCAGCGCTGCCCGGCGGTGCCCACGGCCGAGAACAGGATGGCGCGCACCGCCATGTCCAGATCGGCGCTGGGCGCCAGGATCATGCCGTTGTTGCCGCCCAGCTCGAGGATGCTGCGACCGAAGCGGGCCGCCACGCGAGGCGCCACTTCGCGGCCCATGCGGGTGCTGCCGGTGGCGCTGATCAGCGGTACGCGAGGGTCGTCGGCCAGGCGCTCGCCGGCAGCGCGGTCGCCGATGATCACCTGGCTCAGGTCGGCCGGTGCCTCGTCGCCGAACTCGGCCATGGCGCGTTCCAGCAAGGCCTGGCAGCCCAGGGCGGTGAGCGGGGTCTTTTCCGACGGCTTCCACAGCAGGCTGTTGCCGCACACCAGCGCCAGGGCGGAATTCCAGGCCCAGGGCGCGACCGGGAAGTTGAAGGCGGTGATAAGGCCGATGGGGCCCAGCGGATGCCAGCTCTCGCGCATGTGGTGGCCCGGGCGCTCGGAGGCGATGGTCAGGCCGTAGAGCTGACGCGACTGGCCCACCGCCAGGTCGCAGATGTCGATCATTTCCTGCACTTCGCCCAGGCCTTCCTGGTAGATCTTGCCGCACTCCAGGGTCACCAGGGCGCCCAGGTCTTCCTTGTGGCGACGCAACTGCTCGCCGAACAGGCGCACCAGCTCGCCGCGCCGTGGGGCCGGCACCTGGCGCCACTGTTCGAAGGCGCTGCGAGCACGTGCCACGCGGTCCTCGATGGCATCGGCGCCTTCCAGGCTGACGCGGCCGATCTCGCCGCCGTCGGTGGGCGAGGTGATGACGAAATCCCCTTGACGATAACGGGCCTCATCGACCCCGAGCTTGTGCATGAGCGTGTCGATCATGGTGTTTCCTCTTGTGTCCGAGCCTGACGCCAAGCGTCTGTTCCAGAATGGCGGAAATGAGGCCAGTATTGACGCGCCGATTGACGCCGCTCAAACGACGTTTTATATGAAGGTCATTCCATTTTTTCGTGAATCGTCCTATCTACCCGGAGAGCTGCATGAGCCGTCGACACCTGCCCACCCTCACCGCCATGCAATGCTTCGAGGCCTCGGTGCGGCACATGAGCTTCACCCGCGCCGCCGATGAACTGAACCTGACCCAGAGCGCGGTCAGCAAGCAGGTGGCTCAGCTGGAGTCGACCCTCGAGCATCCACTGTTTCGTCGGGTGCGCAAGCGTCTGCAGGTCACGCCGGAAGGCGCGCTCTACCTCACCGAGGTGCGCAAGATCCTCGCCCAGGTGGAGATGTCCACGCGCTACATGCAGTCCTACGGCGGCCAGAGCGAGGTGCTCAATGTCACCACCCTGCCGACCTTCGGCGCCCGTTGGCTGATCCCGCGGCTCAACGGGTTTCGCTTTCGCCATCCGCGCACCTACCTGAACATCACCAATCGCTCGGAGCCCTTCGATCTGGAGGAAGAACGGGTCGATGTGGCCTTCTTCTTCGGCCATGGCGCCTGGCCGCGGGCCGAGTGCATCCGCCTGTTCGACGAGGAGCGGGTGCCGGTCTGCGCGCCCTCGGCGCTTCCGCCCGGCGGCATCAGTGAGCCGCTGGCGCTGACCCGACTGGTGCTGTTGCAGAACGCCACCCGCCCCGAGGCCTGGCATGACTGGTTCGCGGCCCAGGGCTGCTATACCGAGCACAGTTATCATGGCCCGCGTTTCGATACCTTCGACATGGCCCTGCGTGCCGCTCGCGCCGGCTGCGGTGTGGCGCTGGTACCGCGCTTCCTGGCCGAGGAGGAACTGGCGGCCGGTCAACTGAGCGTGCCCTGGTCGTTCGGGCTGACCAGTCGCGAGGCCTACTATCTGGCCTACCCGGAACACAAGGCCGAAGTGGGCAAGGTCAAGGGCTTCACCGACTGGATACTCGAGCACCTCGAACGGCCCGCCGTCTCGGGCTAGTCGACGGGGGTGTCCGCAGCGGCACACGCCAGGAGATGGTCGACGAAGCGGCGTACCCTGGGCAGTTCGCCGAGATGCTCGGGATACACCAGGTAATAGGCATCCGGCCCGCGCATGACATGTGGCCAGGCCAGCACGAGTCGGCCTGCGGCCAGTTCATCAGCGACGAAGAAGCGCGGCACCAGGGCCAGCCCGCCGCCGCTCATGGCGGTGCGAATCAGCATCTGGAAGGTCTCGAAGCGGGTACCGTGGTAACTGTGTTCGCTGGCGATGTGTTGATCGGCAAACCAGCGGTGCCAGGCATCGGGACGGGTAGCGAGATGCAGCAGACGGCGTTCGGCCAGGTCGGCGGCGTGTTGCGCGGGCTGACGCGCCCGGTAATCCGGTGCGGCCACGGCGACGACCTCTTCCTCGAACAACTTGTGGCACTCCAGGTTCGGCCAGTGGCCATGGCCGTGGAAAATCGCCACCTCGATGTTCTCGCGCTCCAGGTCGAAGGCCTCGACGTGGTCGTGAACGCTGAGATCGAGCCGTGGATTGGCCTCCAGGAAAGCCGGCAACTGCCGCGCCAGCCAGCGCGCGCCGAAGGTCGGCAGGCAGGCGACGCGCAGGGCTTCGGCCTGGCCGCGGTAGGTCATGATCGAGTGCGCCGACATCTCGATCTGGGACAGTATCCGGCGCACCTCAGTGAGATACAGCGAACCCTCGGGGGTCAGCACCAGGTTACGCCGCACGCGCCGGAACAGCTTGTGCTGGAGATAGCCCTCGAGCTGGGCCACCTGCTTGCTGACGGCGCTCTGGGTGATGCTCAGTTCATCGGCGGCGCGTGTGAAGCTCAGATGACGCGCCGCGGCCTCGAAACACTGCATGGTCATGGTCGCGGGCAGGTGGCGGGCGCTCATGGCCGATCTCCGTATTCGCAAGGATTCCCAGTGTTCATGCATCTTCCTGGTTATCTGCATTGTAAGGCAGGGCAGTGCAGGATGCATGAGCACAAGGAATGGGTAGCCCGCTTTTTTTCGTTTGCCGGCAAGCTGCTGGCTCTGTTCTCATTCATGGCAGGATGGTCGTCGGCTGCCGACGACCCGTGGATTCTTCATGCCCGAGCAGGCCACCTCGAGTGCCTGCCCGGGCGAACGGCAACCCAGAGGTAGGCACGATGACGTCTCCGGTGTCGCATCACGAGATTCGTGATCGCTTTTCCCGCGCCATGTCGGCCATGTACCAGGACGAAGTGCCGCAGTACGGCGCCCTGTTGGAGCTGGTGGCGGAGGTCAATCAGGAAACCCTGCACAACGACCCCGGGCTGGCCGAGCGACTCGCGGCCCACGATGAAATGAACCGCCTGGGCGTCGAGCGGCATGGTGCCATTCGTGTCGGCACGCCCGAGGAGCTGTCCATGCTGCGCCGCCTGTTCGCGGTGATGGGCATGTTCCCGGTGGGCTATTACGATCTGTCTGAAGCGGGGGTGCCGGTGCACTCGACGGCGTTCCGGCCGGTCGAGGACGAGGCGCTGGCGCGCAATCCGTTCCGGGTCTTTACCTCGCTGCTGCGCCTCGAGCTCATCGAAAGCGTTGAGCTACGCGAACGGGCCGCCGAGATTCTTGCCCGGCGCGACATCTTCACCCCAGGCGCGCGCGAGCTGATCGAACTCAGCGAACGCCAGGGCGGGCTGACCAGCGAGCAGGCCGATCGCTTCGTCAGCGAGGCGTTGGAGACGTTTCGCTGGCATCAGGACGCCACCGTGGATCTCGATACCTATGAGGCGCTGCACGGCGAGCACCGCCTGATCGCCGATGTCGTCTGCTTTCGCGGGCCGCACATCAACCACCTGACGCCGCGCACCCTGGATATCGACGAAGTTCAGCGGCGCATGCCGGCGGCCGGTATCACCCCCAAGGAGGTCATCGAGGGGCCGCCGCGCCGCGACTGCCCGATCCTGTTGCGCCAGACCAGCTTCAAGGCCCTGGAAGAGCCGACACGCTTTGTCGGCGAGCGGCAGGGCAGCCACACGGCCCGCTTCGGTGAGATCGAGCAGCGCGGGGTGGCGCTGACCCCCAAGGGCCGTGCGCTCTATGACCGTCTGCTCACCGAGTCGCGGCAGCGCACCGCCGGGCTGGCCAACCAGGCGCATCAACAGGTGCTCGGCGAGGTCTTTCAGGCCTTCCCGGATAGCCATGGCGAGTTGCGTCGCCAGGGCCTGGCGTTCTTCGATTATCGCCTGACCGAGGCGGGACGCGAGGCCGGCCTGGTGGCCGAGACCGACCTGGAGGTGTTGATCGAACAGGGGCTGGTCAGTGCTCGACCGATCACCTACGAGGACTTCCTGCCGGTGAGTGCCGCGGGCATCTTCCAGTCCAACCTCGGCGGTGACCAGAATCAGGCCTATGCCGGCAACGCCAATCGCGAGGCTTTCGAGGCGTCGCTGGGCGCGACCGTGACCGACGAGCTGGCGCTGTATGCCAGGCGCGAACAGGGCTCCATCGAGGCCGTGATGGCCGTGCTGAGTGATGCTGGATAGCCTGGCATGGCGGATGCCTGGATGAATCACTGATGCACAAGCGCCATTTCAGGAGCAGGTGGCGCGTCCCCAGTGTTCGAGTAGCATGTCGATAAACAGCTGGGCTGTACTGGAAATGCTGTGCGAGTTGCTTCTCACCAGACCAATGGTGCGTTGGATGCGTGGCTCGGGCAGCTCTCGAGAACACAAGATTTCATGGTCCGGTCCAGGCATCGTCATCCTGGGCAGGATCGCCACTCCCAGCCCAGATTCGACCAGCCCGAGAGAGGTGGAAAGGTGCTGGACCTCGTAGAAGCTGTTCAATCGAATGCCCTCGGCCGAGAGCGTATTGTCCAGCAGCATACGGTTGCCGCTGTCCCGGCTCACGGTGATCAACCTGGCCTGTTCGAGGTCCGACCATTCGATGCCATCTTTATCCGCCAGAGGGTGATCGGAACGAAGTGCCAGGACGAAGGGGTCTTGCAGTAGTGGCGTGAAGGAGACTTCCGGACTCTGGGCGCTGAACATGTTGATGCCGAAGTCGACCTCACCACTGATCACCTTCTCCAGGCCTTCCTTGGCACTGACGTCGAGAATCCTGATGCGGATCCCCGGCCATGCCTCGCTGAATCCGCGGATCACACTAGGCAGGAAATAGAAGGCCGCGGTGGGAATGCAGGCGATGGTGACCGTGCCCTTCTGATGCGTGGCCAGCTCGCGAATGCCCAAAATCGATGATTCATACTCCTCGACCATACGCCTTGCGCGGGGAAGGAAGTCGGTGCCGATAGGGGTCAGCCGGGTTCGTCGAGTGGTGCGTTCCAGCAGCTCGATTTCCAGGAGGTCCTCGAGCTTCTGAATGCGGCGCGATAGTGCCGGCTGAGACAGGTGGAGACGTTGTGCGGCCTCGTGGAAGGAGCCCAGCTCTGCGACCAGAATAAAGACCTGCAAATCAAGGAATTCCAGGCGATGCAGCATGTTCTTACTCTTGCATGGGGTAATAGCTATTGATAACGATAGCACATTAATACGATATACGCATTAATTGTGGTATTTATTTGCATTTGAAGCATTAAAAGCGCCCTGACATGCTCATATCACAACTTTCAGACGCGATATGGCATGACGATGATGAACAGTATTCCCTGCATGATCATGCGCGGTGGCACCTCCCGAGGCCCCTTCCTGCGCATGAGGGACCTTCCCGACAGCCAGGAAGAGCAAGCCGAGATCCTGCTCAATCTCATGGGGTCTGGCCACGCTCTTCAGATCGATGGCATTGGCGGGGGGGATCCACTGACCAGCAAGGTGGCCATCGTCGAGCGTTCTTCCGATCCCGAGGCGGACGTCGACTACCTGTTTGCACAGGTCGATGTACTCAATCGCCGCGTCGACTTCAATCCGAACTGCGGCAATATGCTGTCAGCCGTGGGGCCCTATGCCATCGAGACGGGACTGGTGGAGCCCGAGGAAGGGACCACTATCGTCCGCGTTCGCAACCTCAACACCCAGCGGTTGATCGAGTGCCACGTCCCGACCCCGGAACGTCAGATCGCTTACGAGGGCGATACGACGATCAGTGGTGTGCCAGGGCGCGCCGCGGGCATTCAGCTCAGCTTCCTTGATATCACCGGCACAAAGACCGGCGCGCTGCTGCCGACCGGGCAGGCCACCGACACGATCGATGGTATCGAGGTGACCTGCCTCGATGCGGCCACTCCCATCATGATGGTCAACGCGGCCGACCTGGGCCTCAGCGGCCGCGAATCCCCTGCGGAGCTGGACGATCATCCTGCCATGCTGAAGCGGCTGGAGCTGGTGCGCTGTCAGGCCGGCCGTCGAATGGGGCTGGGGGATGTCAGCCAGAGTGTCTTGCCCAAGCCGGTGTTGGTGTCCGCCCCATCCAGCGACACCGCCGCGCTGTGCACCCGCTACTTCGTGCCTCATCGCTGCCATAGTGCCATCGCCGTGACAGGCGCTATCGCCGTGGCCACGGCCGTCAGTGTCCCTGGCACCGTGGCCAACCGGATCGCGGTGGAGGCGGGAAAACTGGAGGCCGGTGGCCGGCTGTCGCAGGTCAGGCTGGAACACCCCTCCGGGTTCATCGACCTGGATGTCGAGCACCGCAACGAGAATGCCTGCGATATTGTGCGTGTTTCTCTCATCCGCACCGCCAGGAAGATCATGACTGGGACCATCTTCTACTCGCTTCCTGTAACGCCCGGTCGGGATACGCTGACGTCAAAGGCTAGCTGAGCCCTCGTATCGACAGGGCTCTCATTAACCACCATGACAACGACAACACGCCAGGAGTAACGCCATGATGATCCAAAAGACTGCAACCTCTTCTCTCTCGCTCGGTCGGCTCAAGAAAGTCGCGCTGCTTGGACTTGCGATCTCCGGGCTGGGCCTGACGGCGGCGTCTCAGGCTCAGGCTCAGGACACCGAAGTGCCCGGCAATATCCAGTGGACCATTCCCTTTGGGGTCGGTGGTGGTACGGATGTCTGGGCACGCTTCTTCTCCCCCTGGCTCAGTGAGGCTCTGCCGGGAGAGCCGACCATCATGATCGACAATGTGCCCGGTGGTGGCTCCATCAATGGTGCCAATCTGTTCGCCGTGCGTGCCAAGTCGGATGGCAGCAACTGGCTGGGAACCTCGGCTTCGACCCAGTATCCGGCCATGCTCGACGATCCTCGTGTTCGCTACGACTACAGTGATTGGACGCCCATCCTGGCCACACCGACGGGTGGGGTGGTCTACGCCCAGCCCGACCTCGGCGAGTCGGCCGATACGGCGCTGGATGCACTGCTGGAACAACCGGTCAAACTGGCGGCGCAGACCCCCACCGGCGTCGAGCTGCCGGTACTGATCGCACTGGACATGCTGGGCGCCGACGTCCAGGCCGTGTTCGGCATGCGCAGCCGGGGCGAGGGCCGTCTGGCCTTCGAGCGTGGGGAAGCCGACATCGATTTTCAGACCAGCTCCGCGTATCTGAGCAACGTTGAGCCGCTGGTGAAGGCGGGCAAGGCAGTGCCGCTGTTCTCGCTCGGGGTGCTGAACGACGCAGGGAAGATCGTCCGCGACCCGGCGTTTCCCGAGCTGCCCACCTTCAATGAGGTCTATAAAGCGCGGCATGGCGAGGCGCCGTCGGGCAAAGCCTACGAGGCCTTTCGCAAGTTCTTTGCCTCCGGCTATGCCCTGCAGAAGTTGATCATGGTGCCGAAGGAAACGCCGCAAGCCCTGGTCGACACCTATCGCCAGGCGGCCCGCGACTTCGTGCACACCGAGGCGTTCAAGAAGGCAGCCGCCGCTCAATTGGGGCCCTACACGCCGGTTATCGGCGACGTCGTCCAACGCCACCTCGATGATGCCATGTCCATCGATGACGCCACACGCGACTGGCTGGCCGAGTGGCTGCAGTCGGAGCACGGCGCCAAGATCTGACGCCCAGTGGGCTCTGCCGGCCTCATGGGCCGGCAGCCCCGGTTCCTTCCGATCACACAATACAAGAGCCATACGCCATGCTCGATATCCTTCTCTCCAGCCTGGGGCAGATTCTCACCCTGTCCCATCTGCTTTTCATGGTGCTGGGTGTGCTGGTCGGCCTCGTGGTCGGCATCATCCCCGGCCTCGGCGGCATCGCTGGCATGTCGCTGCTGTTGCCCTTTCTCTACGGCATGGAGCCGACCGCGGCCCTTGGCATGCTGATGGGCCTGGTCGCCGTGATTCCCACCGGTGATACCTTTGCCTCCGTACTGCTGGGCATTCCCGGTTCCAGTGCTTCCCAGGCGACCGTCATCGATGGCTTCTCGCTGGCCAAGCGTGGCCAGGCGGCACGCGCGCTGTCCAGCGCCTTCCTGTGTTCGATGATCGGGGGCGTGATCGGCGCCGTCATACTCACCGGCATTATCCTGATCGCCCGTCCACTGGTCCTGTCGTTCTCGTCCTCCGAGCTCTTCATGCTGACCCTGCTCGGGCTGTCGATGGTGGCCGTGCTCTCCGGGCGTGACCTCTTCAAGGGGCTGGCCGCCTGTGGCCTGGGCCTGCTGGTGGGCGCCATCGGCATGGCGCCGGCCACCGGCGAGTTCCGTATGAACTTCGGACTCGACTATCTCTACGATGGCGTGCCGTTGGTGGTGGTGGGTCTCGGGATCTTCGCCATCCCGGAGATTGTCGATCTGCTGGTCAAGCGTGGCGCCATCGCCGGTGAGTCCGCCCGGCTAGGCAAGGGATGGCGTCAGGGTATCCAGGATGTCGGCAAGAATCGTGGGCTAGTGGCGCGCTGCGCGGCCATCGGCAGCTTGATCGGCACGATTCCCGGCTTGGCCGGCTCGGTGGTCGACTGGCTCACCTATGGGCATGCGGTGCAGAGCGCCAAGGACACGTCCGAATTCGGCAAGGGGGATATCCGTGGCGTCATCGCCCCCGAGTCCGCCAACAATGCCTGTGCCTGCGGCGCCATGGTCCCGACCCTGCTGTTCGGCGTTCCCGGCTCGGGTTCGGCCGCGGTCTTCCTCGGCGGGCTCTTGTTGCTCGGGCTACAGCCCGGTGTCGGCATGATCGAGACCCACCTCGACCTGACCTATACCATCATCTGGTCGCTGGCCCTGGCCAACATCCTGGGGGCCGCACTGTGTCTGGTGCTCGCCCGCCCGGTGGCCAACCTGACCCGGGTTCCCTTCGCCACGCTGGCGCCACTGATCACGGTGCTGATCATGTTCGCCGCCTTCCAGGCCACGCGTTCCGCGGGTGACCTGATTGCCCTGGGGGCGGTCGGCGTCCTGGGGGTCCTGTTCAAGCAGGCAAACTGGTCGCGCCCTGCCTTCCTGATCGGCTTCGTGCTGGCGCCAGGCGCGGAGGGGTACTTCTACCAGGCGGTGCAGTTCCAGGGTATGGACGCCCTTCAGCGCCCGGGCGTGTTGATCATCGGCGCCTTGATTCTGGCCGCCATGTTCATTCCCATGTTGCGTTCGCTATGGATCAAGCGTCGCCAGGCCGCCTCGGTCGGCGCCACCTCCACGGCCCGCACCGAACGTCCTACCCTGGGTGTCATCGACGTGGTGCTCTTCGCCGCCCTGCTGGGAACGGCCATCGTTGCCTGGGTCGATGTGGCCGACCTGAGCTTGATCGGTGGCATCATGCCACGGCTGGCCATCGCGATCCTCGCCTTATCCTGCCTCATGGAGATCGCTCGTTGCCTGATGCACCGTCCACAGTGGCAGCAGCAAGCCATGGGCCTGCATGGACTCTGGCTGGCGGGCTTCTTTACTCTGGTAGGTGCCATCCTGCTACTGGGCTTCATCACTGCCGCGACACTGTTCACCCTTGTGTTCCTGCTTGCCATCGCGCGTCT
Organism: Halomonas halmophila; assembly: GCF_006540005.1. Classification (GTDB taxonomy): domain Bacteria; phylum Pseudomonadota; class Gammaproteobacteria; order Pseudomonadales; family Halomonadaceae; genus Halomonas; species Halomonas halmophila. The sequence continues at coordinate 261 of NZ_BJOC01000049.1, read as the reverse complement.
CAAGCCCTGGGTGGCGGTCATCATGGCGCTTGGCGTCACGGCCTTCCTGATGGGCATGGCCGAGTTCCTGACCCTGACCTACCCCAGCGGCCTGGTCGACCCCTGGCTGTTCGGCTGAATCTGCCCCGTCATGCACGTCCACCGCGGGCCGACGACCTTGAGTGTCGTCGGCCCGTGCAACGAAAGGAGACACCATGAGCCCCTCGTCCCTAACGGATACCTTGCAGACCTTCGAGGCCGCCGGCACGACCTACCATTATT
>NZ_BJOC01000048.1 GCF_006540005.1 Halomonas halmophila | reverse complement strand
CGTAAAGGTCACGTCGCCGTCCGGGCCGAAGTCGATATCCCCCTGGCTGGTATCGGCCAGAGAGGCAGAGGTCAGGGTCGAACCGTCGGCACCCTCATCGTCATTGCCCATGACGTTGTACACCACAGCCTCATCTTCTTCGGAGGTCGTGGTGTCATCCACGGCATTGGGCTCGGTGTCTTCGATGCGGACATTCAGGCTGCTCGACGTTGTCTCGCCGGCATTGTCCTCGACATTCAGGGTAAACTGATCCTGCACCGGACCATCGCTGTGGTCTTCGGCATCGCCGTCTTCGGTGTATTCATAGGTGATATCGCCCGTCGAGGCGTCATAGCCCGTCACGGTCAGCACACCCTCTTCGCCTGGGATGGTGACCGGATTGTTGGAGGCATCGGTGATACTGACACCGCCAATCGTGACATCGGCAACACCTGCCTCGGCAGATACGGTAGCGGTGCCTGACGCGGAATCGCTGGTTGCCTCGACCACACTGAGATCCGCGTTGGCCAGGTCCGGAGCATTATCCTCGATGACGACTTCTGGGAGCGCGTCGTTCGAGCCGTTGACGGTCAGGTTGACTTCAGCCGTGTCAGTACGACCTTCGGTGTCGGTCAACTCATAGTTGAACGTGCCAGTGGCAGAGCCGCCCTCGCCCAGGGACTGGAAGGTCGTGCCCGGGTCGAAGCTGATACTGCCGTCTTCAGCAACCGAGACGGAGGCCTGAACTTCACTGCCGTCAGGAAGCGTAAAGGTGACATTGCGCGGCCCCGGATCGCCCACCGAGAGCGCGGAGCCATCGACGCCGGTGTCATTGGGCAGAACATTGGCGCCAGCCAGGGGGGCATCTTCACCAGTGGCGAAGGTGTCATCCGCCGCAGCGATTTCTTCCTCGGCATCCGCGGCCAGGCCACCCTGTTCAGTATCGACGTCGGAGTTGGAGAAGGTGCCAAACTCGAAGGAGAGAGGGTCAAGGCTTTCGGAGATGCGTTCGATGCGCACAAAGGAGTGCCCGCCACCACCTTGCGCACCGCCGCCGGAGCCACCGGAACCGCCGGCAGCGGGGGCTTCCAGAAGCTGCAGGAGGTCGCCCTCACCATCTTCAATAGCCGACAGGATGGCTTCAGCGTCCGCATTCATCAGGTCGGACTCGGCGAAAGGCGCAGGCGTACTGGCTTCAGGGTCGGCCCCAATTTCCACGACCTGTCCGCCACCCACGGACTCCAGGCCAGCCATACCGGCCCATTCGAGCTGTACAGTGGCATTCGGGCCGGTTACCAGGGTCTCGCCTTCCTGCAGAGTATCACCCTCACTCAGCTCGCGAAGATTACCCTGACTATCCCTAGCCCATGCTTGTCCCGAAATGGATACCACAGTTGCCGTGCTCATGAGACCACCCTTCGATGCCTGCGCGACGCGGAGCCTTGTCAGGCTCTGACTACGAAATATCAGGCGTCAGGGTTTCAGCAGAACCGGACACCTGCTCAAAATTCATTAAAAATCAATTCTTAGCTGGCAATTAATTATTTTAGGAAAAGCAGCTATTGAGGAAATGCCTATATAATACGGGCAAAGAAACTGACTCGACCTTACCCTAGCCCTAGTACCATCTGAGCACAAAATAACAAATGTAAATTAGTCAACCGGTAATGCAAGGGCTAGACTCACAAGTGTTATGGTGCACCCCAAGAGTGAGAAAAATCATTCTCAACGGGATGCGTGCCTCCACCTAACAGACACACCCCTAGTCTAGGAAGGCATGGTGGCTCGGAAAAGCGTGAGAAGGCGGCGAGGATACCCGTTTGCCCCGAGAGGCTCAAGATGAACACTCATGATTATGTGACTAGGCGGGGAGCACAGCATTCGAGTTTTAAGACTTGCGGGCCATCTCATTCGAAGAGTGCGCCAAGTTTTGCATCACTGTGCCGAAATGGTTGAACCCGGGGAGACGCTTGAATCGTCTGGTTGCCACAAAGCAGGCTTACCAAGTCAGCTTCCGAGCTCATAGGTATGACATACAAATAGATGTGGTCAACAAAGCGCTCGAGAGCACGCCAGAGGAATGGTGATCAGCAGGCACATTTGCCGGGGCATCAGAAAACCGTACTGAGGCTGATCAAATGACAAAGGGGGAGGCGCCGTAGCGCTCTCCCCCTTTCAATCGTCATGCGCCCTGTTCACCAGGGCCTGACGCTGACATCACGACTCGGGCAGCCACTCCTGCACGAGATCCTGGTTTTCTTCAACCCACTTCTTCGCGTTCTCGTACGGATTGGAATCTTCTTCCTGGTTCATCAGCATGACTTCGCCCATGTCTTCGGCAGTCCACTCGAAGTTGTCCAGGATAGCATATGCGCCGGGCATATCTTCCTTGAGCCCCTGACGAACGATGGTGTGGATCTGCTCGGCACCACCATAAACGTTCTTGGGATCATCAAGATACTTGAGGTCCCAGCGGGCAAACATCCAGTGCGGCGTCCAGCCGGTCACGGCGATATCTTCCTCGTTGGCGATAGCGCTCTTGAGAGCCGCGGTCATGGTCGCGCCGCTGCCACTCTGCAGGTCCAGATCAAGATCGTATTCCTCGATGACCTTGTTGGTCAGGCGCATGATCCCGGCGCCCGGGTCGATACCGGTAAGCTTGCCATCGAAGTCATCGGCATGCTCGTTCAGGCCCGCAATCGAGTCGACCTCACTGTAGGCCGGAACCACCAGGCCAAGCTTGGTGCCGTCCAGGTTGACACCCGTATCGACCAACTGGTCCTTGAGCTTCGCGTAGTAGTCCTCATGCGTCGTCGGCAGCCACCCCGCCAGGAGGGCATCGGTATCGCCAGTGGCGACGGACTGCCACATGGCAGCAGCGGATAGCGACGACGTTTCAACTTCGTAACCAGCTTGTTCGAGCACGGCTTTCATCACGTTGGTCGAGGCAACCGTGGAAGACCATTCGACGTAGGAGAGATGAACGGTACCCTTATCCTGCGCCTGCGCTGAGCCGGCTGCCAAGGTTGCACCTGCCACAAGGGCCAGACCGGTGAGACGCATCGATTGCTTGATCATCTGAAGTGCCTTTTTTGGAACTGGAATCTTCAGAATTGCAGAGAGTTGCCCTCACATGCAAATCGATAGCTGCCAACGCAAAATCCCGGCGTTGATACCCCCGGCGTCTGAAAGGGCTGATATGTCGGCATCATCGACCCGCGAACTGCCCCCCGGAAACCCACCAGCCGGCGGCGCGATAGCGCCTGGCAGGGCCCTCATGGCGGCGCTTTCACGCCACATTCAGCCTGCCGACGGCCCGGACGCGACTTATCGCCAAACTGCCGATGCAGCCAGTGCCGCCAGCAGGCCATCGGTGCGTCGGCCGCATGTGCAGACGGCACCAGGCCGTCCTGCAAACCATGAGCCCGAAAAGCGTCGACCAGCCGACTGTCACGACTGAACACATGCACCGGCACGTCCGGGCTCGCCTCGGCACCTGTCACCACCGGCGCGGCGGGATGATCGCCCATCACCATGACCAGCATGTCGTCGTCGAGATAACGCTCGACCCACTCCAGGGTCACCGTCAGTGAATAGCGCACCGAGTCGGCGTAGTGACGACGCACCGCGTCCATGTCGCGCCACAGCTGCTCGGGGGCCGGGCCCGTCTGCGCCCAACGCTGGAAACCGCTGCCATCCATGATGTTATCCCAGTCACGCACCGGCAGAATCGGCGTCCAAGGGGCATGGCTGCTGATCAATGCCACCTGAGCAAACACCGGTGCCGACGGCTCGTCCAGCCAGCGTGTTGCCAGCGCCTCGAGCGTGAACTGATCGGGCATGGTGACCCAGTTCAGCGGCGGCCCGGCATAATCCATGGCCTCGGCATTGACCAGGGTGTCGAAGCCATAGGCTCGGCCTTCCGGCCAGGGCTGCGTAATCGCCGGCATCACCGCCATGGTGTGATGCCCGGTGGCGGCGAAGTCCTGCACCAGAGTGCTGGGCGAGTCTTCAAGCAACAGCCGGTAATCCAGACCATCATCAATGGTCAGACCACTGAGCACACTGGCATGCGCCAGCCAGGACTGGCCACCGCGCACCGGGGAGCGCAGGCGGCCCGACGCCGTCACCACGCCCTGCTCAGCCAGCGAGTCACTCGCCTGCGCCAGCAACTCCGGCAGAGACGCCGCATGTCGCTCCAGCAGCGACATGCCGTAGGACTCGATGAAGATCAGCACCACATCCCGACCCCGCAGGCCCGGCAGGGGGCTGACCGCCGGCTGCTGGGCCTGACGCTGTTCAAAACGCTGACGAGCGGCCAGGGTGACAGGCAACTGTTCAGCCTGTTCGACCACCACAGATGCCAGGGGCGCATCAACGCCCAGGCGTGGCCAGTCACGCCATTGATCCAGGCCCCAGGCCAGCACGACCAGTCCCGCCAGCACGCCGGACCAGCCGGCACGCCAGGCCGCGGAACGCACCGCATTCTGCCGGCTGGCCGCAACCAATAGGCGGAACATCCCCCAGGTCAGCCCTGCCAGCCCCAGCACAACGGCAGCCACGAGTACCCACGCGGCCAGATCACCCAGGTTGGAAGACAAAAGGTCATAGCCGGCGGACAGCAGAGCAGCATCCAGCCAGACATTCAGTTCGCGACCGAACACCGCCAGAATGGCGCCTGACGCCAGGTTCAGCATCACTGACATCGTCAGGATCAGTGCGAGGCCCCACAGCAGGGCTCGCCAGGGCGGCAACCACAGCAGCAACAGGGCCAACAGCAGCACATCGCAGGGCAGCCACCATAGCCAGTCGGCATTCCAGGATGCCTCGCTGCCAGCCGTCGTGACCGCCAGCATCAGCAGGCCTCCCAGCCGCGCCAGTACCCAAAGAACCACCAGCGTCAGACACCACCTCATACTGCGCCACCCTCGCCAAGCCCGCCCAGGAACACGTACAGTCGACTGTCTCGCCCCTTGCCTCGGGAGTTGCAAGCATCATGGCCATTCATCACTGGGAAACCCTGCATGCCCCCGATATCCCGGGCCTGATCGATGACAGCAGCATCGCCATCATGGTGCTGGGCGCCATCGAGCAGCATGGCGCGCACCTGCCGCTGTCGACGGACCGGGATATCGGCGAAGGGTTGCTCGCTGAAACACTGCAAAGAACTGCTCCTGAGCACTCGGTCTTCGTCCTGCCCTCGCTGAGCATGGGCGCCAGCGAGGAACATCGAGCCTTTCCCGGCACTCTCTCGCTGCCCGCTCCCGTGGCCCAGGCCACCATCGAGGCCATCGGCGACAGCCTGGCGCGCAGCGGTATCCATCGCCTGATGCTGATCAACAGCCACGGTGGCAACCAGGCAATCATGCAGCAGGCGGCACTGGCCCTGCGGCGCCGCCACGGCATGCTGGTGGTCAAGGCACCCTACATGAAGATCGCCCTGCCCGACGGCTGGCTGCCACCCGACGAGCTGGCTCACGGGCTGCACGGCGGCGCCCTGGAAACGGCCATGATGATGCATCTTCATCCACAGCATGTGACATCGGCAGCACTTGGCCACCCGCCGTCGGTGGGCGAGCAACTGGCCGCGCAGCAGGCCCGCCTTGGCCCCGAGGGTAGCGCCTCCTTCGCCTGGCTGGCTCAGGACCTGCATCCCGGCGGCGTGGTCGGCGACGCGACTCTGGCCAGTGCGGCGCTGGGCAAAAGGCTCGTTGATCACTATGCCCAGGCACTGGCCGAGACGCTGGCGGATACGGCCCGGTTCGACATCAGCGGCTTTCACGCCGAGTCATCCTGATCCAACAGGGGCTCCAGCCAATGGCCGGAACGCCCGGCCTTGGTCGTCAGATAGGCACGATTCTGCGGCGTCACCCGCCCATACACCCCCTGGCGTTTGACCACCTCGATGCCCGACTCGGCCAGTGCCGAGATCTTGCGAGGATTATTGGTCAGCAACTGAACCCGCTCGATCCCCAGGTCCTGGAGCATGGCCACGGCCGCTGCATAGCGACGCTCATCATGACCGAAACCCAGGCAGCCGTCGGCATCCAGTGTATCCAGGCCCAACTCCTGCAGGCCGATGGCGCGTAGCTTGTTCGCCATGCCGATATCACGCCCCTCCTGATCCAGATACAACAACACGCCACCGCCCAATTCGTGGATGCCAGCAACCGCGTTGCGCAACTGCTCACCACAGTCGCAGAGCAAGCTGGCGAACAGGTCGCCGGTCAGGCAGGCCGAGTGCAGGCGGATCGGTACCGGCTCAGGCCACTCGGCAGGCTCGCCGATGACCACCGCCAGATGCTCGCGCATGCCATCCGCTTCGCGGAACAGCATAAAGCGTGTTACCTCGGCATCGGCCAGTGGCACCGCAGCCTCACTGACCCGCACTACCTCATGCCCAAGGCGGCTCAATGCCTCTCCCGCCTGCACCGCATCGAGCGACAGCAAGGTCCCGGACGCCACCAACCGAGCCAGCTCGTCACGGCACTCCTGCCTGGGAGCAGCAGCCACCGCCGCGGGAATCAGCGAGCCCCGTCGCAGCATGCCCAGAGCGGTGCGTTCCGCCGTCGTTGCCGACAGCATCGCTTCGTACGCCGGCAGTTCGCCAGCCATCAGGTCCCATGATGAGGGAGCCCCGGCCAGCACCAGCGACACGGCATCGCTCGGCGCCTCGTGCCCCAGGGCTTCCAGGCGGTGGCGGGTAACCACCAATCGAGGAGTTGCACCGCAGCGTTCCAGCAGGGTCGATAACGCCCCCTCATGCTGGCCCTCGACGGGTCGCACTAGGCAGTCGCCTTCGCCATCGGTGAGCAGCACGGGCACACCGCGGCGCAAATCGAAGATGGCTCTTTCCAGTTGATACATGACGCTGTCCTCGTATCGGTGATGCCTGCCCTGCAGTGTCTTGCGCTTGTCTCCGGCGCACGAGCGCCGCATGATGATTCGGCCAAACGCCCGGGAGCCCGACATGTCGTCACCCGCACCGTCTCACGCCGATACCTGCTGGCAGGCCCTGCTGCAGGCACGCGATCATGACTGGTCAACGGGGCCGCTGCGCGTTCCCCTCGACCCGGGACGGCTGACGATCCAGGCCGACGGCCGCTGGCAGGCCGAACCGTCGCTGAACAGCCCCGACGCCGAGTTGCTCGATGCCTTGCTGCCGGTGCTCTGCGCCCCGGAAGGCTGTGTCATCGGCCAGTTGGGGCAAAGCCTGGATGGCCGCATCGCCACGGCCAGCGGACACTCGCACTACATCAATGTCCTCGAAGCGCGGGTCCATCTGCATCGTCTGCGCGCCCTGGTCGATGCCGTGGTCGTCGGTGCCGGCACCGTCGCCGCCGATGATCCGGCACTGACGGTACGCCATGTCGAGGGCCCCAACCCGCTGCGCGTGGTCATCGACCCCAGAGGGCGGCTCGCCGGCCACCATCGCCTGTTTACCGATGGCCAGGCGCCGACCCGGCAGTTGATCGGCACCACGCTGCCCACGGATGCTTGCGGCGCCCACCAACGGCATGCGGTGCTGCCCGAGGCGGAAGGCAGCGGCTTGCCCGGGGCGGTCATCGCGCACCTGCGCGATGCCGGCTATCGCCGCATCCTCATCGAGGGTGGCAGTACCACCCTGTCGCACTTCCTCGAGGCCGGCGCCCTCGACCGCCTGCATCTGCTGGTGGCGCCGCTGCTGATCGGCTCCGGCAAGACCGGGCTCAGCCTGACTCCCATCGAGACCCTGGAAAGTGCGCGGCGTCCGCCGTGTCGACGCTTCTCGCTGGGCGATGACACCCTCTTCGACCTTGATCTGGGAACCACCTGATGCCCCCTGGTGGCCCGCCCCACCAGCGCGGGGCACCAGCAACGCCGCCAGCAACACCAGCACGCCGGGCAGGCTCGACACCAGCACCAGCAGGCCATAGGCCAGCGACACCGCCACGCCATCCGCCGCCGACAGGCCGACCAGCGGCCACACCAGGGCCGCGGCGCCCTCGCGCCAGCCCCAGCCCGCCAGGCTCAATGGCATGACCATGGCCAGCAGCAACAGCGGCGCCAGCGCCAGCAGCGTGGCCGCCGAGGTCTCGATGCCAATGGCACGCGCGGCACACAGCATCACCAGGGCGTAGCTGAACACCGTGGCCAACGAGACCAGCAGATGCAGCCCCAGCCGGCGCGGCATCAACAGGCTGTGCCGCACGTCCTGCCAGCCACCCGCCAGCACAGCCGGCATCGTCCGACGTCGCACTTGGCTCACGCCCCAGGCAACCAGCGCGCCGACCCCGATCAGCGCGAGTGACAGCACGACCAGGCCGGCGCCCTGATCGGCCATGAATCGGCCCAGTTGGTGTCGTAACGGCTGCCAGATCGGCAGCAGCACCAGACTCAGCACCACCAGCAAGCCCAGCGCCAGCTGCCCCGAGACCCGCTCGATGATCACGGCGCGCAGCGCCTGTTGGCGACGTCGATCACTCCAGGCCTCACCCGTCTGGCGAGCGTGCCGCCAGGCACGACTGACGTCCCCGGCCACGCCGCCCGGCAATACCTGATTGAGGAAGGTCGCCAGATAATATTCCTGGAAGGCTTGCCAGGGCGCCATCGACAGGCCCAGACACCGCTGGGTGTACCACCAGCGCCAGGCCGACATGGCCACCTGCGGCACCGAGACCAGTAGCCCGGCGATGACCCAGCCGACCTGGAGCTCCGAGAAGCGCGCCGCGACCCGGCTGCCACCGACCAGGTAACAGACCAGTGCCACCGCGGACAGCGCCAGGACCCAGCGCGCCATCAGCCAGACCTGCCGACGGCGACTAACCATGGTCGTGCCCCTCGCTATCCGGCAGGGCCAGCAGGTCACGGTGGCCGACCCGGATGATCAGCTCGCCGCGCTGCCAGCTGGCCAGCCGTGCCGCATGCCAGCGCTCGACCTCGACGGTGACGTCCGGCACCTGCTCGCTTACGGCCTCCCGCCAGCCCTCGAGCAGAGCCTCGCCCAGGGCGCGATCCGCCGGGGCCTGCAGCACCCAGTGGCTATCCGCCATCTGCAACCGATAACCGCGCGCCTGCAGCGCCGCCGCCATGGCCTCGGGCGCCGCACCGCCCAGTGCCGCACCGGCGCCCTTGTCGGTGACCTGATGAGCACGATAGTGGCGACGCACCCACTGATCCTCACGCACCCGCTGCGACGAAGCGTCGTGGTCGGAGTTCGCCGCTTCCAACTGCCAGTCGCCGTCGACGCTCAAGGCAATCAAGACGGCGGCCCGGCGGCGTGATACCGCCGCAGCCAGCGCCTCGATCCAGGGTTGCGACACCAGATCGAGGAGCGCCGAAGCCGTTACCAGATCGACACCGTCCAGCCAGGCGTCCAGTGCCTCCGGTGTCTCACGCCAGCCCCGCATGTCGACACACCGGGCCGACACTTCGAGACTGGCGGGGAGCGAGGGCAGCTGACGGGTGGCCTGCGCCAGCAGACCGGCATCCTGATCAAGCAGTGCCCACTGCTGGGCCAGTCCCAGACGCGGCGCCAGATAACGCAGGTTGCTGCCGCTGCCGGCGCCCAAGTCGAGCACCGATACCGACCGACCATGGGACGCCGCCCGTGTTGCCAGCCAGGCCGCAACGGCGCGGTCCAGGGGCTCGGCCCGCGAGCGAGCATCGACCGGCTCTCGCAGCGCCAGCCAGGAGGCCGCAAAATGCGTGCTGTCACTCATCACGTTCTCCGAGCCCGGGAGGCACTGGCATCAGCGCTTCTACAAAGCGTGTCACGACACCCTCCCAACCCGTCAGCGCTTCTCGGACCTTCACGGCCGCCTGCCGCCTGGCGTCTCGCGCCTCGGCTGACCACCATTGCTCGATAGCCACGGCAAAGGCGGCACTGTCACCCGGCTCGACCCGCCAGCTCGCCGCCGCCGGCACGGTATCCCGCAGGGCACCGCCCAGGGTCGAGACCAGCGGCAGCCCGCGCGCCAGTGCCTCGGTCACGACCATGCCGTAGCCCTCATACCAGGACGGCACCAGCACTAGATCCGACTGATGGTAGGCCTCGGCCAGCGCCGCCTCATCGTAGCTGCCCCGAAGCCTGACCCGATCCTGTAGCGCCAGTGCCTCGATCCGCTGCCGAATGGCCTCGGCATGCTCTGGATCGCGCTGCTCATCGCCCACGCAATCCAGCTGCCAGTCACGATGCTGCAGGGTGGCCAGGGCATCGAGCATCAGCAGGTGGCCCTTGCGGGGCGTCAGCGTCGCCACGCACAGCAGGCAGGGTGCCACGGCGGCCTCGGCAGGCCAGGCAGCCTCTGCCGGCGCCGCCGCCTCGACACCGGGCTCGACCACCGTGATCGGCGTGTCGTCAACGCCCAGCTCGACGAGACGCCTCGCCGTGAAGGGGCTGGTGACAACGATGCGCGCCACACGATTGAGGATGGCGGCCTCCCGCGCCAGCAGACGCCGGCGAGTCGCTGCATCAAGGCCGGCTTCATCGCCCAGCGGATGGTGGACCAGCGCGGTGATGTCCAGGCGCTCGGCATGCGCCTGTGCCACCTCGCCCAGATTGCCCAGCGCCAGCCCATCGATGACCAGCGGCGTGGCATCCGGCAGTGCGGCCAGCGCCTCGCCGAGGGACCGGCGTGCCTGGTCGTCCCCCTCGGGGAAGCGCCCCGCCAGCTCGTGCACCTCGACCCGCCAGCCACGCTCGCGCAATCCATCGACCAGGCGCGCATCATAACGATAGCCACCCGTGGCCTGGCGCAGGGCGCCCGGCACCATGAAAGCCAGGGAAGGCGCCGTGGCGCGATTCACGCCGCCTCCTCGAGCGACGCCTCATAGCTGGCCCAGGCGATATGCGACTCATGCAGGGTGACCTTCATGGCGCTCAGGGCCCTGGCGCCCTCGCCCAGTCGCCCCGCGCGGATGGCCTCCGCCATGCGCTGGAAGACAGCCTGAGCCATGAACTCGGTGGTGGTATTGCGTCCATCGAAGGCAGCATGTTCATCCAGGTTGGTCAGGGTAAAGGCCTTGAGCACATCTCCGAGGGTCTCGCTGGCCAGGCCGATATCCACCACCAGGTCGTTGTCGTCGAGGGCCGGGCGATAGAAGCTGACATCCACCACATAGGTGGCACCATGCAGCTTCTGCGCCGGCCCGAACACCTCGCTGTTGAAACTGTGGGCGATCATCATGTGATCGCGAACGGTCAGACTGAACATCAAGCGCTCCTTCGGGAATCATCGAAGCCATCGGTGTCAGGGCCATAGCGAACGACCTGGCAGAGTACATCACTACCGGGCGATGCCACCTCGGGCATCACCTGCGGTAGATCCGCGAAGGCACAGTCGGGTTCCAGCAAGGCTTCGAAGCGCGCATCACCCAGCAGATCGAGGGCCAGCGCCAGGCGCCGGGAACCCGCCCAGCGAACGGCACGATCGCCGCGCAGATGACCGACCTGAGACGCCTGCAGGGTCAGACGCCGTGAGTGGAACGCCTGACCCAGCGGCACGCTGACCTGCTCGGTGCCATACCAGCTCATCTCGACCACCCGCGCCTCATTGCCGGCCAGCATCAGGGCCTGGCGCAGGCCTTCGGGGCTGCCGCTGACATGGAAGACCAGATCGCACTCGGTCGGGGCGTTATCGGGCTCACGAAAGGTCACCCCCAGTGCCTCGGCCAGCGACGCGCGCTGCGGATTGGTATCGACCAGGCAGACCTCGGTGCCGGGGGTATTCGACGCCAGCGCCGCCACCAGGGCGCCGACCACACCGGCGCCGATCACGCAGATGCGATCACCGATCAGCGGCACCGCATCCCACAGGGCGTTGACGGCGGTTTCCATATTGGCACCCAGCACCGCGCGACGGGGCGAAAGCCCATCGGGCAGGGGCACCACCGCCGACTCGGGCACCACGTAGCGATCCTGATGCGGAAACAGGCAGAACACATCGCGTCCCTGCAGGGCCGGTGGCCCCTCGAGGACGCAGCCGACACTGGCATAGCCATACTTGAGCTCGGCGTTGAACTCGCCCTGCTGAAAGGGCGCACGCATGCGCTGATACTCGGACACCGGTATCCGGCCATGAAACACCTGTGACTCGGTGCCCCGGCTGATCGCACTGAAGCGGGTCTCGACCAGCACCTCGCCGGCGCCCGGTTCGCTCAGCGATTCCGCGCGCAGTTCGCCACGCGGGCCGGGGACTCGCCAGAAAGCCGTCGCCTGCATCATTCGCCTGTTCCCCTTTCACCAGGGTGAGTGTACGAGATTCGCCATGCATCGCTACCTAAAACTATACAGATCATGTACAAGATAACTACACAGGCATAGCGCATCAGGCGTTTCGTTGCCACACTGACACTATATTCATCGTCATGGCGCGGTGTCACGGTCTGTGTACAGGGAGTCTCCCCGAGCAAGGGCCACACTATCTTGTACAATCCAGAGACGAGACCGCGCACCGAGCCCGGCGTACAAGATCAGTGTAAGGAGCGCCAAGGCGTCATGTATCACATCGGAAAGGCGACCCGGGGGCCGATATGGCCAGACCTGACCCTGGGGTTGGCCCTGGCGGCCGCCATCAGCCTGGGGCTTTGGCCACACCATCAGGCGCTGGAAGCGCTGGGAGCGGCGCTGTTGGCACACCTGGTTCTCAGTGCCCTCGTCCTGGCCGGATGGCGGGGCGAACTGCCGAACTTCGGCTGGGCCAATCGCGTCACTCTGCTACGCGGCGCCATGATCACGGCGCTGGCCGGCATGGCCCTGGCGCCGCTGTTTCGTCAGGCGAGCCTGGGCGAGACGCTGTGGCCACTGAGCCTGCTGGCCCTCATCGCCCTGCTGCTCGACGGAGTGGATGGCTGGATAGCGCGCCGTACGCGCAGTCTGACGCGCTTCGGCGCCCGCTTCGACATGGAGCTGGATGCCTTGCTGATGCTGCTGCTGTGCATCGCCCTGATCACCCATGACAAGGCCGGTGCCTGGGTGCTGGCACTCGGCGGCATGCGCTATACCTTCCTCGTGGCAGGCAAACGCTGGACCTGGCTCCAGGCCCCGTTGCCGGACAGCCTGCGTCGCAAGACCATCTGCGTGGTTCAGGTCGGCGCGCTGATTCTCAGCTGTACGCCCTTCACACCGGCCACGCTCGCCACTCCCTTGCTGGCTATCGCGCTCATCCTGCTGAGCGGCTCCTTCCTGCGCGACATCCACTGGCTCTACCGTCAGGCCAGGTAGCCGCCCCTGAACCGGCGCCACGCGGCGCCCCGGGAGGTTCCATGCATCACCCACAATGGCAGCGTACCCACGGCTTGCAGGGCATGCTGGCGGCCTGCTCGCTGGCCATCCTGCTGGCCATTCCCACAACCAGCGCCGCCGAGCCCCGCACCTACCGGATCGACCCCGACCACTTCGCGGTGAGCTTCAGCGTGGCACACGCCGGCTACGCCGACGTGATCGGCCAGTTCCTCGAGGCCAGCGGCGAATTCGTCTATGACGAAGCCCGCCAGGAGCTGATGTCCGGCTCGGCCACCATCCAGGCAGCCAGTGTCTTCACCAACCATGAGCGCCGCGATGAGCACGTCAGGAATAGCGACTTCCTCGACACCGAGCGCTTCCCCAGCATCGAGTTCGTTGCCGACACGCTGACGGATATCGAAGGCCAGCGCGGCAGGCTGAGCGGCGACTTGACGCTGCTCGGCGAGACTCACCCGGTCACGCTCGAGGTGACACTCAACAAGGCCGCGCGCTATCCCTTTGGTCATGAACAGCACACTCTGGGCATCTCGGCGACCACCACCCTCGAACGCAGCCAGTGGGGCATGGACTACGCCGTCGACAACGGTCTGGTCGGCGATGAAGTCGACATCCGCCTCGAGTTCGAAGCCATTCGTCAGCCGCCAGAGTGACGCAACGGGCCGCAACGACAGTGGCCACCCGAAGGTGGCCACGCACTGGAATACAGCGTATTGGCGCCATGCCGGGAGGCATCAGGCGATGGTGTGCAACGCTTGTTCGATGATATCCAGACCTTCGTTCAGCACTTCCTGCTCCACCGTCAGCGGCACCAGTATCCGGATGGTGTTGGCATAGAAGCCGCCCTCGCCCTGCACCGGCTCGATGACCATGGCCGCCGTCTGACTGGCCGGGATATCGGTCTTGAACAGGGTACGGATGGCGTCCAGCGAGTGTTCTTCGCTGATGCCATGCAGCGGGTTCGGATAGGGCGCGCGGAAGACATTGCCCGGCATCGGGCCGAAGTCGTCCTTGTGAAGTCGCCCTTGTAGGGCATGACCTTGTCGAGCTGCGCCTTCACGACCTCGACGACCTTCGGATGACGGTGCCCCAGGTTCAGCACCCCGATACCACCGGCAAAGTCGATCCAGCGCTCGCCATTGGCATCCCAGATTTCGGCGTTCAACGCCGTGTCGGCAAACTGCGGGGTAGCCGTCGCGGCGCCATCGGCCACATAGCGCGTCTTGAGCGCTTCGAGCTGTTCGTTGTTCATCTTGCTCTCCGTCAGGGTCATGTCACGCGCAACCGCGACCGGTTATGAGTGCTTGAAGCACGGCCCAGGAAGCGGCGCCCCGGCCCCTGTCGCCGTGTCAGCAGGGTCAAAGGCCGCCGATACAGGCGTACTTGAGTTCGGTAAATTCCTCGAGACCGTGATGGGAGCCTTCCCGGCCCAGGCCCGACTCCTTGATGCCACCGAAGGGCGCCAGCTCGGTGGAAATCAGGCCTTCATTGACACCGACCATGCCGTACTCCAGGGCCTCCAGGGTGTGCCAGATACGCCGGTAGTCGCGGGCATAGAAATAGGCCGCCAGGCCGAAGGGCGTATCATTGGCCATGGCGATGGCCTCGGCGTCGTCCGTGAAGCGAAAGACCGGCGCCAGCGGGCCGAAGGTTTCCTCGACGGCCACCGCCATCTCGGTGGTCACGCCACTCAATACCGTCGGCTCGAAGAAGCCGTGCCCCAGCGCATGGGGGTGGCCGCCGCACACCAGGGTCGCGCCCTTGTCCACGGCATCCGCGACGTGACGCTGGACCTTGGCGACTGCCGCCGCATTGATCAGCGGGCCGATTTGGTGGCCCTCTTCCAGCCCATTGCCGACGGACAGCTCGGCGACCCGCGCCGCCAGGCGCTCGACGAAGGCATCGTGAATGCCGTCCTGCACCAGGAAGCGATTGGTGCACACGCAGGTCTGGCCGGCGTTGCGAAACTTGGAGGCGATGGCGCCCTCAACGGCGGCATCCAGGTCGGCATCATCGAAGACGATGAAGGGTGCGTTGCCGCCCAGCTCCATAGCGGTCTTCTTGACCGTGGACGCGCACTGAGCCATCAGGCGCTTGCCCACCGGCGTCGAGCCGGTGAAGGAAACCTTGCGCACACGCGGATCGGTGGTCAGCACCTCGCCGATGGCCGCCGGCGTCTCGGCGGTGACCACACTGATCAACCCCTCCGGCAAGCCGGCCTCCAGCGCCAGCTGGACCAGCGCCAGGGCCGTGAGTGGTGTAGCTTCCGCCGGCTTGATGACCACCGGGCAACCGGCGGCGAGGGCCGGTGCACACTTGCGCGTGATCATCGCCAGAGGGAAGTTCCAGGGCGTGATGGCCGCCACGATGCCGATCGGCTCACGCAGTACCATCAAACGCTTGTCGGCACCGTGCGAGGGCAGGGTCTCACCGGCCACGCGCTTGGCCTCTTCGGCGAAGAACTCGATGAAGGAAGCGCCATACGCCACCTCGCCGCGCGTCTCGGCCAGCGGCTTGCCCTGCTCCAGCGTCATCAGTTGCGCCAGGTCTTCCTGATAGGCCATGACCCGGTCGAACCAGCGCCGCAGCAGGGTGGCCCGCTGCTTAGCCGGCACACTCTTCCAGTCCTTGCCGGCCAGCTCGGCCGCGGCAATGGCATCCCGGGTACCCTCGGCACCCACCTCGGCGACCCGCGCCAGGCACTCGCCAGTAGCCGGATTGGTGACGGCGAAGGACGCGCCCGTTGCACGCCACTCCCGGCCAATGCGAGCCGGCACCAGCCGCTCGGGACCCACGAAACGCTCGAGGAAATCTGACATCTGGACATGCATACGCGACATGTGACGCTCCTGATTTTCAATCAAAGCTCTTCTGGCAGCTTTTTAGTGACAGCGGCGCCAAGCTAGCAGCAGTGGGCGTCCCGCAGGTATGGACCACTTCTGGCCTTGACTAGACCACTGGACAGGAAAGACGGATAATCAAGCCTCTATGCCCGACAATACGGTCATGCCAGCCCGCAAGGGAAATGCTGAATAAATCGCCGAGCATAGTGAAGCGCAAGGCGCACGGAGCACAGAAAGCGAGACATAACTGATAGTTAGGCGAGCTTTCGAGCACCGCGCAACGAAGCGATTTGCATGCGCAGGCATTTAAGCAGCGATTCCCAAGGTCTCGTCCGGTGATTCGCCATGGAACAAGCCCCCCTCCCACCACTGATCGAACGCTACGCTCGTCAGCCGGAGAGCCTCGGCAAGCAGATCCGCCTGGAGCTGGCTTTGCGCGAGGTGGTGCGCCATGACTGGCCGCTGGGCGCCAGACTGCCGGGGCACCGCACCCTCTGTGACGCGCTCGGGGTGGCCAGAAACACCCTGGCCAGGGCCATGAAGTCGTTGATATCCGATGGTTATCTGCATACCGGTCATGGCCAGGGCACCTGGACGCGCCGCCCTCACCCGGCCGGCCTGCCACGCGATAACGTGGCGCCGGAGCACTCGGTGCCGCTCTCCGCACGTGCTCAGGCCGTGCTGGACGAAAAAGGCGCCGGTCTGATCCAGAGCGGCGCCTTCGTCCCCGGCATCCCCGACATCGCCCGCTTCCCCATGCGCAAGTGGCGCCAGCTATATACCAGCGTGACCGTGCCACAGAACGCGCTACTGCTGTCCTACTCGAGTGGCGGCTATGGCCCCCTGAAGCGCGAGATTCGCGATCTGCTGCGCCGCTGGCGGCATATCGACTGCGATACCCAACAGATCATCATCACCGAGGGAACCCATCACGGCCTTGAGCTATGCACCATTGCCCTGGCCGATGCCGGGCAACGCGTGCTGATGGAGTCGCCCTGCTACTGGGGCGCCCGCAACGTCTTCACCGCCATGGGCATGCTGCCCGAACGAGTCCGCTGGTACCCGGAATCTGGGCATACGCTGGAGGACTTGACCGACCACCCTATCCAACTCGCCTACTTCACCGGCACTCATCACTATCCCCTGAGCACACCGACCTGCCGGGATCACAAGCTGGCGTTATGCCAGGCAGCTCAACCTGCCTACATCATCGAGGACGACTACGAATTCAGCGGCCATGAAGATGCCCAATTATTGTTCGACCCCGCCTCGAGTCATCACCTGTTGGTCGGCTCGTTTTCCAAGCTGATGTTTCCGGGGCTGAGGCTGGGCTATCTGGTGGTACCCAAGGCACTGGCGGGTGTCATGAACCGGCTGCGCAGCGAGGTGTTTCGCGAAGGACGCATGCTCGACCAAGCCGTTCTGGCGCAATTCATTGCCGATGGCGACCTGGATGCCATTTATCTCCGCATGCAGCGTGATTATCTGGGACGCCAGCAGGTCGTGCACGATCAACTGGCCTCGATCGAAGGCGTCATCGAGATATCGCCGCCCTCACGGGGCATCAGCCTGTGTGTTCAGCTCGACCCGCAGTTCGACGACGAGCGCGTTGCTCGGCACCTGTTGCAGGAGCACCTCATCGTTCGCCCACTGAGCCCCTTCTGCAGCGTCCGGGACAAGCGTCGCGGCCTGGTGCTGGGGGTCGGCATGCTGGCAGGCGAGAGCCTCGCCAATGAAGTCGCACGACTCAGGCGCATCCTCGAATCCGTGCTGCAGCTCAAGGACATTCGCCTGTAAGCTGTCGGGAAGCGCACCACCCAGGCCATCCTCCTGGGCTGTCCATCCCATAGCGGAGGCCACCACATGCATGTCGTCATCATCGCGGGCGGTTCCGGGTCCCGACTGTGGCCAATCTCACAAAAGGCACACCCCAAGCCCTTCCTGCGGCTGGACGGCGCAACCTCCCTGCTGCAACAGACCTATCAACGTGGCCAGTTCGCCTGTGGTGAAGATGGCATGGAGAGTGTCACGACGGTCACGCATCGCGAGCTGTTTTTTCGTACCGAGGATGAATACCAGGCCCTGGCGCCTCAGCAACCGCTGCACTACCTGCTGGAGCCCTGCGGACGCAACACTGCCCCCGCCATCTGTGCCGCCGCGCTGGAGCTCAAGCAACGCTATGGCGAAGACGCCATGCTGCTGGTGCTACCCGCCGATCACCGGATCAGCGATGAGTCTGCCTTTGCCGAGGCGGTGAAGCATGCTGCCGTGGCGGCGGCCGATGATCAGTTAGTGACTTTCGGTATCACACCGACTCGCGCCGAGACCGGCTTCGGATATATCGAGGTCCGTGAAGCCTTCCACCCGGCTGAATCGCCCATCCAGCCGGCACTGGGCTTCACCGAAAAGCCGGACCCGACCACGGCCGAACACTACCTGGCCAGTGGCCGACACTTCTGGAACTCGGGTATGTTCTGCTTTACCGCCGCAACGCTACTGGCAGAGCTGGCACAGCATGCCCCTGCCCTGCTGGAGCATACTCAGGCGGCCCTGGGTGCTGCCCGCTACAGTGAGGGGGAAAAGCACAGCGTGGCGCAACTCGACCCCGAGCACTTTGCCACACTGGCCAACGACTCCATTGATTGCGCTCTCATGGAGCACTCTTCGAAGCTAGCGGTCGTGCCCTGTGATATAGGCTGGAGCGATATCGGCTCCTGGCAGGCCATGGCGGATCTCACGCCTGCCGATGCACAAGGCAACCGTGTCCAGGGTGACGTGGAAATGGAAGACACTCAGGACTGTTACATCCATAGCCACCATGCACTGACCGCGACACTCGGCGTACAAGATCTGGTGATCGTGGATACGCCTGGCGCCCTGCTGGTGGCTCACCGGGATCGCAGCCAGGACGTCAAGCAACTTGCCGAACGCCTGGCGTCCCATGACAGCCAATACCAGTGGCACCAAGGCAAGGTACACCGACCCTGGGGCACCTACACGGTGCTCGAGGAAGGCCACCGCTTCAAGATCAAGCGCATCGAAGTCAAGCCCGGGGCCTCTCTCTCGTTGCAGATGCATCATCATCGCAGTGAGCACTGGGTAGTCGTCAGCGGCACGGCCAGAGTCACCAATGAAGACAGTGACTTCCTCCTGCGAACCAATGAGTCCACCTATATCCCTGTCGGTTACCGCCATCGCCTGGAAAACCCGGGCCTGATGCCATTGGTGGTCATCGAGGTGCAGAGTGGTGACTACCTGGGGGAGGATGATATCCATCGTTTTGATGATGGAACGGGCTCAGGCCTGCCTCGCTTCACGTGAAACTACCCGAATCGATACTGGGGGCAGACCCTCGCGAGTCGCTGGACGCGCCACCGAGCGACTGGGATGATTCGTGGCACTCGCGGACGAACTCTCGGAACAGGCCGGTGAAACAGAGATGAAGCACATGGTTCGATGGCAGAAGTGGTTGATGCTGGTCGTGTTCCTGCTGGCCAGTACCAGCATCGCCGTGGCCCAGGACGGTGCCAGTAAACAGGGCTGGTATAGCGTAGACGCCCTCAATAGCGGGCTGGGTCAGGCTCCCGAGCTGGTCGACCGACGCACGCCGCGTGAGGCCATGCGCACCTTTCGCAACCTCACCGAGCAGGGCGAATTCGAGGCCGCAGCTCATGTGTTGAACCTCAACGACCTGTCCCCGCCACAACAACGCAAACGCGGTGCCCAGCTCGCCGAACGCCTGGCGACGATTCTGCAGCGCGGCAAGTGGTTGCAGATTTCCGAGCTGCCCAGCCGCCAGGATGGCAGTGTCAGTGGGAGTCAGGGCTCGCAGGCCCGGCCTGCCGGACGCACCGTCGAGCTGGCATCCCTGGATACGCAGGACCACAGGTACGACATTCGCCTGGGCCGCTACAAGGCCGGCGATGCGAGCCCGGTATGGCTGGTCACGCCGGAAAGCGTGGCAGGTATTCCGGCACTCTACGAAACTTACGGCCCACGCGAGTTCGAGAAGTACATACCCGAGCGCCTGAAAGCCTCGCTGGGCTTGCTGAAGATCTGGGAGTGGATTGCCCTGCCCCTGGTACTGCTGACGATTACCATGATCGGCAAGGGGGTGCACTCCCTGCTTGGCACCATCAAGCCGCTGATACCCTCAGGGTCGCGCAGCATCTTCGTCGAAAAGATTCGCGTGCCCATGGCGCTGATCGTGATGTCGCTCGTCACCCAGGCCATGCTCAATTACATCGTATCCTTCTCAGCGGTGGCCACGACCACCCTGAGGGTGCTGCTGTTCGCCGTGCTGGCATGGGGCGCCGGTGCCATGGCGCTACGCCTGGTCGATACCATCATGCTCAAGATGACACGACGCATGGTGGGCGATATCGATGACACCAAGTCCCAGGACGACCGCAAACTGCTGACCACCCTGTATGCCATCCGTCGTGTGGTCATCCTGGTCTCGGTCACCGTCGTGACCATCTATGTCCTGGGTCAGGTCAGGCTCTTCGAGTCATTAGGGCTCTCGATCCTGGCCTCGGCCAGCGTGCTGGCCGTGCTGGTGGGTATCGCCGGCCAGGCCGTGCTCGGCAATATCCTGTCGTCCTTTCAGCTCTCGCTGGCCAAGCCGGTCCGGGTAGGTGATCTGGTGTACTTCGAAGGGCAATGGTGTCACGTCGAAGGCATCTTCTTCACCTTCATACGCTTGAAGATCTGGAACGAGCGCCGGCTGATCGTACCGGTGATGTACTTCGCGTCAAAACCGTTCGAGAACATGTCCGCCAAGGAAGCCAAGGAATATCGCTGTGTGGAGCTGACGCTGCACCTGAGCGCGGATATCGAGCAGATTCGCGAGAAGTTCATCGAGTTCGCCAAGCAGGAAGAAGACATCATCGAGCACCACAAGCTGTTCTGCTGCGTCACGGCACAGAATGCTCACTCGCAGGTCATCTCCTGCTACCTGATGGCCGCCAACCCGATTTCCAGCTGGATGGCCGAGGCCAACGTCAGGGAAAAACTGCTGGCCTTCGTGCGCGATGAGCATCCGGAGTGGTGGCCGCGAGACGTCGTCGTGCTCAGCCGGCAGGATATCGCCCAGGGGCCCAGAGCGGAGAGC
>NZ_BJOC01000047.1 GCF_006540005.1 Halomonas halmophila | reverse complement strand
GGATTTTTTGCGGCGATTGAGGTTTAGCCGTCTCAGGGTTTCGGACGACTGGCGCGATCCAGCAACGAGAGGATCGAGCGGTAGGGAATCCCGCCATGTTCGGTCAGGCCGATTTCACAGGTCCTCGAGTTGGAGTAGCCGGCATCACAGCCCGCGACCCGTGACGCCAGCCCGTCCAGCGCCGAGGCATTCAGTTCCGGCACCGTGAAGCCCTTGTCACCACTGAAGCCGCAGCAATCGATGCCCTCGGGCACGACGACCTCACGAGCGCAGGCGGCCGCCAGGGCATGAAACTTGTCGCCCAGTCCCATGCGGGTACTGGAGCAGGTGACATGGAGTGCAACGCGCTCGGGCAACGGAGTGATATCCAGGCGCGCCAGCAACTGGTCATGGGCAAACGCCACCGGATCATGCACCACCAGCGACGACTCGAACCGCTCCTCCAGCCGCAGGGTACAGGGACTGGTATCGCACAGGATCGGCCAGCGTCCATTCTCGCTGGCAGCCAGCAATGCCCGTTCCACTTCGGCCGCCTTGCGGTCCCCCTCCTCGAACTGCCCCTTGGACTGGAATGCCATGCCACAGCACAGCGATGACACCTCACTGGGCACCACCACCTCGAACCCCGCCTTGTCGAGCAATGCCAGGGTCACTTCCATGACCGAACGCTCTTCCTGAGGGTCACGCCCGGTCCCGAACATGCGCGTGGCACAGGACGGCAGGTAGACGACCTTGCCGGCCCGTGCTGGACCGGAAGAGCGCCGATCCAGCACGCGCACCGGGGCCGCCGCCGGCATGCCGGACCGCCATGCCGGGATCCGGCCACCACTGGCCTTGCGCGCCGCTTGGCTCATGGCCTGCATGCCGGCGTCCCCCATCAGCTTGCGTCCCCAACCGGCGAGTCTGAGCACACCTCTGGCCGCACGGGTCATGCTGGCAAAGTGTCCTCCTGCCAGCCGTGCCATGCGTGTCTGATGCCTGTTCTGATCATGGCGCATAGCGCGCATCAGGTCGCCGGTATTGATATCCACCGGGCACTGAGTCGCACAGAGCCCGTCGGCGGCACAGGTGTCCACTGCCTGGTACTGGTAGGCGTCACGCAGCTCTGCGAGGCGCGCCTGGTCCTCTGGATAACGAGCCGCTCCCAGGGCTTCGAGGCGTGCCAGTTCGCGACGCACCACGATGCGTTGGCGCGGCGTCAGGGTAAGTTGCTTCGAAGGGCAGACGGACTCGCAGAAGCCGCACTCGATGCACTTGTCGATCAAGGGGTCGGCGGCAGGCAACGGCTTGAGATTCTTGAGGTGCAGACCGGGGTCACGACTCAGCATGACCTCGGGATTGAGCAAGCCTTCAGGGTCGAAGAGCGTCTTGATGTCCCACATCAGCTGATAGGCATCACGACCCCATTCCAGCTCGACATAGGGCGCCATATTGCGACCGGTGCCATGCTCGGCCTTGAGCGAGCCGCCATATTCCACGCCGACGAGCTGGGCGACCTCATCCATCAGGGCCTGATAACGCTCTGTCTCGCCCGGCTTCTCGAAGCCCTGCGGGAAGACGAAATGCAGGTTGCCGTCCAGGGCATGGCCGAACAGAATGGCATCGTCATAGCCGTGCCGCTGAAAGACGCCGCTCAGGGCAGCGACACCCGTTTCCAGGCGATCGATGGGAAAGGCCACATCTTCGATGACCACGGTGGTGCCATTGTCACGCACGGCGCCCACGGCGGGAAACAGCCCCTTGCGGACCTTCCAATAGGCGCCATAGGTGGTGCTGTCGCGGGTGAAGCTCAAGGGGGACAGCGTCGCGACATCCGCCACGGCGTCCTGAACCTGTCCCAGACGCGCCTCGAGCTCCGCTTCGCTGCTACCCCGCACATCGATCAGCAGTGCCGTCGCTCCCTCCGGCAGGTCATTCAGGGCTGCCGGCATCCCCGGCATGCCCTGCACCGAGCGCAGTGCCGCATGATCCATGAGTTCTACCGCCGACACTGGCGTCGGCTTGAGCAACATGGTCGCCCGACAGGCCGCGGCCATGTCGGGGAACAGCGCCAGGGCCGCGGCCTTGTTGGCCTCATCGACCATGCTGCGATAGGTGATGGAGGCGATAAAGCCCAGTGTGCCTTCGGAGCCGATCATCAGGTGCTTGAGAATCTCGATGCCGTCGGCGAAGTCCACCAGGCTGTTGAGCGCATAGCCGGTGGTGTTCTTGAGGCGGTACTTGTGGCGTATGCGGTCCGCCAGGGTCGTGTTGGCCCGGACCCCGGCCGCCAGCGCCTCGAGCTGTTGCAGGAGGTCGGCGTGATGCTCACGAAACGCTGCCACGCTGGCGGCATCCGCGGTGTCCAGCAATGCCCCGTCGGGCAGGATCACCCGCATGTCCTCGACCGTCTGATAGCTGTTCTGCGCCGTGCCACAGCACATGCCGGAGGCATTGTTGGCGGCGATGCCGCCGATCATGCAGCTCGCGAGCGACGCCGGGTCGGGGCCGATCTTGCGCCCGAAGGGCGCCAGCAGGGCATTGGCTCGCGCCCCGATCACCCCGGGCTCGAGACGAATCGAGTCGCCGCCGTCCAGCACCTCGGCGTCACGCCAGGTTTTGCCCAGCTGAATCAGTACCGAATCGGTCAGCGCCTGCCCCGACAGCGAGGTTCCCGCGGCGCGGAAGGTCAGCGGCAAGCAACGCTGTCGACACTCGGCCAGCACCGCCTGCAGCTCGGGCTCGCTCTCGACGCGCACCACCAGCCGGGGGATCAAGCGATAGAAACTGGCATCGGTGCCATAAGCCAGGGTGCGCAGCGGATCGTCGATCAAGCGTGCCGCCGGCAGATGGTCGCGCAAGGCATGTTTCAATGCCTGATAGGCAGCTGCCCGAGGGGTGGCACTCATCCGAAGCTCCTTGTGTCGCGCAGGGCGAGACCATGGCCCTCACGCTGCCATGGGATCCCGTCAGCTCGGCGATGACCTCGCCGGCATGACCCTCACACCAGGCAGCACGAGATTACCGAGTGACAAGGAAAACGTTAGAGTGGCATATCCACGGGGTCAACGCCGCTGCGCGAGTGCAGCAACCATGACCCACTGTTGTTCATCGAGGAAGGCATGCTCGCACCACACGACGCCACAAGCCGCGCACCGCGTCCGCCGCGCCACCGCCCATCACAGACGGCCTCGGTGGCGTGAGCATGCCGGCGAGGCACAGACGACGCCATTGGCGGCCACTGCTGATCGGCCTGGCCCTGGCCGGGCTGGCCCTCTGCATGTGGCAGACCGCTCAGGTCGCACGCCAACAGGCACTTCAGGATCTGCGCCATGACGCGGAGAACGAGTTGCGGCTCTCCGCCGCCAGCCTGGCGGGCCACCTGTCGCGTCATGATTATCTGCCCGAGCTGCTCGCCTCCCGCGAGCTGGTCAAGCGCTTCCTGGCCAACCCCCGAGGCCAGGACCCCATGCCGCTCAACCTGCTGCTCGATCGCTTTCGCGCCACTGCCGGCGTTTCCGACATCTACCTGCTGGACCGTCAGGGCAATACCCTGGCGGCCAGCAACTGGCACCGGCCGGACACCTTCATCGGCCAGAACTATGCCTACCGGCGCTACTACCAGGACGCCATGGACGGGAAAAACGGCCGCTTCTTCGGACTGGGCTCGCAATCCGGCGACCGCGGCTACTATTTCTCGGCCCCGGTCTGGCTGGACGAGGTCAACCCTTCCGCCAGACCGGCCGGCGTCATGGTGATCAAGCTTCAATTGAGTGATGTGGAACGCAGCTGGGCCGAGCAGGATGCCGAACTGCTGGTGACCGACCAGGACGGCATCATCTTCATGGCCAGCCAGCCCGGTCTGCGACTGGCGGCCATGCAGCCCCTCAGCGAAAGCCAACGCCAGGCGATCCATGCCTCGCGCCGCTATGGCAATGCCCCTCTGCCACATGCCGGCATCGAGGTGCTCGAACGACTCGCCGAGCAGACGCGCCTGGTCAACCTTGCTTCCGGCCCGCTCGCCGACACCCGCTACCTGAGCCTGACCCGGTCCATGCGCGACTTCGCATGGGACATGCACATTCTCAAGCCGATCACGCCGGTGGTGAACGCCCAGTGGGTCTTAGCCTTGCTGGCCGGCGGCCTCTATGGACTGGTCGCCCTGGGTGTCGGCATCGGCTGGCAACGCTGGCGACTGCGACGCGAGCGCGAACGCTTCGCCGAGCGCGAACGGCGCACCCTGGCCCAGGCCCGCGACGAACTCGAACGCAACGTCGCGACCCGTACCCAGGACCTGGTGGCCACCAACCAGCGCCTTTCCGATGAAATCGAGGAGCGTCGGCGCGCCGAACAGAGCCTGCGCGAAACCCGCGACGAGCTGGTGCAGGCCGCCAAGCTGGCGGTGCTCGGGCAGTTGGCCGCCGGCATCAATCACGAACTCAACCAGCCACTCTCGGCGATTCGCGCCTATGCCGAAAACGCCGGCGCCTTCATCGAGCGGGGTCGAACCGATACCGCCGCGGCCAACCTGGAACAGATCATCGAGCTTACCGACCGCATGTCGGAGATCAGTGCCCAGCTGCGCCAGTTTTCGCGCAAGAGCGGCGATACCTTGACCAGCGTCTCGGTGCCCTCCTGCTTCGACTATGCCCTGCGACTCTTCCAGGCGCGTCTCAACGAGCTCGGCGTCAGTGTCGAGCGCGACTGGACGGCCGACGATATCTGAGTTCGCGCCGATCCGGTGAGGCTCGAACAGGTCCTGGTCAACCTGATCGGCAATGCGCTCCAGGCCATGACCCACACTGCGGCGCCCCGGCTGACCCTGACGATCCAGGCCGGCAGCGAGCAGGTCCAGGTGGGCGTGGCGGACAACGGCCCGGGCATCGAAGCCTCACAGTTGTCACGTGTCTTCGAGCCCTTCTTCACCACCAAGTCAAGCGGCAGCGGGCTGGGCCTGGGGCTGTCCATCTCGGGACGCATCATCGACGACCTGGGCGGGCGCCTCGAGGCCGGCCACCATGATGGCGGCGGCGCCCTCTTTACCATTACCCTGCCCCGTGACCCGGGACCGCAGGCCCGCCCAGCCACCGAGGAGCCACCCCCGCATGCATGACAACACCGAGCTACCGGTGATGATCATCGATGACGAAGCCCACCTGCGGCTTTCCGCCGGCCAGACACTCGAGCTCGCCGGCTACCGGCCGCAATGCTACGCCAGTGCCGAAGCGGCCCTGGCGGCACTCGAAACCGACTATCCCGGCGTGGTGGTCAGTGACATTCGCATGCCGGGTATGGATGGCATGGCCCTGCTGCGCGAAGTTCGCCGCCGCGACCCGGACCTGCCGGTGGTGCTGATCACCGGCCACGGCGACATTTCCACGGCCGTGGAGGCTATGCGCGAAGGTGCCTGGGATTTTCTGGAAAAGCCCTTTGCCGGCGAACGCCTGGTCGAGGTCGTGCGTCGAGGCAGCGACAAGCGCCGCCTGAGCCTGGAAAATCGGGCCCTCAAGGCCGAGCTTGAAGCCCAGCAATCGGCCCCCGGCCCACGCCTGGTCGGCCGCACTCCGGCCATTCAGCGACTGGCCGCCATGATCCAGCGCATCAGCCGGGTCGAGGCCGATGTCCTGCTGTTCGGCGAGACCGGCACGGGCAAGGACCTGGCCGCCCGCGCCATCCACGAGCGCAGTCCACGGGGCGGCCACCCCTTCGTCGCCATCAACTGCGGCGCGGTGCCCGAGAGCACCATCGAATCGGAACTCTTCGGTCACGAGAAGGGTGCCTTCACCGGAGCCCTCGAGCGTCGCATCGGCAAGTTCGAGCATGCCGCCGGCGGCACCGTCTTTCTCGACGAGATCGAATCCATGCCGCTGTCCCTGCAGGTCAAGCTGCTGCGGGTGCTCCAGGAGCGCAGCGTCGAGCGCCTAGGCTCCAACCAGCCGGTTGCCTTGGATATTCGGGTCATCGCCGCCACCAAGGTGGACCTGAAGGCCGCCGCGGAAGCCGGCGAGTTCCGCGAGGACCTCTACTATCGGCTCAACGTGGTCACCCTGCCGCTCCCGCCGCTGCGCGAGCGTCGCGAGGACATCCCGCTACTCTTCCAGCACTTTGCCGCGGTTGCCGCCAGCCGCAGCGGCATGGAGGCGCCGCCCCTGGATGCCACCGGCGTCTCGGCCCTGATGGCCCACGACTGGCCCGGCAATGCCCGCGAACTACGCAATCTGGCCGAACGCTACGTGCTGCTCGGCATCACCTGCGACTACCACCTGGGCATGCTGATGGAAGGCGTCGACCATGAAGGTAGCGACCTGTCCCTGCCCGAGCAGGTCGAACTCTTCGAGAAACAGCTGATCAGCCAGGCCCTGGCCCGCCACCACGGCCATGTCACCGAAGTCTGCGAAAACCTCGGCTTGCCGCGCAAGACGCTCTACGACAAGCTGCGCCGCCATGACCTCAAGGCCGAGC
Organism: Halomonas halmophila; assembly: GCF_006540005.1. Classification (GTDB taxonomy): domain Bacteria; phylum Pseudomonadota; class Gammaproteobacteria; order Pseudomonadales; family Halomonadaceae; genus Halomonas; species Halomonas halmophila. Next base: position 17,901 of record NZ_BJOC01000047.1, on the reverse strand, counting down.
ACTATCGGCACACGGAAACCTGAGCCCGGGCGGCGAGGTGCCGCGCATGACAGGAGCAGCCGCCGCACCACCGGTTATCCCAGCAGGATGAGCAGGCCTCCACCAGCGGCAATGGCCAGGGCCGCCAGTACCACCATGGCGCCGTCGCGGGTGCTCATGCCGATCGCCACCAGCGTCACCGCCAGTGCCGGGATGCCACTGGCGAACGGAACCAGTTCCAGGGGGATCATTGCCAGTCCGCTGACGGCACAGAACAACGCCACTACCTGACTGACCGGCGCACGGGTCAACGCGATCAGGCGCGGCCGAAACCAGCGGTCGAGGCGCTGAGCCACCGGCATGGCCCGCTCGGTCGTGGCGATCAGGGCCTGCTGCTGAATCGCCAGACGGCGCAAGCGTCTCGGCACCCAGGGGGATGGCATCCCCAGACTCCCCTGAATGGCAATCAGAAAGATCAGGACCCCGCAGATAGTGGGTACGCCCGGAATACCGCCGGTGGGCAGCATGGCCACCAGCGCCGGTGCCAACAGCAGCGGACCAAAGCCCCGGGAATTGAGCGCATCCACCAGGGTGCCCACAGCAACATTGCCCGCCTTCGCCTCGTCCTGCAGGCGCTGCAGCACATCACTGATGCTCATGTCCTGACTCATGGGCTCTGGCTCCTGGCTCAAGAGGGTAGAGGGACTATCTGCCGTTGCTTCAGTCCCCCAACAGATGAACCAATCATGTTACACGCCACAGCTGACAGCTTCATGAGCAAAGCATGAAGGGATTGTGAAGAGCGCCATTCAGCTCGGCCAGAGCGCCAGCCACTGCTGCCCCACCGCCTGCAGGCCCATCCAGTTCGGCAACCACGGCAGCATGGCCAGCATCAGCAGGATCAGCGCGACAGCACGCCAGGGTCTGTCATAATCGAACAGCTTGAGGGCGGTCCCGAAGGAGCGCTTGAGGCGCGCGCCCTCCAGGTCGACGCTGTACAGCTCATCGAGCGTCAGATGCACCAGACAACCCACCAGTAGCGCCAGGCCATGCGTCCAGGCCAGCCACGACGGCTGCCCCAGGGCAGCATGGCTCAGCGTACTACCCGTCCAGGCAAAAAAGACGGCCGCCAGCAGCGAGTGCCAGATGCCGCGATGCACCGAACAGCGCTTGAAGAGCGGGGCCAGCACATAGCGCACCCCGGCATAGATGCCGGCACAGGCCATCAGCCAATAGCTGAAGGCCAGTTGCGACTGCAGCAGCCAGGCGCCTGCCGCGGCCGACATGAAGGCCAGCAGGCCGAACACCAGGCGTACCGAATGCGAATGATCCGAATCGATATCCGGCAGAATGCCGCCCAGCGTGGTCAACAGCATGAGCGGCCAGGCCTGCCATGGGGTCCAGAGACCGAAGTGCCAGCCCCCCAGCGCCAGTACGCAGCCACTGCCGGCCGCCACGCTGATATGGGTGCCAAAATTCGCCATGCGCGGATACCTCGATCACTGGATAAACATCCATTATCGCGCACAGGCCTCATGCAGAACAATCAGTTACGGCGATTTTCCGGCAGGTTCCCAGTCACTGCAGCGGCTGGCTCCGCGATCAACCTTCGACGGTGGCCAGATACTCGTCCTTGAGCTTCACATAATTGCCGGCCGTATAGGCAAAGAAGGCGCGCTCCTTGTCCTTGAGAGGCCGCAGCGCCTTGGCCGGATTGCCGGCATACACATGACCGCCGGCCAGCTGCTTGCCCGGCGGCACCACGGCGCCGGCGGCGATGATGACCTCATCCTCGACCACGGCGCCATCCATGACGATGGCTCCCATGCCGACCAGGATGCGGTCGCCCAGAGTACAGCCATGCAGGATCGCCTTGTGACCAATGGTGACCTCATTGCCGATGGTCAGCGGAAAGCCATCCGGGTTGAAATCACTGGCATGGGTGATGTGCAGCACGCTGCCATCCTGCACGCTGGTACGTGCCCCGATGCGGATGCGGTGCATGTCGCCGCGCACCACCGCCATGGGCCACACCGAGCTGTCGTCACCCAGATCGACATCGCCCAGCACCATGCACTGCGGATCGATATAGACGCGTTCGCCGAGATGCGGCGTCATGCCTTTCCAGGCGCGCAGCGTGACCGAATCGCTCATCATGCCTCTCCCCTCATCAAGATACATCGGTGACTCACAGTAGACCGGACCCCAATACTACCAGCGTCAGCGGGATCGACACCCAGCGCACCAGGTTACGCCACAGGCGAAAGCCACCAGGCCCGACCCCCAGGGCGTGCCGGGCGATTGTCTCGGGCATCACCCAGGCGGCGAAGATGGCGATCAGCAGGCCGCCCACGGGCAGGAAGATCTCCGGCGGAATGGTACTGACCAGGGCAAAGACATTCATGCCGAACAGCACCTCGACGTCGGCCATGGTCGAGAACGACAGCACCGACAACAGCCCCAGGGCCCAGACGGCGAGGCCGACTACCGCCGTTGCCCTCCCGCGACCCAGTCCCCAGCCCTGCAGGGTGGCAACGATCGGCTCGGCCAGATTAATCGACGACGTCCAGGTCGCCAGCAACAGCAACAGGAAAAACAGCGACAGCCAGAAGGCTCCGAACGGCAGGTCGGCAAACGCCACCGGCAGGGTCACGAACATCAAGCCGGGCCCCTGACCAGGGTCCATGCCCTGAGAAAACACCACCGAGAAGATGGCGATACCGGCGAGCAGCGCCACGCCCACGTCCAGCACCGCCACCGAGGCCGCGGCACGCGGCAGGCTCTGCTGATCGGGCATGTAGGCACCGTAGGCCATCAGCGCGCAGGCCCCCACGGCCAGAGTGAAGAAGGCATGCCCCATGGCGTGCACCAGCACCATCGGGCTGACCGCCGAAAGATCAGGCGTGAACAGCCAGGCCAGTGCCGTGGTGAAGCCGCTGGTGGTGGCCGCATGGCCAGCCAGCACCAGCAGCAATAGATACAGCAGCGGCATCAACACATTGTTGAGCCGCTCCAGCCCCTTGGCGACACCGCCGGCCACCACCAGCATGGTCATCAGCAGAAAGAGACTGTGATTGACCGCCATGCGGGCCGGGTTGGCAAGAAACGCATCGAAGCCGGCCCCGATCTCCTGAGCACTGCGCCCCACGAACTCACCTCGCAGCGACTGGCTGAGAAACTCGATCGACCAGCCCGACACCACCGAATAGAAGGACAGTATGCAAAACACCGTCAAGGCGCCGAACAACCCCAGCCAGCGCCAGTGACCACTGGCCGATGCGGCGCTGGCCAGATACGCGAGGGACTGCATGGGGCTGCGACGGCCGGCCCGGCCGACCAGGATCTCGGCCATCATCACCGGCACGCCGAGCAGTACCACGAAGGCGACATACAGCATCAGGAAGGCGGCGCCGCCGTTCTCGCCGGTAATGTAGGGAAAGCGCCAGATATTGCCCAGCCCGACCGCCGCACCAGTCACCGCCAGGATGAAGGCACGGCGGCTGCTCCAGCGCTCCAGGGTTTCGTTCATCATGTCTCTCCGATCGGGATGAAGGCGTCGCCAGGCCTGGGCAGCATCGAGGAAGCCGATGGACCCGAGGCCAACCCGGCGACTCGGCAGGCGCGCAGTCTAGCAAGCGCTGATGCATGCGCCCATTGCCCGTGCACATTGAAAACCGTCCGCGGCGCCCGCATCTTTCACGGCAATTCCATCATCTATCGAGGTGCGCATGTCCACCAACCCACTGCTCGAAGCCCACTCGCTCCCCCCCTTCGCCGAGATACAGCCCGAGCACGTGGTGCCGGCAGTCGAGAGCCTGCTCGCCGAAAACCGCCGGGCCATCGATGCCCTGGTGGCGCGTGCCGAGCAGGAGGCGCCACGCTGGGAGTCCCTAGCCGCACCGCTGGAAGCCCTCAACGACCGCCTCGCACGCGCCTGGTCACCGGTGTCGCACCTCAATGGCACCATGAACAATCCGGCATTGCGTGACGCCTACGAGCAGAGCCTGGGCATGCTTTCCGACTACACCACCTGGCTGGGGCAGCACGAAGGCCTCTTTCGTGCCTGGCAGGCCCTGAAGGACGGCCCGGGCTGGGCCGAGCTCGACGCCGGCCAGCGCCGCACCGTCGACAACGCCCTGCGCGACTTCCGCCTGGCCGGCGTCGACCTGCCAGTCGACAAGAAGCAGCGTTACGGCGAGATCCAGGCCCGCCTGTCGAGCCTGTCGAACACCTTCTCCAACCAGCTACTGGACGCCACCCAGTCCTGGCAGCTGGTCCTCGAGGACGACAGCCGCTTGGGCGGACTGCCCCGGAGCGCCCGCGACACCCTGGCCGCCAATGCCGAGGCCAAGGGCCTGACGGGCTATCGCATCACCCTGGACTTCCCCAGTTTCTTCCCGGTCATGACCCACGCCGACGATCGCGAACTGCGTCGCGAGGTCTATACCGCCTTCGTCACCCGTGCTTCCGAGACCGGCCCCAACGCCGGCGACTTCGACAATGCGCCAGTGATGGCGGAAATTCTCGCGCTGCGTCAGGAACTGGCCGAACTGCTGGGCTTCGCCACCTATGCCGACTACTCGCTGGCCACCAAGATGGCCGAATCGCCTCAGCGGGTCATCGGCTTCCTCGACGACCTCGCCGCGCGGGCCGTGCCTCAGGCACGCGAGGAATACGACCAGCTGGCAAGCTTTGCCCGTGACCACCTGGGGCTCGACGAGATGGCGCCCTGGGACGTGGGTTACGCCAGCGAGAAGCTGCGCGAGGCGCGCTTTGCCATTTCCGACGAACAATTGCGCCCCTACTTCCCGGCGCCGCAGGTGGTCGATGGCCTCTTCAAGGTGGTCGAGAAGCTCTATGGCGTGACCTTCGCGGAGGATCACGAAGCGCCGCGCTACCATCCGGACGTGCGCTTCTTCCACATCATGGAGGACGGCGCCCCCATCGCCGGCTTCTACTTGGACCTCTACGCCCGCGAAGGCAAGCGTGGCGGCGCCTGGATGGACGAATGCCGGGTACGTCGCGAGGAAGACGGTACGCTACAGCTGCCGGTGGCCTACCTGACCTGCAACTTCACGCGCCCGGTGGGCGACGCGCCGGCACTGCTGACCCACGACGAGGTCACCACCCTCTTCCACGAGTTCGGTCATGGCCTGCATCACATGCTCACGCGCCAGACCGTCGCCGACATCTCCGGCATCAATGGCGTGGCCTGGGATGCGGTGGAGCTGCCCAGCCAGTTCATGGAGAACTACTGCTGGGAACGCGAAGGCCTGGACCTGATTGCCGGCCACGTCGATACCGGCGAGCCGCTGCCCCAGGAGCTGTTCGACAAGCTGCTGGCCGCCCGCAACTTCCAGTCCGCCATGGGCATGGCGCGCCAGCTCGAGCTCTCACTGTTCGACTTCCGCCTGCACATGGAGAGCGGGGCGCCCAGCGCCGCCGACATCCAGGCCATGCTCGACGAAGTGCGCGACCAGGTCTCGGTGGTACCGCGGGTCAACTTCAACCGCTTCCAGAACGGCTTCGGCCACATCTTTGCCGGTGGCTATGCCGCCGGCTACTACAGTTACAAGTGGGCCGAGGTACTCTCGGCCGATGCCTGGAGCGCCTTCGAGGAGGCCGGCATCTTCGACCCGGAAACCGGGCGCCGCTTCCGCACCGAGATCCTCGAGCGGGGCGGTTCGCAGGATGCCGCCGAGCTGTTCCGGGCCTTTCGCGGGCGCGAGCCCAGCGTCGAACCCCTGCTTCGACACAGTGGCATTCGCGCCGCCTGAATCAACGCTTCACCCGACAAGCGCCGGGAGCTGCCCGGCGCTGCATCATCAGGAGGCCGTATGGCCAACCAGAAACGCTTTATCGCCGGCGCCGTCTGCCCTCGTTGCGCCGCGATGGACCGTGTTCGTACCTGGGAGCAGAACGGCATGCGCTACCGGGACTGCGTCAGTTGCGACTTCTTCGAGCAACTGCCCATCGAGGACGAAACGCCCCCCGAACTGGATACCCGTATCAGCCAGTCGCAGACGGCGCCGGCCTCGCCCCAGGATGACCTGCAGCCCGTCAGGATTCTCGACCCCGGGCCATCGAAGCGTTAAGGCTGGCTGTGCGGAAATCCGCACAGCCACGATCCGGCAATGTGCGAACTCTCGGCCCCGGCAGGCATGTTTTTCTTCCACTTTCGTCGCACATTAAAATCGTAACCCACTGACTAATAGGCGTTACCCCGTATCTGGAACACCTCTTGCTATTCGTATAGGGCATCACGTGGGTCGGCCCACAGGCCGGCCCCGCCACCCGCAAGAACAACCAGTGAACAGAGGGAGACACGCCATGACTCTCAAGACTTGCTTGATCACCGGCACCCTGACCAGCGCCATGCTGGTCACCGCCGCGGCCCAGGCCGATCGCGACGACTGGCCCGACAACTTCACTGTGGGCACCGCCAGTCAGGGCGGTACCTACTTCGTCTACGGCTCCGGCTGGGCCAACCTGATCGCCGATGAACTGGGTCTCTCCGGTGGCGGCGAGGTCACCGGCGGCCCCAACCAGAACCTCGCCCTCGTGCATAATGGCGAAGTCGCCCTCGGCCTGACCACCATGGGCCCGGCCGCCGATGCCGTGGCCGGCAAGAGCGTTCTGGCTCCGGGCGTGCCGATGGACAACGTCTGCGCGCTCTTCCCGATGTACGAGACGCCATTCACCATCGCCGCGCTGTCCGACAGCGGCATCGAGTCGATCTCCGACATCCCCGACGGTGCCAGCATCGGCTTCGGCCCGGCGGCCTCCACCTCCGACACCTATTTCCCCAAGATCCTCAAGGAGCTGGGCGTGAACTTCGATCGCCGCAACGGTGGCTGGACCGATTTGGGCGGTCAGTTGCAGGACGGCCTGATCGACGTCATCGCCTTCGCCGCCGGCATCCCGGTCCCGGCCATCAGCCAGCTCGAGGTGCAGACCGACGTCAATCTCATCGAGTTCACCGAGAAGCAGCAGACCCAGATTCTCGAAGAGTTCCCGGTGTCGCCGTTCCAGATTCCGGCCAGCACCTACCAGACCCTCGAGGAGGATGCTCGCTCCGTGGCCATGTGGAACTTCACCATCGCCGGCTGCGACCTGCCCGAAGACCTGGTCTACGAGATCACCAAGCTGAGCATGGAAAACAACGACAAGATGATGGATATCCATCGCAGCGCCAAGTTCAGTGTTCCCGAGAACATCAAGTACAACACCGTACTGCCCTTCCATCCCGGTGCTGTACGCTGGTACGAAGAGAACGGCTACGAGATTCCAGACGACCTGAAGCTGTAAACCCGTTCCCGTGCTTCAGTCCCGTACCGCCCACGCCGGTACGGGGCCTTCTGCCTGCTCCTTCGTTCCACACCCAAGGGTGTTCTCATGTCTCATAATCCCGACTCGCGTGACGACGCCACCGACGACCCTCACGCCATCAATGCCGAAGGTGTCGACGATATCGCCGTGGAGGCCAACCGGCGCCTCTACAGCGGCTGGCAATGGCTGCTGTTCGGCGGCCTCGCCATTGCCTACACTCTCTTCCATCTGATTTCGCTCAACCTGTATCCGCTCGAGACCTGGTCATTCCGTATTCTGCACATCGCCGGCGCCCTCATTCTGGGATTCGGCCTGTATGCCGGCACGCAGTTTGCCGACGACGACCAGCGTCGTTCGGCCACCTGGATGCGCTGGCTGAGCTATGCGCTGCTCATTCCTGCCATTTACGCCCTGATTCGGGTAGTGATGATGTATCAGGAGATGAGTGCCGGCGCTATGCGTATCGCACCGGCGATCGAAGCCTGGCACTTCGGTTATCCGCTGATCCTGGCCACGGTGGCAGGCATCCTGGTGTCATGGAGCTATCGACAGGTCCGTGACCGCCTTTCTCCCGCCGACCTGGTGTTGATGATCTGTGCCATGGCCGTGGCCGGCTACCTGCTGGTGATGTTCAACAGTCCACTGCGTGCTTCGACCGGCACCTCCTTCGCGCCCATGGGGATCTCCTACGCGGCCATCGCCGGCTCGCTGCTGATCCTCGAGCTGACCCGGCGCGTGGCCGGCCTCGCCCTGGTGATCATCTCGTTGATCTTCCTGGGCTATGTCTTCGCCGGCCCCTACCTGCCCGGCTTCCTGGGCTACCCGGGGCTCTCGGTGGGCCGCTTCTTCAGCCAGGTCTACACCGGCGTCGGTATCCTCGGGCCGACCACCGCGGTCTCGTCGACCTACATCATCCTGTTCATCATCTTTGCTGCCTTCCTGCAGGCCTCCAAGGTCGGTGACTACTTCGTCAACTTTGCCTTTGCCGTGGCCGGGCGCGCGCGCGGTGGCCCGGCCAAGGTCTCGATCTTCGCCTCGGGCCTGATGGGCATGATCAACGGCACCAGCGCCGGTAATGTGGTCTCCACCGGGTCGCTGACCATCCCGCTGATGAAGAAAGTCGGCTATCCGGCGCGCAGTGCCGGGGCCATCGAGGCCGCTGCCTCCACCGGCGGGCAGATCATGCCACCGATCATGGGCGCCGGCGCCTTCATCATGGCCGAGGTGACGGGCATCCCGTATACCGAGATCGCCGTGGCGGCGCTGATTCCGGCCATTCTCTACTTCCTGTCGATTTACTGCATGGTCGACTTCGAGGCGGCCCGCAAGGGCATGCGCGGCATGCGCAAGGACGAGATCCCGCTGTTCTCGAAGCTGGTCAAGCAGGTCTACCTGTTCGCGCCGATCATCATCCTGATCGCCGCGCTGTTCATGGGCTACTCGGTGATCCGCGCCGGCACTCTCGCCATCGCGTCGGCAGCCGTGGTGAGCTGGCTGTCGCCGCACAAGATGGGTATCCGCGCCATCCTTAGGGCACTACAGCTGGCCGGTAGCATGTCGATCCAGATCATCGCCGTGTGCGCCTGCGCCGGCCTGATCGTCGGGGTCATCGGCATGACCGGCGTGGGGGCGCGCTTTTCCTCGCTGCTGCTCGGCCTGGCCGGGGTCAGCCAGCTGCTGGCGCTGTTCTTCGCCATGTGTATCTCGATCCTGCTGGGCATGGGCATGCCGACCACGGCCGCCTATGCGGTAGCGGCCTCGGTGGTGGCACCGGGCCTGATCGAGATCGGCATCCAGCCGCTGGTGGCACACTTCTTCGTGTTCTACTTCGCGGTGGTCTCGGCGATCACCCCGCCGGTGGCGTTGGCTTCCTATGCGGCGGCCGGCATCTCCGGTGACCGCGCCATGGGGACCTCGGTGGCGTCGTTCAAGATCGGTCTGGCGGCGTTCATCGTGCCCTTCATGTTCTTCTACAGCCCGGCCATGTTGATGGAAGGCTCCTGGCTGCAGATCCTGCGGGTCGGCCTGACCGCCACCCTGGGCATCGTGCTGCTGTCGGCCACCGTGCAGGGCTGGTTCTTCGGCCCGGTGAAGGCCTGGCAGCGGGTGGTCATGTTGATCGGCTCGCTGTGCATGATCTACGGCGGCCTGCTCACCGATGTGGCCGGCCTGGCCATCGGCATCGCGCTCTTCCTGATGCAGCGCGGCCGCGGCGATGGCGGCACACGGACCGCCGCCACGAGCTGAGGCCAGTCACTTTCTGAGGATGGACACGGGCATGCACAGCCCGGATAGATAGGCGGGGACAAGTTGAAGCGAGGGTCATCCGCCCAGGGAGGGCGGATGTAGCGCCCAGGGAGGGGTTCACAGCGCCCTCGCGAAGACTTGTCGACGCCTATCCAGCTGGACGCTCTAGCGTTAGAAGACCGTATCGGTCGCCAAATACAAGGGCCCTGCCGAGGGAACCGGCGGGGCCCTTTTCCATCCTCGAAGGCTGATTCACCTCAGTCCGTGGCTGTGCAGACCGCGTTCACGGCAGCTCAAAAGCGCAGGTTATCCAACACCTTCAGGGTCGGCTCGGCCTGGTTGAGCGTGTAGAAGTGCAGGCCCGGCGCGCCGCCATCCAGCAGCCGCTCGCTGAGCCGCGAGATGACGTCTTCCCCGAAGGCCGCGATGCTCGCGCTGTCATCGCCATAGGCCTCGAGCTGCTTGCGGATCCAGCGCGGAATCTCGGCGCCGCAGGCATCGGAGAAACGCGCCAGCTTGGTGTAGTTGGTGATCGGCATGACGCCCGGCACGATCGGTGCCTCGACGCCCAGGGCACGCGCCCGTTCGACGAAGTGGAAGTAGGCGTCCGCCGTAAAAAAGTACTGGGTGATGGCAATATCAGCACCGGCCTGCATCTTGCGGGCAAAGTTCTCGAGATCGCGGTCCAGACTGGGAGCCTGGGGATGCGACTCGGGATAGGCCGCCACGGCGACCTCGAAATGATCGCCGGTTTCCTCGCGGATGAACTCGACCAGTTCGTTGGCATAGCGCAGATCCCCCACGCCTCCCATGCCGGAGGGCAGATCACCGCGCAGCGCGACGATGCGCTTGATGCCGTCTTCCCGGAAACGCGTCAACAGGTCGCGCAGCTGCGCCTTTTCGCTGCCGATGCAGGACAAGTGCGGCGCCGTGTCGATGCCACACTCGCGCACCGCCTTGACGGCATCCAGGGTACGATGCTGAGTGGAGCCCCCCGCGCCAAAGGTCACCGAGAAGAAGCGCGGATCGCGCGCCGCCAGGGCATCCCGAGCCTGCATCAGCTTGTCGCGCCCGGCCTCGGTATTGGGCGGGAAGAATTCAAAGCTGATGCCCATCGGGTGCTGTTGCGCGCTCATCTCAAGCTCCTCTGCTGTGTATCGGTGACGCGGCCATTGTGACGATTCGCGAACGTCGGCACCAATGAAAGATGCGCAGGTCGTCATCATTCTGCTTCATATAAAAACCGGCGCAACTATAACCTGATGCTCTAAAAAAATCGACACGACGCCATGCGCTGACAGTCGCCGGCCGCCAAGGCATGATAGAGGCCCGAATCGACGCCAAGAGGGTGACACAAGGATGGCTGAGCTGGACCCCGACACCCTGATGGGCCCTCTGTGGACACTGCTGGCCTTCGTCGGGCTGGGCTGGCTGGCCGCGCGCCGCCTCGCCATCGATCCACGTCCGATTGCGACCCTGCTGATCTACCTGATCGCGCCGCTGACCTTCTTTCGCGGCCTGGTACTCGGTGGGCCGACACCCGGCTACCTGTTGATCACCCTGGCGCTGTTCGTCACGGCCTGCCTGATCGCCCTGGTCATCAGCATCGTGGCGCGACGGGCACTGCCGGCCGAGGAGAGTGCCGTCCTGGCCTTCTCGGCGGGCACCGGCAACACCGGCTATTTCGGCCTGCCCGTCGCCCTGGTGCTGCTCCCGCCCAGCGGGGTCACGCTCTACCTGTTCGGCGTGCTGGGCGTGACCCTGTATGAGTTCACCCTGGGCTTCTACCTCAGCGCCCGTGGTCGCTTCTCGGTGCGCGAGAGCCTGGTCAAGATCCTGCGTCTGCCGCTGATCTACGCCTTCCTCGCGGCCCTGCTGGTCGAGGCGCTCAGCACCGATGTGCCCGACGCGGTCATGGAGGGGCTGGAGGTCTTCCCCCCGACCTACACTCTGCTGGGCATGATGATCATCGGCATGACACTGGGCCGCATCTCGCTACGCCAGTTCGACTGGCGCTTCATCGGCGCCTGTGTCGCGATCCGCTATCTGTTGTGGCCACTGCTGGCACTGGGCGTGGTTCTCGGCCTGCAGGCCACGCTGGGTATCTCGGCGGATCTGGCCATGGCCCTGCTGCTCATCGGCGTGGTGCCCATGGCCGCCAATGTGGTGGTGGTCGCCATGGAACTCGGCATCGCCCCTCAGAAGGGTGCCCTCGCCGTACTGATCACCACCCTCGCCGCCCCGCTGCTGATCCCGCTCTACCTGGGCTGGATGCTGCCATTGGTGAGTGGCTGAAATCAGGAAGCCCGACCGGCCATCGGCAGTTCGACTTGCTCGGGTAGCGGCGCGCTTGCCATGGGAGGCTCGCGCTCGATCAGCTCACCCTGCCAATCAATCAACTGCAGGCCGCCGTGATGGTTTTCCATCAGCGCCGTGCAGTGCTCGACCCAGTCGCCGTCGTTGCAGTAGAGCACGCCGTCACGGGCGCGGAAGCCGGCGTTGTGGATATGGCCACCGACATAGCCGTCCAGCCCTTCGCGAGCCGCCTGGTGCAAAGCGGCCTGTTCGAACTGCATAACATAACGTCGGGCGGCACCACTGCGCCGCTTGAGGGCAGCGGCCAGCGACCAGTAAGGCATGCCGAACAGGCGCCGCCCGCGATTGCACCAGCGATTGAGCGCCAGCACGAACTGGTGCATGCCGTCGCCCAGCGCCAGCATCCAGGGCGCGATACGCACATGGGTATCGAACTCATCGCCGTGGCTGATCAGCAGACGCCGACCGTCGACGGTTTCATGCACCATGCGCCGTTCGATGCGTACACGGTGGACCTTGAGGCCGCTCAAGCGGCGGAAGGCGGCATCATGGTTGCCGGGGATGTAGATGATCTCGCAGCCACTGCGTGCCAACCGCAGCAGACGCGCCACCAGACGCTGTTGCGCCGGCGGCAGGATCGCCCGCTTCTGCATGGCGATCAGGTCGACGATATCCCCGACCAGATACAGCCGCTCCGGACGCACTCGCCGCAACAGCCGCGCCAGCAGCTCCGCCTGACAATCGCGGGTGCCCAGATGAATGTCGGAGACAAAGAGGGTACGCACGGACACGGGATTCGACATGAGGCTCTCTCCAATCGATGCCGAACCAGCATGACGAGAAGCGATGAAAACCCCATGGCGAAGAGATGACGATGTTGTGTCTCGAAGAAGGAAGAAGGAAGAAGGAAGAAGGAAGAAGGAAGAAGGAAGAAGGAAGAAGCCAGGCTTGAGGCCAGGATGTGTGGCATCAAGGGGTTTCTTCCCTCTTCCAGGCGCGAAGCGCCGTTCTTCATTCTTCCAGCGGCATTAGCCGCGCTCTTCCAGCTTCAAGCTTACAGCTCCGGGCGCAGCCCGGTTCAGTACCTATACCCCTGACTCTTGTAGGGGCCTTCGGCGGGTACGCCGGTGTAGTCGGCCTGGGCGTCTGTCATGCGGGTGATCACGCCGCCGAAGCCTTCGACCATGTAACGCGCGACTTCTTCATCCAGGTGGCGCGGGAGTACCCGTACGCCCAGGGCAACCGGCTTGTCGGCGTCCGGGAGGGCGGCAAAGCCGGCTTCAAAGAGGTGGATCTGGGCGAGCACCTGATTGGCGAAGGAGCCGTCCATCACCCGTGACGGATGCCCGGTGGCATTGCCCAGGTTGACCAGACGGCCTTCGGAGAGCAACAGCAGGTAGTCGCGGCTCTCGGGGTCGTAGTCATCCGGGGCGCTGTCGCGATAGACCTTGTGGACCTGCGGCTTGACCTCTTCCCAGTGCCATTGACGACGCATGTAGGCGGTATCGATCTCGCTGTCGAAATGGCCGATGTTGCAGACCACCGCGCCGGGCTTGAGCCAGCGCAGCATCGGCGCGTCACAGGCGTCGATATTGCCGGTTGCGGTGACCACCAGATCGATCCTTGCCAGCAGGTCACGGTCGAGGCTCGCCTCGCCCTGATTGAGGCCGTCACGGTAGGGGGAGACGACCTCGAAGCCATCCATGCAGGCCTGCATGGCGCACAGCGGGTCGACCTCGGCGACCTTGACGATCATGCCTTCCTGACGCAACGACGCCGCCGAACCCTTTCCGACATCGCCGTAGCCCATGACCAGCGCCTGCTTGCCGGCCAGCAGGTGGTCGGTGCCCCGCTTGATCGCATCCGACAACGAGTGGCGACAGCCATACTTGTTGTCGTTCTTCGACTTGGTCACCGCGTCGTTGACGTTGATGGCCGGCACCTTGAGCGTGCCTGACTGGCACATGTCGAGCAGACGATGCACGCCGGTGGTGGTTTCCTCGCTGATACCGTGGATAGCATCGAGCAGCTCGGGGCGTTGGTCATGCAGCAGCGCGGTCAGGTCGCCACCATCATCGAGCACCAGGTTGGGCCGCCAACCGTCCGGACCCTCGGCGGTCTGTTCGATGCACCACCAGAACTCTTCCTCGCTTTCGCCCTTCCAGGCAAAGACCGGAATCCCGGCGGCCGCAATCGCGGCGGCGGCATGGTCCTGGGTGGAAAAGATGTTGCAGGAGGACCAGCGCACACTGGCGCCAAGATCGACCAGCGTCTCGATCAACACGGCGGTCTGGATGGTCATGTGAATGCAGCCGGCAATGCGGGCCCCCGCCAGGGGCTGAGTGTCGCGATAGCGCGCACGAATGGCCATCAGGGCGGGCATTTCGGTCTCGGCGATGCGCATCTCGCGCCGCCCCCAATCGGCCAGGGTCATATCGGCAACTCGATAATCCACGCCATTGGAAACCGTCACAGCGGGCTGATTCATGAGGCACCTCGTTGTTGGGCAGGACTGCACTCAATATAGGCAGCCGGGTGGCGCCCTCTCAAGTAGACGCTAAAAGCCCGCAATACCGACTTTCTCGAGCCGAGCCGCCAGCCGGCGCACCTCGGCGTGACGGAAGAAGTCGCGCAGGGCACGCGCGCGCACCGGCCCCACGCCGGGCAGGGCCTGCCATTGCGACATCCGTCGTGACGCCAGCTCGGCCCAGCTGACGCGGTCACCCGCTGCAACACCGGCCAGGGCCCCGGGCGGCGCGCCCAGCGCTTCCAGCCAGGCACGGCAGGGGCGCTGGCGCGCTGCCGCGAAGCGAGCTGCCAGGCGCCGCCCGCGTACCTCGCCGATCCCCGACGCCGCCTGCAACGACTCGGCGGAGCGCCCCATCCAATCGAGCAGCCGCGTTACCAGCCCGGCCTCGACCAGTGATTCCCAGGTCCCCGGCCCGACACCCGCCATATCCAGTGCTTGCTCCCCGCTCAGCCAGGCGAGACGCTCCAGGAACTGGCCCTCGCAGCCCGGCTCAGGCTGCCAGCAGCTCAACGCATGGTATTCCGTTGGAGACGGCGCCGTGACGGTGGGTCGTTCAGCCGCTCGCCAGGCGACGCTATCCAGCCGCGGAATCGTATGTCCGGCCAGGCTGATCGCTACCATGTCGCCCGGGCGAATATCCCGCCTTTGCCAACGCGCCAGCGAACCGACGGACACGCGGCGAATGGTACGCCCAGCCAGTGACGTCGGGCGCAAATGCAGCAGCGGGGTGATGCGACCGGTGCGGCCGATCTCGAAGGTTACGCCACGCACCTCGGCCAGCGTCGAACGTGGCGGGTATTTCCAGGCCGCCGCCCAGTCCGGCGGCGCCTGCGTCCTGGACTGCGCCCCAGGCCGACGTCCCTGTTTGAGTACCAGGCCATCGGTGGCGAAGGGCAGCGCAGTATGATGCCAATGTTCGCGCTGATCGCGAACCGCGCGTAGCGACTCGACTGGCCGCGTCCAGCGCGCGGTATCAGGTAAGCCCAGCTCGGTCAGCCGGGCCAGCCGCTTGCGCATCGCGGGCGGTCCACCGGGCCAGTCCCAGACGAACAGCCCGATGCGCTCGGCCTGTGCATTGGCCAGCCGGTCACGGGCCATCCAGCCAACCACCCTACTGCGGGCTCCGGCCGTCCCCTGATTCGCCTGCACATGCGCGTCGAGCCTCTGATAGAGCTCACCGCGCAGCACCAGACGTTGCTCGCTCGGCAAGCGGTCCGGCACCGCCGGGATGCGACGCGCCGTCGCCGTCCAGTCCTGACCGGCCCGACCATCGCCGCGGCTGATGGCCTGCTGCAGTCGGCTCTGCTCATACACCAGGGTCACGGCCACGCCATCGACCTTGGGCTGCATCCAGACATCATCGCGGCGTTGCAGCCAGGCCTCGACCGCTGCGACGTCGTCCAGCTTGATCAGCCCTGACTGGGGAACGGGATGCCGCAAGCGGCCGTCGGCCAGGGCTGCACTTGATTTGTCGACGGGCGGGGCATCGCTGATGGCAACGCCCGGGGCAGGCGCCACCACCGCCGCGGGGAAACATTCCTGCCAGGTCTCGAACCTTGCCTGAGCCTGGTCGTAGACAGCATCACTGACCGACGAGCGGCCATGCTGACGATAGGCACGGTTCCAGGCTGTCAGTCGCTCCTGAAGAGCAGCGAGTTCGCGTTCGCCACGCTCCGGCGACCAGGGCGGACACTCGGCCAGCCCCGTCAAGGGCCAGCAGAGCCATAGCACCAGGCAACATCCTGACCGGTATATCCGCCGCCCCATGACCGCCTCCCCGCCTGTTACCCGTGTTCAGCTTCTGGCTTCGAACCTAGCATGGGGCACGCGAGGCGCCGTGCGACATCGACGACGTCACAGCGACGCCATGGCAGATATCGAGGCGGCGTTTTTACAGGCCGGCCGCAGCTCGCAGGTCGGCGGCGCGATCGGTCTTCTCCCAAGGGAAGGCGGTGAAGGTCTCGATCTGCTCCTGACCGTTGGTGTCGGTCCAGGTATAGGAATGCTCGAACGGCTCTCGGCCGAAGTGACCATAGGCCGCCGTCAGCTGGTACATCGGATGCTGCAGGTCGAGCATGCGGGTGATCGCATTGGGGCGCAGGTCGAAGTGCTCGCGCACCAGTGCGACGATGCGCTCATCGCTGATCCTGCCGGTACCGAAGGTGTTGACCGACACCGAGGTCGGCTCGGCGACGCCGATGGCGTAGGAAATCTGGATCTCGCAGCGCTCGGCGAGCCCCGCCGCGACCAGATTCTTGGCCACATAGCGGCCGGCGTAGGCAGCACTGCGGTCGACCTTGGACGGGTCCTTGCCGGAGAAGGCGCCGCCCCCGTGCCGCGCCGTACCGCCGTAGGTGTCGACGATGATCTTGCGGCCGGTCATGCCGCAGTCGCCCACCGGGCCGCCGATAACGAACTGGCCGGTCGGATTGATGTGATACTGGGTGGACTCGGTCAGCCACTCGGCGGGGATCACCTGCTCGATGATCTCGCGACGCACGCAGTCGCGCAGCTCCTGCTGATCGATCTCGGGGTCATGCTGGGTCGAGAGCACCACGGCATCCACGGCACAGGGCTTGCCCTGGTCATCGTAGCGGAAGGTCAGCTGGCTCTTGGCATCGGGACGCAACCAGGGCAGCACGCCCTGACGACGCAGTTCCGACTGCCGCTCCACCAGGCGATGCGAGTAGTGGATCGGCGCCGGCATGTAAGACTCGGTCTCGTCGGTGGCATAACCGAACATCAGGCCCTGGTCGCCGGCACCCTGGTCTTCCGGCTTGGCGCGATCGACGCCCTGGGCAATATCCACGCTCTGCTTGCCGATCAGGTTGAGCACCCCGCAGGTCTCGCCATCGAAACCGACCTTCGACGAGGTGTAACCGATATCCAGGATGACGCGACGCACCAGATCCTCGAGGTCGACCCAGGCCGAGGTGGTGATTTCACCGGCGACGATCGCCACGCCGGTCTTGACCATGGTCTCGCAGGCCACGCGGGCATGCTTGTCGCGGGCGATGATGGCATCCAGCACCGCATCGGAGATCTGATCGGCAATCTTGTCAGGATGCCCTTCGGAAACGGATTCGGAGGTGAACAGGGAGTATTCGCTCATGGCGTCCTCGACCCTCTACATAATGGAATGACGGCGGCAGGGCATGCTGCCGGGGCAGGCGGCGACGCAGGCCGCGGGCGGCGCTTGCGCCATGGCCCGGGCAATTTATCGGGGGTAAATTCTACACTTTCGCTGCCAGCCTTCCTAGCAACCTCGCCCATGGCCGGACGGATCGTGCGACAATTTGAAGGTAGCCTGCATCTCGGCGACAATAAGCGCTCGAATTTGGCCGCGTCGCCGCGTCTCGCGGCGCTTACAGCCAGCTAAATGCCCGGCCAGCCCCGGCCGGAGGGTGTTTGTAGACTACCGCCGCAGGCGAGGAGCAACTTGATGCCAACCCGCTTCGAACTGGCCAATGCCATTCGCGCTCTTTCCATGGATGCCGTTC
>NZ_BJOC01000046.1 GCF_006540005.1 Halomonas halmophila | reverse complement strand
GGTTCCTCAGGGAATCGGCTTTTTTGTGTGCACGCAAGAAGCGTGACCACACGACGGGGCCGCGAGTTCTGATCCGAAGGTCATCGGTTCGCTCCTGCTGCCCGGCTCGTTTCTCGCGGCTCGCTTCTCTTAGCTCGTTTCTCGTAGCTCGTAGCTCGTGACTCACCACCCGTTTCTCGCAGCTCCCCCTTGAATCCTGCCCATCCGACCCGCATCTTGCCTACAAACTCACTAACACCCACAAGGCCTGAACACCATGGCAATCGTCGATCCTCGTACCGGTGAGCCGCTTTCATCGGACGGCAACGCGGATACCGGCGCCAATGCGGGCGCCAACCAAGAGTCAGATGCCAACCTGATCCTCGATGTCGACCGCAGCAACATCCAACAGTTGCTCGAGATGTCCATGCAGGTGCCCGTACTGCTGACCTGCTGGTCGCCGGCTTCCGAGCAGAGCAAGAACATGCTGCCGGTGCTGGAGAAGCTGACCCGCGAGCACAATGGCGCCTTCCTGCTGGGCAAGCTCAATATCGACGACAATGCGGATATCGCCGGCCAACTGGGCGTCCAGGAGGCGCCTGACGTCAAGCTGGTCAGTCAGGGCGGCCTGGTCGATCAATTGCAGGGCGCGCAGCCGGAGCAGGCCATCCGTGACTGGCTGGGCAAGTACTTCCAGGCCCCCGAGGGCGCGCAGCAGAGCCCGGAAGAGCAGGCCTCCGCGGCACTGGAAGCCGGCGATAGCGCGACGGCGCGGCGTATCTATGAGGAACTGGCTCAGCAATGGCCGGATCACAATGCCTACAAGATCGAGCTGGCACGCGCGCTGGTCGCCGATGGCGAGCCGCAACAGGCCCGCCAGCTGATCGATGCCCTGCCGCCGGAAGAGCGCGATGCCGCACCGGCGCGCGGCGTACGCGCCAGCATCGAGTTCGGCGAGGAAGCCTTGTCGGCGGATGACATCGCGGCGCTGGGCGAACGGGATGACAGCGAGGCCCGTTATCAACGCGCCCTGCGTCAGGTGGCCGACGGTCAATACGAAGCCGGGCTCGAAGGCCTGCTGGCGCTGATGCGTTCGGATCGCGCCTATGGCGAGGATGCCGCCCGCAAGACGCTGCTGCGTGTCTTCGATGCGCTGGGCGCGGATCACCCTCTGACCGTGACTTATCGGCGCAAGCTGTTTGCCCTGCTCTACTGAGGCGCCACGCTCAGGACGAGCCCCGGCCTGAAGCCAACCCCGGAGGCATCAACGGCCGCCCTGACTCGGGGCGGCCGTTTTATTGGGGCGGCAGGATGGCCGAATCAGTCGACGCGCCGGAAGCCGCCCAGCACACGCTGATCCGGCCCAAAAAAGGTCAGACGATCGTGATCGATCAAATAACGGTAGGCGTCATCGAGCAGGGCGGTGACCCGCCGTGCGTCCTGCATGTCCGGGCAGGCCTTGCGCGTCGAGGCCAGCTGGCCGAACTCGATGCGCTGGTTGTCGCCCAGCGAGACATTGCCCTTGAAGGCATTGCAGCCATCATGGCCGCTGACCCGGCCATCCGCGCCGATCTGGAAGTAGGGGGTGGGCGAGAGGTCGAGCCGCTCGCTGGTACCTACCAGCAGGAGATTCCAGCGCGGCCCGACCACCGGCCCCGCCACCTCCTCTGAGGATTCCACGGAAGAGGTCGGCGCATCACTGGCGCAGCCAGCCAACCCCAGGCCCATGACCAGAAGCGTCAGCCACGAAACATGGCGTAAAACGGCGTTCATCTTCGAGGTTCCTTTACCAGCTGCCGGTATTGTCCATGGAGGCCCATGGTTCCCTGGGCTCCCGGGCTTCGCCCGCCTGCAGCAGCTCGACGGAGATACCGTCCGGGCTGCGCACGAAGGCCATGTGGCCATCCCGGGGCGGCCGATTGATGGTGACGCCATTATCCTGCAGGTGCTGGCACAACGCATAGATGTCATCGACACGATAGGCCAGATGGCCGAAGTTACGACCGCCCGTGTAAGTCTCGGGATCCCAGTTCCAGGTCAGCTCGAGTTCCGGGGACTGCTGCTCCGTCGAGCGTGGCTCGTCGGCGGGCGCCGCCAGGAACACCAGCGTGAAGCGCCCCTTCTCGCTTTCCTTGCGACGCACTTCCTGGAGGCCGAGCAAATCGCAGTAGAAGTGCAAGGATGCCTCGAGGTCCGCGACACGCACCATGGTGTGCAGGTATTGCATGAAAATCTCCTTGTTCACAGTAAGCGACTTTCGGGGCATTCTGTCATCGATCCGCCACTCTCGCGACGCGACCTTTACCCCATGAGCGATACTTCATGAGCGACTATTGTGACCTGGCCCCGGGCCATGCGTTTCACGGCCCCTACCATGACCACGAATACGGCTTCCCGGTGGAGGATGACGACGCCCTCTTCGAACGGCTCATCCTGGAAATCAACCAGGCCGGCCTGTCCTGGCTGACCGTGCTCAAGAAGCGCGAGGCCTTCCGGGCGGCCTTCGAGCATTTCGACGTCGACCGGGTCGCCGCCTATGGCGAGGACGAGCGGAGCCGACTGCTGAGCGATGCCGGGATCATCCGCAATCGCCTCAAGGTCGATGCCGCCATCCACAACGCCAACGTCATCCAGCAACTGCGGCGGGAGCATAACAGCTTCCAGACCTGGCTGGACCACCACCATCCCCTGCCGCATGCCGACTGGGTCAAGCTGTTCAAGCGCACCTTCCGCTTTACCGGTCCGGAAATCGTCGGCGAGTTCCTGATGAGCACGGGCTACCTGCCCGGCGCCCATCGTGATACCTGCCCGGTGCAGGCACGCATCCTCGCCAGCCATCCGCCCTGGGCGCACACGAGGTAACGCTGCCATGGATTCCTTGACCCAGGCGGCCCTGGGCGCCGCCATCGGCGGCACCGTACTGGGCCGGCGTCTGGGGCGGCGCGCCGTGCTTTTCGGCGCCGTCCTCGGCACGCTGCCGGATCTGGATGTACTCATCGATTATGGCGATGCCGTGGCCAATGTCACCCAGCATCGCGGCTTCAGTCATTCGCTGTTCATGCTCGCCGGCCTGGCGACGACCCTGGCGCTGCTCAGCCGCTGGCTGACACCCTGGCGCGATATCGGTGCGGGTCGCTGGCTGGCCTTCTTCGGGCTTTGCCTGCTGACTCATCCTCTGCTTGATGTCCTGACCGCCTATGGCACCCAGATCTGGTGGCCGTTGGCAGTACGGCCCGCTGCCGAGCCACTGGTCTTCATCATCGACCCCTTCTTCAGCCTGCCCCTGCTGATCGGCATCATCATCGCCATTTTCACCGGCAATGGCAGACGCGCCCCGGCCTGGGGGCTGACCCTGTCCTGCGTCTATCTGGTGGCCGCACTGGGGGCCAAGAGCCTGGTCGAACACCGCCTGGAGCCGGTGCTGGCCGAGCGCGGCCTGACAGCCGCGCCGCGCATGGTGCAGCCGACGCCGTTCAACATCCTGCTGTGGCGCGCCACCGTCGTCGACGGCGAGCATTATCATGAAACCCTGGTGGGCGTGCTGGATGGCTCCCGCCCGCCCCAACTGGAAACCTTCTCGCGCGGGGCCGAACTCGAGCCGGTTGCCCTGGGCACCGCCGCCGGGCAGCGCCTGGACTGGTTCGCCGGGCCCTTCCTGCGCTATGAGAGCGTCAATCTCGGGAATCAACAGACACTGGTGGCCACCGACCTGAGGCTCGGCTTCCCCGGCTTCCACCCGTTCAATTTTGCCCTGGCCGAACGACAATCCGACCGCTGGCAGCCTCTGGCGACAACGCGCCAGCTGTCCGCCGGCGAAGGTGACAGGCGCGGCGCCATGCGTCACCTGGTCGAGCGCATGTTCGCGCCGGACGTCGGCTTCTGTCTCAGCGACCACATCGCGTCACACTGGGTGGTGCGGGCCCCGCCCCGCTGCGAGTAGAAAACGACGCGGGCGACCCGAGGGCCGCCCGCTGCATGCTTCACTGGCCGACGCCTCAGATCTGCTGCGCCAGTGCGTCGATCGCCTGGCGTGCCTCACCCATGGCCGCCTCACGCCGGGATTCCCCGATGGCCAGCCCCTCGGCGAACACCGTATCGACCTCGGTGATGCCGATATGCGCCAGCATGTGCTTGAGATGGGGCGTCTGGGTATCCATTTCGGTGCCCACATACTGACCGCCGCGCGCCGCCAGGATCATCGCCCGCTTGCCCTCGACCAGCCCCACGGGGCCGTTTTCGGTATAGCGGAAGGTGGCGCCCGCACGCAGCACCCGATCGAACCAGGCCTTCAACTGGGACGGCAGGCCAAAGTTGTACATGGGCACCGCCAGCACCAGCACATCATGCGCCAACAGCTCCTCGATCAGGGCGTCGGAGCGCGCCGCCAGATCCCGCTGCTCGGCCGTGCGTTCCCCGGCCGCCAGTTGCCAGCTGGAAAGCTCGGCGAGCCCCAGGTGCGGCAGGTCATCGGCCACCAGATCACGAGTGGTAACCGACACGTCCTCGCGCCCGGCAAGCTGTGCCTGGAAATGAGCAGCCAGAGCGCTGGAATTGCCATCGAGAATGGAAGACGTCAGAACGAGAACCTTGCTGGCCATGGTGACCTCCTTCGCAAACAATGCGTGTAAGAATGCTCACCATTCTATATTCGTTTTTGTCGATGATAAGCGGTAAAAACCGCAGCTATCATTCGACAAAAACGAAAACACAGCCGACACAGTCAGGCTCTCCAGCGCAGCAACTTGCATGCGCAGGCATTCAAGCAGGGGTTCCCTAGGCACTTCTGAAAAGTCGACGAGCGAAGGTTAGACAAGGCGAAAATCTGTGAAAATGCGGAGTTTACAAGGAGTAAATGAGCAATTTGAGCAGATTTTCAACGTCGTATAGCCGAGCACAGTCAGTTTTCAGACATTGCCTAAGGGGCAATGCCCTGGCCACAGCCCCGATACACCTCGTCGTTGACCTCCAGCGTGACCCTGGCCGGCCATGGCTGACCGCTCATGTCGTCGAAACAGGCGCCGGCCTCGATGCGCAGCTCGAAGGGCCGCGCTGCCTGACCACTGGTCAGCACCACGCGACCGGCATCGTTATCCAGTGCCTTGACCTGGTAGGGCAGGTTCACCTGGCGCTCGCCGTAGTCCAGCGACATGCTGATACGCGGCTTGTCATTGGCCAGTTCGATCATCCAGCCCGGCTCATTGCCACGCGCCTGGAACATCACGCCGGGATGCGACTCCCGGGTCAGGGCGCGATGACGCATATTCTGCTGGCACTTCAGGCGCCCGTATTGACTCTCGACCGTCGCCTCACTGCCTTTCGACCAGAAGCTCAGGTCGCCCTGCTGATAACGTGCGCCACTGGCCACCACGGCTGGGTCGAGGCGATAGGCCCCATGCGCCGACCAGAGCCGCAATGTGTCTTCGCCATGGGCGGTCACCAGACTCTGATCAGGCTCGCACTGCCAGCCCACGAAGCGCTCGGCCTCGCCGGGGAACAGGGCAGACGGCAGCAAGGGGGCCTTGCTCGCCTGGTCGGCAGACGAAGTCTCGGAGGAGGCGTCGCCACTGTCCACGCTGGGCGGCGATGGCGCCTCCGAGGACGACGGGGCTGCCGCACAGCCCGCGAGACCGAGCGCCAGCAGAGTGGGAGCGCCGAAGCGCACAACCGGGGAAATGCAGAACATGGCAAATATCCTTGTACGTTCACGATCCATGGTTCCGATACCATAACAGCCACCGAGCGGATTGGCTCCGCCCGGCGACTCACGCTCGGCAATGCGCAGCACGCGGCCGGACATGCCGCTGACGCAGGCACTGGATACTTGAGTCAATGTCAGGGTGCGGACTCGAGCAGTTGAAAGAATCCTGCCAACCCCGCTAGCCAGGATTACTGAATCAACCTAACCTTTTTCTTCATCAACATGAACAAAACTCAGGACCATGCTCGAACTACGCCATCTCCGCACCCTCATCGCCCTGCGTGACGCCGGCTCGCTGGTCGAAGCCGCCGAACGCGTGCATCTGACGCAGTCGGCCCTCTCCCACCAGATCAAGGATCTGGAGGAGCGCCTGGGCAGCCCGCTGTTCGAGCGCAAGACACGGCCGGTCACTTTCACGCGAGCCGGGCAGCGCCTGCTGGAACTGGCCGAACAAGTACTGCCCCAGGTACGCATGGCGGAACGCGACCTGGCGCGCCTGGCCGGCAATGAGCAGGGCCGTTTGCACATGGCCATCGAATGCCATAGCTGCTTTCAGTGGCTGATGCCGACCATGGACCACTTTCGTGATCACTGGCCGGAGGTCGAGGTGGATATCCCCGGCGGCCATCATTTCGAACCTCTGGATGCCCTGGCCCGAGAACAGCTCGATCTGGTCATCACCGCCGACCCTCAGCCACTGCCCGGGGTGTACTATGACCCCCTGTTTCGCTACGAAGGGTTACTCGCCGTCTCGCGTCAGCATGAGCTGGCCAACCAGTCCTGGGTCACCCCCCAGGCTCTGGCCGAGGAAACCCTGATCACCTATCCGGTGGAACATGCACGGCTGGATGTCTTCACCCAGTTCCTCGACCCCGCCCGCGTCAGGCCCAGGGAAGTGCGCACCGCCGAACTGACCATCATGATGATGCAGCTGGTGGCCAGTGGCAGAGGCGTCTGTGCGCTGCCCAACTGGGCCCTGACCGAGTATCTGGAGCGGGATTACGTCAAGGCGGTCGCACTGGGCGAGAGCGGCGTCTGGAGCACCCTGTTCGCGGCCATTCGCGAGGACACCCGTTCGGCCCCCTGGATGGAAGACTTCCTGCGCACCGCGCGCGAGACGTCCTTTGCCGTACTGGAAGGCATCAAGCCGGCCTGAGCCGGCGGCTCAAGGGTCCAGGACGAACAGATAGCCTCGACTGCGCACGGTCTTGATGCGCGCCGGCTGATGCGGGTCATCGCCGATCTTGGCCCGAATGCGCGACACCCGAACATCGATCGAGCGATCCTGGCCATCGTACTTGATGCCCCGCAACTGCCCGAAGATTTCCTCGCGGGTCACGACACTGCCGGCATGGCTGGCCAGCAACCACAACAGGTCGAACTCGGCACTGGTCAGGTCGAGTACCCCGTTATCGCTGGAAGCCTCACGGTTCATGGCATCGATCTCCAGCCCCTGGAAACTGAGGCGTGCAGGCGGCGACACGACCACCGAACGACGGCGCAGCAGACTGCCGGCACGCGCTACCAGTACCCGCGGCTCGACGTCATGCGCCACATAGTCATCCGCACCTTCCTCCAGCGCCTGAACCTCGCGTGACGCCTCGGGCTGCCCATCGAGGACCAGCAAGGGCCCGGCATACTCGCGCCGCAGCCGCTGACACGTCACCGCGCTGGCCGCTCCCGATCCGCCACGGCACACAATGAGCAGGTCGGGACGCGTCGCCGCCAGATGCTGCAGAGGAGAGGCATCATCGATCACGCTGACGTCCCACGAAAGTGCCATCAGACAGGCCGTCACCGGGTCGGTCGAGAACGCCGCGGTGGCGATGACCAGGACACGAGGCCGCTGGCGTGCGCCCGACTCGGGGATCATGATCAAATGTCACCTCGCAGGGATACGACATCAAAAAAATTCAATTTCTCGCCGTCGGACAGCGCCGTCACCGACCCGCAATTCGGCATCCGCTCAACCACGCGGCCTCGCTCCCGGCATGTGCAGCCCCACCTTTTTGACCACAGGCAATCCACAAACTTATCCACTTGAAGCTCCAAATAAAGCACACTATCTTGTGTTTCAAGCAACCAAATGCACTAGATAATGTGGCTCTAGCAACCTTCTGAAAAACTGTCAACAAGTGCTCAACGGCGGCTTTCACCAGGCATTCTGATACTCGATGGCGTCGCCGGGTGCCCCTGCTGACAAGAATACACCCTGGCGATGCCTCGCTGGCTATCACCGGTCCATAACGGCAACCGCTGCGTTGCCATCCTGAGAGGGAACCAAGGCACCATGGATACCACGGCAACTCCGGAACGTCCTTCCGTCTCCGTTACCGCTCCCCGGACCCTGCGCATCATCAAGCGCACCGGCGATGTGGTGCCCTTCGACGGCAGCAAGATTGCCGTGGCCATGAGCAAGGCCTTCATCGCCGTGGAAGGCGACAATGCCGCCACCTCCTCCCGCGTGCGCGACTTCGTGCAAGCTGCCGCGCACAGCATCGAGCAGGCTTTCCTGCGTCGCCTGCCCGATGGCGGCACCCTGCATATCGAGGACATCCAGGACCAGGTCGAGCTCGCCCTGATGCGCGCCGGCGAGCAGAAGGTGGCACGCGCCTACGTACTCTACCGCGAGGAGCATGCCCGCGCCCGCGCCTTTGCCGGCGACGCTATCGAAAAACCGCATCCGACGCTCAATGTCACCGCGCCGGACGGCAGCACCCGCCCGCTGGACCTCGGCCGCATCGAGACCCTGGTCTTCGACGCCTGCGCGGACCTGGCCAATGTCGAACCGACCAGGATCGTCGAGGACTCGCTCAAGAACCTCTACGACGGCGTCAGCGTCGAGGGCGTTTCCCAGGCGCTGATGATGACCGCGCGTTCCCTGGTGGAGAAGGACCCCAGCTATACCTATGTCACCGCGCGGCTGTTGCAGGACAACCTGCGGCGCGAGGCACTGTCCTTCCTGGGCATCGCCGACGAAGCCACCTATCGGGACATGGCCGACTTCTACAAACCGGCCTTCCGAACCTACATCGCCCGGGGCATCGAGTTCGAGCAGCTCGACCCACGCCTGGCCGAGTTCGACCTGGAGCGCCTCGGCGAGGCCCTGGACCACAGCCGCGACGCCCAGTTCACCTATCTGGGGTTGCAGACCCTCTATGACCGCTACTTCATCCACCGCGACGAGGTGCGCTACGAGCTGCCCCAGGCCATGTTCATGCGCGTCGCCATGGGCCTGGCCCTCGACGAGGACGACCGCGAGGCACGCGCCATCGAGTTCTACGAGCTGCTGTCCAGCTTCGACTACATGGCCTCCACGCCGACACTGTTCAATGCCGGCACGCTGCACAGCCAGCTGTCCTCCTGCTACCTGACCACGGTGCCGGACGAGCTGGATGGCATCTACAGCGCCATCCGCGACAACGCCCTGCTCTCCAAGTGGGCCGGTGGCCTGGGCAATGACTGGACGCCGGTGCGCGCGCTAGGCTCCTGGATCAAGGGCACCAACGGCAAGTCCCAGGGTGTGGTGCCCTTCCTCAAGGTGGTCAACGACACCGCGGTGGCCGTCAATCAGGGCGGCAAGCGCAAGGGCGCCGTCTGCGCCTATCTGGAAACCTGGCACCTGGATATCGAGGAGTTCCTCGAGCTGCGCAAGAACACCGGTGACGACCGCCGCCGCACCCACGACATGAACACCGCCAACTGGGTGCCGGACCTGTTCATGAAGCGTGTCTTCGAGGACGGCGAATGGACGCTGCTGTCGCCGGCCAGCTGCCCGGACCTGCACGACCTGTATGGTGCGGCCTTCGAAACGCGCTACCTGCAATACGAGTCGATGACCCGCACGGGGGAACTCAAGCTGTTCAAGCGTGTGCGCGCCAAGGACCTGTGGCGACGCATGCTGTCGATGCTGTTCGAGACCGGCCACCCCTGGATTACCTTCAAGGACCCCTGCAACCTGCGCAGCCCCCAGCAGCATGCCGGCGTGGTCCACAGCTCCAACCTGTGCACCGAGATCACCCTGAACACCTCCGCCGACGAGGTGGCGGTCTGCAACCTCGGATCCGTCAATCTGGCCCAGCACGTCACCGAGGGCCGCTTCGACGCCGAGAAGCTGAAGAAGACGGTGCGGACCGCCGTGCGCATGCTCGACAACGTAATCGATATCAACTACTACGCGGTGCCCCAGGCCGAGCGTTCCAACTTCAAGCACCGCCCGGTGGGACTCGGCATCATGGGCTTTCAGGATGCCCTCTATGGCCTGGACATCGCCTATGCCTCGGATGCGGCCGTCGAGTTCGCCGACCGCTCCATGGAGCAGTTGAGCTACCATGCCATCGAGGCCTCCAGCGATCTCGCCGCCGAACGTGGCCGCTACGCCAGCTATGACGGCTCGCTGTGGAGCCAGGGCCTGCTACCGA
This sequence comes from Halomonas halmophila, assembly GCF_006540005.1. GTDB lineage: Bacteria > Pseudomonadota > Gammaproteobacteria > Pseudomonadales > Halomonadaceae > Halomonas > Halomonas halmophila. Next base: position 14,323 of record NZ_BJOC01000046.1, on the reverse strand, counting down.
TCGACTCCATCGACAGGCTCAAGACCGAGCGCGGCGACCAGTATCTCGAGGTCGATACTTCGACCACTCAGGACTGGGGCCGACTGCGCGACAAGATTGGCGCCCAGGGCATGCGCAACTCCAATGTCATGGCCATTGCGCCGACCGCGACCATCTCCAATATCTGTGGGGTGTCGCAGTCCATCGAGCCGACCTATCAGAACCTCTTCGTCAAATCGAACCTCTCGGGCGAATTCACCGTGGTCAACGCCTACATGGTCAACGACCTCAAGGCCCGCGGCCTGTGGGACGAGGTGATGATCAACGACCTCAAGTACTACGACGGCTCGGTGGCCGCCATCGACCGTGTGCCCGAGGATCTCAAGGTCAAGTACGCCACGGCCTTCGAGGTCGAACCCAAGTGGCTGGTCGAGGCCGCCGCGCGCCGCCAGAAGTGGATCGATCAGGCCCAGTCGCTGAACCTCTACATTCAGGGCGTCTCCGGCAAGAAGCTCGACGTGACCTATCGCATGGCCTGGTTCCGCGGCTTGAAGACCACCTATTACCTACGCGCCCTCGGCGCCACCGCGGTGGAGAAATCCACCGTCGAGCGCGGCAGCCTCAACGCCGTGAGCAACGCCGCGCCCTCGGCGGCTCCGCCCGCCGAACCGGCACCACGGCCCGAAGAGCCCCGCGGCATCGACGACTTCCTGCAGGGCAAGAGCGGCGGCGGCTCCCGAGCGCCCTCCGCCGGTGATATCGACGAACTCGGCTGCGAGGCGTGCCAATAACATCAAGAGTGAAGAGTGAAGACGGCGCTTTGCGCCGATGAAGAAGGAAGAGAATGACCTTTCTTCCGCCCGCAGGGCGCCTTCCCTCTTCCCTCTTACCTCTTCACTTCCGAGGAACGAGGAAGATCATGATCAACTGGGATGAGTTTCACGAGGATGATACGGCGACGGCGGAGGCGCCGAAGCCGCAACACAAGCCTCAGGAAATGCCGGAGCAGCCGTTGGCTTCTGAGGCCATGACGCCTGCCGATACCGCCGAACCGGCGTCTCCGGCGGTGGGTGAGGTGCGTGACAGCGCGGCGATGTACCAGGTGGCTGAGGAAGACCGTCTGGCGCGGGCCCGGCAGTCCCTCGAGGAACTGGATGTCGCGGCCGGGCTGGAAGAGCTCGAGATGGGCGCGGCGCGCATCGAGGTCGACGACAAGCAGATGATCAATGCCCGCGCCGATCTCAATCAGCTGGTGCCCTTCAAGTACGAATGGGCCTGGCAGAAGTACCTGGACGGCAGCGCCAACCACTGGATGCCCCAGGAAGTGAACATGAACGCCGATATCGCCCTGTGGAAGAGCGCCGACGGCCTCACCCAGGATGAACGGCGCATCGTCGAACGCAGCCTGGGCTACTTCTCCACCGCCGATTCGCTGGTGGCCAACAACCTGGTACTGGCGCTCTACCGCCTGATCACCAACCCCGAATGCCGCCAATACCTGCTACGTCAGGCCTTCGAGGAAGCCATCCACACCCACGCCTATCAGTACTGCGTGGAGTCGCTGTCCATGGATGAAGGCGAAGTCTTCAACATGTACCGCGAGATTCCCTCGGTGGCCGCCAAGTCGGCCTGGAGCCTCAAGCACACCCAGTCCCTGGCGCGCCCGGATTTTCATACCGGCACGCCCGAGACCGATCAGGAGCTGCTGCGCAATCTGGTCGCCTTCTACTGCGTGACCGAAGGCATTTTCTTCTACTGCGGCTTCAGCCAGATCCTCTCCATGGGCCGGCGCAACAAGATGACCGGCGTGGCCGAGCAGTTCCAGTACATCCTGCGCGACGAGTCCATGCACCTGAACTTCGGCGTCGACATGATCAACCAGATCAAGATCGAGAACCCGCACCTGTGGACGGCCGAATTTCAGGACGAGTGCACCCAGATGATCCTCGAGGGCACCGAGCTCGAGATCGCCTACGCCCGGGACTCCATGCCGCGCGGCGTGCTGGGTATGAACGCCGCCATCATGGAGGAATATCTGCACTTCATCTGCAACCGCCGCCTGGCTCAGATCGGCCTCAAGGAACAGTTCCCGGGTGCCGAGAACCCCTTCCCGTGGATGAGCGAAATCATCGACCTGCGCAAGGAGAAGAATTTCTTCGAGACCCGCGTCACCGAATATCAGGTCGGCGGCGCATTGAGCTGGGACTGACCACAAGGCGTCGGCGTCTCGCCCACTCCGTCATACGGCGAGGCGTCATCGATGTGAAACCCAAGGGTGCAACCCATAGATGTAACCAACTGGTGTGACAACGGAGGGTAGTTCGATGCAGGTATCACACGGCAGCAGCACGCAACGCGAAGCCCAGGACTGGCAGTCCGCACTGGATCGCGCCCTGGAAGCGCATGGGGGCGAAGCCGCCCTGGCGCATTACCCCCACGTGGCCAACGCCTTTCCTTCCAACCGGCCCAACCCCTACACCGGTGAATTCCCGCTGCTCGACTACAGCGGCCTGAAGGAATGGGCCACTTGCCGAGGCTGGCGAGTGCGTCCGGCCCCCGAGCGCGCCTCTGACGGCGAGAAGTATAACCCGCCGGTGCGCTTCACCCGCCTGGAAGACGGATCGCAACGCTTCCACTGACCCCCATTCCTGATACGGGGCGCCCGGGTTCATCGTACGGCAGCGATGGGCCCGGGCGTCCTTCATTTTCCACCCACCGTACCCCGACCCGGTGACGCTGGCCCCAGCCACGTTGCAGGATGCCGGTTTGCCGAGGGCGTCTGCCAGTGAGATAATTCGCACACTATCTATTATTTCCATACCGTCATCAAAGGCCGCCTCATGCCCTGCCGTGTCTCGCTCCCTCGCCTCGCCCTGATCATCGGCTCCCTGAGCGCCTCGGGCGCCAGCCTAGCGCAATCGACGCAGCTGGATACCATGAGCGTCACAGCACCACGCCTCGACCGCGAACTCTTTGACACGCCGGCGCCGGTGTCCGTGATCGACAAGCAAGATATCGCCCGGGGTCAGCAGCGGGAGCGTCTCAACGAATCGCTGGCTATCGTGCCGGGGCTCTATCTGCAGAACAGCCACAATTTCGTCCAGGGCGAGCGCATCTCGATCCGCGGCTTCGGCGCCCGCACCCCCTGGGGTGTGCGCGGCATCACGGTGCGCGTCGACGGCATTCCCTATACCCTGCCCGATGGCCAGGCCCAGCTTGATGCCATAGACCTCGAAAGCGCCGAGCGTATCGAAGTCATTCGCGGCCCGGCAGCGGTTCAGTACGGCAATGCTGCCGGTGGCGTGATCGACGTCACCACCGCTGATGGAGCCAGCGACCCCGGCACTTCTCTACGCATCGAAGGCGGCAGCAATGGCTATCGCAAGCTGAATGTCTCCAATGGCGGCGTCGAGGGCCCCTGGACACACCACATCAGCGCCTCCGCGCTGGGCACCGACGGCTACCGTGACCACGCCGATGTCGAGAAATACCTGCTCAATGCCAAACTGAGCCGACAACTGGATGAGGATCGCTCGTTGACCGCCATCGTCAACCTCCTCGACAATCCGCGGTCCGAGGACCCGGGCGCCCTGACGGAAGCAGGCGTCGCCCGCGATCGGAGCGGCACCTTGGACGATCTCGGCTATTACTCCTACTCACCGACGCGCATCGGCGCCGGGCAGACCGTCGAGCAACAGGTGCTGGGGCTCGAGTATGAAGATCTCTCCGCAGGCCCCGGTGAGCTGACGCTGCGCGGTTTCTACCAGCATCGTGACTTCGCACAGCAGCTAGCCTACGCCGGCCCGGAAAGTGAAGTGGGCGTCGGTAACTTCGTCGCGTATGAGCGTGACTACTTCGGTGCCAACGCGGAATATCGCCAATCGCTGACGCTTGGCGACCTGCCGCTGAGCTATGTGAGCGGGATTGACGTAGCGCGCCAGGCAGACGAGCGCTACCGCGACGACGTGGCCATCAACGGCGAACACCTGCGCCGCTCCGCCGACGAGACTCAGACCGCCACCTCGGTGGGCGCTTTCGTGCAGGGCGACCTGGAGCTGAGTGACCAATGGACGCTGTCCCTCGGCACCCGATTCGACCATACCCAGTTCGATATCGACGACCACTACCTCACCGACGGCGACAACGGCGGCGATCGCAGCTTCGAGCAGTGGAGCGGCAGCGCCGGACTGAGCTACCGCTACTTGCCCAACCATCAGGCCTATCTCTCCACGGGTACCGCCTATGAGACACCGACCTTCGCCGAGTTTGCCAACCCGGCCGGCGTGGGCGGTTTCAATCCTGATCTCGAGCCCCAGAAGGCCTGGAATCGCGAAATCGGCCTGCGCGGCAGCTTCGTCGATGCCGGGCTCGACTATGACGTTGCCCTGTTCTCCACTCGCGTGCGGGACTCTCTGATTTCCTACACGCTGGCAGGCCGTGATCGTGACTTCTACCGCAATGCCGGCCGCAGCCGCCAGGAGGGCCTGGAAGTGTCTCTGGGTTGGCAGTTCGCCGATAGCTGGCGCCTCGACAGCGCCCTGACCCTGGCGCGCTACGAGTTCCAGGATTACGCGGATCAGGATGGCAACTACGACAATAATCGCATTCCGGGCATTCCGGAACGCACCTGGGTCAATCAATTGACCTGGCAGGGCGTCGGCGAGCGCTTCGCCACGCTGGAAACTCGATATGTCGGCTCGATGTACGCCGACGACGCCAACAGCGTGAAGGTGGATGACTATTGGCTGGCCAACCTGCGTGCCGGCGATGGTTGGAAACTCAGCCAGGACACCAGTCTCAAGGCTTATGTGGGCGTACAGAACCTGTTCGACCGTGAGCATTACGACAATATCAGCATCAACGCCAATAACGGCCGCTACTTCTACACTGCCCCGGATCGCAGCGCCTACGCCGGCCTGGAGTTGACTTTCTAAGCCCCTCGTCTACTCCGGGGCGCAAGGTGGGGCGCCAACAACTCGGCCAGCCAGAACATCCAGGCGTGCCGAGGGATGGCGCCCATGGGCATAGAGTTTCGAAACGTCCATGCCATCTGATGGCTAGAGCCTGATCCGGTCACGCCTCGACAACATCTCCCAGGCGCCAACGCCCAGCAGGAGCACGGCGCTGGCTCCCTGCAGCAGCAGCGGACTGTGCGAAGCCGTCAGCGACAGCAGGAGCACGGGTATCAGCACCAGGCCGGCCAGATGCGACAGCGGCGGCCGCCCATAGACGACGAACTTGTAGATCGCCATGCCCGCCAGGAACGCCATCGGCCCCGCCAGCAGCACCGTCGTTACCGTGCTCGTCAGGTGCCCGAGCGGATGTGCGATCACCAGCTCACTGCCCACCGCACACAGGATCACGCTGCCCAGGATGATGACGTGGACATAGTGGAAATAGGCGCCGATGCGTCCCGGATCGTCGGACTCGGTAATCACCCGCGAGGCATCGCGAATGGCGATGTGGAAATAGACCCACCACATGGCCACGGTTTCCAGGAAGGCAACGCCGAACGCCAGCAGGGTGCCGAGGCTCCAGTCACCGACGCCAGCCAGGGTGGCCCCGGTGATCAGGATCGTCTCCCCCAGCGCGATGATCATGAACAGCGCACACCGCTCGATCAGATGCCCGCCCTCGATATTCCAGTGCCGTGTGTAGGAGCGCCCCAGCCCCGGCAGGCGAAAACCGAACATCGGCGACACATATTCACAGGCGACCGCCAGCGCCCAGAGGCCGAGACGCATCGGCCCTTCCGCCAGGCCGCCCGCCAGCCAGAACACGGCCCCGATGCATGCCCAGCCCAGGATACGCTGATAGTTCGCCGTCAGATCGGCCAGGCCATGCCCTCTGAGGCTCCACAGAATGAACAGCGAGCGTCCCACCTGCATCGCCGCGAAACAGCCGGCGAACACCAGGCCACGCGAGCCGAAGGCCTCCGGCAGCGCCGCCGCCACCATCAGGGCCAGCGCCATGGTGACGAACAGCACCAAGCGCACCGGCGTGGTATCGGGATCAAACCAGTTGGTCATCCAGCCGCTGTACTGCCAGCCCAGCCAGACCGCGAACCACAGCAGCAGGGCCTGGGCCGCGCCCAGCAGGCTCAGATTATCCAGCAGGAAATGCGACACCTGGATGATGGCGAAGACATAGATCAGGTCGAACAGCAGCTCGACATAACTGACGGCGGCCTCGTGCCCATCACGAGGCCGCATTAGAGGATGAGGACGTTCCGCTGTCATACCGACCCTCGAGAATGCAAACAACAGAAATGAATGTTAAGGCGGCGTAGCACGCTGGCGCTTCACGACGTGGGCGGCGTTCGCCGCCCGAGGCGCCACCATGCCAGCCCGACGGGCACGGCGAACAACACGGCATGAATCGCCAGTTCCTCGCCGAGCGCGTAGCCATGCGACACCCCCACGGTGAGGTTCCAGCCACAGGCCAGCAGCCAGGTCAGCGAGAAGGCAATCGCTGCCGGACGCCGATGCGCTCGCGGACAATACCGGACCATCAACCACACTGCCACGATGCCGATCAACAGAATCAACAAGGTACGCATCATCTCTCCCTGAATATCACTCGTTCGCTTCCAGCTTACCCATTGACCGCTGACAAGTACACGGGCCGGGCATTCCGCCCGGCGCGCGACCTCGCCTCACACCTCGGCCAACAAATTGTTATTAACAATATTGATTCTCATCCGATGTTGCCGCTAGGCTATGGGGGTCCGTTGCATCGAGTCGAGTGTCAAGGAGACCTCTCATGACCGAACGCAAGAGCGTCATCAAGCGTGTCTATGTGCCGACCCATGTGCGCCAGACAGCCAATGGCGACCGTGTCACCGTCCCCGGGCATTACCGCAAGCCCGATGACAGCTGAAACAGCGGCCTCAGGTTGACCGGATGGCCGGGCCGGCTGGAGACAGCCACGTCCTGACAGCCCCGGGCACACCGGAGCCGAGAATCGGCGGGATACCCGCCGATTTTTTGACTTGCGATTTAATCAACTGATTAATACACTGCACGAAAGCTTGTCGCCCCACCTGCAACCCTGTGCGCCTGCGTCATCGAGGACTCCTGCCATGCCCCCTGTGCCACGGCCCACCAGACTGCTCCCGATGCTGTTCGGGCCCCTCGCACTGGCCCTGACGCTGACCGCCTGCTCCCCGGAAGACACCACCGACACCGCGGTCCCGCGCGTCGTCGACAGCTACAGGATCCCGGACAGCAACGGCGACTCGGCCATTCATCTGGCGGGCCGGGTCGAAGCCGTCGAGCACACCACGCTGAGCTTCGGGGTCTCCGGCAAACTCGAGCAGCTCGAACTCGACGTCGGCGACACCTTCCAGGCCGGCGATGTGCTGGCGCGGCTGGATGACGCGCGCTATCGGCTCGTGGCCCGGCAGCGGCGGGCCGAAGCCAAGGAGGCCGAGGCCTCACTGACCGAGAGTCGCCAGGACTTCCGTCGCCAGTCGCGCCTCGCCGAACGCAACTACGCCAGCGATACCCGGCTCGATAGCGCCCGCGCTGCCCTGGACACCGCCGAGTCGCGCCATGAGTCAGCGCTCGCGGCCTTGCAGATCGCCGAGCGCGACCTCGAGCAGACCACCCTCGAAGCGCCGTTCGAGGGGACCGTCAGCGCACGTCGGGCCGAACCCGCGGAACGCGTCTCGGCCAATCAGGCCATTGTCGACGTCATCTCCGACCGGGACGGCTTCGAGGTGACCACCAGCGTGCCCGAGACCCTCATCGGCCACCTCGAGGCCGGCTCGACGCAGCGTGTCAGCCTGCCGGCGCTGGGTGGCACCACGCTGCCCGCCAGGCTGACGCACCTGGGTACCCAGCCACGCTCGTCCAACGACTACCCGGTCATCCTGGCACTCGACGATCCGCCGCCGAGCGTGCGCGCCGGCATGACCGCCGAGGTGAGGCTCACGCCGACCACGGAAGCCGCCGACACCGACAGCCTGTCGATTCCGCTCACGGCATTGATCCATGACGGCGACCACAGCGCTCATGTGCTGCGCATCGCCGACGACGGCAAGCTGGTCAGAGTGGCGGTCGAGGTGGTCGAGCTCAACGGCGAACAGGCCCGGGTGCGGGGCGACCTGGCACCGGGCCAGCGCATCGTGGCGCGCGGCGCCGAATTCGTGGAACCCGGCCAGGTGGTAAGCCTGCTCGGTCAGGGCCCCGAACGTTACAACTGAGCGCCGCCGACGCGCCTGACAACCGGGAAGTGTCATGAACCTAAGCCAGCTTGCTCACCGCCGCCGTCCGGTTCTCTATCTGGCGACGCTGATTGCCATGCTGTATGGCCTGTTCAGCTATTTCGACATGCCGGCCCGCGAAGACCCGAAGATCACCATCCGCGAGGCCCTGGTGACCACCGAATACCCCGGCTTGCCGGCGGAGCAGGTCGAACAGCACATCAGCAAGCCGCTGGAAGAGAGCATCCGCACCATCGGCGAGGTAGAGCGCATTCGTTCCACCTCGATGCGCGGTCGCTCGATCCTGCACGTCGAGATCAAGGACCGCTATTTCGAGCTCGAGCAGATCTGGGACGAGCTGCACCAGAAGGTCGACGCAGCCCGCCCACGACTCCCGGCCGGTGCCCAGGAACCGGTCATCAACGATGACTTCGGCGACGTGGCCGTGGTCACCGCAGCGCTGACCGCGAACGACTTCCCCCAGGCCGCACAGCAGGAAATGGCCGAGCACATCCGGGCCGCCCTCTACGGCGTCGAGGGCACCCGCAAGGTCGAGCTGCTCGGCCTTCAGGAAGAGCGGATCTTTCTCGATATCGCCGCCCCGCGGCTCTCCGAGCTGGGCCTGTCGCCCTCCTCCCTGGCCAGCCAGATCGAGGCACGCAACATCTATCCGCCGGGCGGCGTGCTGGATACCGGCGAGCAGCGTCTGGCTCTGAAAGTCAGCGGCGAGTTCGAGAGCCTCGAAGCGCTGGGCAACACCGAGATACGCCTCCCCGAGGGCGGCACGCTGCGGCTGCGCGACCTGGGCGAGATTCGTCGCGGTTATGAAGACCCGGCCCATCGCACGGCCTACTTCAACGGCGAGCCGGCCATCGTCTTCGCCATCTCCATGCTCGAAGGCCAGAGCGTCCTCGACTTCGGCCATGCCATCAAGGCGCGCCTGGATGAAGTGAGCGCCACCCTACCGGCCGGCTATGCGCTGGACATCATGACCTTCCAGCCGGAGCAGGTCGCCAATGCCGTCTACGGCGTCACCGCCAGTGTCATCCAGACACTGGCCATCGTGCTGGCCGTGGTGGTGCTCTTCCTCGGGCTGCGGACCGGCCTCATCGTGGGCTCGCTGGTCCCCGCCGTCATGCTGGTGACCCTGGCCGTCATGGGCCTGACCGAGATGACCCTGCAGCGCGCCAGCCTGGCCACCCTGGTCATCGCCCTCGGGCTGCTGGTGGATAACGCCATCGTCATCGCCGAGGACTTCAAGACACGCCTGGAAGCCGGGGCGACGCGTGATCAGGCACTCGCCGAAACCGGCGGCGAGCTGGCCATGCCGCTGCTGTCTTCCACCCTGACCACCATCCTGGTCTTTCTGCCCCTGATGCTGGCCGAGCATGTGGCCGGCGAATACACCCGCTCGATCTCCATCGTCATCGCCATCACCCTGCTGAGCTCGTGGTTCCTGTCGCTGACGGTCACGCCGGCCCTGTGCCACCGTTTCCTCAAGCGACCCGTTCCATCACGGCAGGACAGGGCCGCGACGCTCTCGGACCGCCTCTTCCGCCGGGTCTCGACGGGCTATGCCCGCCTGCTGCGGCATGTACTGCACCACCGGGTGCTGTTTCTGATCCTGATGGGCGGGGCGCTGGCCGGCGGCGTGCTGATGATGCAGCTGGTCCCCCAGAAATTCTTTCCCGACTCGGACCGCAGCCAGGTCCTGGTGACCATCGACTTTCCCTCCGACATTGCCGCCAATGCCACCGACCGCCGGGTTCAGGCACTGAGCGGGGACCTGCTCGACGCCCCGGCCCTGCGCGACGACCTCACCAGTGTGGCCGCCTATGCGGGGTTCGGGGGGCCACGCTTCGTGCTGTCACTGACGCCCATCGACCCGGCGCCCAACAAGGGCTTCATGGTGCTCAACGTGGATGACCGCGACCGGGTGGATGCCGTGATCCAGGCCACGCGACACTATCTGGCCACCCATCACCCGGACATCTCGCCCCAGGTCACCCGGATGTTCCTCGGCCCCTCGGACAGCACCCTGCTCCAGATTCAGGTCAAGGGGCCCGATCGTGGCGTGCTTTTCCAGGCCGCCCAGCGGGTCGAAGACATTCTGCATGGCGTCGATGGCGCCCGGGACATCCGCCACAGCTGGGAGGCACGCATTCCTGCGCTGCGCATCGATGTCGACCAGGCACAGGCCCGCCGCGCCGGCATCACCTCGCAGGATATCGCCCGCTCGCTCAAGGGCGCCATCAATGGCTATCAGCTCGGTCACTATCGCGAGGGCGACGACACCATTCCTCTCATGATGCGCTATGACGAGCCCCGGCGCGGCAGCCTCGAGCACCTGGAATCGCTGACGGTCTATCCCGAGGAAGGCCGCGATGCCGGCGTCCCGCTCAACCAGGTCGCCACAGTACGCCTGGACAACGGCTATTACCGCATCGATCGCGAGAACCTGGTACGCACCATCACCATCGAGGGCCGTAACCAGCAGCTGACGGCCGAGGACATGGTGCCACGCGTCACCCCGGCACTGCGCAAGCTCGAGGATGAGCTGCCGCCGGGGCACTGGATCGAGTTCGACGGCGTGGTCAAGGAGTCGGCGGAAGGCCAGGCGGCCCTGCAGGCCAACCTGCCGCTGTGCATCGGCCTGATCTTCATCCTGCTGGTCGCCCAGTTCAATTCCTTCAAGCGACCGCTGCTGATCATTACCACCATTCCGCTGGTGATCGTCGGGGTCGCCCTGGGGCTGCTGGCCAGCCGTGCCGATTTCGGCTTCATGGTCATGCTCGGCCTCTACAGCCTGGCCGGCATCATCATCAACAATGCCATCGTGCTGATCGACCGCATCGACATCGAGCGGCGCGCCGCGGGAGCCCATGCGTCACACTGCGATGCCGTGATCCAGGCCTCGGCACGACGCCTGCGCCCCATCCTGATGTCGGCCATCACCACGGTGCTGGGTTTCCTGCCCCTGATCATCGGCCGCGACCCCCTGTTCTACGGCATGGCGGCTGCCATGGCCGGTGGCCTGGGCGTCGGTACCATCATGAGCCTCGGCGTCGTGCCGGTGCTGTATACCCTCTTTTTCGGCATCGACACGCGCCACCACCATCCAGGAGTCGCGTCATGAGCGATGACACCACCCGCGATCGCCTGATTCGGGCCGGCATCCGGCTGTTCGGCGAGCACGGCTACAAGGCCACCACCACACGCATGCTGGCCGACGCGGCACAGGCCAATATCGGCTCCATCGCCTATTACTTCGACAACAAGCATGGCCTCTACCTGGCCGCGGCCCGCTACATCGCCGGCGCCCTGCGCGAACGCCTGGGCATCCAGGCCGCCGGGAGCATGCCGGAAGACCGCGCCATGGCACGTCGCGAGCTCGAACGCCTGGTGCGTCGCATGGTGCGCACCTTCGCCGCCGACGTCGAATGCCGCCAATGGCTGCTGATGGTCATGCGCGAGCAGCTTCACCCCAGCGACGCCTTCGATATCCTCCAGCATCAGGCCTTCGGGGTGGTGCAGCTCACCCTCAGCCAGCACATCGCCTGCCTGACCGGCCGGGATGTCGAGGACCCCGTCACGACGCTCGAGACCCACACCCTGGTGGGCCAGATCGTTTTCTTCCTGATCGCCCGCGAACCGCTGCTGCGCCGCCTTTCCCTGCAGCAGGTCGATGACGACACCCTGAACGCCATGGAAGAGGTGGTGGTCTCGCATCTGCGGCTATTCGAGCCGGTCGCGTAACAGCACGCCCGATGGCACAGGGTGGTAACATAGGATACTCATCCAACGGAGCCCGCCATGCCTGTCACCGCCCCTACCCTGCATATCGCCGCGGCCCTGATTCAGGACGACGCCGGCCGCCTATTGCTGGTACGCAAGCAGGGTACCGATGCCTTCATGCAGGCCGGTGGCAAGCTGGAGCCCGATGAGGCGCCGGCGACGGCCCTGGCCCGCGAGATCGAGGAAGAGCTCGGCTGCCTGCCTCGCTTGCTCGAACCACTCGGCGAATTCGAGGCGCCGGCAGCCAACGAGCCCGGCCATCAGCTCGTCGCCCACCTGTTTCGTGCCAGGCTGGACGGTGAGCCACGGGCGGCCGCGGAAATCGCCGAGATGCGCTGGGTGACCCTCGAGGAAGCCGACACCATGCCGTTGGCGCCGCTGACACGGGATATCATCCTGCCGCGTGCCCGACATTGACCCCTGGCCCCTTCATCAAGGAGTGACCGAGTGGCTATCGACCTGCTCTACAATGCCCTGATCTTTCTCGCCGCGGCCGTGGTCATCGTGCCGCTGGTCAAGCGTCTGGGGCTCGGCGAGGTGCTCGGCTACCTGATCGCCGGGGTGATCATCGGCCCTTCCGCGCTCGGCCTGGTGCCCGATGCCGAGGAGGTCCTGCACTTCTCCGAGGTGGGCATCGTCTTTCTGCTGTTCGTGATCGGCCTGGAGCTCAAGCCGGCCCGCCTCAAGCTGATGCGCAAGCCGGTGCTGGGTTTCGGCGGCCTGCAGATGCTGATCGGCACCCTGGCGTTGTCCGGCCTGGCCCTGGTGTTCGGACTGCCCCCTGTAGTGTCACTGGTCGTCGGCTTCAGCCTGGCCCTGTGTTCCACGGCACTGGTGCTTCAGCTGCTAGGCGAGCAGGGCGAGCTGAACACCCGCCACGGCCGACTCGGCTTCGCCGACCTGCTGTTCCAGGACATGGCGACCATTCCCGCGATCGCCATCCTTCCGCTGCTGGCAGGCGGCGCGGCCATCGCCGGCGGCTGGCAGGTCATGCTGCGCGAGTTGCTGATCGGCATCGGTGCCTTTACCGCCCTGATCATCGGCGGCCGCTACCTGCTGCGCCCGCTGTTCCGGGCCGCCGCCGCTGCGCGCAGTCGCCAGGTCTTCACCGGCACCTCGCTGCTGGTCGTGATCGGCGCGGCACTGGCCATGGAGCTGGCCGGCTTGTCGATGGCCCTGGGCGCCTTCCTGGCCGGCGTACTGCTCGCCGACTCCGAATACCGCCACAGCATCGAGGCCGATATCGAGCCCTTCCGCGGCCTGCTGCTGGGCCTGTTCTTCATGGCCGTGGGCATGACCGCGCCGATTGGCCAACTGGTCGAGCAGCCGGGCGTGGTGCTGGGGCTGACCGCCCTGCTGCTGGCGACCAAGTGGCTGGGTGTGCTGGCCGCGGCGCGCGGCTACGGCGTCGACTGGCGCGACTCACTGAACCTGGCGGCCCTGCTGCCCCAGGGCGGCGAGTTCGCCTTCGTGCTGCTCACCGCCGCTGCCAGTGCCGGCTTGATGGGCTCCGATCTGGTCGGCCTGCTGGTGCTGGTGGTCTCGCTGTCCATGGCAGCCACGCCGATCCTCTTCCAGCTACACGCCCGCCTGGTACGCCCGCGTTTCGTGGCCGGCAGCGCGCCGCGCGAGTACGACAAGCCGGACGATCACGCGCCGCGCATCATCATCGCCGGGTTCGGGCGCTTCGGTCAGGTCATCGGCCGGACCCTGCAGGGCCTGCAGATTCCCTACACCATCCTCGACATCAACGCCGAGCACGTGGATTTCGTGCGCCGCTACGGCAACCAGATCTACTTCGGCGATGCCTCGCGGCTCGACCTGCTGGAGGCCGCCGGCGCCGAGCGCGCGCATATCCTGGTGATCGCCATCTCGGATATCGAAACCTCGCTGCGCATCGTCGAGAAGGTCCAGCGTCGCTTCCCGAAACTGCGCCTCTTCGCCCGCGCCCGCAATCGTCATCACGCCCAACTGCTGATGCGCCACGGCATCAACGACGTCGTGCGTGACCTGCTGCCGGCCAGCCTAGAATTGACAGAGGAGATTCTGGTTGCCCTGGGCATCGATCGCGACAGCGCCCGCCACACCGTCGCGACCTTCCGCCAGCACGACGCCACCACCCTGCTGCGACAGATGGAAGTCTCCAACGACGAAGCCCAGCAGATCCAGACCCTCCAGCAAGCCGCCCAGGAACTGGAGGAGCTCTTCGAAGCCGACGAGGAAGTGGTCACCGACGCGCCGAAGCGTGAGTCGTGAGGCGTGAGGCGAGTGGCGAGTGGCGAGTGGCGAGTGGCGAGTGGCGAGTGGCGAGTGGCGAGCAGTATGTTGGCACCGCCCGGCTCG
>NZ_BJOC01000045.1 GCF_006540005.1 Halomonas halmophila | reverse complement strand
TCCTTCTTCCTTCTTCCTTCTTCCTTCTTCCTTCTTCCTTCTTCCTTCTTCCTTCTTCCTTCTTCCTTCTTCCTTCTTCCTTCTTCCTTCTTCAGCCTTCGACTGGCTCTGCATGCTCGATCATGAGTTGCAACGACTCCCGGCCCCGCCAGCGGTTGCGGTTCAGCTTGTAGGCGCAGCGAATCCGGTCACCGACCTCGAAGGCCGGCACCTCGCCCGGGGTCAGGGCGCGGAACCAGATGGCACGCACACTGACCGCGCCCAGTGACAGTTCGAGCATCAGGTGGCTGCCGTCGGCGCCCACGGGGCGCAGGTTTTCCACCCGCAGCACGCCTTCGAACAGTGGCGCATCGAATTCGCGGCCGAAGGGGCCGAGGGTCTCGAGCTCGTCCAGGGTGTGCAGGCCCAGCTGGTTCGCCTCGAGCTCGCCGTCGGTGAAGACCCGCGGGGCGAGCTCCAGGTCGCCGAGCTGTTCGCTCACGGCCTGTCGCAGGGCCTGGCGGAAGTCCTCGACGGCCTCGCGCGGCACCCCGACGCCGGCCGCCCCACGATGGCCGCCGAAACGCGGCAGGCTGTGGGGTGCCAGCTCATGGGCACGCTGCAGGGCATCGCGCAGATGCAGCGCCTCGATGGAGCGTCCGGAGCCGGTCAGCATGCCGGGCTGGGCGGCCTGGGTCAGCACCAGGGCCGGCCGGCCATAGGCCTGCACCAGCCGCGAGGCGACGATGCCCTGCACGCCGGGATGACCGTCCTCGAGCAATACCAGCAGCAGCGGCGAGCCCGCTTCCAGCTCGGCCATGGCCAGGCCGCGTGCCGCTTCGGTCATGTCGGCCTCGATGGCCTTGCGCGACTGGTTGTCCTGATCCAGCGTCTCGAGATGCCGCGCCGCCGTGCTGTCATCCGCGGCCAGCATGAAGTGCAGCGCCGCATAGGGGTCATCCAGACGCGAGCGGGCGTTGATGCGCGGCCCCATCTGGAAGGCCAGGGTCTCGGCATCGAAGGGCACGCTGTCATCACCCAGGCGCTGGGCCATGGTGCGCCAGCAGGCGGCTTCCATGCGATTGATCAGGGTCAGGCCATGGGCGACCACGGCACGATTCGAGGCACTGGCGCCCAGCGACACGCAATCGGCCACCGTGCCCAGGGCCACATAAGAGAGCCAGGGCGAGAGCTTGGGCGTGGAGGGTTCGAGCACGCCCCAGTCGACCAGCACGCTGCGCGTCAGCGACATGACCAGCCAGGCCACCATGCAGCCGGCGATGGTCGGGTCGGGATAGTGGCAGTCATCGCGGGTCGGGTTGACGGTGGCATAGGCCGAAGCCGGCGGTCCCTCGCTGGGCAGGGCATGGTGGTCGCTGACCACCACGTCGATGCCGGCGTCGCGCAGTCGGGCGATCCGCGGCTCGTCGCTGCTGCCGCAGTCGGCGGTAATCACCAGGCTGGGGCGTGGCGACAGCGCCAGGGTGCGCTCGACCAGCGGCAGACTGATGCCATAGCCGTCATGGATGCGGTGGCCGATCAGGCTGTGCAGCCGGTTCTCGGGGATGCCGAAGAGTTCGTTGAGGGTGCGCCGAATCACCACATGCGAGGTGATGCCATCCACGTCGTAGTCGGTGAGGATGCCGATATGCTCACCCTCGGTCACCGCCTGGGCGATACGCTCGGCGGCGCGCCGCGCATCCTGGAGCCGTTCGGGATGCGCCAGATGACGCAGACTGGGAGCGACCAGAGGCCCCAGCTCGCCCTCATGCCCGGCCAGCCGGCCGGCCAGGATACGCGCCTGCAACGGCGTCAGCCCCTCGGCCAGCGCACGCTGCTCCACTGCCTCGTCACGCGGGCGAGGCTGGATACGCGGCTTGAGGGATTCATGCAGATCGACAGGGGCGTTCACACCTGGCTCCTCTGGGTTCCGGACAGTTTGGAGAACTCGATAGCGGTTTGATCGTCGGCCGCTCGGGGTAGGCCGGCGACAGGTCTACGAGGAAGCGCTATGAACCCATCCATGTGCGCTACCTACGCCCAGCGGCGCTTTCGCATCCTGCTCCACTTACCGGGCCGGTGCTGGCCATCCATGGCCAGCCCGTTCGGAGCAGTGCTCCTCACCCCTGGAAAAAAGCCCCCTCCAGACCTGCTCCCCAGCCGCTTTTCACTTACAGCTTACAGCTTACGGCTTAAAGCTTTAGCGCCGCTTCTCGGCGACGAACTGCTGCACCTCGGCAAGCTCCGCAGGCAGCACCGTGTAGTGCTCATCGCACTCCAGCAGATCCTCCATGTGCGGCGGCAAGGGCACGCCCGGGAAGCCGGCCTTGACCACCGCCTCGGCGAACTTCGCCGGGTGCGCCGTGGCCAGAGTGACCATCGGCACGCTCGGGTCGCCACGCTGGCATTCGGCGGCACGATAGCCGGTGGCCGTGTGCGGATCCAGGGTCTCCTGGGTGCGCTGGTGCGCCTCGCGGATGACTTCCAGAATCGTGGCGTCATCGATGCTGTGGCTGACGAACATCTCGCGCAGGCGCGTCAGCGGGGCATCAGCCAGGGCCGACGGCTCGTGCTGGAAGCGCTCGAGCAGCTCGGCCACGGCATCGCCGTCACGCTGATAGGCCTCGAACAGCAAACGCTCGAAGTTGGACGACACCACGATGTCCATGGACGGCGCCAGGGTCGCGACCAGCTCCTTCTTCGAGAAGTCGTTGTCGGCCAGGGTCCGATGCAGGATGTCGTTGGCATTGGTGGCAATCACGAAACGCTCCACCGGCAGCCCCATGCGAAACGCCATGTAGCCGGCGAAGACATTGCCGAAGTTGGCCGAAGGCACACAGAAGGCGGTCTTGCGATGCGGCGCGCCGAGTGCCACGGCGGAGGCCACGTAGTAGACGATCTGGGCCATGATGCGCGCCCAGTTGATCGAATTGACCGCCACCAGGCGCGTGCCGTTGAGGAAGGACTGGTCGGCGAAGCTGGCCTTGACCATCGCCTGGGCATCGTCGAAGTTGCCCTCGATGGCGATGTTGAAGACATTGTCGGCCTGCACCGAGGTCATCTGACGGCGCTGGACCTCGGAGACCCGCTGATGCGGATGCAGGATGAAGATGTCCAGGTTGTCGCAATGCCGGCAGCCCTCGATGGCCGCCGAGCCGGTATCCCCGGACGTCGCCCCCATGATCACCGCCCGCTCGCCACGCTTGGCGAGGAAATGATCGAGCAGGCGCCCCAGCAACTGCAGGGCCACATCCTTGAACGCCAGCGTCGGGCCATGGAACAGCTCGAGCAGGTAATGATTGGCATCCAGCTGGTTCAGCGGCACCACGGCGTCGTGGTTGAAGGTCGAGTAGGCATCGCGGACGATCTCCCGGAAGGTCTCGTCATCGATCTCACCGCCCACGTAAGGCTTCATGACCCGGAAGGCAATCTCGGCATAGGAGCAGCCCGCCATGTCGGCCAGCTCCTCGTAACTCAGCTGAGGGACCTGCTCCGGCACATAGAGCCCGCCATCACTGGCCATGCCGGTCAGCACGACCTCCTCAAAGGAAAGCGCAGGCGCCTGCCCGCGGGTACTGATATAACGCATGCTCGGTTTCCTCGCTAGAAGGAAGAGCGCCCGGACTGCGTCCGGGCTGGAAGAGTGAAGAGCAAAGAACGGCGCTTCGCGCCTTGAGGAGGGAAGAATACCCTGGGCACCCAGGTCGCTAGGCTAGCCTGGCTCCCTCTTCCCTCTTCCCTCTTCCTTCTTCCGTCCTGGGTTATTCCTGCTCGTCGAGGCTTTCGACGCGGATACGCGTGACCGAGCCGGCGATGTCGGCCATGGCCTCGATGCGACGGATGGCTTCGTTCATGTGCTTCTCGCGGGTCATGTGCGTCAGCAGGATGATCGGCACCAGTTCGCCGTCGGTGACTTCCTTCTGGATCAGGGCCTCGATGGAGATGCCTTCCTCGGAAAGGATGGTCGCCACGCGGGCCAGCACGCCGGGGCGGTCCACGGCCAGCAGGCGCAGGTAGTAGGCGGTGTCGATCTCTTCCATCGGCATGATCTGCGGCTGGTCATCGACCTCGTCGATGCCGCTGAACGCCAGATAGGGCACGCGATAGCGATGGTCGGTGGAGATGTCCCGCGCCACGTCGAGGATATCGGCGACCACGGCGGAAGCCGTCGGCTCGGCGCCGGCGCCCGGCCCATAGTAGAGCGTCGGCCCCACGGCGTCGCCCATCACGGCGATGGCATTCTTGACGCCATGCACGTTGGCCAGCAGACGCTCCTTGGGAATCAGCGTCGGGTGCACGCGCAGCTCGACGCCCGTCTCGGTGCGCTTGGAGATCCCCAGGTGCTTGATCACATAGCCCAGGTTGTCGGCCTGTTCGACATCCTCGGCGGTGACCCGCGAGATGCCCTCGGTGTAGGCCTTGTCGAACTGCAGCGGCAGGCCATAGGCGATGGACGCCAGGATGGTCAGCTTGTGCGCGGCGTCGATGCCCTCGACATCGAAGGTCGGGTCGGACTCGGCATAGCCCAGCGCCTGCGCCTCGGCCAGCACGTCCTCGAAGGCCCGGCCTTCATCACGCATGTGCGTGAGAATGTAGTTGCCGGTGCCGTTGATGATGCCGGCCAGCCACTCGATGCGATTGGCGCCGAGGCCTTCGCGCAGCGACTTGATGACCGGGATGCCACCCGCCACGGCGGCTTCGAAGGCCACGATCACGCCCTTCTCGTGGGCCGCCTGGAAGATTTCGTTGCCGTGCACCGCGATCAGTGCCTTGTTGGCGGTGACCACGTGCTTGCCATTCTCGATGGCTGTCAGCACCAGCTCGCGCGCCACGTCATAGCCACCGATCAACTCGACGACGACATCGATATCCGGGTTGGCGGCCAGCTCGAAGACATCCTGTGTCGTCTTGATGCCGGTGATGTCGCACTCGGGGTTGGGGCTACGATAGGCCACCTGCTCAATCACGATGGGCCGCCCCGCCCGCCGGGCGATGTCATTGGCGTTACGCGTCAGCACGTTGAAGGTCCCGCCTCCGACAGTGCCCAGGCCACAGATTCCCACTCTCACCGGATTCAATGTCATTCCCCTTTCATTCTGGCGTGTGTCCAAGCTTGGCGAGATTCGCCTCGCCGCCGGCCCGCGACGGGCCGGTCATATCGGTTATTCCAGGCCCAGCAGCTTGGCCAGGCGTTCCGCCGGCACATAGCCGGGCACCAGCCTGCCATCGGGCATGATGATGGCCGGTGTACCCTGCACACCGAGCTCCAGCCCCAGATGATACTGTTCCTCGACCGGATTGTCGCAGGTTGCGTCACTTTCCAGCGGCTCCTCGCGGAAAGCCGCCGACATGGCCTCGCTGGAATTCTCCGCACACCATATTTTCTGCAGCTCGCGACCCCCCGGCGATTCCATGCCGCCACGCGGAAACGCCAGGTAATCGACCGCGATCCCCAACTCGTTGAAGCGCGACATTTCCTCGTGGAAACGCTGACAGTACGGGCAGGTGGTATCCGTGAAAACAACGACGCGCGCCCGAGTCTCGTCGGTACTGCGGAAGGTGACGCGCTTGTCATCGGCAACCTCCTCGAGGCGCTCCTGACGCTCGGCATTGCGCGCCTTTTCCGTGAGATTGACCAGGCCGGAGTCGGTCTTCTCGTACAGATCACCGACCAGGAAGTAGTTGCCCTCGGCATTGGTGTAGAAGGTTTCACCGGTTTCCAGGCGCACCTCATAGATGTCCGCCATGGTCGTCTCGCGCACGTCTTTCACCGGCATGCTCCGGCCGGACACTTCGATGGACTCGAGGGACTCGGGCACGGCCGCCCAGCTGAGGGTGGGCACTGCCAGGGTCGCGGCAAGCAGGCCGCTGGCCAGGGGGAGGATCGTTTTTTTCATGATTCAGCCTCGAGGGTGGTGTTCGGCGTGCAGGGCTTCGAGTCGGACCTGCGCCACATGGGTATAGATCTGGGTCGTGGAAAGGTCACTGTGACCCAGCAGCAACTGTACGACACGCAGATTGGCGCCATGATTCAACAAGTGCGTGGCAAAGGCATGCCGCAACGTATGCGGCGACAGGTGACGATCGATGCCGGCGCTTCGCGCATACCCCTTGATACGATACCAGAAGGCCTGGCGGGTCAGGCAGGCATCGCCGCGACCGGGAAACAGCGCCGGGCGCGTGACGTCCTGCATCAGGGCGCCGCGACCACTGCGCAGGTAGCGACTCAGCCAGTCGCCGGCTTCCTCGCCCAACGGCACCAGGCGCTCCTTGTCGCCCTTGCCGCGCACTCGCACCACGCCCTGACGCAGATTGAGCGCATCGGTGGTCAGGCCCACCAGCTCCGTCACGCGCAGCCCGGCTCCGTAAAGTACCTCGAGCATGGCACGATCACGCAGCCCCAGGGCCGTATCGACGTCGGGCGCTTCGAGCAGACGCTCGACCTCGTCCTCTTCCAGCGTCTCGGGCAGGGAGGCCGTGACACGCGGCAGCCGAATCTCGGCGAGCGGATCATGCTCGATGCGCCCTTCCCCCAGTGCCCAATGATAGAAGCGGCGCAGGCTGGACAACAGGCGCGCATTGCTGCGCAGCTTGTAGCCGGCCTCGCGTCGCGCCTCGAGCCAGTCGGGCAGCGCCTCGGCGGGTGGCGACAGCAGATCCGCCCGATACTCGGCCAGCTGCGCCTGCCAGGCCTGCAGGTCGTGGCGATAGGCCTGTAGGGTATTATCGCTGGCGCCCCTTTCCAGCCACAGGCCATCGAGGAAGGCATCGATCAGGGCAAAGTCGTCGAGCGGTCTCGACATGCGGGCATCCCTCGTCCGGCCTCGTGACCCGAGGCCCTAACAAAAAACCCCGCCCCGCAGGAGCGGTGGCGGGGCAGCGTCGGACACGATCGAGTCGCGCCGTCGGGCCTGACGAGCAGGCCTCAGTTGAGCTTTTCCTTGATGCGTGCGGACTTGCCGCTGCGCTCGCGGAGATAGTACAGCTTGGCCTGGCGCACATCACCACGACGCTTGACCTTGATCGAGTCGACCAGCGGGCTGTAGGTCTGGAAGGTACGCTCGACGCCCACACCATGGGACACCTTGCGCACGGTGAAAGCGGAGTTCAGGCCGCGGTTGCGCTTGCCGATCACCACGCCTTCGAAGGCCTGGAGACGCTCGCGGTTACCTTCCTTGACCTTCACCTGGACGACGATGGTGTCGCCCGGGGCGAATGCCGGCACTTCACCGCTCATCTGCTCGGCTTCGAGCGCCTGGATCACCTTGTTCTTGCTACTCATGACAATAAACTCCTCGATAACGTTTCTTGACCCGCCGATCCGGCAATGGTTGGCCGGCGAGTCGTGATCCCGGCGCCCGAATACCGCGGAGCGCGGGAGTGTCGTTGGTGACACAGGTCCGCCAGTGGCGTCCTGCACCGCCGCCCCGCCCTAAGCGGTGGATGTCGGGGCGTATTCCTCGATGAACTCCTCGAGCAGTTGCCTTTGCTCGTCGTTCAAGACCCTGCCTTCCAGCAGGTCGGGACGCCTCAGCCAGGTCCGCCCCAGTGACTGCTTCAACCGCCAGCGCCGAATGGCACCATGATGGCCACTCAGCAACACGTCCGGCACTCGGCGTCCATCGACGTCTTCCGGGCGTGTGTAGTGCGGGCAATCCAGCAGCCCGTCATTGAAGGAGTCCTCGAGCGCGGAGTCCTGATGGCCCAGCACACCGGGCACCAGTCTTGCCGCGGCATCGATCAGCACCATGGCCGGCAGTTCGCCACCGCTCAGCACATAATCGCCAATCGACCACTCCTCATCGATGTCGGCTTCCACCACCCGCTCATCGATGCCTTCATAGCGTCCGGCCACCACCACCAGCGGCGGTCCCGACGCCAGCTCCCGAGCGCCACGCTGATCGAGACGGCGTCCCTGGGGCGATACGTAGATCACCCGGGGCCGCTGGCCGGTGGCGACCTCGGCCTGCTCGCGAGCCGCATGAATCGCCGCGCGCAGGGTATCGACCTTCATCAGCATGCCCGGTCCGCCGCCATAGGGGCGGTCGTCCACGGTGCGATGACGATCGGTGGCATAATCCCTGGGGTTCCACAGCGCCAGGTCAATATGCCCCTTGTCCACGGCTCTCCCGGTCACGCCCTGACGCGTCAGCGCCTCGAACATTTCGGGAAACAGGGACACGATGCCGACCCACATCGTCGCCTCACTGCGGCTCAAAATGCCGGATCCCAGTCGACCACCATGCGCCCCGCCTCGAGATCCACCCGCTGGATGACGACGTCGGGCAGAAAGGGCAACAGCCGCTCACGCTTGCCTTCGCTATCGTCCTCGCGAGCCTTCACGACCAGGACATCATTGGCACCGGTCTCGAACAGATAGTCGACGACGCCCAGGTCCACGCCCTCGGTCGTCTCGACGGCCAGCCCCTCGAGTTGATACCAGTAGAAGTCGCTGTCCTCGGACAGCTCGGGCAGTTCGGCTGTCGACAGCAGGATCTCGGCGCCGGCCAGTGCCTCGGCCTGATCGCGACCCTCGACACCTTCCAGGCGTGCCACGAGCCCCTTGCCCTGCGGGCGCCCCTGAGCGACCCGGTAACGCGACTCGACACCCCGATGGCCCAGCACCCACTCGTTATACTCGAGGATGCCTTCCATGGGGCTGGTGTACGAATACACGCGAAGCCAGCCCTTGACACCATACGGGCTGGTCAACTTGCCCAAGACGACATACTCGGGCCTGGTGCCTTGCTCGGCGCTCATGCTTATCGTCGACTCTGCGTCGGCCATGCGCTCGCCTCAAGCGGCTCACGCCTGCTTGCGGGCTTCCTTGACCAGTTCGGCAACGCGAGCGGAAAGCTGTGCGCCCTGCTCCTGCCACTGGCTGATGCGATCCAGGTCGATGCGCAGACGCTCTTCCTGACCACGCGCCACCGGGTTGAAAAAGCCCAGGCGCTCGATGAAACGACCGTCGCGCGGCTTGCGCGAGTCGGTCACGGCGAGATGGTAGAAGGGACGCTTCTTGGCGCCACCCCGTGCCAGACGAATGGTAACCATGCGTTGACTGTCCTTCGGTTGAGTTACAGAAGTATTCGATCGAAGGCTGACCCTTCGATATGGCCTGCCAGCGGCGGTTTGTCACGACCCGCTGAAGCGACTTGTCACGGCCGGACCCGCGCAAAAGACACGAGCCCACCAGTGAAGAGGCAGCATTTTACGGAAATCTGCCCGACTTGGAAAGCATTTTACTCGCGGCCGCCGCTGGGCCTCAGCGCTTCCACGGCATGCCGCCGGGGCCACCCATGCCGCCGGAGCCTCCCGGGCCACCCATGCCGCCGGGGCCACCGGGACCGCCCATGCCGCCCTGGCCACCCTGACCGCCCATCATGCCGCGCATCATCTTTTCCATGCCGCCCTTCTTGCCGGCCTTCTTCATCATCTTCTGCATCTGCTTGTGCTGCTTGAGCAGACGATTCAGGTCCGGCACCTGCAAGCCCGCACCGGCGGCAATGCGACGCTTGCGCGAACCATTGATGACATCCGGGCTGCGACGTTCCTTGGGTGTCATGGAGTTGATCAGCGCCTCGAGCTTGCCGAACTCCTTCTCGGGGCCGGGGCCCTGAGCCATCTCGGCCATCTGCCCCATGCCGGGCATCTTGCTCAGCATGCCGCCCATGCCGCCCATCTTCTTGAGCTGTTGCAATTGGTCACGGAAGTCTTCCAGGTCGAAGCCGTCGCCCTTCTTGACCTTCTTGGCCAGCTTGTCGGCCTTGCCCTTGTCGACGGTGCGCTCGGCTTCCTCGATCAGCGACAGGACGTCGCCCATGCCGAGGATACGCGAGGCCACGCGGTCCGGATGGAAGGGCTCCAGGGCATCGACCTTCTCGCCCATGCCCATGAACTTGATGGGCTTGCCGGTGACATGACGCACCGAGAGCGCGGCACCGCCGCGCGCGTCACCGTCGGCCTTGGTCAGGATGACACCGGTCAGCGGCAGGGCTTCATGGAAGGCCTTGGCCGTGTTGGCGGCATCCTGGCCGGTCATGGCATCGACCACGAACAGCGTCTCGTCCGGCGATGCCGCCGCGTTGAGCGCCTTCACCTCGGCCATCATGGCTTCATCGATGGCCAGGCGGCCCGCCGTGTCGACCAGCACCACGTCATGGAACTGGATCTTGGCGTGCTTGATGGCGGCTTCGGCAATATCCACCGGCTGCTGGCCGCTGTTGGACGGGAAGAAGTCAACGCCCACTTCACTGGCCAGCGTCTCGAGCTGGTCGATGGCCGCCGGACGATAGACGTCCGCCGACACCACGAGCACCTTCTTCTTCTCGCGCTCGCGCAGGTATTTCGCCAGCTTGGCCACCGAGGTGGTCTTGCCCGCGCCCTGCAGGCCGGCCATGAGTACCACCGAGGGCGAGCTCTTGAGCACCAGGCTCTCGTTGGACTCGCCCATGATCGCCTCGAGCTCCTGCTGGACGATCTTGATGAACTGCTGTCCCGGCGACAGGCTCTTGGAGACTTCCTGGCCGACGGCACGCTCGCGCACCCGGTCGACGAAGTCCTTGACCACCGGCAGCGCAACATCCGCCTCGAGCAGTGCACGACGCACTTCGCGCAGGGTGTCCTTGACATTGTCTTCGGTCAGGCGCGCCTGACCCTTGATCGACTTGAGCGTCTGCGACAGACGATCACTGAGATTCTGGAACATGGGCCTCTCCACGTACGATGGCCTGGGAAGCCGCGACTTCCCCGCAATGGGCGCAAATTATACGCCTTGTGGCGGCGAGTCTCCATGCGTCGGCCGCGATATCTTGCGCCAGCGGCTGTCAGGGGTCGCGACGATTCGGTATAGTGAGACGCTAATATCTCATCATCAGGCGCTGGCGAAGGCGCATGGATAGCTTCGATGCACGCGCTACCTCTTGCCGTCATGGCATTCATTCTCTACGTGGCAGCGGCCACCTGGCAGGCACTGACCCTGACGCGCCGGGTGTCGTCACGCACCGGCCTGGTGCGCAGTTTCGGCCTGCTGGCCCTGATGTGCCAGACCCCGCTGGCCATCGGCCTGCTCGATCAGGGAGCGTCACTGCTGCCGGGCATCACTACCAGTGCGGTGCTGATCAGCGGCCTGGCGGTGCTGACATTGCTCGTCGTCAGCCTGTTCAAGCCGGTGCTCAATGTGGCGGTGGGCCTGTTTCCGCTGACCGGCATTATCCTGCTGCTGGCCATCGGCCTGCCGAGCCCCGAACGCCACCCCGGCATGACGCCGGGTATCGCCCTGCACGCACTGAGCTCGGCACTGGCCTTCTCCCTGCTGGCGATTGCCGCCTTCCAGGCCATCCTGCTGGGCATCCAGAACCAGGCCCTGCGTCACCACCATATTCGCGGCGTCGTGCAGTCACTGCCCCCGCTGACCAGCATGGAACGCATCCTGTTCGAGCTGATCTGGGCCGGCATGGCCCTGCTGAGCCTGGCGATCGCCAGCGGCTTCGTGTTCCTCGACGACATGTTTGCCCAGCACCTGGTGCACAAGACGGTGCTGTCGCTGCTCGCCTGGCTGATCTTTGCCACCCTGCTGGTCTGCCACCTGTGGCTAGGCTGGCGTGGCATGCGCGCGGTCAGCTGGACCCTGGTGGGCTATCTGGTGTTGCTGCTGGCTTACTTCGGCAGCAAGTTCGTGCTCGAGGTCCTGCTCGCTCAGGGCTGACGTGCCTGCCTTGACAGGCCAACCCCCAATCCCTACAAATCAATCTGACCCAATAGTGAGGACCTTTAGCCTTGAACGACGATTTCCCTCTGGGATTGCTGTTCGGCCTGCTGATACTGCTAATCTGCCTTTCCGCATTCTTTTCCAGCTCCGAGACCGGCATGATGTCGCTCAACCGCTACCGCCTCAGCCATCGCGCGGGCAGCGGAGAAAGTCGTGCCCAGAGGGTGATGCGACTGCTGAGTCGGCCCGACCGCCTGATCGGTGTCATCCTGATCGGCAACAACTTCGTCAACAATCTGGCCGCCTCGATCGCCACCATCATCGCCATTCACTTCTTCGGCGATGTGACAGGGCCGGCCGTGGCCACCACCCTGCTGACCATCGTTATTCTGATCTTCGCCGAGGTCACACCCAAGACCTACGCCGCCGTCAAGCCGGAGAATATCGCCTATCCGGCGTCACTGATCCTCGACCCGCTGCTCAAGCTCCTCTACCCGCTGGTATGGCTGGTCAATGCCATCTCCAATGGCCTGCTGCGCGTGCTGGGCGTCAAGAACATCGAGGGCGATGCCGACAACCTGACCCGTGACGAGCTGCGCACCGTGGTTCACGAAGCCGGCCCCATGATCCCGCGCCGCCACCAGGCGATGCTGGTCTCGATTCTCGATCTCGAGAACGTCACGGTCAACGACATCATGGTGCCCCGCCATGAAGTCGCCGGAATCGATCTCGACGACAGCCTGGAGGCCATCCTAGGCCAGATTCGCACCAGCCAGCATACCCGGCTGCCGGTCTTCAAGGGTGACATCAACAACATCATCGGCATGCTGCACCTGCGCAATGCGGCCCGCTTCCTGTCACGCGGCGAGGTCACCAAGGCGGCCATTGTCCAGGAAGCCCGCGAGCCCTACTTCATCCCCGAGTCGACGCCGCTGCATACCCAGCTGCTCAACTTCCAGAAGCAGAAGCGGCGCATCGGTATCGTGGTCGACGAGTATGGGGACGTCGAGGGGCTGGTGACCCTGGAAGACATCCTCGAGGAAATCGTCGGCGAGTTCACCACCGACGTGGCCAGTCAGGATCAGGATATTCATGCCCAGGATGACGGCAGCCATATCATCGACGGCACCGCCAACATCCGCGACATCAACAAGTCGCTGGGCTGGCAGCTGCCCACCGATGGGCCCAAGACCCTCAACGGCCTGGTGCTCGAACACCTCGAGTCTTTCCCGGACGGCCAGGTGTGTCTGGAGATCGGCCCGGTGCGCATGGAAATTCTCGAGGTCCGCGAGAACCTGATCACCTCGGCACGCTGCTGGCAGTCGGTGCGGCGCGCCGTGGTAGAGAGCTGACGCCCGTTCAGGCGCGCCGGCCCGTCGTGACCCAGGTATCCGCCTCGGCCTTGAGTTGGCGCACCCGCGCCTCCAGCAGGCCGCGCTCGGCCTGCTCGGGAGGCAGCGGCTCACCGAAATAGAGCGCGACCCGTGCCCGGAAGCGCCGCGGCGACTTGCCGAGCGCCGGCCCGCCGCAATTCGAGGTCCACGACCCCCACAGCCCCGCCAGACTGGCCGGCACGACCGGAACCGCGTCCCGCGCCAGGATCAGCTCGAGCCCGCGACGAAACGGCTGCACCTCGCCATCACGAGTCAGGCGCCCCTCCGGGAAGACCATTACCACCTCGCCCTCACGCAATGCCTGGCTGACCTGATGGAGCGCACGCTTGAGGCCGCCCGGATCGGCACGTTCGGAATCGACGGGAATCGCCCCGACAAGGCGGAAGAGCCAGTTCAACCAGGGCGATTCATAGATATGGCGATCCATCATGAAGCGCAAGGGCCGCGGGCTGGCCCCGCCGATCACCAGGGCGTCCATGAAGCTGACATGATTGCAGACCACCAGGGCGGGGCCATGCGCCGGAATATGGCGACGCCCCTGGTAACGCATGCGATACAGCAGCTGCACCAGCATGAACACCAGGCGCCGCACCAGGGTACGCGGCGAACGGGCGGCCCACAGGAACGCCAGCAGCGCCGGCACTCCCCATAACCAGGCACCGTTCACGGCGCCTCGGGCATCGTCTTGAGACCCGCCAGCATGGTGGTGGTCAGCTCTTCGAGCAGTTCCTCGACATCCAGCGGCTCACTCTGCCAGTACCCCAGGCGCTCGTTGAGCCCAAGCTGGACCAGACCATGCACACTGCCCCACAGGGTGCGTCCCAGCCGGCGTGCCTGCATGTCGTCCAGTGCCGGCTGGTGTTCCTTGAGGGTATTCTCGACGCGCAGGAAGAGCGCCTCGATCATGTCGCTCTGGCGGCGATCCAGCTCGCCTTCCTGAGCCAGCGGGTAATCGAACATCAGCTGCCAGCGATAAGGCTCGCCGTGGGCGAATTCCCAATAGGCCTTGGCCAGTGCCTGGAGCCGCTGCTGCGGCGTACCATCCCCCAGCAGCGGGTCGATGGCGACGCGCAGACGCCCCAGCGACTCGATATTGACGTGCTGGAGCAGGTTGTTGAAGCTGCCGTACAGCTTGAGCAGGGTGCTCGGTGCACACCCCACCTCGCGCGCCAGGGAGCGCAACGACAGCGTATGCACCGGGCTCTCCTTCAGCCAGGCATCGCACGCCGCCATGACCTGGGCATGGAGCGTCTCGGGAGCGTGCTGTCTCGGTCGAGCCATCGGCTTCCTCGCAGGTGGTGGGCGCAGGAGAATGAACGCTGACCAATTGCGAGGCTGGTCAACGCCAATAGGCGAACACTGTTTTCAATAGCATATATGGCCTGTGCTGCAACGCAAGCCCCGCACGCTTTTCGCTTGTTGCCGGCCGGGTGTTATTCTGCGGCACCCTTTCCCCGGAGGTCTCATGGCCGGCCGACTCTATATCCCCACGCTTGCCTGGCGTAACCTGCTGCCGCAGCTGGTGGTCGAGGAAACGCCGATCACCGGCACCAATCTGGCCCCGCGCCAACCCCTGCCGCTGATCCGCCTGGAGGCTGGCCGTCCGCGCCTGGGCCGCGCCTTCTGGGGGCTGACCCCGCCCTGGCTGAAGGTTCTCGACCATGCGCCCCATTGCGCGCGCGCCGAGTCACTGGAGTCGCGTGCCATGTTCCGCGACGCCTTCGCCGCGCGGCGCTGCCTGGTGCCGGTCGGCGGCGTCTATGTGTGGCGCCCCATGGCACGGGCCAAGCAGCCCTATCTGGTCACGCGTGCCGACCGCGGCCCCCTGCTGTTGGCCGCCCTGTGGTGCCGCTTCCATACCACGCTCACGGACTACAACGACTCTCTGGCACTGATCACCGTGCCGAGCAACGAGCTGCTCGCGCCGCTGACCGACCGTCTTCCCGCCGTCATCGAGCGCGACTCGGCGACCCGCTGGCTGGACCCACAGACGCCGCTCACGGCAGCACGGCAACAACTGATGCCGGCGACCACGGAACTGTTGGGCGCCTTTCCTGTATCAAGGGAGGTGAATGATCCAGGCAACCAGGAAGCGTCCTGCGCCTACCCCATCGGCCCCATGTTACGCAGGGCATCACAACAGGAGACATGATGATACTTCCCCTACGCTCATGCTTGACCGCCGTCCTGGCCGTCACACTGTTGCTGCCGAGCACTGGCATCGCCCAGCAGCCCCCCGACAACAAGAGCGAGATCTCCGTGACCCCTAAAGTCAGCCCGCATGATGATCGCAAGTACCGCGCTCTGACGCTGGACAACGGCCTGACGGCACTGCTGGTCCATGACCCCAAGGCCGACAAGGCGGCCGCCTCGGTCAACGTCGACGTGGGCAATGCCCAGGACCCCGACGACATTCCGGGGCTGGCACACTACCTTGAGCACATGCTCTTCCTGGGGACCGAGCGCTACCCGCAGGCCGATGCCTACCAGAGCTTCCTGAGCCGTCATGGCGGCGAGCACAATGCCTTCACCGCGCCCCAGGACACCAACTACTTCTTCTCCATCGAGCCCGATGCCCTGTCCGGCGCCCTGAACCGCTTCAGCCGCTTCTTCGTCAACCCGCTGTTCAATGCCGAAAAGCTGGAAAGCGAGCGCAAGGTGGTGCACTCGGAGTACATCGCCCGCAAGCGCAATGAGGCGCGCCGCCGCAACGATGTCCTGGACCAGTTGCTCAACCCCGAGCACCCCGCCACCGGCTTCTCGGTGGGCAGCCTGGAAACCCTGGCCGACCGGCCCGAAGACAGGCCCGGATTGCGTGAGCGCATCCAGACCTTCTATCGGCAGCACTATGGGGCCAATGTCATGCACCTCGCCGTCGTGGCCCCCAAGCCACTGGACGAGCTGGAAAGCCTGGTACGTGACAATTTCAGCGATGTCCCGGATCGCGGGCTCAGTCGCCCGACCATCGATACCCCGCTGGTTGACGCTGCGCGCCTTCCCCTGGCCGCCAAACTGAAATCGCTGCGCGACAGCCGTCAGCTGAGCTTCTACTTCCCGGTTCCCGACCCCATCACCGAGTATCGCCACAAGCCGGCCAGTTATCTGACCAACCTGCTCGGCCACGAGGGAGAAGGCAGCCTCTTGTCGGTGTTGCGCGATGCCGGCTGGGCCGACGGCCTCGTGGCCAGTGTTGCCCGGAGCGACGGCCGACACGCCCTGCTGAAAGTCGATATCAGCCTCACCCCGGAAGGGGCCAAGCACCGCCAGCGCGTCCAGGCCACCCTGTTCGAGGCGATCCGCACCATTCGTGACGACGGTGTCGATGCCTGGCGTTATGACGAGCAGGCCAGGCTGGCCGAGCAGGCCTTCCGCTTCCCGCAACACGGTTCGGCCCTGGATGACGCCATGCGGCTCTCGATGAACCTCTCGCGCTATCCCGTGCAGGACGTCAACTATGCGCCCTACCGCATGGATGGCTTCGACGCCTCCCTCGTCAATAACTGGTTGTCGACACTACGCCCGGGCAACATGATCCGCTTGTACAGTGGCCCCGAGGTGGAAGGCGAGAAGACATCGCCCTGGTTCGACACGCCCTGGACCCCGGTGGCGCTCGGCCAGACCGCGGCGCCTGACAACACCGGCGGTAACTCCGAGACCAACGCCGCCGAGCCTCTCGCCGGCCTGTCGCTGCCCGAACCCAACCCCTATATCGCCCAGGATTTCACCCTGCTCGGCGTGCAGGACGACCAGCCGCGCCAACGCATCGACGAGCCCGGTTTCACCTTCTGGCAGATGCGTGACGCCAGCTTCGACACGCCCAAGGTCGCATGGCGCTTCAGCCTCCAGCATCCGGCGTCCAGTCAGGACGCCCGCGACGCTGCACTCACGCGCCTGCTCGCCGGCTGGTTGCAGGACAGCCTCAACGAAACACTGTACCCGGCGCGCCTGGCCGGACACGGCTTCGAGGCCTATGCCCACGCTCGGGGCATCACCCTGTCCTTCTTCGGCTGGCGGGACGGCCAGCGCCAGTTGATCGAGCGCGTCCTCGAGCAACTCGAGAATGGCAAGATCAAGGCCGACAGCGTCGAGCGCGTCCGCGAGCGCCTGCGCCGCGGCTGGCGCAATGCGCCCCAGAACGACCTCTACCAGCAGGCCCGGCGAACCCTGGCCGAAGCCCTGATACGCCCCCACTGGTCCCCGGACGCACTGCTGACGGCCAGCGAAACGCTGGATACCGCGGCACTGCGTGACTTTCGCGAACGCTTTCTGGGCAAGCTGCACATCGAAAGCCTGGCGGTCGGGGATATCGGGCATGACCTGGCGGAGCAGCAGGCCAGGGCCGTGGCCGAGACACTGACACCACAGTTGACCGGCGAGGCCACGCCCCAGCTGGCCACACTGGGCGTCAGCGAGAGCCTGCCGACCCTGGTTCCCGATTCACGTCGCGATGAATCCCTGGCTCTGCGCTACCTTCAGGGCCCGGACCAGACGCTGGAAACCCAGGCCCGGCTGGCGGTGCTGGGGCGCCTGCTGGAGACACCCTTCTACCAGCAACTGCGTACCGAACAGCAGCTCGGCTACATCGTCACGGCCGGCTACAGCCCCCTGCTCTATACCCCGGGCATCAGCTTCCTGGTCCAGTCACCGAGCACGGACAGCCAGACCCTTCAGCAACGTATCGAGGCCTTCACCGATGGCTTCACCCAGCGCCTCGACGAACTGCAGGAGGCCGACCTGGCAGCATACCGCCAGGCCGTCCGCGATAACCTGCTGCAACGCGACACCAGTCTGGCCAACCGCACCAACCGCCTGTGGCGTTTGCTGGCACTGGAGGATGTCGGCTTCGACCATCGCCAGCGTCTCGCCGAACAGGTCATGGAGGTCAGACCGCAGGCACTGCGCCACGCCTGGCAACGGCTGATGCAGGGGCCCGCTCTGAACATTGCCCATGACCCGGGCGACAGCGCCAGCGACGTGATGTCGCTGAAGACCGATCTGGCGCCCATGTCGAGTCCGGCGGAGTAAGGCCGCCGGCCGGGTGGGCCACTCATCCGACCCGGCAACGCAACACACATCGCCCGGCTTCAGGCCGGGCGATGTCATTCGGGCAGCGGAGTATCGCGCGCATCCGTGATCCCGGATCGGATGCGGAGAGGACGGCGTAGGCGTCGAGCCTACTCGAAGGCCTGGGCCGGCATGATGGCCTCCACATGCATCACCAACTCCTCGAGGATCTGGCGCTGCTTGTCGGTCAGATCGACCTGATTCAGCCGCTCGATCTCGCGGGCGAACTCGCTCAACACGAAGCCCGACACCGCCGAGTCCTGCATGCGCTCCCAGCGGAACGCCTCCCAGCGCGCCATCTCCTCGCCGGTGAGCGTATCCGGGTAGTTGCGTGCCCGATAGCGAAACAGCATTTCCTCGAGCCGCGGGTCCTGGAAGGCAAAGCTGGCCCCGACCAGATCCCAGGGATCGGTATCACGCACGCGCTGCATCTGCTGACGATCGGCGGGCGAGAAGAAGCCGCCGGAGTAGAGCATCAGATCCGGGTCCTGGGGCGTATCCGGCGGGGGGCCGGCAAACACTTCGGCGACACGGGTCCCCACCTCGGGATGATCCGACAGAACCTTCCAGTGTTGGCGACAGGCGGCGACATCCACGCCCAGGCGCTCGACGATCTCGCCGTACTCGCCGCGCTGCGGCCCACTGGTGTCCTTGAGGGCATTCGCCGGCAGAATCACCGGGCACTTGTTGAGGTGAATCACCTTGAGTGGAATGCGCGACTCGCCCTCGGCCAGGTCATCATTGCTGACGAAGACCCGCTCGCGAATCTGCTGCGCGTCCATCGACAACAAGGGCGTCGGGTCCATCGCCAGGTCATAGACGATGACCCCGTTGGGATTGGAGGGGTGCTCGGCCAGCGGCATGACCAGCGCACTGCAGCCCCGGCTGGCCGGATAGCGCCGCGAAATGTGCAGCACCGGCTTGCGCGATGGCACATCGATGGCACGGCCGACCGCGCGCTTGCCACGCATGTTCAGCAGGTGGTCGAAGAGGTTGGCATTGCTCTGGCGCAACAAGCGGGCCAGGGCGATGGTCGCGCGGACATCGGCGAGGGCATCGTGCGCGCCGGCATGCTCGATGCCGTTGGCCGCCGTCAGGTCCTCGAGCTTGAAGCTGGGGGAGCCATCCTCGCGCGTCGGCCAGTTGATGCCCTCGGGGCGCAGGGCGTGAAAAGCCCGCACCACGTCGATCAGGTCCCAGCGCGAATTGCCGTTCTGCCACTCGCGGGCATAGGGATCGAGCAAGTTGCGATAAAAGAGATGACGCCCGATCTCATCGTCGAAGCGCAGACTGTTGTAGCCTAGGGCACAAGTGCCCGGCTCGCTCATCTCGGCCTGGATGCGGCCGGCGAATTCGGCTTCGGGAAGCCCGCGACGCTTGGCTTGCTGAGGCGTGATGCCAGTAATCAGGCAGGCCTGGGGGTGCGGCAGATAGTCGTCGGCGGGCTTGCAGAACAGCTCGATGGGCTCGCCGACCTCGTTGAAGTCGGCATCGGTGCGAATGGCGGCGAACTGCGACGGGCGATCACGGCGCGTATCGGCGCCGAAGGTTTCATAATCGTGCCACAGGAAAGTCAGCGGGGCGGCTTTCTTTTGCGCCATGGACGTGCACTCCGATCAGGCTGGGACATGAGAGTCCCAGCCTAGCACAGCCCTGCCCGGGGCTCAGCCGCCATCTCAACTGCGCGGGAGCGTGACGTTCAGCTCCAGCACGGAACAGTTGTCTTCACTGTCCAGATTGATGTTGATGGCGTCATCGTCGACTTCCACATAGCGCCGGATCACTTCCAGCAGCTCGCGTTCGAGCAGCGGCATGTAGTCCGGCTGCCCGCGCTGGTTGCGCTGATGCGCAACGATGATCTGCAACCTTTCCTTGGCGACAGAAGCGGATTCCTTGTTACGTTCACGCTTCAGAAAATCAAGTAACTTCACCGGCGGCCTCCTCCGAACATGCGGCTCAACAGGCTCTTTTTCTGATACTCGTGGAAGCGCAGGGGAACATCCTCGCCCAACAACCGCGAGACGGCATCCGCGTAGGCTTGCCCCGCATCACTGTTATCGTCATGGGTGACCGGCACCCCCTGGTTGGAGGAACGCAGCACCGCCTCGGACTCCGGGATCAGTCCAACCAGATTGATGGACAGGATCTCGCGAATGTCCTCGAGGTTGAGCATGTCGCCCTGATCGACCCGGTTCGGGTTGTAACGCGTGATCAGCAGGTGTTCCTTGATCGGTTCCTCGCCCTGCTCGGCACGCCGCGTCTTGGCGGACAGCAGGCCGAGAATCCGGTCCGAGTCGCGCACCGAGGAAACTTCCGGGTTGGTGACCACGATCGCCTCGTCGGCGTAGTACATGGCCAGCTGGGCCCCACGCTCGATACCGGCGGGTGAATCGCAGATGATGTAATCGAACTGCTTGTTCAACTCATCCAGCACCTCGCCGACCCCTTCCATGGTCAGGGCATCCTTATCCCGGGTCTGGGAGGCCGGCATGATATGCAGGTTGTCGACCCGCTTGTCGCGAATCAATGCCTGGCTGAGCCCGGCCTCGCCCTGGATGACATTCACCAGGTCGTAGACCACACGGCGTTCGCAGCCCATGATCAAGTCGAGGTTACGCAGACCGACGTCAAAATCCATTACCACGGTCTTCTGGCCACGCAGGGCCAGACCTGTGGCAACCGCGGCTGCACTGGTTGTTTTGCCGACCCCACCTTTACCGGAGGTCACAACGATGATCTTGGCCAAGTGTCACATCCTGTCTGTCATGTTGGAAAAAAGGAGCGGCGCGTCATTGCCATCTCCAATCGTCGTTGTCCATCCGTGTCAATCCAGCGGCATGATGCTCAGCTGCTCTTCCGTCAGCCGCACCTGTACCGCCGAATCCAGCAAGCGCGGATCGATATCCTCGAGGCGCTTGTAATTGCCTGCCACCGAAAGCAGCTCGGCGCGCAGTTCGCGGCAGAAG
Organism: Halomonas halmophila; assembly: GCF_006540005.1. GTDB lineage: Bacteria > Pseudomonadota > Gammaproteobacteria > Pseudomonadales > Halomonadaceae > Halomonas > Halomonas halmophila. The sequence continues at coordinate 4,721 of NZ_BJOC01000045.1, read as the reverse complement.
ATGCCCGCCTGGTGATTGCCGTGAATGCCGGCCAGCGCCCTACCGCGGAGCGGGCCATAGACATGCACGCTACCACCGGCCAGCACCTCGGCCCCCGCATTGACCGCCCCGACCACGACCAGATCGCCTTCAGGCGAAGTGATCTGCTGGCCGGAACGCACGGTACCGCGGAAGATTCGGCCACCGGACATGTCCTCGGCCTTCAACGGCGTCTCCGGTTCCACGGGCGGTATCGCCTCGTCCGAGCTCACGCTCTCCAGAGAGCGCGGGCGCTCGGCATCCTGCGGCGGAAACCAGCCCAGCCCCAGGGCCCAGGCCGATTGCTTGACCGGGTCGGGGCCGCCGCGCACGGCGACCGGCAGCAGTTTATGATCGCGGCACACGGCACAGATGCGCTCCAGTGCCAGATGCGGCTCATCCAGGTGCTCGACGTTGAGCACCACAGGGGTATGATGAAAGAAGGCCGGGGACTGACTCAGCTTGCCGGCGAGCTGCTCACGGATATGCTCGGGATCGGCGCTGGCCAATTCCATGACCGTCATCGGCAACATACCGCCCTTGAAGGTGAATGCCATGCTGTCTCTTTCCACTCTGAGACTCATTGCCGAACTCCACGTCGGGTGATGGTCAGGGTACAGACCTCAAGCTAAGCGAGAGTCCCTGACTCTGCAACAGATCATAAGCCCAGCACCCCACCCTTGTCAGTACTTCATCGCCTCGACGACACCCGGAGCCCCTTTTCACCCTTGTCGGCTCATGCTTAGATACAGTGTTGGGCCGTATCGGGCACCCATCATTCACGTCGCGCCCCTGCCGCGACCGGTTCGGGAACACCATGCCAGGATTGCTACGTCGACTCTTCGCCCCCCGCTGGCGACATCCAGACCCCGGCGTCCGCCGCCAGGCGGCCGCCAACCTCGATGCCGACAATGACAGCCAGCGCCAGACACTGGAGCGGCTTGCCGTCGATGACGACAGCGGGGTGCGACATGCTGCCCTGGCACGACTGGACGACGCGACGCAGCTGCTGACCCTCCGAAACCAGCATGGCGAGAGCGTGGAGCTGCGCGAACGTCTGCTCATGCTGCTCACCGGCCGCGCCGGCCACCAGGACCTGGAGCACCGCACCGCCCTCGTCGAGGCCCTGAATGACAGCTCCCTGCTGTCGCGCATCGCCCTCGAGGGCGACAACCAGCAACTGCGCCTCGCCGCCCTGGCGCGCCTGACAGGCGAAGACGAACTGATTCGCCAGGCCCGCGACAATGGCATTGCCGCGGTTCGCCATGCCGCCGCCGAGCGCATCACCAGCGAACAGGGCCTGGCTCGGCTGGCCAATGAGGCGCGCCGCGACCGCCGCGTGATGCGCCGCGCCCGGGACCGCCTCAACCAGATGCGCGCCGATGCCGCCTCCCTGGCCCAGGCACGCCAGCGTCGCGAATCGCTGCTCGAGCAGCTCGAAGCCCACGCGGCCAGCCCCTGGGAGCCCATGTATGCCGGCCGTTTCCGACACCTGACCCGCGAATGGGAACGGCTCGAGGATATCCCCGACAATGAGCAGGAGCGCCGTTACCAGGATGCCAGCTTGCGTTGCCGCAAGGTGATCAGCGACCACGAAGCCCATGAGCATGCCCAGGACGTGGCCGAGCAGCAGCGCGAGGACGCCGACCAGGCCCGCGAGTCGCTGGTCGAAGCCCTCGAGGAAAGCCTGGAAGGGCTGCGCCATGGTGACCGCCTCGCCGATCAGGACATCGCCAGCCTGCGCTCCCAGAAGCAGTTGATGGCCAGCCGCTGGCAGGCGCTTTCCGACAAGCATCTCGCCGACGACGCCCTGCGCCAGCGTTACGACGCGGCACTCACCGACTTCGACCGCATCGTCCAGGCACGCGTCAGGCTGGATGAACGTGCCGATGCCCTCCAGGAAGCCATCGATATCGGCGACGACGAGCGCCTCGCCGCCCTGATCGACGCCTGCCAATGGCCCGACGACCTGCCGCCTTCGCCATTGCTGCGACGCGCCCGGGAACAGCTGGAGCACCAGCAGGTCGTGGCCGACGATGACCTGGCTGCCCGGCTGACACGCTTCCATGACGACCTGGGTCAGCTCGAGCAGCTCCTCGAAAGCGGCGCCTTCAAGGGCGCCAGCCGGCTTCACCAGCGACTGCGCCAGCAGGCCGAGGAGCTGCCCGCCAAGCGAATCGATCACGGCCGTCTCAAGCGCCTGGGAGCCCGCCTGGCCGAGCTGCGCGACTGGCGAGGCTTCGTTGCCGGGCCCAAGCGCGACCAGCTATGCCAGGACATCGAGTCGCTGGCCCGTGACGACACCCTCGGCCATGCCGACCTCGACCGTCGACACCGCCGCCTGATCAAGGAATGGAAGGGGCTCGGCGATGCCGCGGCCAATCAGGAACAAGCGGCACGTTTCCGCCGCGCCTCCGACCAGGTGCATGAGCGCCTCAAGCCCTGGCGCGCAGAGCAGGACGCCCAGCGCCAGCGCAACCTCGAGGCACGCGAAGCCCTGTGTGAGCAGCTGGAACAACTGATCGAACAACCCTCGCAGCAGGCCGACCCCGACGCCCTGCGCGAAATTCGCGACCGTGCCCGCCAGCAATGGCGCCACCACTCGCCGGTGCCCCGCGACCAGTCCGAGGCTGTCGGCCGGCGTTTCGGGCGCATTCGGCATCAACTCCAGGCCCTGATCGAGCAACGCGCCAATACCGTCGCCGACGCCAAGCGACAGCTCATCGACGAGGCGCGCCAGTTGCGCGACAGCGGCCAGGACCCGACCAGACGCGCCGACAACACCAAGCAGCTCCAGAAACGCTGGCGCGCGCTGGGCCGTGCACCGCGCCACGAAGAACGCGCCCTGTGGAAGGAGTTTCGCCATATATGCGATGAGATCTTCGCCCGCCGGGATGCCGCACGCCGCGATCAAGCGAAGGGCAATCAGGCCAGGCTCGATGCCATGCAAGCGCTGGTGGAGCGCATGGATGCCTGGCAGCCCAGCTCCAGTGATGATGTCGCCATACTTGACCAGGCCGTCAACGAGGCCCTGGCCCTCGAGCCCCTTCCCCACGGGCGTCGCAGCGAAGGCATGCGCAAACGCTGGTCAGGCATCATTCGCGCCCGTCGTGACCGCCTGGAACGACTGGCGCTGGCCGAGGAAGTACAACGCTTTCACGCGATTCGTCCGCTGCTCGACGCCCACCTGGAGGCCGATGCGGCCAGCCTGGCCGACGACACGCCCCGGGACGTCACGCCGCCCGGGACACCCGAGCTGTCGAGTGATGTGAAACGCGCTCATCAGCAGCGCAACACGGCACGTCGCTCACCCCCCGCTGCCGGCGACATCGAGGAACACCTGGAACGCATTCGGGTACATCTGGCGCTGCTGGCCGGCGGACAGGTCGCGCAACGCGACGATCCCTTGCGGCTGGCCATTCAGGTCGAGCGACTGAACGACAACCTGGGCAAGGAGCCGACACGATCCGCAGAGTTGCGTGAGGTGCTCTGCGAACTGCTGGCGACCGGGCCGATCCCGCCCGAATTATGGCAGCGCGAGGTCGGCGAGCTCGACCGCACTCTGGAAAGCCTGACCCAGCTTCCCCCGCCCTGACGACGGCCTGCACGAAGCCGGAAGCGCGCCCACACCATGCACGGCGTGGGCAACCGCTGTTCAGCCCATGAACTGACCACCGTTGATATCGATGTTGGCCCCGGTAATGAAGGCCGACTCCTCACTGGCCAGATAGACGACCAGTTGCCCGATTTCCTCGGGCTTGCCGAACCGCTTCATGGGAATGGTCTCGCGGATCGACTCACGCACCTTCTCGGGAATCTGCATGATCATGTCGGTGGCGATATAGCCCGGCGACACCGTGTTGACCGTGATGCCCTTGGTCGCCGTCTCCTGCGCCAGCGACATGGTCAGGCCATGCATGCCCGCCTTGGCGGCGGCGTAATTCGCCTGGCCGAACTGCCCCTTGCGGCCATTGATCGACGAGATATTGATGATGCGCCCCGCACCGTGCTCCAGCATGCTCCCGATCACGCTGCGACTGGTGTTGAACACGCTGTTGAGGTTGGTATCGAGCACCTCATTCCACTGCTCGGACGACATCTTCTTGAAGGTTCCGTCACGCGTGATACCGGCACAGTTCACCAGCACGCCGATGGGGCCGTGGGCCTGTTCGATCTCCTGCGCCCCCTTGGCACACTCCTCGTAACTGGAGAGATCCACTCCAGACAGCGAGACATTGTCGTAACCATCCGCCTTTTGCGCCTCGAGCCAGGTCTTGGCCTTGTCGGGATTCCGGTAGCCGGCCACCACGTGATACCCGGCGTCGGCCAGAGCACGACAGATAGCGGTACCGATTCCCCCGGTTCCACCGGTTACCCAGGCGACGGTCGTATTGTTTGTCATAGCATGGCTCCCTAGATATGACGGTTCGCAGCATGCCTGAATGATGGCACCCAGACAGTCATCACAGTGTCGCGGATCGAGCAGTCATCCATGTGACACCAGCCCCAGTATGGACCATGGCCCCGGGAACGAAAGCACCTGCTAAAGCAGTGGTTGACGCATGGCCATGAGTGTGTAGAATACGTCGCACGTTGATGCGGGGTGGAGCAGCCTGGTAGCTCGTCGGGCTCATAACCCGAAGGTCATCGGTTCAAATCCGGTCCCCGCTACCAAACATCGAGAAAGCCGGTTCCACAAGGGA
>NZ_BJOC01000044.1 GCF_006540005.1 Halomonas halmophila | reverse complement strand
TTCCCTCTTCCCTCTTCCCTCTTCCCTCTTCCCTCTTCCCTCTTCCCTCTTCCCTCTTCCCTCTTCCCTCTTCCCTCTTCCCTCTTCCCTCTTCCTTCAGGTCTCCAACATCACGGTCACGGGGCCGTCGTTGGTGAGACTGACCTGCATGTCGGCGCCGTAGCGGCCGGTGGCGGTGTCGGGCCAGGTGGCGCGGGCGCGGTCGAGCAGGTAGCCGAACAGGCGTTCGCCTTCCTCCGGGGCGGCGGCGCTGGAGAAGCCGGGCCGCAGGCCCTTGTGGGTGTCGGCGGCGAGGGTGAACTGCGAGACCAGCAACAGGCCGCCGTGGGCCTGTTGCAGGTTGAGGTTCATGCGACCATCATCATCGGCGAACACGCGGTAATGCAGTAGCTTGTGGAGGAGCCGGTCGGCCCGGGCTTCATCGTCGCCCCGCTCGACGCCGATCAGTGCCAGCAGGCCATGCTCGATGGCGCCGACGCACTGCGCATCGACTTCGACACGGGCGTGGCGAACACGTTGAATCAGGGCTTTCATGCGGGGCTCCGGTATCGCGGGTGAATCCAGTGAGGTCAGCGGCCGAGCAGGTCGTCGCGAAAGCCCTCGCCCAGGGGGGTCCGGCCCAGCCAGATACCGAACAGGGCGTTGGCCAGCGCGGGCTCGGCCTTGGCGTAAAGTGTCTCGCCATTCAGCGCCAGGGTCAGGCGCTCGCCGTCCCAGCCGAGCACATAGCGGTCGCCGGGCTCGACGCTGCGGTAGTGGGTGTTGAAGTCATTCAGCGCGTTGGCCAGGGCGGCGAAATCCGCCTCGCTCAACTGATCGCCCAGGGTATCGCGGGTGACTTCGGCGAAGTCGGCCGCCTCGATGGCATGGAAGTAGTCGAGCGCCAGACGCCTCGGCACATCGCGCGACTGCGGCGCCGGCCGGGGAAAGCCCTCGGCCTGATAATAGGCCCCGGCATAGGCATCCCAGACCATGTAGCGGAAGAGCCCGTGACCGATCAATGCATAGCGCTGGCCGTCGACCTCGACGGTCTCGTCGAACTGGACGCCTTCGACCTCGACACTCAGCGCGGGCAGGGCGACCAGCATCAGGGCGGTGGTCAGGACGGTGACGACAAGGCGGCGCAGCTTCGGCATGGTGCCTCCGGAAGATGGACGGACAGGCAAACAGGCGCCTGATCACGGCGCCATGATGACAGCCCGGGCCAGCGGTCTACCAGGGCCGGCAGAGCATGATATCGCAATGGGGCTCGGCCAGCAGGCGCTCGGTGATCTGACTGTGGCGGCCCAGCTGGCCGCGGCTGCCCAGCGCCAGCAGGTCCGGCGACTGGCGCCGCAGCTGGGTCATCAGCACCTCGAGCGGATCACCCTGCTGCAGTTCCAGACTGAGCTCCGGCACCTGATCGAGTTCGGCCATCAACTGCTCGGTTTCCTGATCCAGATGGCGCTTCAGGCCTTCGATCTCGCGGTCACGCCAGCGTGCATAGCGGGTGTCCGAGCCAAGTTCACGCTCGCCGGGGATGTTCCAGGCATGCAGCAGCGTGAGGCGCCTCTCGGGGAAGCGTTTCAGGGTCTCGCGCAGGGTGTGGCGCGAGGTCAGCGAGAAGTCGATGGGTACCAGGATGTCGTTCCAGTCGCGATTGGCCGGCTGGCTGACCGACAGCACCGGGCAGGGTGCGCTGCGCAGTACCCGGGCGAGGGTCGTGCCGTGCACCAGGTCCGGCTGACCGCGCTTGCGGTGGGCGCCGAGGATGATCATGTCGGCATCGCGTTCGTGGGCCTCGCGGATGATCTCGGCATAGGGCGCGCCGGTCACGGTCTGGATCAGGCTGGCCGGCTCGGCCAGGGCATAGTCCTCGCGGATATCCGTGAAGGTCGCCGTGATGTCGGCCACCACGGCTTCTTCCAGGTCATGCAGGACTCGCCTGGGCAGGTAGGGGTCGAGTACATGAACGATATCGAGGCGCGCGCCACTGTCATTGGCCAGGCGAATGGCACGGGCGAAGGCGGCACGGTTCTCGGCGGAGAGGTCGCAGGCGAACAGCAGGGTGCGGGACATGGCACAGCCCTCATGATGCCGGGGGAGACCTTCAGGATGGGCGCCCCCGGCGCCCCGCGCAAGTCGCCTGGCTCACGCCGGCACGTTATTGCGGTTTACCACCAGGCATGGAAGTGATGCACCGGCCCGCGGCCGTGCCCCACCTTCAGGCGGTGACTGGCGTCCAGGGCCTGGTGAAGCCACTGCTTGGCCTCGCCGATGGCGCTGACGATGGCGTCATGGCCGGCGTCCTGCGGCAGTTGCGCCAGGTGAGCGGTGATGGCCGAGGACAGCGCACAGCCGGTGCCGTGGAGGTTATCGGTATCGATGCGCGGCGCCGGCAGCCAGGCGCTGTCGCGGGGCGTGGCCAGCAGGTCCGGGCAGGCTTCCCCGCGCAGGTGGCCGCCCTTGAGCACCACATAAGGGGCCGCCAGGGACTGCAGGCCGGGCAGCATGGCGTGCATGGCCTCGGTGCTGGTCGGTATGTCGCTGCCCAGCAGTACCGCGGCTTCCGGCAGATTGGGCGTGATCACATCGGCCAGCGGAACCAGCACCTCGCGCACCGCCGCAATGCCGGCATTGTCCACCAGGATATCGCCGCTCTTGGCGACCATGACCGGGTCGAGCACGATCCAGCGCGGACGCTGGCGACGCAGCGCCTCGGCGATGGTCTCGGCCACCTCGCGGCTGGCGACCATGCCGATCTTCACGGCATCGATGCGCACATCCTCAAGCAGATTGTCGAGCTGCTCGCCGATGGCGCTGGCGGGCACGGGATGTACCTGCGCCACGCCGCGGGTGTTCTGGGCGATCACGGCGGTGATGACATTGGTGGCGTAGGTGCCCAGCGCGGACAGGGTCTTGATGTCGCCCTGCAGGCCGGCGCCGCCGGAAGGGTCGGAGCCGGCGATGGTCAAGGTATTGGGAAGCATCTTCGAGGCTGGCATGTCGAGTCGTCTGGCTGCTGGTAAGGGACGCGGAGTCCCTCAGCATACTGCATGCAGACGGGTGACAGCCATGCCGACGCAAAGGGGCCACGCAAGCGTGGCCCCGGAACGAGCGATCATGCCGCAGATGGCATTATTCGCTGCTGCTGGTGGTATCGCCCTTTGGGTTTCGGGCGTTGTAGTAGGCTTGCTCGGAGATGGCGTGGTAGCTCTCCACCTTGTCCTGGAAGGCCCGGTAGGACTCGTAGATCTTGCCGGCCATCTCGCTGGACTCGGCCAGCTCGGCGACCACGTCAGCGGAGTGCTTCTTGGCCTCGGCCAGGACATCATCCGGCAGGCGGCGCAGCTCCACGTCGTGCTCGTTGATCAAGGTCTGCAGGGCGTCGTTGTTGCGCGCGGTGTACTCGTCGAGGACATCCTGGTTCACGTCACGCACGGCGGTTTTCAGGATGGCCTGCAGGTCCGCCGGGAGGGAGGCCATGGCCTCTTCGTTGACGATGGCCTCGAACATCACGGTCGGCTCGTGCCAGCCCGGATAGTAGTAATAGTCCGCTGCCTGATGCAGGCCGAAGGCCAGGTCGTTGTAGGGCCCGATCCACTCGGTAGCGTCGATGGCGCCGGACTGCAGGGAGGTGAAGATCTCGCCGCCCGGCATGTTGACGATGGCCACCCCCATGCGGCTCATGACCTCGCCGCCGAGCCCCGGCATGCGCATCTTGAGGCCGTCGAGGTCGTCGACCGAGTTGATTTCCTCGTTGTACCAGCCGCCCATCTGCACGCCTGAGGCACCCGCGGCCATGACATCGAGGCCGAATTGGTCGTAGAGCTCGTTCCACAGCTCCAGGCCACCGCCATAGTGCAGCCAGGCATTCATCTCCTGGGCATTCATGCCGAAGGGCACCGCGGCGAAGAACTGGGCGGCCGGGGCCTTGCCCTTCCAGTAGTAGGACGCGGAGTGGCCCATCTCGGCGGTGCCCTCGGAGACGGCATCGAAGACCTCGAACCCGGGCACCAGCTGGCCGGCCCCGAAGACCTCGATCTGCAGCCGGCCGTCGGACATGTCCTCGACCAGCTTGGCGAGGCGCTCGGGCCCCTGGCCGACCCCGGGGAAGTTCTTCGGCCAGGAGGTAACCAGCTTCCACTCGAAGGTTTCCTGGGCCTGGGTGGTGCCGGCCGCCAGCGCCATGCTGACGCCGGCCATGGCCATGACGAGTGCTTTCGGTTGCATGTGAATGTCCCTTTGTTGATGTTGTTGCTGATGGATCAATTCAACCTTTCCCGCACACTATAGCCTGTCTGCGTACGGAACCTGCTATACCACTTTCGATGCTATCAACCCGGCATACACGCTTGCCGGGTTGATATATCAGAACTGGTCGGGCAGCCAGGTTGCCAGTTCCGGAAAGAACGCCAGGGCTACCAGCATGCTCAGCTGCAGCAGGATGAACGGCAGCACGCCGCGGTAGATCGAGGAAGTGGCCACGGAGTCCGGCGCCACGCCGCGAAGATAGAAGAGCGCGAAGCCGAAGGGCGGCGTCAGAAAGGAGGTCTGCAGGTTGATGGCGATCATGATGCCCAGCCAGACCGGATCTAGGCCCATGGCCAGCAGGATCGGCCCGACGATGGGCACCACCACGAAGGTGATCTCGATGAAATCGAGAATGAAGCCCAGCAGAAAGATCACCAGCATGACGACCAGCGTCGCGCCGACCACGCCGCCGGGCATGCTCTCGAACAGGTGGGTAATCAGTTCCTCGCCGCCGTAGGCGCGGAACACCAGCGAGAACAGCGCCGCGCCGATCAGGATCATGAAGACCATGGTGGTCACGTTGGTGGTCGAACGGATGACGGCCCGAAGTGTCTCGAGGTCAAGGCGGCGATAGGCCAGGGCCAGCATCATGGCGCCGAAGGCCCCCACCGCCGAGGCTTCGGTCGGTGTGGCAAAGCCCCCCAGGATCGATCCCAGTACTATCACGATCAAGGTGATGGGCGGCACCAGCCCCTTGAGCAGCAGCCAGCCGAGGCCGCTCCGATGGCCGAGCTCTTCCATCAGTTCTTCCCGGTCGACGGCAGGTGCAGCACTGGGCTTGAGCCAGGCAATGGCGGCGACATAGAGGATATACAGCACCACCAGGATCAACCCGGGTACCAACGCCCCCATGAACAGGTCACCCACCGAGACCGTCTTGGGGCTAAAGATACCCATGGAGAGCTGCGCCTGCTGATAGGCCGAGGACAACACATCACCGAGCAATACCAGCGCAATGGACGGCGGGATGATCTGGCCCAGGGTACCGGTGGCACAGATGGTGCCGGTCGCCAGTGAAGGGCTGTACTGGCGCTTGAGCATGGTCGGCAGCGACATCAGGCCCATGGTCACCACGGTGGCGCCGACGATACCGGTCGAGGCGGCCAGCAGCATGCCGACCAGGGTCACCGAGATGCCCAGACCGCCGCGCAGGGAACCGAACAGCAGCGCCATGGCATCCAGCAGGGTTTCCGCGACCTTCGATTTCTCCAGCAACACGCCCATCAGCACGAACAGTGGCACCGCCAGCAGGGTCTGGTTGGTCATGATGCCGTACAGGCGGTTGGGCAGGGCGAACAGGTAGCTGCCATCGAAATTGGCATCGATGCCCATGGACTCCAGGCCGAGGCCCATGCCGGCAAAGGCCAGGGCAGTACCGGCCAGCGACAGCGCGACGGGATAGCCGAACATCAAGACAGTGCAGATCACCGCGAACAGCACCAGTGGCATGAACTCCAACATCACAGGTGCTCCTCGCGCTGCTCAGGGGACTCGGCATCGGGGTCGATGCGCCCCGTCAGGATCAAGGTATTACGCCCGGCTTCGACCAGGCCCTGCAGGATCATCAGGCCGGCAAAGGCGGGAATCAGCGTCTTCAGCAGGAAGACGCCTTGTATGCCGCCGGAGTCGGGTGAACCCTCGAGAATCGCCCAGGAGGCGCCGACATAGCCCAGGCTGGTCAGAATCACGAAGACCATCACCGGTATCAGCAGCAGCAATGTGCCCAGCAGGTCGACCCACGCCTTGCCCCTGGTCGACATGCCGCGATAGAAGATATCGACGCGCACATGGCCGTCATGGCGCAGCGTGTAGGAGGCGGCCAGCATGAACACGGTGGCGTGTAAGTACATCACCGATTCCTGCATGGCAATACTGTTGATGCTGAAGGCATAGCGCAGGACCACAATCAGAAACTGGATCAGCATCATGGCCAGGACCAGCCAGGACAGGCTTCGCCCGAGCCATTCGGAGAGGCGGTCCAGGCGGGCGAGGGGGCCCGGCAACTCGCGGGTGTGTGACATGGAATTCTCGCTGGGCAGTCAGTGGTACCGCCACGGCGCGGGCGGATGCAATCACCGGGAACTATACGGTAAAGGGCGCGGTGCTGTCAGGCGCATGGCGCCGACATTGGTATAAGGTCCCTCGCCATCGAGCCTGGCGGGTCGCCCTAGGCAGAACGTGCCAGCAGCGTATCGCGGCAGGCATCCGGCAAGCGCACGTCGATGGCCACCGGAAGGTGGTCGGAGAACAGGTGCTCCAGCACCTCGACGTGATCCGCCTCCAGCGAGTCCGACAGCAGGATGTGATCCAGGGCTCGGCGCGGTTGCCAGGAAGGGTAGCTCAGTGGGGGGCGCACGGGATGCAACGGCAGGGAGTCGCGAAACCGCCGGTGCGCATGCAACTGATCCGGTGTGCAGTTGAGGTCGCCCATGACCACCACATGACGTAACGGCTGGACCAGCTCGCTGAGATAATCGAGCTGGCGCACCCGCGCCCGATGGCTCAAGGCCAGGTGCGCAACGAACAGGTGCAGGGCATCCGGGCCGTCGCCGAAGCGCGCGTGGATCGCACCGCGGCCGGGCATGGGGCCGGGCAGGTGGTGTTCCTCGATACGCTGCGGGACCAGACGCGACAGGAGCCCATTGCTGTGCTGGGCCAGGTGTCCGAGATTGCGGTTGAGCTGCTGGTAATGGTGGGCAAAGCCCGCCTGGCTGGCCAGATACTCCACCTGATTGATGCGCCCCGAGCGGAAACTGCCGCCGTCGGCCTCCTGGAGACCGACGACGTCGAAGCGACTCAGCACATCGCTGATCATGTCCAGGCGCTTGAGTCGGCGCGGGTGCGGCAGGAAATGCTGCCAGCCGCGCGTCAGGTAATGATGGTAGGCCGAGGTCTGGATGCCGACCTGCAGGTTGAAGGTCAGCAGCTTGAGGTGGCCGGCCTCGAGGACCGGCCAGCCCGCCGCGGCAAGAGAAGCGGTCATGGTTATTCCGCTTGCTCCGCACGTACCTTCTCGACCAGCGCCTCGGCGATCTTCGGCATGTTGTCCAGGCTGCCGGCCAGGCTCGAGGTGACCACGTAACGGCCATCGACGACCAGCGCCGGCACGCCCATCAGCTGCATGTTGCGCATCCGCGCATGGGCCTGGTTGACCTGGCTCTTCACGCCGAAGGAATCCAGCGCCTCCAGTGCCTCGTCCTGGCTGACGCCATAGTTACTGAAGAAGTCGGCAATGGCCTCGGACTCGGTGAGCTCGCGGCCGTCCTGGTGGATGGCGTTGAAGAAATCGGTGTGGAGTTCTTCCTGAATGCCCAGCTCCCTGGCCGCGTAGAAGGCCGTGGCGTGACGGTTCCAGGCGCCGCCCATGGTGGCGGGCATGCGCTCGAAGACCACATCCTCGGGCAGCTCCTCGACCCACGCATTGAGGGGCTCTTCCAGGTTGTAGCAATGCGGGCAGCCATACCAGAAGGCCTCGGTGACCGCGATCTTGCCGTCCTCGACATGGGTCTTGACCGGCTCGTCGAGCACCTTGTAGTCCTGCCCCTCCTCGATCGTGGCGGCGGCGGCCATGGTCGACAGGCCGAGGCCGGCCAGGGCAATCATCAATGACTTGAGCATGAGGCGGATCTCTCCTTGCATTCGGTGGATGGCACGACTCTGCCATCATGAGGGCATGGTTGGCGAGCGTACAGAGCCCTTGGATGGCAGGCGGGCCACTGGGTTCCCCGGAAAACCGTCAGGCGAGCTTGCGACCGGGCTGGCGCACCAGCACCGCGTACAAATTCGCCGGGAGCGAATTTGAACCGTCTTTAGACGGGCCCGTAGGGTAGCCGCCACGGATGGCGGCTATAGCGAAGCGAGTCGCATGCGCAGGCATTCAAGTGGTGTTTCCTCAATGTAGCCCCAACAGATAATTGGCCAGCGCCCGCATGTCCTCCTCGCTGAGCTTGGCGGCGATATCGCGCATGATGCCGTTGGGGTCATTGTCGCGACTGCCCTCGGCAAAGGCCTGCAGGGTGGCGATGGTGTACTCGGGGTGCTGACCCGCCACGGCCGGGTAGGCGGCGCTGCCGATGCCACCGCCGGTGGGTGTGTGGCAGGCGCTGCAGGCGGGAATGCGCTCGTCCAGGTCGCCGGCACGGTACAGCGCGCGGCCGCGCTCCACCAGTGTCTCGTCCGGGTCGGCCTGGCCCAACGGTGGCGGCTGATCGGCGTAGAAGGCGGCAACGTTGCGGATGTCCTGATCGGAGAAATCATCCAGCTGGCCGGCCATCTGCGCGACCTCGCGCCGCCCCTCGCGGATATCCTTCATCTGCTTGACCAGATAGCTCGCCTGCTGGCCCGCCAGGTGCGGAAACATGCCGCTCGGGCTGAGGCCCGTCGGGCCGTGGCAGGCGGCACAGGGTTGCGCCTTGGCACGCCCCGCTTCGATATCCACTTCCGCCGACGTGTCCGCCACCGCGAGGTTGCCGATGGCCAAGAGTGTGACCAGGCTTGCCAGTAGCTGTCTCATCGCGAATCCACCAGGCCATTGTCGAGTCGTCGCCGACACAAACCGAGTGATATAATCCTCGTCCGGCGTCGCCGATCCTTATTATATGCCGACCTTCACGTCTGGAGTATAACGGAGCTCCCGAAATGCGGAAACGACAGCCTTTCACGCTTTTCCCGACCAACCCCAGGATTCGTCATGTCGCGACTTAACTACCAGGCCGCCCGATTTCTCACCAGCGCGCCCACGCTGGCGAAGTGCCCGTCCGATACCGGGGCCGAAGTCGCCTTTGCCGGTCGCTCCAACGCCGGCAAGTCCAGTGCCATCAACGTCATGACCCGCCAGAAGGCCCTGGCACGTACCTCCAAGACCCCGGGTCGCACCCAGATGATCAACTTCTTCACCCTGGGCGACGACACCGAGCGGCGTCTGGTCGACCTGCCCGGCTACGGCTTCGCCAAGGTGCCGGACGCGGTCAAGATGGAGTGGCAGCGCCACCTCTCGGACTACCTGCAGCGCCGCACCAGCCTGCGCGGCCTGGTGTTGCTGATGGACGTGCGTCATCCGCTCACCGAGTTCGACCAGACCATGCTCGGCTGGGCCGACGAACAGGACATGCCGGTACACATCCTGCTGACCAAGGCCGACAAGCTGAAAAGCGGCGCCGCCAAGAACGCCCTGCAGCAGGTCCGCTCCCAGCTCCGCGAGTGGGAAGACCTGGTCTCCATTCAGCTGTTCTCCTCACTCAAGAAACAGGGCATCGAGGAACTTCACTCTCGCCTGGACGACTGGCTGGAGAGCACAGCGCCTACCGACTAAGGAAACACTGCTTAAATGCCTGCGCATGCAAATCGCGGCGTTGCGCGGTACTCGAAAGCTCGCCTAACTATTTGTTATGTCTCGCTTTCTGCGCTCCGTGCGCCTTGCGCTTCACTATGCTAGGCGATTTATTCAGCGTTTCCCTAACGCCCCAGCTTCGCCAGCAGCGCCGGTAACTCGCGCACGTGCGACAGTTGGTGTACGCCTTCGGGCAGCGTGGGGTCGGGCTCGGCGTGCGGGGCGATCCAGGCGGCGTGCATGCCGAGGCGGATGGCGGGCAGCACGTCTTCCTTCCAGGAGTCGCCCACGTGCAGGGTTTCGGCGGGCTTGGCGCCGAGGCGGCCGAGAGTCGCCAGGAAGGGCCGGGCATCCGGCTTGGGGGCGGGCATCTCGCCGGCGGCGATGATCACTTCGAAGTGGCGCGACAGATCCAGCCGGTGGAAGGCCAGGTTGCCGTTGGTGATGGCGGCCAGGCGATATTGACGTGTCAGCGACTGCAGCAGCGGTTCGACTTCCGGGTAGGGCGAGACTTGCAGCCGCCAGGCATGAAAACGCGGCATGGTCAGCGCGGCCCAGAGCCAGGCCGAGGTGCGCGACAGGCCGAAGGCTTCCAGCAGCTCGACCAGGGCGCGTTCGCGAATCCAGGTAAAGTCGCCGCGGCGCAGTGGGTTCTGGCGGGCGAGCTGCTGGCGGTGGGCCTGGTAGCGCTCGATGGAGATGACATCGGAGAAGCGCCGGTGCTCGCCGGGATGTTGCGCCAGCCAGGCGGCCAGCTGGTCGTCGAGCCAGGCGTAGTGGCCCGCTTCGGTGCGGCTCATGACCCCCTGGTTGTCCCAGAGGGTGTCGTCCAGGTCGAAGGTCAGGGCGCGCAGGCGCGGTGTGGTTGGCATCATGATTCGTCGTTGTCGCGTCGGCGTCGGGCGCGCGGGTGGGCGGCATCATAGCCGGCGGCCAGGTGCTGCCAGTCGAGTCGGGTATAGACCTGGGTCGTCGAGAGGTTGGCATGGCCGAGCAGCTCCTGAACGGCGCGCAGGTCCTGGCTGGACTCCAGCAGGTGGCTGGCGAAGGAGTGGCGCAGGCGATGCGGGTGCAGGTGCTCGCTGAGCCCGCGGGTGACGGCGAGCCGGCGCAGGCGTTGCTGAATGGCGCGGTGCCCCAGGCGATTGCCGCGGGCGCCGACGAAGAGGGCGCGCTCGCCTTCGGCGGCCAGGGCGCTGCGCAGCGAGAGCCAGGTGGTCAGGGCCTGATCGGCACGCCGGCCCACGGGCACCTGACGGGGCTTGCGGCCCTTGCCGAGGACGCGCACGCGCTGGGCGTGCAGGTCGTCCAGGTCGAGGGCGGCCAGCTCGGCGAGCCGCAGGCCGCTGGAGTAGAAGAGTTCCAGCATGGCCTGATCACGGCAGGCCAGTGGCGAGCCGTCATGCGGTGTGTCGAGAAACTGCGCCAGGGCATCGACATCCACCGGGCGGGGCAGGTCGCGTGCCACGCGCGGCGTGCGCACCAGCGCCACCGGGTTGTGATCCAGGTGGCCCTGGGTCATCAGGTGTTCGGCGAAGCGCGACAGGGCGGCGCGGCGTCTTGCCAGGCTGCGCGGCGCCAGTCCGCGGCTGCGTTCGCCGCCGAGAAAGCGGCGTATCAGGGCGGCATCCACCGCGCCAGGATCGCCGATGCGGTGGTGGTCGAGAAATTCCAGCAGCGCGGCCAGATCGCGCTGGTAGGCCTCCACGGTGGCCGGGCTGAGGTGCTGGCCGAGCTGGGTGATAAAGGTCGCGACTTCCTGCGCGACGTTCGCTGCTGCCGCCATGAGCCTAGCGGTACCCCGGCGTGAGCTGGACCAGTCGTCTGGCCACCACGTCGCCGACGTACTCGGTGAACAGGGTGTCCATGCTGGCGCGGAAGTGGTCCTGGGTCGGGCTGGCGAGCACCATGTAGCCCCAGGATTCGCCCACCGTGAGGCGCGTGATGGCGCAGGAGCCGCTTTTCTCGGGAACCGGCACGTGCGGCAGCAGACGCTGCCAGTCGGAGCGCGTCAGTCGCGCGCAGCGGCTGGAGCGGTCCTCGAGCAGGGCAGCGAGACGCTGGGCCGTGTGATCATCCAGCACATGTCGAGGCGGCTGGGGGGCCTGCGGCTCGGCGTCGGTCAGCGTGGGCGAGCACCACAGCGCCACGGCCGGCGTCTGGAAATGTTCGTTGAGCTGGGTGGCCAGGGCCTGCCCTAGGGCGTCGGTGTCCTCGGCTTCGAGCAGCGCCAGGATGAGTTCGCGGGTGCGCCGGTACTGGGTCTCGTTGTGGCGGGCGGAATCCAGCAGTTGCTCGAGACGGCCTTCGGCATGTTCGGCGCGGCCGCGCAGGTCGGCGACCAGGCGCTCGAGCAGCGAGGTGGCGCCGCGGGCCTCGGGGTGGGGAACGCGCAGCTGTTGCAGCAGGCCCTCGCGGCCGACGAAGAAGTCGGGATGGCGGGCCAGCCACTGGGCGACCACATCCGGGTCCAGGGTCTTGCGCGGCTCTGGGGCGGCTCGGGTCATGGCGGGGCTCTCCTGAGTGATAATTCCAGCATAGCGTTCAACTGATGGGCACGCGCCCTTCATAGACCCGCTCGGCAGGGCCGGTCATGACGAGGTGGGCGTCCGGGTCCGGCCACTCGACCGTCAGCGACCCGCCGGGCAGGTGCACCGTCACCGGGCTTTCCAGCAGCCCCTGGCGAATGCCGCAGGCCACGGCGGCACAGGCGCCGGTGCCGCAGGCCAGGGTCTCGCCGGCGCCGCGTTCGTGGACCCGCAGGCGGATCTCGTGGGGCGTTACCATCTGCATGAAGCCGGCGTTCACGCGCCTGGGAAAGCGCGCATGGGCCTCGATGGCCGGCCCCAGGGTCGCCACCGGCGCGCGCTGAATGTCATCGACACGCAGCACGGCGTGCGGGTTGCCCAGCGAGGCGACGCCGACCTGCAGGCGTTGTCCACCGACATCCAGGTCATGCTGCAGGCGGTCACGGTCGGCCTCGAAGGGCACGTCGCGAGGCTCGAAGCGCGGCCGGCCCATGTCGACGCGCACCCGTTCGTCGTCCTGAACCACCAGCGTCAGTGGTCCGCCGGCGGTCTCGACGCGAACCTCGCGCTTGTGGGTCAGGCGCTGGTCGAGCACGAAGCGGGCGAAGCAGCGCGCGCCGTTGCCGCAGTTTTCCACCTCGCTGCCATCGGCATTGTAGATGCGGTAGCGGAAATCCATGTCCGGGTCATGGGGCGGCTCGACCACCAGCAACTGGTCGAAGCCGATGCCGAAGCGCCGGTCGGCCAGCTCGCGGATCTGCTCGTCACGCAGGCGGGCGCGCTGGGTGACCAGGTCGACCACCATGAAGTCGTTGCCCAGGCCGTGCATCTTGGTGAACTGCAGCAACATCAGCTGGCGTCTCCTCCCTCGGCTGGCAGCGTCGCCTCGCCGGCCCAGAGTTCCTCCAGGCGTTCGCGGCGGCGCACCAGGTGCATCTGCTCGCCGTCCACCATCACCTCGGGTGGCCGGGGCCGGCTGTTGTAGTTGGAGGCCATGACGAAGCCGTAGGCGCCGGCGGAGCGCACGGCCAGCAGGTCGCCGGGGGCGATCGCCAGCTGGCGGTCCTTGCCGAGGAAGTCGCCGGTCTCGCACACCGGGCCGACCACATCATAGGTCCGGGTGTCGCGGGCCTGGCGGGTGTCCACCGGCAGGATCGCCTGCCAGGCCTGATACAGCGAGGGGCGGATCAGGTCGTTCATGGCGGCGTCGACGATGGCGAAGTTGCGGGTCTCGCCCGGCTTCAGGAACTCCACGCGGGTCAGCATCACGCCGGCATTGGCGGCGATCGAGCGGCCCGGCTCGAACAGCAGCGTCAGGCGCTCGCTGCCCGGCCAGCGCGACAGGCGCTCGAGCAGGGCGCTGGCATAGTCGAACGGCTGCGGGGGATTCTCGCCCTGATAGGGCACGCCCAGGCCGCCGCCGAGATCCAGGTGATCCACCTCGATGCCCACCTCGCGAAGGCGCTCGAGCAGGGTCAGCAGGCGATCCAGGGCGTCCAGGAAGGGCGCGACCTCGGTCAGCTGGGAGCCGATGTGGCAATCCAGGCCGGCGACCTGGACGTGCTCCAGGCAGGCGGCATGTTGGTAGACCTCGAAGGCCTCGTCCACCGGGATACCGAACTTGTTGTCCTTCAGGCCGGTGGAAATATAGGGGTGCGTGCCGGCGTCGACATCCGGGTTGACGCGCAGCGAGACCGGCGCCACCCGGCCGAGGCCACGGGCCACGGCGTTGAGGCGATCCAGCTCGGCGCGGGATTCGACGTTGAAGCACTTGATGCCCACCTCGAGGGCGCGGGCCATTTCGTTTTCCTGCTTGGCGACGCCGGAGAAGACCACCCTGGCCGGGTCGCCACCGGCGGCCAGCACGCGCTCGAGCTCGCCCACCGAGACGATGTCGAAGCCGGCGCCGAGGCGAGCCAGCAGGTCGAGCACGGCCAGGTTGGAGTTGGCCTTGATGGCGTAGCAGATCAGGTGTGGGTGGCCGCCCAGTGCTTCGGTATAGGCACGAAAGTGGCGCGTCAGGGTCGCGCGCGAGTAGACGTAGCAGGGCGTGCCGTAGGCCTCGGCGACCTGGCCGAGGTCGACGTCTTCGCCGTGCAGCACGCCGTTGCGGTACTCGAAATGATCCATGTCTAGCGGCCTTCCTCGTCGGCGGTCTCGTCGGGCGTCGTTGCGTCGGATGCGGTGTCCGGCTGGTGCTCGCCGGCAGCCTGGTCCTCGGGCATGTAGAGGGGGCCCTTCTGGCCGCAGGCGCTCAGGGCGAGCATCATCAACAGGGCAAGAGGGAGGAGTCGTGCCATCAGCCCGTGCTCCCCGAGGCGGCCAGGCCGTCACGCGCACGCTGGGCGGCGGCACGCACCTGATCGGGGGCGGTGCCGCCGATGTGGTTGCGGGCGGCCACCGAGCCTTCCAGGGTCAGCACCTCGAAGACATCCTGCTCGATGGTGTCGGAAAAGCGTTGCAGCTCCTCGAGGCTCATCTCCGACAGGTCGCGGCCCTCGCGCAGGCCGTGGGCCACGGACTGGCCGACGATCTCGTGGGCATCGCGGAAGGCCACGCCCTTGCGCACCAGGTAGTCGGCCAGGTCGGTGGCCGTGGAGAAGCCCTGGCGGGCCGCCTCGAACATGTTGGCCGACTTGGCCTCGATGGCCGGCACCATGTCGGCGAACGCCTTGAGGCAGTCCTGCACCGTCCTGACGGTATCGAACAGCGGCTCCTTGTCCTCCTGGTTATCCTTGTTGTAGGCCAGCGGCTGCGACTTCATCAGTGTCAGCAGGCTCATCAGGTGGCCGTAGACGCGGCCGGACTTGCCGCGTACCAGTTCCGGCACGTCCGGGTTCTTCTTCTGCGGCATGATCGACGAGCCGGTGCAGAAGCGGTCCGGCAGGTCGATGAAGTCGAACTGGGCGCTGGTCCACAGCACCAGCTCCTCGCTCATGCGCGACAGGTGCATCAGCAGCAGGCTGGCGAAGCTGGTGAACTCGATGGCGAAGTCGCGGTCGCTGACGGCATCCAGGCTATTCTCGGCGGGGCGCTCGAAGCCCAGCAGCTCGGCGGTCACATGGCGGTCGATGGGGTAGGTGGTGCCGGCCAGGGCAGCGGCGCCCAGCGGCAGCACATTGACGCGGCGGCGGCAGTCGAGCAGCCGTTCGTGATCGCGGGCCAGCATTTCCTGCCAGGCCAGCAGGTGATGACCGAAGGTCACCGGCTGGGCGGACTGCAGGTGGGTGAAGCCAGGCATGATGGTCTCGGCCTCGCGGTCGGCAAGGTCAATCAGGCCTTCGCGCAGGCGCGCCAGTTCGCCGGCAACATTATCGATCGCGTCGCGCATGAAGAGGCGGATGTCGGTGGCGACCTGGTCGTTGCGCGAGCGGCCGGTGTGCAGCTTCTTGCCGGTGATGCCGATTTTCTCGGTCAGGCTCGCCTCGACGTTCATGTGCACGTCCTCGAGCTCTACCGACCATTCGAAGGTGCCGGCCTCGATATCGGCCGCCACGTCATCCAGCCCGCCCAGGATGGTGTCGCGCTCGTCCTCGCTGAGCACGCCGACGCGAGCCAGCATGGTGGCGTGGGCACGCGAGCCCTGGATGTCGTGCAGGGCCAGTTGGCGGTCGAAATCGACCGAGGCGGTGAAGCGGGCGACGAAGGCATCGGTGGGTTCGCTGAAGCGGCCGCCCCAGGATTGATTGGTGGTGTGGCTCATCGGGCTGACATCCTGCTGACTGTTCGGAAGTGGCGCCGTCGGCGATCCGCGGCCGCCCCTGGATGACTGGACATTGGGACTATGGCGAAAGTGTACCAGAGTCGGTGGGACAGGCGAGGGGCGCGCGCAACTGCCCGGTCGAGTGGGCGGCGATTTTTCCTGATCCTTGCGGTACTTTATGATGCAGGAAAATCATCTCATCACCACCGGACACGATCGTGGTCTCGCCGCGACCCGCAAACCGGTACAGGGGAACCAGGTGCAAGCCATGCAGACGCTGCGTATTGCCACTCGCAAGAGTCAGTTGGCCATGTGGCAGGCCGAATATGTTCGTGACCGCTTGATGGAGGTCCATCCGGAGCTGCAGGTGGAACTCGTGCCCCTGTCGACGCGTGGCGATCAGATCCTGGATACGCCGCTGGCCAAGGTGGGCGGCAAGGGGTTGTTCGTCAAGGAGCTCGAGGAAGCCATGCTGGACGGCCGGGCCGACATCGCCGTGCACTCCATGAAGGATGTGCCCATGCAGTTTCCCGAGAGCCTCGGCCTGTCGGTGATTCTGGCCGGGGCCGAGCCCACGGATGCCTTCATCTCCCGGCACTACGCGACGCTGGATGACCTGCCGGAAGGGGCGCGGGTCGGTACCTCCAGCCTGCGTCGCGGCTTGCAGATGCGCGAGCGGCGCCCCGACCTGGAGATCCTCAGCCTGCGCGGCAATGTGCAGACGCGGCTCGGCAAGCTCGACGCCGGCGACTTCGACGCCATCCTGCTGGCCACCTCGGGCCTCAAGCGGCTGGGGCTGGGCGAGCGCATCACCCAGGAGCTGCCGCCCGAGATCTGCCTGCCGGCCTGCGGCCAGGGCGCCCTGGGCATCGAGTGCCGCATGCACGATGCCGAGCTGATCAACCTGCTGGCGCCGCTCGATGACCCCGATACGGCGACGCGGGTGCGTGCCGAACGCGCCATGAACACACGCCTCGAGGGCGGCTGTCAGGTGCCCATCGCTGGCCATGCCGTCTTTGACCAGGATGGACAGACACTCTGGCTGCGCGCCCTGGTCGGCAACCCCGAGGGGACCGAGGTGCTGCGCTCCGAGGGGCGGGGGTCGGTCCACGAGCCGGAAGCGCTGGGCATTCGCGTGGCCGAGGAACTCCTCGACCAGGGCGCCGGCGACATTCTCGCCGAGGTATATGGCGCTGGCTGATGGATAGGGCGCCGGTGTTGATCTGTCGCCCGGGCACGCGGGCCGCCCCCCTGGCCGAGGCGATCGGCGGGCTGGGACATGACGTCGAACACGGCGAGGTCATGGCGCTGGAGGCTTTGCCGGAAACCCAGGCGATGCGCAATGCCTGGCTGGACCTCGACCAGTTCGAGCGTGTGGTCGTCACCAGCCCTTTCGCGGCGCAATGCCTGGCCGAGTCCATCGAGCACTACTGGCCACAGCTGCCGGTCGGTGTTACCTATTACGCGGTGGGGCCGAGCACGGCCGCGGCCCTGTATGAGGCGCTGGGTGTCCGGGTGCATGTGCCGACCGCCGCGCGCGAGCATTCCAGCGAGGCGCTGCTGACGCTGTCAACGCTGCAGGATCTCCAGGCACAACGTATTCTGCTGGTGACCGGACAGGGCGGACGCACCCTGCTGGCCGATACCCTGGCCGAGCGCGGTGCCCGGTTGACGCACCTGGCCGTGTACCGGCGCCGACTGCTCGAACCGTCTGCGGCCTTTCAGCGGCGGTTGCGAGAGGGGAATTTTCATGCCTTGGTGGTGAGTAGCGGAGAAATTCTCCAACATCTGGCAAGATGGTGTTCGCCTACCGCCTTGGACCAACCGTTAATCGTATCCAGTCACAGGTTGGCTACACTGGCCGGCAAACTGGGGTTTCGTGTTCCCGTCGTGGCATCGGGCGCCACACCCGCCGCTCTCGCGGCCGCTGTGGAACGGGCCCGGGACCCGGAGGAAGCCGATGTCGATCATGACGATCTCGAAAAGGGCTAGCGACAGATGAGCAAGCAATCACAGGATCAGGATGAACAGCAGGCGCCCTCCGGCGACGCCCAGGGCGGTGCCGATGCAGGGACGGCGCAACCTCAGTCGGATGATGCCGGCAAGGCCAGCGGCTCAGCGTCACGGCGCTCGCGTCGGCGCGGCAAGGGGAGTTCCAGCAACGCCCAGCATCAGGCTGACAGCGCGCCGGCCGGCGAGGCCGTGACGACGGCCGGGCAGGGCAGCGAAAGCCAGGGCACCGCCGCGTCTGACGGGGACCGCCAGGCCGAGGCGTCCAGTGCGGCGTCGGAGGCCGTCAAGGCACAGGACAGCAAGGCACAGGACAGCAAGGCACAGGACAGCAAGGGGCAGGCCGGCAAGAGTTCCGCCGCTTCTGCCGCCGGTGGCAATAAGGAGACCGGCAAGGCGACATCCTCCGGCGGCAAGAAGCCCGGCAGCAGCCAGGCTGCCAGTGGCAAGGCCGCCGGCCAGTCCGGTGGCAGTGGCGGCGGCTCCGGCTCCGGCCAGCCAGGCGGGGCCAGCAAGGGCGGCAAGGCCGGTGCGCTGGCGCTGGTGCTGGTGATCGTGCTGGCCATTGCGGTCGCGGTGTTCGGCTGGCTGGGCTGGCAACGCCTGCAGTCTCAGCAGCAGAGCCTCGCCGAGATGCCCGCACAACCTGCGACCCAGGCACAGGTGGACAAGCTCGCCAGCCAACTGCAGAGCGTGCAGAGCGCTCGCAAATCAACGGTGGCGTCGCTGCGCGAGGACTTCGAGGCCTACCGCAGCGACGTGAATGCCAACCTCGATCAGGTGCTCAAGCAGCTGTCGCAGCAGCAGGACACCGATGAGCGTGAATGGCTGCATGCCGAGGCGGCGTATCTGCTGCGCCTGGCCAATCAGCGCCTGCAGCTGGAGCGTGACGTTAAAGGCGCCGCCGCGTTGCTGCGCACGGCGGATCAACGCCTCAAGGAAGCGAACAACCCCGCCCTGATGCCGGTGCGTCGTGAAATCGCCTCGGAGCTGGCCGCGCTGCGTTCGGTGCCCAGCGTCGACCGTACCGGCCTGTTCCTGACCCTGAACGCACTCCAGGAACAGATCGCCGGTCGTCCCCTGGCACAGGCTGTCGAGGAAACCACGGGAGATGCGTCGCTCGAGGAAGCGCCCGATGGTGGCTGGAAGGATCAGTTGTCGACGATAGGCCAGGAGCTCAAGGACCTGGTTACGGTGCGCCAGCATGACGAGGCCCTGGAAGCGTTGATTTCGCCGGAACAGGAGTCCTATCTGCGCCAGAGCGTGCGTCTGGTGATCGAGCAGGTCCAGCTGGCACTGCTCAAGGAAGATCAGCAGCTCTTCGATGCCACGCTGGACAAGCTTCTCAAGCTGATCAAAGGCTACTATGACACCGATGACAGCGGTGTTCAGGGCGTGGTGTCGAAACTCGAGGAGCTGAAGGGCACGCAGATTCGCCCGAAGCTGCCGGACATCAGCGGCTCCCAGCAGGCCTTGCAGGAGTTTATCCAGAACCGCTTCGAATCGAACCGCGGTGGTCAGGGTGACAACGGTCGGGCCAGCAGCAGTCAGGGAGGCGAGGCATGAGAAAGCTGATTCTGATCATTGTCGTCGGCCTCGCGTTCGGGGCGCTGCTCGGCCAGCTGATGATGTCGGTCCCCGGATACTGGCTGGTGCGGGTCGGCGATACCTCCTACCAGACGACCTTCTGGTTCGGGCTGGTGTTGCTGCTGGGTGCCTTCGTGGTGCTGCATTTTCTGCTGCGCCTGCTCATGCGTCTGTCGCGCCCGGTCAGTCGCCTCAAGGGCTGGAGCAGCCGGTCGCGCAATCGCAGCGCCATGCGCCGCACGGTGCGCGGCCTGGTGGCCCTGGCCGAGGGGCGCTGGAAGCGGGCCGAGAAGTCGCTGGTGAAGGCGGCGGATGATTCCAGCACCCCGCTGGTCAACTATCTCTCCGCCGCCCTGGCCGCCCATTATCAGGGGCGCTACGAGCAGGCCGACACCCTGCTCAAGCGCGCGCACCTGAGTACCGAGGGGGCGGATACCGCCGTGGGCATGATGCAGGCCCAGCTGATGCTGGACCGTCAGCAGTACGAAGAGGCCTTGGCCATCCTGACACGCCTGGACCGTCATCTGCCCAACCACCCTCAGGTGCTCAAGCAGCTCAAGCAGGTCTACATCAGCATCAGCGACTGGGATGGCCTACGTCGCCTGATGCCTCGCCTGGGGGCCCAGCAGTTGATCTCCCGCGAAGAGCGTGACCAGCTCGAGCTGCAGGCCTACCGCGAGCTGATCGCCCAGCAGACCCGCGAGGGCGGCGAGATCGAGCAGGTGCGCACCCTGTGGGCCGATATGCCGGACCATCTGCGCAGTAATGTCGACCTGGTAGTGCTCTACGCCGAAGCCCTGGTGCGTGGCAACGAGCAGGCCATGGCCGAACGCCTTCTGCGCCAGGCGCTCAAGGAGCACTGGGACAGTCGGCTGGTACTGCGCTACGGGCTGCTCGACGTGGAAGCGGCGCGCCAGCTGGTGGTGGCCGAGAAGTGGCTGCAGGAGCGACCCAACGACCCCGACCTGCTGCTCACCCTGGGGCGGCTGTCGCTGCGCAATGCCTACTGGGGCAAGGCGCAGGAGTACTTCGAGTCCAGCCATCGCCAGCGCCCCAGCGGCGTGGTATGTGCCGAACTGGCGCGCCTCTATGCCAGCCTCGGCGAGCACAACAAGAGCCAGCTCTACTATCGGCAGAGCGTCGACCTGCTCGACAAGTCGCTGCCCTCCCTGCCGCAACCCACCGAGCCGGAAGACAGGCTGTCGCGCAGCAAGCGCAAGGCGTCCTGATTCGCGGCGCTGCCGGGCAAGGCGCCCGGCATGCATCACACCTCAGCGGGGTGGCCTCAGGGTCACCCCGTTTTCGTTGGCAGCGTCCTCCCCTACGCTCTCCTCACCCCTCACCCCTCACCCCTCACCCCTCACCCCTCACCCGTCCCGACATGAAAAGAGCCGCCCGTGGGCGGCTCTGATCGGTGGCAGTGATGGCAGGACCACGCCGCCGCAGCGGCGTGGCGAGCGGCTTAGTTGCTGCCGGGGGTGCCGACCCCGCCATCGTCGTCTTGATTGTGGACTTCTCGCGGTACTTGCGTGTTCGTGTTGTCCGGTGCCTCGGGGTGCTTGGGCTGTCCGGCTGGACCGCCATCGATGGTGAAGTTCTCCTGCATGATGCGCAGGTTGGCGGGTGGCGCTCCGCCTTCCTTGTCCGCGCCGAAGTACAGTGTGGTATGCGGGAAGGGAATCTCGATACCGGCTTCGTCGAAGCGATACTTGACCAGGCGGTTGTAGGCACGACCCACTGCCCATTGCATGCCGGGCTTGGTCTTGATGCGCACCCGGATGTTCACCGAACTGTCGGCCAGGGCGATGACGCCGGCGACTTCCAGCGGCTCGAGCAGTTCGCCCTTGTATTCGTCGTCCTCGCTCAGGTCGTTGAAGGCCGTCTGCAGGGCCTCGATGGCCTCATCGATGTTCTCGCGATAGGCAATACCGTATTCACCCACATGGAAGGCGAACTCGCGCATGTAGTTGGAGACGGTGTCGACACTGGAGAAAGGCACGATGTGATAGGTGCCGCTCAGGTCGCGCAGTCCCACCGAACGGATGCTCAGGCGTTCGGCGGTACCGGTGATACCACCGACGGTGACCACGTCGCCGACATTCAGGGCGTTCTCGATCTGGATGAACACGCCGGTGATGATGTCCTGAACCATCTTCTGGGCACCGAAGCCGATGGCCAGGCCCAGAACACCGGCGCCGGCAATCAAGGGCCCGATATTGATGCCGATCTCCGCCAGAACCACCATGATGGTTACGGTCAGCAGGGTGATGGCCAGGGCATTGCGGAACAGCGACAGCAGCGTCTGGGCGCGACTGGAAGGTTCGCCGCCACCGGTGGCCGGATTGAGCTTGTGCTCGATCATACTGGCCAGTGCCAGCCAGGCGGCCAGTGCCACCAGCAGGATGACGGACACGCTGAGCAGTTTGGCGACCAGGTGGCGACCGGCCTCTGATGCATACCAGGCCGCCATGTCGAAGACCTGCCAGGCATTCAGCACGACCATCACCACCACGATCAGCAGGATGGTACGGATGACCTTGAGAGCCTTGGGCACATAGGCGTTGAGACGCACCTCGAGCAGCGGCAGCTTGCGACGCAGCTCATCCGACAGCGAGATGCGCCGGCCGATGGTCTGGTTCAGCAGCTTGGAGACACCCAGGCCCACCAGCACCGTGGCCAGCGTCTGCAGGGTGGCGATGAGCACGAAAGGCAGGGCATCGGCGGGCCGCGTGAGTGTCAGCACCAGCACCATGAAGAAGTAGGCAATGGCCAGCAGGTGCCAGATGCGCGCCAACAGCGTGAGCCCCACGCGAGTGACCGGCAGGCTGCTCCGGGCGGCCTGCCGCTGCAGGGCATCGGCCAGCTTGCGACGGTTGCGCAGGACCACGGCCACGGCATAGATGAAGGCACCGATCATGATCAGGGTGCCCAGGCTCTGCCCCAGCGCCGGCGACAGATAGGCGCTGGCCAGCGGCACCACGACCATCAGCCCGTAGCCGGCCAGGCCGATCAGGCGTGCGATCCAGCGGTTCCAGTAGGAAGCATCCGGGGCGGCAATCGGCAGCAGGCGCAGGCCCTCATAGCGCGAGGCAAAGAGCATCCGTACGCCGGCCTTGAGCAGCTCGATGACCAGGAAGGCATTGAGGAACAGCGAGGCGCGCGTGGTCAGCTCGCCACTCGCGCCGACCACGAAGGTGGCCACCATGTTGCCGCCGACATAGGCCAGGGCGACGACCAGGATGTCCACCAGGGCCGCCAGGGCGACGCAGATGACCAGCCGCAGCATGGGCTGCAGGGCCGGGCCATGCATCGACCACAGGCTCAGGCGGGCGAAGAGCGGCCGACCCAGGCGCCGAATCAGCAGGAAGAGCGCGAAGGTGGCGAGGATCACCAGCCCCAGGTTGAGGCTGGCACTGAGCACCAGGCCAAAGTCGATCGAGGCGGCATCCGAGCCAGCGGCGAACAGGCCGACCAGGCTGGCATAAAGCGAGCCGACCTGCTGGCCGATGTTGCCGGCGATGCCGCTGGTCATCTCGGCCAGCTGGCGAGGCAGCGAGGGCTTCTCGACCGGCGGTGCCGTGCCGTTGCTGGCCTGCTCGCTTGCCGGCGAGGCCTCCTGCGTCTCCTGCGCCTCGGCCATGCCACGCAACTGGTCGATCAGCTGCTGGCGAGTGTCTGGGTTCTCGAGCATGTCGGCCAGCGTCGCATTGGCCGGCGCGCTGGCCCCCGGGTCCGTTGATTGCGCCAGGGCGGGTCCGGCGAACGCCACCAGGGCGATCAGCAGCCAGCCGAGGAGCATGGGGAGGAATCGTGGCTTGCTCACGCGGGAGCCTCCGATGTCTGGAACAATGAATGGCAATGTAGGGAAGATGGCATAGCGTAACATATGCCGGTTTGCTGGCGGCATGCTTGCCGTTGTGCCAACCGGGCCGTGGTGCGTCTCCTGAGACTCTACTGTCTTGCCGGGGTTCGTCGCTTTGCCGACGGCTTTCATCGCCTTGGCGCTGTCGCTAGCATGCCAGATACGCAAGAGGAGGCGAGCATGTTTCATGAATCCCTGGATTGGCTGCTGGTAGTGCTGGGTGGTGGCCTGGGCGGCATGGCGCGCCTGGCCGTGACCGAGTGGGCCGCCAATCGATGGGGGGCGCGGTTCCCCTGGGGCACCCTGGTCGTCAACCTGAGCGGGGCGCTGGGCATCGGTGCCCTGGCTGCGGTTGTCGACTGGCCGCACGCGAGCGGCAGCGACTGGCTGTTCCTGGCCGCCGGCGTGCTGGGCGGCTTTACCACGGTGTCTTCCTTCAGCCTGCAGACCCTGACGCTGTTGCAGCAGCGGCGCTGGCTGGAGGCCGGCGGCAACACCCTGGGCACCCTGGTGCCGGGAGTGGCTGCAGTGGGTCTGGGCTGGTGGCTGCTGGGAGGTGGCGCATGAGCGACTGGCGCGGCTATCTGTCGGTAGGGTTGGGGAGCGGTCTGGGGGCCGGGCTGCGGCTGCTGGTGGCACAGGGCGCCTGGTGGTTGTGGGGCAGTGCCTTCGTGTGGGGCACCCTGATCGTCAACCTGCTCGGTTCCTGGCTGATCGCGGCCTGCGCGGCGCGCGCCCGGCACCGCCCCGAGGGGCATGCCGCGCGCTGGCAGCCGTTGCTGGTGGCCGGCTTGTGTGGCGGTTTTACCACCTTCTCGCTGTTCGGCCTGGAGACCTTCTATCTGCTGCAGAGCGGCCGGCCCTGGCTGGCGCTGCTGTATGGTGCCGGCAGCGTGCCATTGTGGCTGGCAGCCGCCTGGCTGGGCCAGCGGGCCGGCACACCACGCTGAGGGGCCGGCCCGCTGGTTCAGTCGGCGGTGCCGCGGTGGTGCGGGAAGCGTTCGCGCACCAGCTTGAGCAGCCCCTGGGTCGAGCCATCGAAGTCCTGGCTCTGTTCGTCGATGCGTTCGCTGATCTCGCCGGCGATGCGCTTGCCCAGCTGTACACCCCATTGATCGAAGGAGTTGATGTTCCAGATCACCCCCTGGACGAATACCTTGTGCTCGTAGAGGGCGATCAGCGCGCCCAGGTTGCGCGGCGTCAGCTCATCCAGCAGCAGGGTGCTGGAGGGGCGGTTGCCGGGGCAGCTGTAGGGGTCCAGGTCGCGGCTGGTCTGGCTTCCCTCCATGAAGGCGTTGGCCTGGGCCAGCATGTTGGTCAGCAGCGCGAAGTGATGGTCCTCCACCCCCGGTTCCGGCTCCAGTGAGGCAATGAAGTCGATGGGCACATAGCGGGTGCCCTGGTGCAGTAACTGAAAGAAGGCATGCTGGCCATTGGAGCCGGTCTGCCCCCAGACGATGGGGCCGGTCTTGTAGTCCACCGGGTGACCGAAGATGTCCACCGACTTGCCGTTGGACTCCATGTCGAGCTGCTGCAGAAAGGCCGGTAGCTGATGCAGCGCCTGGTCATAGGGCACGATGGCCTGGGTCTCGGCGCCCTGGAAGTTGATGTACCAGATGCCGATCAGGGCCATCAGCACCGGCATGTTGGCCTCGTTGGGCGCATTGAGAAAGTGCTGGTCCATCTCGTGGGCGCCCTCGAGCATCTCCATGAAGCCCTCGTAGCCGATGGACAGGGCGATGGGCAGGCCGATCGATGACCACATGGAATAGCGCCCGCCGACCCAGGCCCAGAACTCGAAGACGTTCTCTTCGCGAATGCCGAATTCCATGGCTGCCTTGCGGTTGGTCGAGGCGGCGACGAAGTGGGCGCCCACGTCGGCATCCTCGCCGGCGTTTTCCAGGAACCAGCGCCGCGCCGTCTTGGCATTGAGCAGGGTTTCCTGAGTGGAGAAGGTCTTGGTCGAGACGATGAACAGGGTGGTCGCCGGATCCAGGCGCGAGAGTACCTTCTGGATGTGGGTGCCATCGACGTTGGACACGAAGTGGAAGTTGAGCTCCGCATGGCGCTGCTTGAGCAGGGCGCGGCAGGCCATGTTGGGGCCGAGGTCGGAGCCGCCGATGCCGATATTGACCACGTCGCGGATGCGCTGGCCGTTGTAGCCCTTCCACTCGCCGCTGCGCACTTCCTCGGAGAAGCGCTTGATCTGCTCCCGGGTGCTGTGAATCTCCGGCATCACGTCCTTGCCGTCGACCATCAGGGGCTCGTCGCCCAGGTTGCGCAGCGCCGTGTGCAGCACCGGGCGGTTTTCGGTGACGTTGATGATGTCGCCGGAGAACATCTGGGCACGACGCTGCACCAGGGCGGAGTGGTCGGCCAGCTCGAGCAGGGTGCCGAGCACGGTATCGGAAATGTGGTGCTTGGAATAGTCGAGAAACAGGCCGCCGACGCGCAGGCTCATGCGTTCGAAGCGTTGCGGATCGGCATTGAAGTAATCGGTGATGCGGTCACCGGCGGTCTCGGCCTGGAGTCGCTTCAACGCTTGCCAGGTGACGCTGCGGGTGAGCTGAAACATGCGCGTTGTCCTCGGAAGGTGGGGGTGTTGTCGTCAGGGCGTGCGGGTGGAGACCCAACTGCCGGCGTCGGGCACATTCATCTCGTAATCCTCGTTCAGCCTGGGTGAGCTGATCAGGAAGTCGGCACTGGCGGCATTGCAGGCAACCGGGATGTTCCACAGGGCGGCCAGGCGCAGCAGGGCCTTGACGTCCGGGTCATGCGGCTGGGGCGAGAAGGGGTCCCAGAAGAAGATCAGCAGGTCGAGCTGCTGCTCGGCGATGCGTGCGCCGATCTGCTGGTCGCCGCCCAGGGGGCCGCTCATCAGGGGCTCGACTGCCAGCCCCAGCTGGCTCGAGACGCGGGTGGCCGTGGTGCCGGTGCCGATCAGCTCGTGGCCGGCGAGGCTATCGCGCCAGCGCTCGGCCCATTCCAGCAGCTCGGCCTTCTTGCCGTCGTGGGCAATCAGGGCGATGCGCTTGCGGGCCGGCAGGGTGCGGCGCACATTGCGTTGTGGTCGGGCATCAGGCATGGCGAGCCTCCACGGCCAGAATCTTCAGGGTATCGGTACCGCCATGAGCATTCATGTGGTCACCGCGTGTCAGGATGACGTGGTCGCCCGGCGCGGCAATGCCCTGGGCCACCAGGCGCTGCAGGGCCTGGTCGTTGAGTTCATCGGCGGCCATCTCGCTGGTATCGAAGGGCAGCGACACCACGCCCCGGTAGAGCGCCATGCGCCGCTGGGCGACCGGGTTGTGAGCCATGCCCACGATAGGCAGTTTCGAGCGAATCCGCGAGGCGATCAAGGGAGTGTAGCCGGAGGCGGTCATGCACACGATGGCGGCCACGCCGGCCAGGTGGTTGGCGGCATACATGGCCGACAGCGCAATGGTCTCGTCGACCCGCGAGAAGCCCTCATGGATGCGGTGACCGGACTCCTGGGCGATACGCTCCCGCTCGGCGCCGACA
>NZ_BJOC01000043.1 GCF_006540005.1 Halomonas halmophila | reverse complement strand
CGATCATTCTCGCGGTCCTCGATGCCGACACCGGCGGTGACATCGAGCTGCGGCAGGAAGCCGCCGCTTGCCGCCTCCGCATCATGGCCCGCGGCCTGAAAACCGTTCCAGGCCGCCTGGACTTCCGGGTTGCTGGTGATGGCCTGCTTGACCACCGACTGGAGCGTGGCCGAACCGGCGGATGCCGTATCGGGTGGTAGCTGCTGCTGCGCAACGCCGTTGACAGGCAGCAGAAAAGCGACAGAACCCAGAGCAGCAGCACAAATACCCGAGCGAATGACCCGCCTCCCCCGGCCATTACGGTAATGATGATTCATCGTTGACAACTATCCCTTTAGCGATGCGCAAAAACTTTAGAGGAGTCATATCAACACCATGAGACTATGAAAGCCTCACATGCTTTATTCATGACTCAACATAAGCATTTAAATATGAGACACACGAAAAGTAACACAAATATGAAAAAGCGCAACTGGGTATAGTGCTAACGAAAATACTCACACCAGACGATAATCAAGGGCTATTGATTAATATTTAACGATAGCCTTCGATTAACAATGTGCCAAAATAGCTCATCACAAGGTCGTAACACGAGCATGCCAAGAATGAAACAGACTAATACCACTAGAATGATGACAGCAGTGTTTCAGAGGACGAAGGCAAACCTGGCAAACAATAAAGCCCCAAGGGCAGTCATGCCCCTGGGGCCAGGCAGGGAAGACGTCAGTCAGTCCTGAGGGTTACTGGTAGGTAAGCGTAAAGTCGACAGTGGAAGAGACAACACCGGCTGTAGCCGGGCCACCGGTCGCATGATAGCGAGCAAAGTAGTTCATCGTGACGGCGCCATCGTCGCCATCAACGGCATACCACTCGGCCCCGGGCTGGAGGCCATCTCCACCCACCTCACGTATCGCGATGGGGGCGCCCTGGCTGTTGAGCAGCTCGATCTGCACATTGGTCGCGCCATCGCCGTCACTGGCCGTATTGATCAGACGCCCCGTGCTCGAGTCGACTGTGCCACCCGGCTCAAAATAAGCGGAAACATCAAATTGATTTGCTGCAGTCGCCGAGACGGGTAATGATAACTCAGAGACAGGGGGCGAACCGCCATCTCCCACAGTGCAGTTTTCCAGGCTGATACTGAAGGGGGTGGCGCCGGCAGTAGCACCGGCGGTATCCAATGCAGAGACCGATACGGTGGGCAGGACAACGGTTTTATCCTGATCGGCCGGCACCACATTGCAGGTGCTGTTTACCACTTCCCCTTCGAAATTCACCGTGCCGTTTTGCGCCGCGAAAGCGAAGCCACTCAGCATCATGCCAAGGGCTCCAGCACCAAAAGAAACGACCTTCATCGCCACCCCCTGTGAAGTTCTTGATCTTCACTTGTCAAGTAACTGGTCTACCCTAACATTTCAAACATATTGAACAGAACCAAAAGTCTACCATAAGGAAATAAAGAGGAGATGGGATCAGGTTACCAGTGACCTTAACGGCACACTCTGATCCCGAAAAACCACCAAAGACCAATGCAGTTTTTATACAATTAAGCCCGTTTCTTATTACCGATACTCGATAACAAACTCGGCAGTTGCTTTGGTTCTACCAGGCTCGACATTAGCTTGTGTCTGATAATAGCGGGCCTTGAGAGGAAGGGAGAGTATTCGGCCATTATCACCGGGAACCAGAGTGCCAACCTCGACAGCCTCCATGTTTTCAATTGTGGAATTGTCACGCCTATCGAGTAGCTGTATACCGACACCAGAGGCAGCATCATTGGTTTCCTCTAACGCTATGGTGCCCGCAGGCCCCTCAGGGTGCGGAGTATACTCGAATCGTAGGTCCAGGAAGGCCTCGCCATAGTTTGGCCCATTGCACTGCATGCCGATATCGAAGGTTCGCTCGGTATTGGTGGTTCCTACTCCCTCAAATCTGGACTTGGGAACCTGGCCAAAGTCTACCGGTATATTTCGGGAACCGGCATTGATTTCGCAGGTCGGCGAAACAATGGTAATGGCATTGGCATCAAGATAAGAGGTCAAGAGTGGTTTTGATGGCCCATCACTCTGGGTATAGTAATTCGTGTACTGGCCAGGCGCCAAGGGACCGGATCCCGTCTGTGGCGCCGTCTTGAAAATTTCGACCCGAAAATACCCCTGACTGACTCTATAGTTGGTATTCGGGGTAAGGTAAAGGTTGTGAGGATACCTCACAAACGCCCCATCTTCACCATAATCATCAATCTGACGGGAAAGCCGCACCCCGATACCTTGAACATTGGTCGTATAAATATCCTGGCCGACCCCAGATGGTTGACCTTGAAGCATCACACCTATGGCATTGCCCCCGCTTCCATCACACTTGACCGGGTAACTCCCGTCAGGTGGGTTTGTGCGCATCGGAAACTGTTCTACCGCCAGGCGATCACCCACCTGGGAGTTGGCTGGAACAATCACCCGCCCTACTGCCATATTGATGCTCTGTGCTTGAAAACCGGGATCTTCATTCTCGCATGATGCCCATACGTGACCCGGAATGAAGGCAGACCCAAAAGCCATCATGGCTGCGGCGAATCGGCAAACTTTATGGCTACTCACAACGAGCCTCCAGGTGGGTAATGGCAGAAGAACTGTCTTCTTCGGTCTCAGGTGCTTCAGGCACCTGGTAACTCAAGGTACAGCTGGATTCGTCTCCCTGATCTACCGTCAGGGTGCCTTGCTTCTTCTCGGTACGTAGATAAATACTACCGCCCTGAGCGACGAACCCGACCGGCTCTTGCTGGGCATTATAGACATCGGCACCAAAAGGTAGCGGCTCACCACTACTGTTATGTGCCTTGATCAATATCGCCTGGCCGGTCTCTGTCTTGAAGCTGAGCTTGGCGATGGCTCCGGCATAGGGTGCAACCTTCTTGCTGCTGGTAAGCAGCCCGACGTCACTAGACATGCCGTTGGGATCCAACTGCACCGAGTTGAGGCGATAAGGGGTAACATAGGGCACGACTGCATAGCCATCACCATCCACCCGCACACCGACGGAGTTGGTCACACGAGCTCCCTTGGCCTCTGGCGCTTCGACCAGCACCATGGTTTCACCGCGCTGGGGGGTCAGGGTTACACCGCCACTGTGGGCTACCATGGAGCCGGTTACCCCAAAGCCAAATTGCCGGAAATCATCTCCCTGGCTATAGGACCCGCGGAAGGAGGCATAGGGCGAGCTGTACTGCCCGCTGAACTGTCCTGTAGATCCGCCTTCAGCGTCATTACTGACAGACAGGTTGTAGGTCACATTGCCATCTTCACCCGCGTTGCCCGCCAGGCCGATGCGACTACTGTCGTATTCACCATTCAGGGTCGACGTGGAAGTCCTCAGGCTGGGGCTACCCGGGATATTATCCAGCGGCATCGATAGGCTAAGCGTCAGAGTGGTATCCGACTCGCCGCGCTCGTTTTCGGACTTGCCAATATTGAGCCCGTAATTGAGCATCTTGTAGCGATTGTTATAGCCCAGCTGATACTGCGTGACTTCGCCTTGGGCATCCCAGAAGTTCCGTGTCGAGCCAGTGAAATAGAGGCTTCCCCACCCTTCAGAAAGTCGTTGATCGAGTGTCAAACGGAACTGGCTTTTCAAGCGTCTCAAATCATCAAAATTTCCGCCTGTTTCCTCGAAATCCCGGGCATTCAAGGAGCTTTCCAGGTTCAGGAAGCCGGAAGTGGAGTAACGAAAAGCCGCCAGAGTAAAGTTGGTCCCCAGGTCCGCCAGACGCTTGCTGTAGGTGAACTTGTAGCTCTCGCCCTGCACATCATCAAAGCTTTCGAAGTAGGAGCGTGCATGCGTCACATCGGCAGAAAAGGCACCAACGGGCGTACTCAAGGCCAGACCACCGACAAATGACTGGTATGCTTCACTCACTGTGACGCCGCTATACCCCGTCAGGCTATTGTTGATGCCGTAACGGTAAGTACCCCGGGTGAACCAGGGCTCCTGATCACTGGAAGCGCTGCGCACTTGGCCAGCCGTGACGTTATAGCGCTTTGATCCTGGACGGAGCATGGCCGGAACCGAGGCGAAGGGGACAATAAAGTTCTGTTCGGTACCGTCCGCTTCAATGACACTCACCTCCAGATCCCCGCCATAGCTGGTCGGATAGAGGTCATCGATAACGAAGGGGCCGGGAGCAACGGATGTCTGATAGATCAGTTGTCCGTTCTGACGGATTTCGACGGTTGCGTTCGTTTGAGCCGTACCACGAACAGTGGGTGCATATCCCTGAAGTGAGTCCGGGAGCATACGACTGTCGGATGACAGATTGACACCACGGAAGCCCACAGCATCATAGATGCCGCCGGACGTATAGCTGTCGCCCAGCAGAAGCTCACTCTTCAGTGACGGCAGGGGACGGCGCACAAAGGTGTCCTGTGCATCAAGGTTGGTATCCTGGTCATCCACCCTGGATACTGTCGACCGATGCCGGAACTGCCAGGCTCCAAGATTCAAACCAGCATTCAGGCTTAGATACGCGGTATCCGTCGCGGATGTACTACCACCGGCCTGGTCGGTTTCCGAGTGGCGAGCATTGAAATTGTAATTCAGGAAACCGGCATTAATGCCTGGCTCCCATAGTGAAGGATCCGTATAGCCTCTGGCCTGCCGATGCATGTAGGACTGTGGAATGCTGAGATCGAGGCGTAGCTTGCTGGTATCCACCTGAACCGATGCCTGGGATATCCAGTCACCGAGACGACGACAGTCTTCAGAAGACGTCTCATCACCCACGTCAAGCTTTGCAGTCTTCACACCCAGTCCCGACAGGTCTTCCAGTGTGAAACAGGTATGGGCATCTCCGCCCTCTTCACCACCGCTAAAGGTGAACTGCTGGCGTCCTTGCCAGCTATCGTTGACGTAAACGTCCAGCGAGTAGTCCCCCGCCATTACCGGGTTGCCTGTCGCAAAACGCGAGACATCTGCGCCTTGTGAACCTCCGCGCAGGAACTGACTGTTGAAAGACACTTCCTGCCCGGCTCGAGGAGCATCACTCCGGCCTTCTGCATTCTCGCTATTCGTTGATTGAACAGCTGGGTTGCCGACCGCATTGCCAGGCAACGCCACATTTTGGCCGGACTGGGCATGTACTGCTGTCACCGCCGGCATGAGCAAAAACGAGCTGGCACAGCAAGCGATAATTTGTCGCTTTTCCATGCGACTCACCTTTTTACGTACATCATCCATTCAAGACCCTACCCGGCAGAGAGGCTGACAAAAGGCAGCTGGTTAGAGGTCACTATCTGCCAACCGAAACGTCAGTTACGACGCGGGCGCCATAATCATTGATGGTCGTCATCTTGAAGCTGGTAATACTGCTCGGCGCACCGGACGGCAGGTCAAATGTCTGGCTCTCACCAGGTGCCAGCATGCCCTCACCAGTAGGTATGCTGACTTCCGTGCCATTGGTCAGTAACAGACGAGACACCGTCACGTGATAAGGCGTCGGGTTATTTCCACGTAATACATCACCGCTCACGGACCACTGAACTTCTTCACGTGCATCCGAGACGTCACCTTCGAGCCCCTCGGGCCGATAAAACACCTTGATGCGTGACCGAATGGCCAATTGCAGAAAGTTTTCGGGAGCCTCGCCGTCAGTGGACCCAGGATTGGGCGGCACGTCCAGAACGTTCAACCAAAAGACCGACTCCTGGTCTTTTGGAAGCGGATTGCTACCTGTATAGGAGAGCCTCAGCACTTGACCCTGCCCGGGTTCTATCCGTGAGATGGGCGGCTGAATGACAAAGGGCGCCTCACTATTATCCGGGCTTACATCCGGGTTACCGGAATCAACCCAGGCCTGGACAAGCGCCGGCTCTTCGCCCGAGTTCTGCAATTGCACAGAAACCTCCCGCTTTTCCGCAGGGTATATAACCCTTGTGCCTCCTATCACCACACTCCCCTGCGCGATGCTGATACCCAGCACCACAGTGGCCGCAGTAATCAACGAAACAAGCAGACGCTTCATGCCATCACCCGAGTTGTATCAGAAAAAGAAGTATCTAGGATCAGGCCCCAGAGCCTGCGAAAGGCTCCGGGGCCCGTACCATTACTGGTAAGTGACCGTGAAGTTCACAGAGGAAGCAACGGTACCCGCGGTGACCTGATCATTCATTGCGTAATACTGAGCAAAGTAATTGATCGTGGCGGTTCCGTTACCGCTTGCACCGCTGGGAGTGACTTCAACCCACTCGGCACCGGATTGCAGGCCGTTGCCGCCCACGGGAGAGGACAGGTCAATCGCATCGGTCTGGCTGTTCAGCAGTTGTACCTGCACATTGCCGGCCGCCTCTGCGCCAGTATCGGTATTGACCAGGTTACCAGTGGTGAGATCGACGTTCGGGTAGGGCTCGAAATACGCCGAGACCTGCTGGCCGTCTTCAACACTGCAGTTCTCCAGGTTGATGGCAAAGGCCGTCAGACCGCTGCTTGTCCCCTGACCACCGAACGCATTGGTGGAAACAGTCGGCAGCGTGACGGTCTTGTTCTGGGAGTCAGCCGCCACGGAGCAGGTGCTGTCGGTGATCTCGCCTTCAAAGTCGATAGTGCCGGACTGCTGGGCCATGGCGGAGCCACTTGCCATCAGGCCAAACGCGATGACGCTGGAAGAAATGATTTTCATGCGCATTGTCTGTACCTTCAAAAATCTTCTTGAGAGTTCCAGCCTTCCCAACTTTTCATATGGGCTGGCTTTGCATTCCTTGCTAATAATGCCACTTAGAAAGCCTATCTAAAGGGACCACTAAATAGCGTCGAAATATTAGCATAGAAGCCGGAACTGTAAACATTAACAAAGGTTAAATTAAGCACCAGACTCACTAAAACAAAAAAACTCAAAAAACTCACACTCAAGACACTAACCTAGCCTAGTAAAAATTAAAACCCTTTATTATCAACATGATGCCTTTGTTTTGCGAAAACAAAACCTTTACCTAAAAGGCACATCCCCATACACATAAAACCAAAATCGAAGCAAACTATAGAAAGCACGCATACATCTATAAGAGAAATCCTACAAAATGCAAACATAAAACTTAAGCATCACCACGCAAGGAGTTAAAGGGGTTGGAGGAATAGCCCAATAAGCAACAACTTTACTCATACCAATATTTCATAACTTATGGCACTTGCCCGAAACTGCATAAACTGCAGACTCATCCAGTCAGTCACATCCACGCTAGTCCTGGCTCAACACGACCGGGTGAGGCCCAGGAAGATATCGGTGACAAGGGGCGACCGAGCTGCTGCACACCTCATGGCCGCCATCTTGCGTGGAGAGGATGCAGCCATGTCCTTTGTTGACGCCTGGTATCAGCTCCGGCAAGGATTGCTCCTGACCTCCAGGTGAAAAGGGGCTGCGTCAAGGGGGAGGCGGCATGGAGCCTGAGGGACAGGTTGTCGCGTCCACAACGCTGACACCCCGGTCATATGTGGTGCGCATTAGCGCGGCAAGCAGGCACAGCACCGCAGGAGCCTCAAACTGGCTCGGAAAAACACCAACGGGTTGCGAGTAGGCGCCATACAGAATGCATGGGCCATGGTCTTGCCTCGGATGAAGACCAGGTTAAACAGAGGAACCCGAGCCGCTAGTCGCCATCCCCCAGCCACTGCAGCCGATAGCCGTAGCGATAGACCGAAGCCAGCTTCCATCCATTCTCGGCATTGAATCCCAGCTTGCGCCGCAGGCGGTAGATATGGACGTCCAGTGTCCGCGACATGGGGCTTTCTTCCTGCCCCCATACCGACTCGTACAGGTAGGAGCGACTCAAGGGCTGGTTGATATTGCGCAGCAGCAGGAGGGCCAGCCGATACTCCTGATGGGTCAGCTTGACCGGCTCCCCGCTCACGGTGATCGTTTCTTCCTTGGGCAGAACCTGAACATCACCCAACTGAAAGGGCTCGAGGCGATTTTTGCCGCCGACATGCCGCCGCCGAAGCGTCGTCAGGACACGCGCAATCAGCTCTTCGGAGCGAAACGGCTTGTTGACGAAGTCTTCTGCGCCAGCCTTGAGTGCCTCGACGACATCCTGCTCGGCATCACGGCCGGTAACCATGATCACGGGCGGCGGCGACTGAAAGTACTCGCCCATCCAGCTCAACACATCAGGACCATCCATGTCAGGCAACATCCAGTCCAGCAACACCAGATTATAGGTATTGCGCTTGATGCCTCGAATGAATTCACGAGCATTCCGGTAGCTGTCGATCTGCCAACCGTTTTCGCTTCCGGTGACACGCCATTCCTGCGGGCTACGTTCGGATGCCATGCGCAACAGGTCGACAAGCTGCTCTCGGCACACGGAATCATCTTCGAGGATGGCAATGAACATCGCGGTAGGCTCCCAAGCCTTGTAACAACCGTTTACTTTACAGAATAGAACAGCGAGCAGTATAGCGAACTAACGGCCGTGGCAACATCCAGCAAATGCCGGGGAGTACTGCGCTGGCGGAAAAAAATGCCTGACGAGACGTCAGGCAAAAGCAGGGAGCCATGGATAGGCCATGGCTCGAGCATGATAGAAAACACCATTTGAGGTGTTAAGCAGGTTCAGAACAAATATTGTAAACCCGATGTGACTGAAGGTCGCGCCAGAGGCTTGCCCATGCCCCCAAAGACCTACATCCGGCAAACCCACCAGCCTCGGCCAAAAAGTGAACAAACATCAACTTGCTGCATGACAACGCCATATCATGACGTATCCTGTATGTCGGATATCACGTTTCTCTAGAGCGACATAGTGCGCAGGGACAAGAATGATGAGCCATTGGCACAGATACGGTATCACGGGTTTCTGCCTGGCGGCCCTGATACTTAGCACGGCGGCAACCGCTGACAAAGAGACACAGCGCTATCGGGTACAA
Organism: Halomonas halmophila; assembly: GCF_006540005.1. GTDB lineage: Bacteria > Pseudomonadota > Gammaproteobacteria > Pseudomonadales > Halomonadaceae > Halomonas > Halomonas halmophila. Next base: position 18,099 of record NZ_BJOC01000043.1, on the reverse strand, counting down.
CCCGGCGACACTCTCTGGGAGATAACGGAACGCTACCGCGGTATCCCGGAAGAGTGGACGATCGTACGCGATACCAACCAGATAGTGGAGCCACGGCACATACAACCCGGCGATATCCTGGAGATCCCCCCGTTGCCGGAACTCACGGCCGAGGTGCGTCATGCAGAAGGTGAAGCCTGGCTATTCAAGGCTGACGGCCAACGGATCGCACTCACCGATGACATGACGGTGGCACCGGGAGAGACGGTGGAAACAGGTACTCAGGCCTTCGTCTCGCTGAGCCTGCCACACGGCGAAAATGTAGTGCTACCCTCTCGCTCCAGGGTCACGCTGAAACAGCAGAACCGCCAGGATTCCCGGTTGTACCTGGAACGCGGCGAAGTTGAGGCCCGCGTGCCCTCGCAACGCGAGCAGAGTGAAGTGCTGACCATCGACACGCCGGCCGGGATCGTCGGAGTTCGCGGCACCCACTTCCGCGTTGCCGGATCGGACGATGGTACCCGCGTCACGACCCTGGAGGGTGCTGTCAACTTGAGTCGCGAGACCCGCTCTAGGACCATACCCGCCGGGCGGGGCGCCCTGTCACGCGCTGATGCGGGCATACTGGAAAAGGAACTGTTGGCGGCTCCCGAGGTGAAGGAAGAAGCCTTCTCGGTCAATCAACCCTTGACGGTCACCCTGTCTTCCCTGTCCGAGGCCGAATCCTACCGAGTGCAACTGGCCAGAGACCCCCACTTTCAGACCATCTTCCGTGACAAACGCAGCGAGTCACCCAGGATGGCATTCGAGTCGGTGCCACAGGGTTTCTACTATGTGCGGGGCTCTGCCATCGATCAGTTGGGGCTGGAAGGACGCTACGACCGGGAGCTGGTACTGCATCGCCCGATCGAGGCAAGCCTGCAAGTCAAGGGCCAGGACTACACCTTCGAGTGGACCGAGGTCCCCGACCTGAGCTACCGGCTGGAACTGGCGGAAGAGGCGTCATTCGAGGATCCCCTCATAAGTCGATCCTTCACCGCCAACCAGGGCGTGACGCTGCACAACCTGCCGATCGACGACTTCTTCTGGCGCCTGCGGGTCGCGCCTGCCGACAGTGGCGCAACCGGCACCACCCTGGTGGCCTCCGGGAGGCAAGGTGCACCAAGCCAGCCATAGCCTGTTTCGCGACATCACCCGAACCTGGCTATTGATCGGCCTGGTACTGCTGGCCGCCACCTGGTGGGCGGGCCAGCAGCACTGGATGGCCGATCATGAATTGTATGACCAACTGCTGACCCGGCAAGACTTCACCACGGACGATGACATCCTGATCGCGGCCATCGACGAACGCAGCCTGGAAGCGTTGGGCCGCTGGCCATGGTCCCGTGACGTTCATGCCCGTTTCCTGGACCAGCTGGACGGCATGAACGTCAGTGCCGTGTTATTCGATGTCGTGTTCGCCGAAGCCGCCAGTGGCTCGCAGGATCAACGCTTTGCCGCCGCGCTGGAGCGTTACGGTCATGCCTTTCTACCGGTAATCCACGACAGCTCCCCTGGGCGGCTGTCGGCATCGACCTATCTGCCACCCATTACACCCCTGCGCAAGGCAGCTCGCGGGATGGGACATATCAACATCCGCTCCGACCAGGACGGCATCGTCCGCCACATCGCGCTATATCGAGACGAAATGCCCCAACTCACGCTACGCCTCTACCAGCACATGGTCTCCCGGGGGCTGGTGTCACCCGTTGGGGCGACCGAGTCCTTGCTGAAGCACACGGGCACGCGCCCGAATGTGCGCATACCCTATCGCGCCGGGGCCTTCCATTATCCCCGGGTTTCCTATGTCGATATCCTGCAGGGCCGCGTCCCCCCTTCCCTGCTGGAAGACCGTATCGTGATGATCGGTGCCACCGCCAATGGCCTGGGGGACCGGCATCCAACACCATTCGGCGGTGACGGCGGTGGCATGCCGGGCGTGGAAATCCAGGCCAACCTGCTGAACGGCCTGCTGGATGGCGATATCATTCGCGAGACCCCGGCCTGGTTGACCTCTCTACTCTCCACCCTGCCGCTGTTGCTGTTCATGGGACTGGTATGGGTGTGCAAGTTTCGTCACATGGCCAAGTTGATGCTACTGGTCCTGGCTCTGGTCATGGCTGCCGCCTGGGGATTGCTCGCGAGTGGTTGGTGGTGGCCGCCCCTGGCGGCACTGTGCTCGGTTATCGTTGCCTGCGTGCTAATCAGCTGGCGGTGCCAGGCCACCGCTCTGCGGTGGTTTCAGCTGGAAATCGACCGCCTGGAGAAGGAGCCCAGCCTCATCCCCGAGCCCGAGCCAGCACAGCAAGCAGAATGGGGGCTGGTGCTCCATCAGCGCCTCCTCTCTCTGGAGCGCGCCATTACCCGAATCCACGACACCCGCCAGTTCATTGCCGATTCCATCGACTCGATGCCGATTGCCACCCTGGTGGTCGATGTACAGGGCCGTATCATCCTGCCCAGCCACCAGGGCAGACGCCTGTTGAAACAGCACCACGTCAACGCCGGCGGCAATATCAAGGACCTGCTGGCCAGAATGACGGCAGAAGGTCCCGCCCTTGCGCAACAGGCACCAGCGGAGGACGACGAGCTCGCGGCCCTCGAGGACACCCTGTACACGAGCCAGGATGAGCGGCACTACCACCTCAAGGTGTCGTCCCTGGTGACTGCCGTGGACGCTTTCGAGGTCGGCTGGTTGATCGGTTTTGTCGATGTCACCAGTGAGCACCAGGCCGAAGAACAGCGTGCCAGCCTGCTGCGCTTCCTCTCCCACGACCTCAAGGCACCGCAATCGAGCATCCTGGCCCTGACACAGCTACAGCAGAGCCCGGAGTCGCGTGTTACGGAAGAAGTGCTGCTGGAACGGGTCGCCCAGCAGGCCCGCAATGCACTGTCATTGACCGACAGCTTCATGCAGCTGACCCGAATCGAGTTCGGTGCCATGGAGCGTGACTTCCTGCTGCTTTCCGACGTGGTCCTCGAGGCCATCGACCAGGCCTGGCCGAAAGCCCGCCAGCACGGCATCCGCATCGACAGTGATGTCGAGGACGAAGGCCCCATGGAGGGCGATCGCGCCTACTTGCTACGCGCCATCTACAACCTGATAGATAACGCCCTGAAATACAGCCCGGCTGACACCACCGTGTCGGTCACCGTCAGGGAGACACCGGACCATTTGAGCCTCGAGATTCAGGACCAGGGGGTGGGTATTCCATCAGAGGACTTGCCGACCATCTTCGACAGCTATCAACGCAGTACCGGTGCCGATCTATCGGCCGGCTACGGGCTCGGGCTGGCCCTGGTCAAGTCCGTGATCGAACGCCACGGCGGCACCATCGAGTGTGACAGCACCGAAAATGTCGGGACCTGCTTCCGGCTGTGCTTCCCGGCACGCCCCGAGTTGCTGGCTGACAGCCCGACCTGAGACAGCCCCGCTCACCCCCCGCGAACCTGAATGACGAGTTGCGCCATGCTCTCGCAGCGACTGATTCGCTCGACCGCATCACAGGGCGAGACGTCGCTGCCCGTCAGCACGATGTCAGCGGTTCCGGGCTCATATGCCGCCGCGAGGAAAGTCTGCACGCTGCGCCTCGGTTCGGAATGAACGGCAGGCTCCGGATAGCTGGCAATAGCCAGCGAAGGCGAACGAAAATCACGCTTAAGCAGCCTAACGAACTCTTCCAGCAGGCGTCGTCCCTCGGGCGTCAGCTCACCGTCCTCGGTAAAGGAGCTCTCGAGCGGCAAGCGATAATTCTGGACAACCCCCTCACCCTCGATCGGCTCGGCCTGCCAGTTCGAGAAGCGCAACGCACAACGCGCACTGCGCCAGTCGGCGCGCTCGACACGCCCCTCGCTGTCGAACACCAGACGATACTGGCACCGCATGGGCTCATGATCGCCCCGGGCTTCCAGATCGAACAGATAGTGCCACGCGCGCTCCTTGGCGAACCCTGCAGAAAAATGCGGCGTGCCCAACAGCTCGCGCACCCGGTCCCGACCATCCCCCGGTTCGATGGCCATGACCGCCTCCGGCGACTCCAGCGTCCCGGCCCTGAAGAACGCATTATCCGGTTCGGGGAACGCCGCTTGCGTCGTCGTCGTGCCGGCACAACCACTCAACACCCCGGACACCATCACGCAGACGGCACAGGGGGCGATCTTCATCACTTGCATCATGTTCACTGGAAGTCCTCCCACGACTAGGCAATGACCGACAAAGGCCGACGCTGACGGTCCGGCGCCAGACATGCCGAATGATTCTTGAGGGGCTCACTGGTAACGCCCCGTGGTGGCACTCGCCACCCCACCCTCACTGATGCCATTGGCTATCCGGGATGCGCTGCAAGTGCAGATGGCTCGCCAGCCGAATACTCGGGCGCAGCAGAAACTGCACACTACCGATAATAAACAGCCATATCGCCAGGGTTTCATGACGGGGAAACAGGAACAGGATGCTTCCCACCAGAAACCAGATGGCGACGAGAAAGTCATTGGCGATGCTGAGCGTCTCGTAGCGACGACGAATCACCAGTTCTTCATGTCCCAACTGGATCGTCAAGGGATTATCGATATCGGACCTGGGCACACTTCCTCCTCGTTCAGGTTGTCACGGAGCGCCGGCCAGTTGCCAGTCATTGTCCGTCAGCGGCACGCCACCATCGGGGGTGACGCGCACGGTATCACTCAGGCCGACGCCCCATTCACCCGGCAGGCGCAGACAAAGGGGCAGATGAAAGACCATGTCGTTCTCGAACAGTCGGTTCTGCCCCTGCGCGATGAAACCGGTTCCCTCGACCCAGCTCGGCGGGAACTGCGCGCCCACGGCATAGCCGAAGACACCGGAAAAGAACACCCGGTCCGCATGCGGAGCCAGCACCGCATCGGCGGCACGCGCCGCCTGGTCGAAGGTGTTGCCGGGGCGCATGGCATCACGCAACGCCAGACTCAACTGACGGCACACATCCCCCAGGGCCAGCATCTCCGAGCTGGGACGCCCCGCAACGGCCGTACGCATCATGGGCGCCGTGTAACGTTCGTAGGCGGCGCCGAACTCCAGGAAGACGGGCTCTTTCTCCCTGATCACGCGGCGCTTGTGATTGACATGAATGGTGCCGATGCGCGGCCCGGTGGTGACGATGGGCTGCAGGCTCATGAATTCGCTGCCCGCCGCCAGCATCGCCCTGGCGCCCTCCGCTGCGACCTCATTGTCGGTGACGCCCGGGCGAATCACCGCCTCCGCCGCCTTCAGCCCCAGCGAGGTCAAGCGCGCACCTTCCTGCAGGCACGCCAGTTCAGCGGGACTCTTGATGATCCGCACGCCGTCGACCAGCGCGCCGCCATCCCGGCGAAAACGCTGAGCCCCCAGGCGTGACTGCAGTTCACTGATCACACCGTGACGCAAGCCGGCATTGTAGGCATCCAACCCGATGACCGCATGGGGCTCCAGCGTCGCTGCCAGCGGTTCGACCACTTCCTCGATGCTTTCCCACCGATACCCCAGGCTCTCATCCACCATGGCGGTGACCACCGCAGGCCCTGTCTCGATGGAGGGCACCTGCAGCACGAGCCGATCCTGACTGATGACCAGGCAGGCATGCACCGAGACCTCGAACGTATGGTAACCGGTCAGGTAGTAGATGTCGGCCGGATCGGTGAGCAGCAACGCATCGAAACCCTGGTCCCCCATGCGCTGGCGTATGGCACGGCGACGTGACTCGAACTCGGCCGGAGCAAAGGGCAGCTCCTTGCCCCCCTGGGTGGCGGCGAGGGCATGGCGATAAGCCTGATAATCCATGGCAAGACTCCTGGTGACGGACAATGCCTGTTCAGGCAGGCCCCAACAGTGTATGCGGCCGGGACACAATCTGAAATAAGACTGTTCGCATCTCCCCGTGTTTCGTAAAATCCTGCGCAACACTAGCGGCAACAGGACAAGACAATGGGCAGAGCCTTCCAGAACCGCAAGGAATCCATGGCCAAGACCTCGGACGCCAAGGCCAAGGTCTACGGCAAGTACGGGCGCGAGCTATACGTCTGTGCCAAGCAGGGCGGCAGCGACCCGCACTCCAACCTGACACTGCGGGGGCTCATCGAGCGCGCCAAGAAGGCGCAGGTCCCGTCGCATGTCATCGACAAGGCACTGGAAAAGGCCAACGGTGCCGGCGGCGAGGACTATGCCCTGGCACGCTACGAAGGGTTCGGCCCGGGCAGCGCCATGGTCATCATCGAGTGCTTGACCGACAACCCGAACCGAACCATCGGCGATGTGCGTACCTGTATCAACAAGTGCAAGGGCAAGCTGGGGACCCCCGGCAGCGCCAGCCACATGTTCGACCACTGTGCGATCTTCGCCTTCGACGGTGAAGACGAGGAAGGCGCGCTCGACGCCATGATGGAAGCCGATGTCGATGTCACCGATATCGAGAACGAAGGTGGACGCATCACTATCTTCGCCCCGCATACCGAGTATGCCAAGGCCAAGCAGGCACTGATCGACGCATATGGCGAGCTGGACCTGGAGATCGATGAAATCCAGTTCGTGCCGCAGACCACGACGCCGGTGACAGGCGAGGATGCCGCCCTGTTCGAAAAACTCCTCGACATGCTCAATGAGCTGGACGACGTGCAGAACGTCTTCCACAGCGCCGAACTCGCCTAAGCCGAGATCAGACCAGACAGCTCGTGCACTTACCGAAGGCCCGCACCAATACCAGGGTAGACGCTGTCGCTCAGCAGGCCGGGCGCTGCCTGGCCATCCCGCTGACTAGCCCAGACGCCCGGCTCCGCGGTCGCCTTCGGGCGTGCCTTCACGGGCGCGTATGACCTGGCTGATCAGCATGTTGCCGGGCTCTGGTCGGCCCAGCAGAAATCCCTGCAACTCATCACACCCCAGGGTCTCCAGAAAGGCGCGCTGCTGCTCGCTTTCCACGCCCTCGGCCACCACGCGGTAGTTGAGGCTGCGAGCCATGCTGACGATGGCCTGCAATAGCGTCTCGTCTTCCGGCGACCCGGGCACATCATTGATGAAGCTCCGGTCCACCTTGACCGTATCGATGGGTAGTTGCTTCAGGTAGGCCAGTGACGAGTAGCCGGTGCCAAAGTCGTCGATGGCAATATTGACGCCCAGAGCGCGAATACGCTGCAGGAGCGGCAGCACCAGGTCGATGTTATCCACCAGCATGCTCTCCGTCAGCTCGAGCTCCAGCATGTTCGGGGCCAGTCCGGATTCCCGCAATATCCGCTGGATATCACTCCACAGGCCGTCTTCACGCAGCTGCTTGGGCGACAGGTTCACCGATACCGGCACGGCCTCACCCTGCTCGGCCCAGCGCACCGCCTCATGGCATGCCTGTTCCAGTACGAAGCGGCCTATATCGACGATCAACCGGGTTCCCTCGGCAATCGGAATGAAGATGTCGGGGGGAACCAGACCATGTTCCTGGCTTTCCCAGCGCACCAGGGCCTCGGCGCCGACAATCCTGCGACCCGAGATTTCGAAGCGTGGCTGGTAACGCACGAAGAGCTCATCCTTGTTCAGGGCTTCACGCAAGCCCATCTCGTAATTGAGGCGCTGCTGTTGCCGCGCATCGATGCTGGGGTCGAACAACACGATACGCTGCCGCCCCCGCTCCTTGGCCACGTACATGGCCTGGTCGGCGTTACGCAGCAGGGTCTCGGCGGTACCACCATGCCGCATGCTCAGCGTGATGCCGATGCTCACCGAGTTGAGGCATTCATCCTCGCCCGCCTCGAAAGGCATCTCGAGGGTCTTCATCACCCGCGAGGCAATCGACATGACCTGGGCCTCGGTATCGATATCCCGCAGCATCACGGTGAACTCATCGGCACCGAATCGAGAGATGACATCCTTGGCCTGAACGCAGGTACGCAACCTGTCGGCGACCTGGCACAACACCTGATCCCCCCGGGAGTGCCCGTATTTGTCATTGATGTCCTTGAAGTGGTCCAGATCGATGAACAGGATGGCCGTCATGGTCGACGCCTGTTCCAGCGCTTCTTCCAGCCGCTGGGAAAACAGGCTGCGATTCGGCAAGCCCGTCAATTGGTCGTACCAGGCCAGATGTTCGAGACGGTGCTCGGCCAGCTTGAGCTCGGTGATGTCGTTGAAACGCAGGACATACCGCGCATCACCGGATGACTTGGGCAATGTGGTCGCCGAGACCAGTACCGGCAGAATGCCGCCCTGGCGATGCGCAAAGAAACACTGCCCCTGCCAGCGACGCTGCTTGTCCAGTTGACTGGCCACTTCAGGGTGCTCGTGCAGAAATGCCTGAATGGCCGACGTCGCCTGGCTCTGGTCATACCCGCTCAGTTCACTGAAGGCACGGTTGGCGATCAACGCATTATGCCGGTCATCCAGCACGATGATGGCCTCGGTGGTCTCGGCGAAGACATTCTGTACCAGCCCCAGACGCTCCTGGGTCTCCTTGAGCTCGGTGATATCAGTCGCAATCCCCCCCAGCAGATGAGGCGCTCCTCCGCCATCACTGATCGGAAACTTGGTAACCAGGAAGGTTCTGACACCATCCGGCGTGCGGATCGTCGCTTCGTATTTCACCGCTTTGCCGGAGTCCAGTACTTCCCTGTCCGAGGAGCGTGCCTGATCGAGCATGTGTTCCGGCAGCACCATGTCATCGCGTTTGCCGACCATCGCCTCGGGAGACGACCAGAGGGTTCGCGCATACTGCTTGTTGACCAGCCGGTGGTAGCCTTCAACGTCCTTGACGAAGATGCATTCGGGGGAATAGCGAATAATGCCGGAAAAGAAGGAGTCCTGTTCATGCGCCTGCCACAGCCCGGCGTCGCTGGTGCGTTCCAGGCGCTGGCCGGTCGACGCCGGGTCACCCGACACCGATGACCGGCCGGGCCGCGTCTCGGGGCGAAGAGCCGCCTGTGCGTCACTCAGCGGGTCCGCCAACAAACGCCCCGTCAAATGGCGCACGGCAAGCAGCCAGATGCCAACCAGTACCACAACCATCAGGCAGACCACGAGCAGCATGGTGAGATGGATGTCACGCAATAGCGGCGACGCGGTATTCGGCAGCCACGAGCGAACCTGGTATTGAGCACTGTTGCCGACCTGCCATGTATGGTGTCGCAGGATGCCGGAGTCCTGCTCGACCAAACCCCGCGCGTCACGCATGCCGGCCAGCGCCGCCAGCTGGCCGGCGCTTGTCTCGCGCGATACCAGGACGGTGTCGTTGCGTTGCAGCGTTACCGCTGACGCGCCGAAGGTGCTCATCAGGACGCTGGCCAGCCAATCATTGTCATTCAAGCGCACCAAGGTATACAGCCAGGCCGGCCCCGCAGTGCTGACTTGGTGATCCAGCCGGACCGGCAATACCAACCACTCACCAGTGGCCCCTTCGGATGCCTCTGTCACGCTCTGCCACTCATTGATCGTGACATTGTCGTTCAGCACCGCCTGTACTCGATCCGGGCTGATCTGCCGGGATGCCACGACCCGCTCTTGGCGATACCCGAGCGCCAGTGCATCGATATGTCGGCGCCCCCCGGTGGCCAGTTGCTGCTGCAAAACCGACCGGACCCCGTCGAGGTCGGCATCCGCCAGTGCCTTGTGCAAATCCGGCGAACCAGCAATCGCCTGGCTCTGGGAGCGAATATCCATGAACCGCTCGCCCAACACCTCTTCCAGGAGGCGTTGGTCACGCTGCAGTGTATGCTGTTGAGACTCATGCAAAAGCTTTTCTGAACCAAGGTACGCCATGACCAGCGGTGTCACGGATGCCAGCGTCAACAGCACGATTCCCAAGCCCCAAAGCCAATGGGAAAAACGTGAAGCACGCACTCGATAAGTCTCCAAGACGGTATCAGCGATGCCTGACGAGCCACGTCAATCAGGAGATGATAGGGGTTCCCGACCAAGCGGTGATGGATAACCGCAAACTTTGCAAAATCCGGTTACCCGTCCCAGAGTTAAGATAATGCTGATAGAAAACGCAATGTACTTTGCGTTGAATGTCCGCCACAGATGCACAGTGGGTCACGCAACTGCTTGCAAACCAGTATCGAACGCCAGGTTCAACGCGATCACTGCCATCATCGTGGCGATCCCGCCGTCGATCAGCCGCCAGGCGCGAGGCGTCGCAAGCCAGGGCGACAGCAGGGCGCCGCACCCGGCCAGCAGCCCGAACCACAGAACCGAGGCACTGCCCGCCCCCGCCACGAAGGCCGCCTCACTCTCCTGTTGAGCACCGACCGAAGGTATCAGCAGCAGGGTATCCAGATAGACCTGGGGATTGAGTACCGTCACGGCCAGGGTCGCCAGCATCACTCCGACCAGGCTGCGTTTCTCGGCTTCCGCACGTTCGAGCCCCTGGCGACCGGCGATAGCCCGATAGAACCCCTGCGCCGCCAGCCACGCCAGGAACGCCACGCCCAACCACCGCAGCACTGCCATGGCTTCCGGCATGGCCACCAGCATGGCACTGACCCCGAACATGCCGGCCGTGATCAGCAACAGGTCGGTGCTCATGCACAGCCCGGCCGACCACCAGTGATGTTCACGACGCACGGCCAGGCCCAGTACATAGGCATTCTGGGCACCGATGGCAATGATGATGCCACCACTCACCAGCAGGCCGGTCAGGTAACTCTCCCACATCGATATCGTCCTTTTGCTATCCAGCGTGAAGCCAGAATAGCGAGACATCGCTATACTAAAAAATCATTCTCCTAAGCCCGCATCAGTTTTACTTATGCTCGACTATAAACTGCTCAGCGCCCTGGCGACGGTCATCGAATGTGGTGGCTTCGAACGCGCCGGCGAGGCACTGGGTCTCTCCCAGTCCGCCGTATCGCAACGCATCAAGGCACTGGAAGTCCGACTGGGCCAGCCGGTGCTGGTCCGCCACCCGCAACTGGCGGCGACCCCCGCCGGACAGCGACTGCTGAATCACTACCAACGCGTCTGCCTGCTCGAGCGCGAACTCGGCCAGGCCCTGCCGACACTGGAAGTCGCCTCGCCCCGACTGCGTATCGCCCTCAACGCCGATAGTCTGGTGACCTGGTGGGCCTCGGCCGTCACCGACTTCTGCCGGCGCGAGGAAGTATTGATGGACCTGGTGGTCGAGGATCAGGACGTCGGCCTCAAACGCCTGCGAGATGGGGATGTCGCCGCCTGTCTATGTGCCAGCGACCAGCCAATTGCCGGCGCACGGTGCGTGCCGCTGGGCTCGATGACCTATCACCCCATGGCCACGCCCGAGTATGCGGCCGACCATTTCCCCGACGGCCCCTGCGAAGCGGCCTTCCGACGGGCCCCCGCCATCGTCTATGGCCCCAATGACCAGTTACAGCACCGCTTTCTCGCCCAGTTCGGCTACCACGGCCCCTTCCCCTATCACCTGTGTCCGGAGTCGGAAGGTTTTGTGCGCCTGGCCAGCGCCGGCATGGGATACGGCATGATGCCGATGATACAGGTCCGAGACGCTGTCCGGCGTGGCGAGTTGATCAGCCTGGCACCGCAGCATGCGCTAGAGGTTCCCCTGTACTGGCACTTCTGGCGTCACAGCGGCGAACTGATGGAGCGGCTGACACGTGAGCTTTCCGCCCTCAGGCTGGGCGAAGCCTCCGGGTGACACGTTGTCTTAGTAAAGCCGCGCCTTGATGATCGGTTTGAGCAGGTAACTGAGCAGCGAGCGCTCGCCAGTCTGAATATCCACCCGTGCCACCATGCCGGGACGAATCGGCAGGCTTTCACCATTATGGGTTAGCTCGGCACTTTCGGTCCGCACCAACACCTCATAGTAATCCTCGGTACCACGCGGTGTTTCTTCCTCGATGGTGTCCTCGCTGATCTGCTCCACCGTGCCTTCGAGATCACCATAGACTGTGTAGTCATAAGCTGTAATCTTGACACTGGCCGGCATGCCAGGGGCCACGAAAGCCACATCACGAGGACGAATGCGCGTCTCGATCAACAACTGGTCCCCAATGGGCGTAATCTCCATGATCGGCTCGCCAGGCTGTACGACACCGCCCTGGGTCGTGATCATGATGTCATTGACGCGGCCGTTGACCGGCGAGGTGATTTCAGTCCGTCGCAACTGATCCTGTCGCTGCATCAGAGTCTGCTCCAGTGTGTTCAATTCGGCCTGCTTGGAAGCAAGTTCACTGTAGGCATCCTGTACATAGGTGTTGCGCATCTCGGCCAGCTTGCCCGCCAGGGAAGCAATCGATTGACGCAGTTTCAAGGACTCCATGGCACTAACGGAACGCCGCTCAACCAGCGGTTTCACCAGTTCCAGTTGCTGCTGAGCCAGATCCATTTCTTTGTTGATCGAATGCTCCGCCTCACGCAGCTTCTCCCTTCTTGCCTTGAACAATGAACGCTCTGAACGAGCATGCTCACTTTGTGGATCTACTGATGGTGGAAATTCGATGCTGTCCTTTTCCAGCACCTCGGCTTCGAGCCGAGCAATGGTGGCACGCAACACCTGAACCTGGCTCCGTGTTTCGAGGTAGGCACTGCGAAAACGCGTATCATCGAGCTTGACCAGCGGTTCACCGACCTCAACGCGTTCCCCCAGGTCTACCAACAATTCGGAGATGATCCCGCCTTCCAGGCTCTGAATGGATTGCATGCGCGACAATGGCACCACCTTACCCTCGCCGCGCGTTACATCATCGATCGTGGCCCAGGCCGACCAGGCCACAAAGAGCCCGATCACCACCACGGTCATCCATAGAACCGGATGGCTGGCCCGATGATGCAGGTTCAGCCTGGGATCTCCCAGTTCGCGTCGTAGTCCAGCACGTGTCAGCTTTTGCTTGCTCAATCCTGACGCTCTCCACTAACCTTTTGCGGTCGCGGCGGCGCCTTGACCTGGTTGCCCGACACGACGCTGTCGCGCGGGCCATCCATGACAATGGCGCCGTCACGCAGTACCACGGCACGTTCCACGAGATTCAGCAGTGCTCGCTTGTGGGTCGATACCACCAGGGTGCGACCTTTCAACCATTCCTGAAGGTAGCGAATGACATGCTGCTCATTGGTCTGGTCGAACGCCGCCGTCGGTTCATCCATCAGCACAATGCGAGGGTCTTGCAGCAACAGCCGTGCCAGGCCGATTGCCTGACGCTGGCCACCGGATACGCTGGTACTACTCTGAATCGGCAGGTCGAGCCCAAGGGTATGGCGCCGCACGAAGGTCCCGAGCCCCACGGCATCCAGTACCTCGAGCAGTTCCTCATCGTCATAGGCCGCACCGTCCAGGGTCAGGTTGTCGCGCAGGGTCCCGTAGAACAGGGCAATATCCTGAGGCAGATAACCGATCGCCCGGCGTCGGTCCACGGGTTCGATCTGCCCAAGGCCGATATCATCCAGCATGATGCGTCCCGCTCCTGGGTCAGTCAGTCCAGCCATCAGACGCAGCAGGGTCGACTTGCCCGCACCATTGCCACCCAGCAAGGCCAGATGCTCGCCCGCATCGATCTCGAGTTCCTTGAGGTTGAGAGCCGCCGGAGCATCTTCCTGATAACGCAGCACTACATCTTCCAGCCGATAATGACCATAGAGCTTGGGCTTGCGCGCAAAGTCGCGGTCCGCAGGACGCTCGACGGGAGCATCCATCAACTCATCGAGCCCCTCCATGGCCACCTTGACGTGCTGCCAACGCGCCAGAATACCCGCCACCTGGGTCATCGGCGCCACAGTGCGCGAGGTCAGAATCGTGCAGGCGATCAGCGCACCGATGGTCATGTTGCCGGCGCTGATCTGGTAGACCCCCACCACGACCACGCCGACATAGCAAAGCTGCTGGACCATGGTGGCACCATAGCCCAGCATCACCGAAAGACTGCGCAGCTTGACGCTGGCTTCCGACAGATCTCCCGAAAGGTTTTCCCAGAGCCGCAGGTTGCGCCCTTCCGCCCGGGTCGTCTTGACGGTCTCCAGATGTTCCACGGACTCCAGCAGTACGCCCTGACGAACGGCTCCCTCGCGCAAGTTCTGGCGCGAGAGCTTGGCCAACCGCCCCTGGGCCAGCAGGCCGGGCAACACCATGAGCACCACGGCAGCGATCGGCACCCAGACTACCGGGCCACCAATAAAGAAAATCACCCCCAGGAACAGCAACACGAAGGGCATGTCACTGATCGCCCCGATGGTCGAGGAGGTGAAGAACTCGCGCACCGACTCGAATTCGCGAATCTGGTTACTGAACGCCCCGGTCGAGGACGGCTTGGCCGACAGGCGCATCTGCATCACTCGCTCGAAGAGCAGTGACGACAGTTGCAGGTCCAGCCCCTTGCCCGTTACATCCAGCAGGTGCCCTCGCAGGCAGCGCAGGACGAACTCCAGCACCACAGCCAATGCGACACCGCTGGCCAGGATCCACAGGGTTTCAAAGGCCTCGTTGGGCACCACCCGGTCATAGACCTGCATGGCAAACAGTGCCGTGGATATCGCCAACAGGTTGGCCATCATGGCCGCCACGCCGACCTCGGCAAACGTCTTCCAGCGTCGCTTCAAGGGGCCGCGAAACCAGTGCTCTTCCTGCTCACGAGCAAAGTCACCGGCACGCTGGTCAGGCTGATAATCGGGGTGCGCCACCACGGTAGTGCCGGTGTGGCAACGCTTCAGGCGTTCCAGCGCCATGCGCACTTGCCCACCGCCACTTTCCGGGGCCAACAGCACCGCCTCGTCTCCCTGACACTCGACCAGCACCAGGTAACGGCCATCCTCGAAACGTAGTAATGCCGGGAGCAACTCCTCACCCAGCGCCTCCACATCCGCCTCGATAACACGCGCCGATACGCCGGCTCGTCGCAGGGCTCGAGGCACCATTTCCAGCGGCAGACAGCCGTGTTCAAGGGCCAAGCCATCCCCCAACTCCGCCGCGCTGGTAGGGCAGGCAAGCTGTCGGCAGAGTATCACCAGCCCCTCACGCAAGGCGTCCGCGGGCTCACTCGAGACCCGTGTCGTCTCTTCCATCACGGAGCTCCTTGTTCATCGGCGGTGGACTCAGACAACGGCCGTCCCAGCACCTGCCCCAGTTGCCCGAGTTGGGCAGCGATCTGATATTGGATCCGCAGCCGCTCAACTGTCAGATCAGCCATCTGCCGCTTGGCTTCGAAGTAGTCGCGTTCGATGCTCAATAAGTCCGCCACATCGCGGAACCCAGCATCAAACTGGTCGCGATAGGTGGTCATGACATTGGCCGCATTATCGACCTGCTCTCGCAGTGCCTCGAGACGCCAGGCCAGCACATCATCCTGCTCGACCAGGCTGGTGATCTCGCGACGCAGGTCTCGATGAGCTGCCCGCTGCGACCACTCACTAGCCTCGACCTGCTGACGCGCCGCATCGGCCTGCCGAAAATTCGAGAGCCCCTGGAAAGGCTCCAGACGCACACGCAATTCCAGTACGGTATCCTCTTCCATCTCACCGCCGATCTTGCGGCGCAACACCGAGCCTTCCAGATTCAATTGAGGTTTGAGACGGGCTTTGGATTCCTCGAGCTCGGCTCGCGCGGCTTCCACCTGGGCGCGAGACTGACGTAAGCGTGGTGCCTCCCGAACAGCCGCACGAATCTGCTGATCGTTGGTAAAACGGTCGGCCATGATCAGCGGGTCCGGTCGCTGGAGAGAAGATGGTGGTTGATTGACCAGAACCCGGAACTGTCGCCGGGCATCGTGAAGACTGCCCTGCTCGATGGAGAGCTGTTCTCTGGCCCGTGCCAGATCCAGACGTGCGCGCTCTGTTTCACTCCGATCGGCATACCCGCCAGTGCCACGATCCACCGTCAGGTCACGCAGTTTATCGAGTTCATTGATGTAGCTTTCCACCTCGGCAACGCGCTGGCGTGCGGCTAGCACATCGAGGTAAGTCTCGATGATATCCAGCGCCACTTCATCGATCTTGACCTTGAGTGCAGCCAGTTTCTGCCGGTGTTGAGCCGAAGCGTTATCCACCTGAGCATCGATCTTTCCCCAGTCGTACAACACTTGAGTGGCCGTGATGTCATAACCGACTTCACCGGTCAGCGAGTTCTCCGGTCCAGCCGACATCTCCACGCTGGGCCAATAGCTATCCCTGGCAATATCCACCTGGGTGGCGGCACTGGCCACTTCTGACTCGGCCGATTGCACGGCTGGATGTGTGGCCACTCCCTGGCGGACGGCGTCCGGCAGGGTAATGGCCGCTGCCGGCATCGCCAGCCACAGCCCCCCCAGCAGCACCGTCAGCAGACAACATACCCTGCGCCCACTCACCTTGGCATCAAGGCGCTGAGTCTTCTGACTCATTACAAGGCTCCTTCCAGCTGTGAGCTCCCCATAACAAGCAACCCGGGCAACCGTACTCGGCCACCCGGGTTACTCAGAGAGGATTATCAAGCGGTTTCAACGTTGGCCGTATTCTCTTCGACCTGCAGGGTCGCGCTACCCGAGACATACTGGTCGTAGACCACATCGTTAATCGTTACCTGGCCGTCCTCCGACCAGCTGCCTTCCGCCAGATTGAGCGTATCCGCTGCATCGCCAGTGACTTGAAGCACATCGTCATCATCGGTGAGCGTCAGCACATCATCGGACTCCAGCGTCAGCGTCGACCCATCGTCGTCCTCGCCCAGGTCGATACGCTCGATGTTATCGATGCTGCCAACCGCACCATCATCCGGATCTAGGTCGATGCCACCATCCAGCTGAAGCACATCGAAGCCATCACCGCCATCGACAGAATCGAAACCGGTGCCAGAGGTGGAGATCAGGTCATCCCCGGCACCACCGGAGAAGCTATCGGTACCGTTGCCATCGATCAGGGTATCGTTGCCGGCTCCCCCATTGAGGGTGTCATCCCCGGCACCGCCCCGGAGCAGGTCATTGCCTCCATTGCCATTCAGGGTATCGTTGCCCTCGTAGGCGTAGAGGCGGTCGGCGCCGCCATCTCCTTCCAGAGTGTCAGCACCGGCTGTGCCATCGATCACGGGATTGCTGTCCGGGCTTAACAGGCTCAAGTCAGCTAGCTCAGTCACACTATCCGTTGCCATCTGCGAATCAGCATCGGTGCCCGTGATGGTATAGCTGGGCAGCAGCCCGACATCGGTCCCGAGCAAGCTCTCCGACAGATATATAGAGGCCAGGAACTCATTGATCGCCAAGTTATCGATGGTCCCGCCATCCGCGGCACTAACTGCCAGCGTCGGAGTAGTATTGAGAGGCACGAGGCTATAGTCCTCGAACTGGACATCCAACCCAAACTCATCGGCCATTGCCTGCGACCAGTTCAAGGTTTGATCGCCCGTCCCCAACAGACCCAGAATCTGGTCGACACTCAACACAGAAGACATCTCTATCGTCACGGACTCCAGATCGCCGTTCGGATCATAGGCCGAGAACATCTGGTTGCTGAGATCGAGGAGTCCAAGAGCCTCCGCACCGACCAGCCCTAACAATCCGCTACTATTGACGTTCACCACCGGGCTTGTGGCCTCGACGTCGAAAGTCACGCTATTGGAAGGGGCCGAAGCATTGCCGGCGGTATCGGAGACCTCCGCTGTCACGCTGTAGCTGCCATCATCCAGCCAGGTAGGAATGGTCACACTGGACGACCCTGCGTCGATATCATCCGCAGTTACCGTGTAGTCGACAGTGGTAGCAGCGGCTCCATCGTCGACAGTCAAGGTAACGGTATCGCCAGCCTCGGTATCCGCACCCAGCGTTACCTCGGTCTGGATGCCATCGACCATCTCCTCTGAATCGACGACCCCATCATCAGTCGCCTCGGCGATCGCCAGGGTTGGGTCCCCAGGAGGAGTCACATCGACAACAATCGCCCCGAGCGAAGCTGCAGGACTGGTGTTACCCGCCATGTCACTCTGACGAACCCGAACATCACCAGCCGGATAGTCTCCCTCGGAAAGAACGAAGCTGTTATCGGTGCCCTCGGTCCAGGTCTGGCCACCGTCAGTGGAGTACTCCCAGGTGGCATTCGGCTCGAGACCATCGACCGTGACGCTGCCGTCACTGGTGACGCCATCGCCGTCCGTGCCGGTGTCGTTGGTCAGTGTAAGCGTCGGCGCGTCCGGCGCAATGGTG
>NZ_BJOC01000042.1 GCF_006540005.1 Halomonas halmophila | reverse complement strand
GGTGTGCGTGCCATCGTTGTTGGTCGGTGCGGTGGTGTCGAGGGTCAGGTCGAAGCTGTCGCTGGTCGGTGAGGTGTTACCCACCGCATCCGTGGCTTCCGCGGTGAAGCTGACCTCGCCTTCGGCCAGTTCGCTTGCCGGCGTAAAGCTCCAGTCACCATCACCATCGGCGGTGACCGTGCCCACGGACGTGCCGTCCTGGAACACTTCCACCGTGCTACCTGCTTCGGCGGTACCGTTCAGCGTCGGCGTCAGGTCGTTGGTGCTGTCGCCACTCGCCAGGTCATCGGTCAGCGGTGTGGTGTCATCGGTGGCATCAACGATCACCGGCGCCGCCGGCGCTGCCGCATCCACCGTCTCGGTGGTCGGCTGGCTCTCGTTACCCGCAGCGTCGGTCGCGGTGGCCGAGACCTCGGTGCCATCCTCCAGCGGCGTGTCCGGCGTCACCGACCAGTTGCCGTCACCATCGGCCGTGGCGGTCTGATCCGTCTCGCCGTCACCATTGGTGTCGACGTTGACCGTGCTGCCGGCTTCCGCGGTGCCGCTGAGCTCGTTGCCATCGGTCGCATCGATCGTCGGCGCGTCCGGTGCGGAGGTATCGATGACCACTTCGCCCAGTTGGCCATTGTCACTGGTGTTGCCGGCCGGGTCGGTCTGGCGGGCCACCACGTCGCCTTCGGCGTATTCGCCTTCCGGCAGCGTGAAGCTGGTGCCGTTAACTTCGGTCCAGGTGGTTCCGCCGTCAGTGGAGTAC
>NZ_BJOC01000041.1 GCF_006540005.1 Halomonas halmophila | reverse complement strand
CAAACACCCTCTGAGACGGCATTGAACTATAGTGGCTTTGACAACACTGCCACCCCGGGCCAAGTTGGCAAAACAACTTGCTGATCCGACGAAGTTTTTTGGCAATCGCTCCAACACCCGCCACGAGGTTCTGCCACCATGCTCAAGTCCCTGTCGCGCCCGGCCGTCAAACTCGTCGAACGCTACCTCCCCGACCCCTATATCTTCGTCCTGCTGCTGACGATCATTGCGGCTGCCGCCGCCATCGCCGTGGAGCGCCAGACGCCACTGGCGGTGCTGCGTTTCTGGGGTGACGGCTTCTGGAACCTGCTGACGTTCTCGATGCAGATGCTTCTGGTGCTGGTCACCGGCTTCATGCTGGCCAACTCACCGCCCGTCAAACGGCTGCTGCAGCGCCTGGCCGGGTTTGCCAACAACGCCGGTGCCGCCATCATCCTGGTGACCCTTGTATCGCTGGCCGCCAGCTGGATCAACTGGGGCTTCGGCCTGGTGGTCGGTGCCCTGTTCGCCAAGGAGCTGGCTCGACAGATTCGCGTCGACTACCGCCTACTGGTCGCCAGCGCCTACTCGGGTTTCATCGTCTGGCACGGCGGCCTGGCGGGATCGGTGCCACTGACCATCGCCACCGACGGCCATTTCGCCATCGAACAGATCGGAGTGATCGGCACCGGCGAGACCATCTTCTCGCTGTTCAACCTGGGCATCGTGCTCATGCTGTTCATCGCCGTGCCGCTGATCAACCGCATGATGCTGCCCGACGAGCGCGACAGCGTGTACATCGACCCCAGCCTGCTGGAAGAGGAAGAGACCCAGCGCGTGCGCATCAAACGCCCCGCCGAGCGGCTCGAGAACAGCATGACCCTGGCCTGGCTGGTGGGCATCCCGGGGCTGCTGTTCCTGCTCGATCACTTCGTCCTGCGCGGTGGCGGGCTCAACCTCAACGTGGTCAACTTCCTCTTCCTGTTTCTGGCCATCGTGCTGCACCGCACGCCGCGCAGCCTGCTGGAGAGCCTGCACGAGGCCATCAAGGGCGGCGCCGGCATTGTCATCCAGTTCCCCTTCTACGCCGGCATCATGGCCATCATGGTGCAATCCGGCCTGGCCGAGACATTATCCGGCGCCCTGATCTCGCTGGCCAGCGAGGCCACACTGCCCTTCTGGACCTTCATCAGTGCCGGCATCGTCAACATCTTCGTGCCCTCCGGCGGCGGCCAATGGGCCGTGCAGGCACCTGTCATGCTACCGGCCGCCGAAGCCCTCGGCGTGGACGTGCCGCGGATCGCCATGGCCGTGGCCTGGGGCGACGCCTGGACCAACCTGCTGCAACCCTTCTGGGCCCTGCCGGTGCTCGGCATCGCCGGCCTCAAGGCCAAGGACATCATGGGCTTCTGCCTCATCCAGCTACTGCTGACCGGGGTGATCATCGCCGCCGGGCTGACATGGCTGTAGCCCGCTCCTCTTCAACGGCAGCGGGCGTTATGCTGTAGGAGAATTTCCGAGAGGCGATGGACCATGACTGAACATGCGCTGCCCGGCCAGCACGAACTGACCATGACCGTCCTGATGACGCCCGATATGGCCAACTTCAGCGGCAAGGTTCATGGCGGAGCCATCATGAAAAAGCTCGATGAGGTCGCCTATGCCTGTGCCAGCCGCTACTCGGGCCATTATGTGGTGACACTGTCGGTCGACCAGGTGCGCTTCAAGCAGCCCATTCAGGTCGGTGAACTGGTGACCTTCCTGGCCAGCATCAACCACGTGGGGAGCTCCTCCATGGAGGTCGGCATCAAGGTGGTGGCCGAGAACATCCAGGACAAGCTGCTGCGTCATACCAACAGCTGTTACCTGACCATGGTCGCCGTGGACCCGCAAGGTAAGCCCGCCAGCGTGCCTCCCCTGGTCCTGAATACCGACGAACAGCGCTTGCGTCACGAACGGGCGACGCTGCGCAAGGAGCGGCGCAAGAAGGCAGAAGAGGAAGAGCGTCAGGCCAGGGCCGAGCACCGCGGAGAAATCTGAGCCCGCCATGCCCCGTTCACGGCCCGGGAGTCGGGCCGTGAATGCAGCCGGGGGAACGTCAGGTGGTGGTTTCCTGGATAGCTTCCCCGCCTTCTTCGACGTCCTGTCCGATGCCTCTGACCGTGTTGCAGCCTGCCAGCAGGGATGCAGTGAAGAGTACAACCATCACCAGGGAAAGGGTTCGTTTCATGGGACGCTCCTTGTTCAGGAAAGGTTGGGTGGCACCAGATATCTCATTCTACACCGCCTGCAAGATACCACATCTTTAATTTAGCATGAGCCACACCAACGCGCCCATGAACCAGGAGGAGGCCTGTGCATGCCGGAATTCACCCTCGATGACCGCCTGGCCCAGGATGGCCACTACATCACCGACCTGCCACTCTGTCAGTTGCGGCTGATGAAGGATGCACGCTTCCCCTGGCTGGTGCTGATTCCGCGTCGCGCTGGCATCACCGAGGTTTCCGAGTTGAACGAGGTCGACCAGCGTCAGTTGTGGCACGAGGCGACCCGAGCCGGCGAGCTGCTCAGCGCATGCCTGTCGGGCGACAAGCTCAACATCGCCACCCTGGGCAATGTGGTCGCCCAGTTGCACCTTCACGTGATCCTGCGCCGCCATGATGACGCGGCCTGGCCGGCGCCGGTCTGGGGTCATGGCGAGGCCGTACCCTATGACGACGCGCAGCAGGCCGAACTCGGCGCCACACTGCGCAACGCCGCCGAGTCCATGGAGTGGGCGGTCTGACGCGGAACCGCCCGGAGGAAATGGCCGCTAACCCGCTCCAAGACGCGAGCGCAGCGTCATCAGCCAGGGTTGCAGCAAGGCGGGCGGCAGAGGGCGCCCCCTTTGAAAGGCCGTCATTTCGATCCGGCTGCCGCGTTCGGCAGGCTCAACCTGCAGGCGAATGCGATAGCCGGGCCAGCGAGCCAGGGCGGCCTCGACGCGCCCCAGATCGCCATCGGCGTGACGCACCACATAGCCACGTTCCAGCAGCAGACTGACCGAGGCATCCAGCGCCTCGCTCACCGAGCCCGCCAGGCGGCCCGTCAGGGGCTCGACGGGAGCCGGCGTGCTGGCACAACCGGCAAGCGAGCCAAGCAGCAGGACGACCATCAGCGCCATCACACGCATCCGAGCTGTCATGATGAACTCCCTTCACCGACCAGAGTATCGCGTAATGTCTGACAGAAGCGGGGATCACTGGCGGTTCTCGACTCGACCTGCTGGCCTCGCCAGTCAAACAGCTGGATATCCCGGGACACCGTGACCTGCTGTTTGCCGACCTGCACGGAAACCCGCTCGAGGCGCGTGGCCTCATCATAGCCGGGTCCGCCACCAAAGCCGACGCCGAGCCCGATGCCGGATGACACATGGCCACCACTGCCGCCGAACAGGAAACCGCCCAGGCGCGGGCGCGGCGAGACGGCATTGTGATAGAGCACACGCCGCGCGCGTTCGGCACTGACCACGCCCAGCGCGGTATCCGTATCGCGCACCAGGAAGCCGCGCCGCTCCAGCGCCCCGACCACCTGCACCAGCCCGGTCTGCTCCGTGACTGGCCACTGGCAGGCCGCGGCCGGCAACGGCTCGGCTTCCGGCATGCGGTTGGGCGTCGTCTGACAGCCCGCCAGCATCAGGCACCCGATCACGCCCAGGACTTTCCCGTATCCACCCGTCATGGGGCTGCTCTCCTTGAAGTCTGTTGTCAGTCTAGCAGGCAACCTGCCTCGATACCTTGAAGCGCCGCCCTGTCGCCCGCATGTCATGTATCAACCCTATGGTGGCAATGAAGGGAATTCGTTTCACGCTTCACTCCATTGCACCTAGACTCTTCAGCACGAATTCAAGGAGGTACTGCATGAGCGATACCAACAGCATTGGTCTTCACGCTGGAAGCGCCAGCCATCTCGCCGAGCGACTCAACGCCCTGCTGGCCAACTATCAACTGTTCTACATGAACGTGCGTGGCTATCACTGGAATGTGAAGGGTGACAACTTCTTCGAGCTGCACACCAAGTTCGAGGAGTATTACACCGACCTTCTGGCCAAGATCGACGAGGTTGCCGAGCGTATCCTGACCCTCGGCCACAAGCCGGTTCACGCCTACAGTGATTATTTCAAGATCGCCACCATCGAGGAACAGAAGGACATCCACGACGGCGCAGCCTGTGTGCGCGGCATCGTCCAGGGCTATCAGACACTGATCGACCTGCAGCGCGAGATCCTGTCGCTGGCCTCCGACGCCGATGATGAAGGCACGGCCTCCCAGGTGGGCGATTACATCCGCGAGCAGGAGAAGACGATCTGGATGCTGAACGCCTATCTAGGCTGAGGAAGCACTGATTTATTGTTGCGCTCGACGACCCACATGGAGGTGGGAAGTGCGTTGGTTCGTCGGGAACGAACCTAGCCATCCTGACCGCCGGCGGTACTCATAATCCTCATTTACTATCAGTAAACTGCGGTTTATTCGGAACCTTTGGTTCCTCACCCCTGCGGGGCCATCCTTCGGATGTTTGTCGCTTCGCTCGGTGTTCCGTTCCGGCGGCGGCCAACCTATCGTCGCTCACGACATAAATCAGCACTTCCTGTATTCCAAAGGTTCAGGGAACACGGTTCCCCTGGATCCGGTCTCGACCATCACCGATCTTGATCATCGTCGCCGCCTTCCGGGGCGGCGTCGTTGTGTTCGTCATCCCCCGGGGAATCCGTCTCCTCGGCGGCACGCACCAGGGCGTCGGGCAGCGGCTTTTTCATGCGCACGCCGAGGCGCTCGAGTTCGCGGGCCTGGGACACCAGGCTGCCCTGTCCGGTCGATAGGCGCTGCATGGCGCGGCGATGGCTGTCGCTGGCACGCTCCAGGTGCCGGCCCACCTCATCCAGGCTTTCGACGAAACCACTGAACTTGTTGAGCAACCGCTCGGCGCGCTCGCCGATCAGGCGCGCATTCTCGTTCTGACGCTCCAGGCTCCACAGTCCCGCCACGGTGCGCAGGCTGGCCAGCAGGGTGGTCGGCGTGACCATCACCACCTGGCGGTCGAAGGCCTCCTGGAAGAGGCTGGCGTCGCGCTCGAAGGCCGCCGCGAAGGCCGGCTCGATGGGCACGAAGAGAAACACGAAATCCGGCGAGCGCAGCGTCGAGAGGTTCGGATAATCCTTGGCCGCCAGGCTCTGTACGTGCGAGCGCAGCGACTGCAGATGCTCGCGCATCGCCGCCTCGCGCTGGGCCTCGTCCTCGGCATTGACGACACGCGTCCAGGCACTCAGCGATACCTTGGCATCCACTACCAGGTGACGATCTTCCGGCAGATAGATGATGGCATCGGGGCGGCGGCGCCCCTGTTCATCACGCAGCGTGACTTCCCGACGGTACTCGATGTCGCGTCTCAGCCCGCTGCGCTCCAGCACCCGCTCGAGGATCAGCTCGCCCCAGTTGCCCTGGGCCTTCTGGTCACCCTTGAGGGCTCGCGCCAGCCCGGCCGCCTCATCGCCCAGCTGGGCATTGAGATCGGCCAGCTGGTCGAGCTGGGCCTTGAGGGTGCCGCGCTCACGCTGCTCCTGGCCATGCAGCTCCTCGACCCGCTTGCGGAACTGCTCGACCTGTTCGCGGAAGGGCTTGAGCAGCGCCTCCAGGCTCTCGCGGCTCTGGGCGCTGTAGGTGCGCTGGCGCTCGTCGAAGACCTGGCCGGCGAGCTGGTGAAACTCATCCTTGAGGCGCTCGCGGGCATCTTCCATCACGGCCACCTGTTCGCGATGGCGCAGCGCGGCCTGATCACGTTCGGTTTCCAGGCGCGCCGAGCGCTCCCGCTGCTCGGCGAGTTGCTGCTGAGCCTGGGCCAGGCTCGCTTCGACACTGGCCAGACGCTCCCGGCTGCCGTCCAGCTGCGCATCGCTCTGCGTCAGTTCCTGCTCGAGGCGCCGGGCGGCCGCCTCGCGCTCGGCCAGGCACGCGGCCACGGCGGCATGACGGCGATACTGTACGACTCCCCAGACCAGGCTGACCAGCAGCAGCACGCCAAGTCCCAGCGGCAGTCCCCAGGCCGGCAGCGGCAGCCAGGCTTCCTTCATGTCGCCCCCTTCACGCCGTCGCGCTCGCCAGGTCCTCGATCAGGGCGCGCAACATGCCCCAGAACTCATCGACCGAGTCGATCTCGACGCGCTCATCCGGCGAGTGGGCGCCGCGGATCAGCGGACCAAAGGAAATCATCGCCAGTCCCGGATACTTGGCGCCCAGAATGCCGCACTCGAGGCCGGCATGAATCACCTTGACCGCCGGCTCGATGCCCAGTCGCTGGCGGTGCAGGTCGCAGAAGCGCGCCAGCAGCGGGCTCTCCGGGGACGGCGTCCAGCCGGGGTAGGCGTTCTCGACCCGGGTGCGTGCGCCGATCAGCTCGAACAGCGCGGCGAAGCGGTCGGCCAGATCGGCCCCGGCACTGTCGCGCAATGAGCGCACCAGGGCACAGAGGTGAAAGCGCCCTTCTGCCAGGCTCACCACGCCCAGGTTGTTGGAGGTTTCCACCACGCCGGGAACCGCCGTGCTCATGCGCTCGACGCCACAGGGAGCGGCATGCAGCGCATTGACCAGCAGACGGCTGGCATCGCGCCCCAGGGCCGCGCTGCCGTCGGCCGTGCTCGGCTCGAGGGTCAGCTGCAGGCCATCATCGACCCCCGCCAGTTCGTCGCGCCATTCCTGTTGCAGCCTGACCATGCGCTGCTGCGCCGCCGCGACTTCCTCCTCGGGCATGGCCAAGGTGGCGAAGGCCTCGCGGGGCAGTGCATTGCGCAGCGTGCCGCCCTGATAGTCGACCAGGCGGGCCCCGCAGGCCTCGAGCCAGCGCAGGGCACGCACCAGCAGCCGATTGGCGTTGCCGCGGCCCTTGTCGATATCGATGCCGGAATGACCGCCGGTCAGGCCACTCAGCGAGAGGCGCATCAAGGCCTCCCCCGCTTCCACGGCCCGCGTGGGAAACTGGGCATCGACCACCACATCGGCACCGCCGGCACAGCCGATGTAGACCTGACCGCGATCCTCGGAGTCCAGGTTGAGCAGGATATCGCCTTGCAGCCAGTCCTCGGCCAGGTTCAATGCGCCGCCCATGGAGGATTCTTCCTCGAGGGTGAAGAGTACCTCGAGCGGGCCGTGAGTCAGGGTGTTGTCTTCCAGCACGGCGAGGGCCGCAGCAACACCCAGGCCGTTGTCGGCCCCCAGGGTGGTGTGCTCCGCCTGCAGCCAGCCATCCACGACATGGGTGGCGATGGGATCGCGGGTAAAATCATGGGGATGATCGGCATTGGCCTGGGCGACCATGTCCAGGTGCCCCTGCAGGATCACGCCGGGGGCCGCCTCGTGGCCGGGACTCGCCGGCTTGCGAATGCGCAGGTTGCCGAAATCGTCACGATCATGGGCCAGGCCGAGGCCATCGGCCCAGGCTTCCAGTTTCGCCACCAGTGCGGCCTCGTGGCCCGAGGGGCGCGGCGTGTCGCACAGTGTGCGGAAATGGCGCCACACTGCCTGTGGCGCGAGTTGTTCGAGATGTGCGTTCATGGCGCTTCTATACCGTGGTTGACCCGCCGACTCTACCCGCCGTCCCCGGGCTTGGGAAGTGCCGTCAGCGCCTCGCCGTCAGTGCAGCCAGGCGGCCAGTGTCGCGCGTCGCCAGGCCGCCACCTGACGCGCCCCGCTCAGTGACAGCCGCCGGGCGAGCCAGGCATCGCGGCGCCCCTGGAAGGCCCAGGCCGCCAAGATGGCAAGCTCGTGATCGCCTTGCCCAGTGGGCGCCACCGAGGCCACCAGCGCCTGCATGGCCGGCCGCACCAGGCTCGGGTCGCGCTGGCCGTGAGCCACGTCCTCGAGGTCGCGCCGGTCCTCGTCCGATAGCTCAGCCGGCTGCCCTTCGGGCGGCTGCTCGGCCAGCAGCGCCAGGACCAGCTGCGGGTCGAGCTCGGCCAGTTCGAAGGCCAGCAAGCCGGGCAGCTGACGCCGAAAGCGCCGGGTCAGACGCGATACCAGGGCATCGCCTGTCGCGCTCAGTGGTTGAACCATCATCAGGGCATGTTCGCCGGTGGCGGTCTCGCGGGTCATGCCCAGACGCACCACCCGAAAGCCCCGCGACTGCCAGAAGGCCAGCAAGCCGGGCTCGGCGCCGAAACTCGCGCCCAGCAGGTCAATGCCGGCGTCTCTGGCCTCGCGCGCTTCGGCGTCCAACAACTGGCCGCCCAGGCCCTGCCGCCGCCAGGCATCGGCCACGGCGATGCGCACGATGCGCCGCAGGCGCGCCGTCAGCGCCTCGCGCTCGCCGGCATGGGCGGCCAGTGACTGGGCCAGCAGATGCCCTCGTGGACGACGCTCGCCTCGCGCCACGCGCTCGGCCAGCTCGGCGTCGAAGCCGCCCTCGTCACTGGTGATCGCCACCGCGGCGACACCCGGTGGCTCAGGGGTCTCGCGGGACAGGCTGACGACCCGGCTGTCCGGCGCATCCAGCAGACGGCGCAGGTCGGCCGGGGTGGTGCGATAATGCGCCTGCACCAGCAGGCCGAAGATGGCCCGCAGACGCGGCTCGTGGTGGCTCAGCGCGTGGCGCGACTCACACCACCACTGCAGTGGCCCCGGCTGGACGTCCTCGGGTTCCGCGTCCAGCATCAGCAAGCGTGCGGTCAGCGCTTCCAGCGGGTCGCCTGGCGCCCAGCGCACCGGGGCCGCCAGGTGGCACTCGCGCCACGCCGGCGTCTGACGGTTCAGGCGTTCACGAAAGCGCAGGGCAAAACCGCGCCCGGCACCTTCATAGCCGTGCACGGTGGTGGCAAAGGCGATGCGCGGAAAGGCTTCCAGCCAGTCGCCCAGCAAGCCGGCGGGAATCGCCGCCGCCTCGTCGACCAGCAACCAGCGCCCGGCGCCGCCCGCCTCGCCACGTTCGACCCGCGCCTGCAGCTCATCCGGCGCCACAAAGCTCACCCGGCCATCGCCCAGCGTGAACTGCTGCCCCTGTCGCTCGCCCTGGGGGCACAGCGCCGCCAAACGCTCGAAGAGCCCCGCCACTGCCGCGGCGCGCGGGGCCGTCACCAGCACCTCCGCCACGCCCCGCTCCAGCAGGCGGGCACAGGCGATCCCCAGCGCTGCCGTCTTGCCGCGCCCCCGATCGGCGGTGATCACCAGTGGGCGTCGCCGGCGCAGACTCACCAGTCGCGCCACGGCATCGGCCTGATCCCGGGTCAGGCAGACCGTGTCAGCCGGTGGCGGAGTGGCGTCATGGCGAGCCGCGGCACTGAACGACGGAATGGCGGGCGACTGCCCCGCCCCCCAGCGGGCAATGTCCGGAGTCTCAGCGAGCAGCCCCGCCAGACGCGCCAGATACCGACAGGAGAGTTCGGCGGCCGACCAGGGGTGCTCGGCCAGGCGACCATAATCGGCATCCGGCCTAGCGCCCCAGTCAGCCGGCGTCATCAGTACCATCAAGCCACCCGAGCGCAGCGTGCCGGACAGGGCGCCGAAGGCGTCGGGGTCGAAGCCCGCCTCCGCCGAGACCGCATCGATGACGACCAGGTCCTGTTCGCCGCCGAGTCGCGTGCGCGCCTTGCCGGCGGGGATCCACTGCGACTCGGGCACCATGGACGGACGCTGCGGGGCCACCCACAGGGCCTGCTGCCAATCGATGCCCTGCCACAGCGCCTGCCCGCGTGCCCGGCTTTCCTCGGCGGGGCCGTCGATCCACAGCAGGCCGCGCCAGCCGCGTGCCTCGAGCGCCTGCTGGAAGGCCCTCAGCAGCGGTGGCAGGTGGAACGGGGTGGCTGGCGGCATCCTGGCCTCCTGGCTGCATCAACTTTGGTCGAATTCCACGGCCCGATTAAACGCTTGCTTGCATTGCGGCAACGCAGCACCCGCCTGCGTTAGAAGCGCATAACTCTCTGATATTCAATGATGACACACAAGCCTTCCGGGCCATGTCGACTTCGCTGCGTGGAACGAAACACGACTATAGTGGACATCGGGCATCAACAGATCATCATGCTAGCTTGATGAATGGCATGCCCCCTGACAAGCAGGAGCGTGAAAGTCGCTGCCTGTTCTGAAGAAGCACAACAATCGCCTTAGGGAGTTCTCGATGATGAAACGCTTTGCCCTTACCGGCCTGGCCGCCGGCATTGCCCTGGCCACACTGGCAGGCTCCGCCCAGGCTCAGGAAAAGTGGACCATGACGACCACCTGGCCGGATAACCTGGACCTGATCCAGATCGATCGCCATTGGGTCAATCTGGTCAACCAGCTGACCGACGAGCTGCAGATCGACTTCCGCGCCGGCGGTACCCTGATGCCCGGCACCCAGGTTTTCGATGCCACCGAGACCGGCAGCATCCAGGCCGCGGGCGACTGGCCAGGCTACTGGGCGGGTCGCAGCCCGGCCTTCTCGCCGCTGGCCACCACCACCAGCCTGTTCAACGGCGTCGACTACCTCAACTGGATCCAGCAGTGGGGTGGCTTCGAGCTCTATCAGGAAGTCTACGGCCAGTACAACATGGTCTACCTGCCCTACGGCATCACCAACAATGAGTCCGGATTCCGTGGCGGCACACCCATCGAGAGCCTGGCCGATCTGGAAGGCAAGCGCCTGCGCCTTTCCGGCCGTGACCAGGGACGCGTACTCGAGCGGCTCGGCGGCTCCCAGGTCACCCTGGCCGGTGGCGAGATCTACCAGGCCATCGAGCGCGGCGTGGTCGATGGTGCCGAGTTTTCCACCCCGGGCGTGGACTACAAGGCCGGCTTCAGTGAGGTCGCCGACTACTGGCTGACGCCGGGCTGGCACCAGTCGGCCAGCGTGTTTGGCGTGATGATCAACCAGGACGCCTGGGATGCGCTGTCCAAGGAGACCCAGGAGAAGCTCAAGATTGCCGCGGACGCTACCATGGCCTGGTCGCTGGCCTGGTCCGAACGCCAGTCCACCGAGGGCACCGTGAAGTTCCTCGAGGACGGCACCGAGATCAGCCACTTGTCCGAGGACGACCTGGCCGAGATCCAGCGCATCACCAACGAGGTCATCGTGCAGGGTGCCTGCGAGAACCCCATGCACGCCAAGGTCTACCACTCCATGGTCAGCTACCTGGAACACTACGCCAACTGGCGCGACATTTCGGTGCCGTTCAACATGAGCCGGGTGACCGACAACCTGCCGTCGCTTAAGAAGATCGAAGCCTGCATGCAACAGGAAACAGACAGCTGATCAGCCATTCCCCGGGAGTGGGCCTTCACGGCTCACCCCGGTATCGGGCTGACCATTCCACCTGAAAGATGTCAGGACCCTCTCAATGAACGCCATTGCCAAGGCCATCGATAGCCTCAACGAGGCATTTGGACGGCTGATTGCTCCGCTGCTCGCCGTCATCACGGTGATCATCATCTACGATATCGCCATGCGTTTTCTGATCGGGCGCCCCAGCGACTGGGCGTTCGCTGTCACCAAGATGCTGTTCGGCGCTCACTTCATGCTGATGGCGGCCTACGGGCTGCGCCATCATGCGCATGTGGAAGTCGACGTGCTCAAGCGGCTGTTGTCACGCCGCAAACAGGCCGCGCTGGAGATCCTCGGTTACCTGGTCTTCTTCGTGCCCTTCATCTGGGCACTACTCAGCCTCGGCTGGAACTTCTTCGAGCGCTCTTTCAGCCGCGGCGAGACCACCTACGGCATGGTGGCCATTCCTGTCTATCCGGTGAAGGCCGTGATCGTCGTCACCGCAGTGTTGCTGCTGCTCCAGGCCATCGCGGTGGTGATCCGCGCCATCCAGTCGTTGCGTGAGGAGACCCCCGCATGAGCCCCGAAATGCTGACACTTTTCATGTTCGGCGGCTTGCTGGTCGGGCTCTTCATGGGTCACCCGCTGGCCTTCGTGCTGGGTGGCGTGGCGGTGCTCGGCGCCTGGCTGGGGCCCGGCGCCAGCACACTCGGCATCTTGATCAACAACATCTACGGCAACGCCATGGACAACTATGTCCTGGTCGCCATTCCGTTGTTCATTCTCATGGCACGCTTCCTCAACGACTCGGGCGTGACCGAGAAGATGTTCGATACCATGCGCCTGCTGCTGGCCAACCTGCGCGGCGGCCTGGCCCTGACCGTGGTTATCGTCTCGGTACTGCTGGCCGCCACCACCGGCATCGTCGGTGCCTCCATCGCCGTGATGGGCATGATTGCCCTGGTGCCGATGCTCAAGTATTCCTATAACAAGCACTTGAGTACCGGCGTCATCATGGCCAGCGGCTGCCTGGGCATCCTGATTCCCCCCAGCATCATGCTGATCCTGATGGCCAGCTATTCGCCGGTCTCGGTGGGCGAGCTGTTCGCCGGTGCCCTGGTGCCGGGCGTCTTGCTGGGCGTGATGTATGCCCTCTATGTACTGATCATCTGCTATCTCAAGCCGTCCTACGGTCCCCCGGTGCCTGCCGAAGAGCGCGCCGAGACCTCGGCCGGTGAGCTGCTGGGTATGCTGGCCAAGTATGTGCTGCCCCCCATGACGCTGATCCTGGGCGTTCTGGGGTCGTTGTTCACGGGCATCGCTACCGCCACCGAGGCCTCGGCCATCGGCGTGGCCATTGCCTTCGTGCTCTTCCTGATCTTCGGCGACCGCAGCCTCGCGACCTGCTACCGCACCCTGATCGAGGCCAGCAAGACCACTACCATGGTCATGCTGGTACTGGTGGGCGCAACCGCCTTTACCGGTGTGTTCTCCATCGGTGGTGGCATGGAAGTCATCAGCGAGGTGGTCATGGCCATGCCGGGCGGCACCACCGGCGCCCTGATCCTGATGTTCTTCCTGGTCTTCATTCTCGGCATGTTCCTCGACTGGACCGGCATCGTGCTGCTCAGCTTCCCGATCATGCTGCCCATCGTCGAGCAGATGGGCGTCGACGTGCTGTGGTTCGTGGTGATGGTGGCGGTGGTGCTGCAGACCTCCTTCCTGACGCCACCGTTCGGCTATGCGTTGTTCTATCTGAAGGGCGTGGCCCCCGAGGGTATCGAGATCGTCGACCTCTACCGGGCCGTCATTCCCTTCTGCGCGCTGATCGTGCTGGCCTGCGTGCTGATGGCCGTGTTCCCGTCCCTGATCACGGGGTTGCCGGCGCTGCTGGTCGGCCACTGACCATGGGCTTCCTGCCACAGCCCGCCCGCCGGGCGGGCTGTCAGGGGGCGTGACGGCTGCTATCATTCGCGCCTTGGCTCACTGGACACTCCCGGGAGGCTTCACGCCTTGTCCCGCACAGACCCTGCCACCACCATTCGACCGATTTCCGGTCGGCGCTTCGATGCCTGGAGCCTGCTGACGCTCGCCATCGCGGCCATCGTCGCGCTGCCCGTGCTGGTGGTGCTGGCGCACATCGTCATGCCCACGGACGGCATCTGGCAGCACCTGGCCAGCACCGTTCTCGGGCGTTATCTGACCAACACCCTGTTGCTGGTGCTGGCGGTGGGCATCGGCACCTTCGTCATCGGCACCGGCACGGCCTGGCTGGTGGTGATGTGCCGCTTCCCCGGCCGCCGCCTATTCGAATGGGCCTTGCTGCTGCCGCTGGCGGTGCCGACCTATGTGATCGCCTACGCCTATACCGACTTCCTGCAATATGCGGGGCCGCTGCAGAGCTGGCTGAGAGAGGCATTCGGCTGGGGGGCCGACGACTACTTTTTTCCCGAGATCCGCTCGCTGGGCGGCGCCGCCCTTCTGATCACCCTGGTGCTCTACCCCTATGTCTACATGCTGACCCGGGCGGCGTTCATGGAGCAGTCGGTGTGCATGCTGGATGTCGGCCGCACCCTGGGGCGCGGGCCCTGGCGACTGTTCGGCGGCATCGCCATTCCCCTGGCACGGCCGGCCATCGTCGGCGGCGTCTCGCTGGCGCTGATGGAGACCCTCAACGAGTTCGGCGCCGTGCAGTACTTCGGCGTGGATACCTTCACCACCGGCATCTACCGCACCTGGTTCGGCATGGGCGAGCAGGTCGCCGCCGCCCAGCTGGCCGCCTGCCTGCTGACCTTCGTGATCGTGCTGGTGCTGCTGGAGCGCGCCTCGCGGGGCCGGCGACGCTATTTCCAGACCACGGGGCGTTATCAGCGCCTACCGCAATTCGCGCTGACCGGCTGGCGTGCGGCCGCGGCCTGTCTGGCCTGCCTGATGCCGATCCTGGTGGGCTTTCTCCTGCCCGGCGGCTTGCTGGCCTATCTGTCACTCACCGACGGTGACAACCTGTTCGGTCCGGCCTTTCTCGAGTTCGCCGGCAACAGCCTGGTTCTGGCGGTTCTGGCCTCGCTGTGTGCCGTGGCCCTGGCCCTGCTGTTGAGCTATGGCGCGCGCCTCAACCCGGGGCCAATGACACGCACCGCCACGCGCATCGCTGCCATGGGCTATGCCATCCCCGGCTCGGTGGTGGCGGTGGGCATCCTGATCCCCTTCGCCTGGCTGGATGATCAGATCAATGGCTGGCTGCGCGAGCACTATGGCGTGATGGCCGGGCTGATCTTCAGCGGCTCGGCCTTCATCCTGATCTATGCCTATGTCGTACGCTTCCTAGCAGTGTCCTTCAATGCGCTGGAGGCCAGCCTGGGCAAGGTCACGCCGAGCATGGACGCGGCGGCCCGCACCCTGGGCGAGACGGCCAGCGGCACGCTGCGCCACGTGCACACGCCGATCATGCGCGGCAGCCTGCTGGCCGCCGCCATTCTGGTATTCGTCGATGTCATGAAGGAGCTACCGGCGACCATCATCCTGCGCCCCTTCAACTTCGATACCCTGGCCGTGCGCGCTCACAACCTGGCGTCCGACGAGCGCCTAGCCGAGGCCTCCACGGCCTCGCTGGCCATCGTCGTCGTGGGCATCATCCCGGTCGTGCTGCTAAGTCTCGCCATGCGTGGCTCCCGCCCCGGCGGGAAAGACGAACACCTGTGAGGGGTCCAGGCGCAGCGCCACCGGCTGGCCCGGCTCGGGCAGAAAGACCCCCGGCACCCTCGCATGCAAATGCGACTCGCGCCCCGGACCATGCGCGCAGATATGCAGCAGGCTAGTACGCCCCAGCAGCTTGGCCATGATCACGTGACTGTGATGGCCCGCTGGCGGCGCGTCGAGCGCTTCGACCGATAAGGCCTCGGGCCGGACCAGTACCTGGGCCGAGGCCCCATCCGCCATCCCCGGGGCGGCCACCTCGCCGACCGCGGTACGGACATGTCCATCGCTCACCACGCCCGACAGCTCGTTCACAGACCCGAAGAAGGTCACCACGAAAGGGTCGACCGGATGGCAGTAGAGCTGCCGGGGCGTACCGGTCTGGACGATGTGGCCATCGCGCATCAGGGCGATGCGGTCGGCCATGAACATCGCCTCTTCCGGGTCGTGCGTCACCAGCAGGGCCCCGGCACCCTGCTGCTTGAGCACGTGCAGGGTGTCATCCCGGATACGATCCCGCAGCCTGGCATCAAGGCTGGAAAACGGTTCGTCGAGCAGCATCAAGCCAGGCTCCGGCGCAAGGGCTCGGGCCAGCGCCACACGCTGCTGCTGGCCACCGGACAGGGTATGCGGATAACTCGCGGCGTGGTCTGCCATGCCCAGCTGCGCCAGCAGTTCCTGCGCCCGTGCACGGCGTTGCCGGGCCGGCAGGGCCTTGAGCCCGAAGGTCACATTCTCGAGCACGCTGAGGTGCGGAAACAGCGCCGCCTCTTGAAACGCCAGGCCGACGCTGCGGCGTTCCGGCGGCACGTGTGGCCGGCCCAGGGAGCGTCCATCCAGGCTCACCTGACCCGCCTGCAAGACTTCGAGCCCGGCCACGATGCGCAGCAGGGTCGTCTTGCCGCAGCCCGAGGGCCCGAGCAGACAGACCACCTCCCCCTGGCGAACACTCAGGTCGATGCCCGCCACCGCCCGGTGCCGGCCATAACGGTGCTCGACCCCCGTCAGGGTCAGAATATCGAGTGCCTCGGAGCGAGGCGCTTCAACGGCATTCGCTGGGGTCTCGTGTTGCATGGGGATCGCCGGCACAGGAATTTGGGGTGACATGTTAACGCGAAAGCGACTGTAAAGGGTTGTCATTGGCAAGGCTGCCACCTTATTCGGCGTGCACCCGGGTCAACTGTTGCGCCGTTCATGGTTGACGTTTCCCCCTTCAGCCGCTTCAATGACGAATGACATTGAATGCAATACATTATCATTCTAATTAATTTTCCACCCACATCGACAGGAAGTCCGTCATGCCACACACCCCACGTTATGCCCTGCCGCTCGCCGTCATGCTGACCGGCTCGGCATTCGCCACCAACGCGATCGCCGACGGCGACGTGAATGTCTACTCGGCACGTCACTATGATTCCGACCAGGCGCTCTACGATGCCTTCACGGACAAGACTGGCATCGAGGTCAATGTGCTCGAGGGCGGCTCCGACCAGTTGATCCAGCGCATCAAGCGCGAAGGCGCGGCCAGCCCTGCCGATGTAATGATGACCGTCGATGCCGGCCGCCTGTGGCGCGCCGAGCAGGAAGGCATCTTCGCCAGCGTGGTGTCCGAGTCGCTGAAAGAGCGTCTACCCGACTCCATGCGCCACCCGGAAGGCAAGTGGTTCGGCTTCAGCCAGCGCGTGCGGGCGATCTTCTACAACCCCGACGAGGTCGACGCCAGCAAGCTCACCAGCTATGAAGATCTAGCCGACCCGCGCTACGAAGGCCAGATCTGCATTCGTTCCTCGAACAACATCTACAACCAGTCACTCCTGGCCTCGATGATCGCCCACCACGGCGCCGAGAAAGCGGAAGCCTGGGCCCAGGGGGTGGTCGACAACATGGCACGCGATCCGGAAGGCGGCGACACCGACCAGATCAAGGGCGTGGCCAGTGGCCAGTGTGACATTGCCGTGGCCAATCACTATTACTATGTGCGCCTGCTTCAGTCCGACGATGCCGACGACCAGGCAGTCGCCGATAAGGTCGAGATCATGTTCCCCAATCAGGACGGCCGTGGCGCCCACGTCAACGTCGGCGGTGCCGGTGTCGTAAAGAACGCGCCGAACCATGACAACGCCGTGCGCTTCCTGGAGTTCCTGGCCTCTGAGCAGGCACAGGAACTCTTCGCCGCCGGCAACTACGAGTTCCCGGTCGTCGAGGGTGTCGAGAAGAGCGACGTGCTGGAAGGCTGGGGTGACTTCAAGAAGGACCAGTTGAACATCAGCGAGCTGGGCGAGAACAACCCGGAAGCGATCAAGATCTTCGACCGCGTCGGCTGGCGGTAAAGCTCAATGGCCGGGGCGAGGTTGTCACTCGCCTCGGCAAGAGCAGCGCCCTTCCCGAACGCGACTGATTACCATTGTCTCAGCCTGGTAATTCAATATCGAAGCGGCGTTCCAGGATACGTTTCCCCTTGGACGTCAGATGAAGAGCGCGGCCATCGAGGTCGCGTCTCACCCAATCCCGGCCGATGGCATGATCCAGAAGGGCCGCTCCCAGTGCCCCCGCCAAGTGCGGACGACGCACGCTCCAGTCCATGCAGGGACGGGCAAAACGGCGACGCCGAGCGCGTATCGCCTGGATGTCCAGGCCCATGTCATTGAAAGCTCGCTCGCCGGCCGTAGTCAGGCAGTAATCGCTGCCAGAATCGGCGGCAGACATCAGCCAACCGGCTCCGACACAGGCATCATGGAGCGTCACCGCCAGTTGACCCGCCATATGGTCATAGCATGACCGAGCAAAGCACAGCCGCTGCGGCGTGTTCGGCGTAAAAGACGGCATATCGCCCTGTCCGATGACCATCAGTCCTTCCAACGCCTCGGCGACTCTCGGGTCCTCCAGCGCATAGTACCGATGACGTCCCTGCGCGTAGCGCTTCAGCAAGGCCATCTCGGTGAGACGCGCCAGGTGTGCGCTGGCCGTTGGTGGGCCAACCTCGGCGATCGCCGCCAGCTCGGTACTGGTCCGTGCGTGACCATCCATCAGGGCACATAACATACGAGCCCTTGCAGGCTCGGCAATGGCCGCCGCCACACGGGACATCGCAAGGTCCGTGACTGCCATATTTCGCTCCCGATCGAATCGTGGCTTGCAGTGACCGTCGATACTGGTCGCTGTCGGCCGCTCGAGCGGCCGTGACAACCACCGTCACCGAAGGAGCCAGCATGATTGCCGTCATCTTCGAAGCCCGACCTTTCTCTACGCAACGCCAGCGCTACATGGACATCGCCGCCGAACTCAAGCCATTGCTGAGCGACGTGGAAGGGTTTATCTCCATCGAACGCTTCCAGAGCCTTGCCGCCCCCGAGCGGTTATTGTCACTGTCCTTCTGGCGCGACGAGGCGGCCGTCGCGGAATGGCGCCGCCTCGAGGCCCATCGTGCGGCCCAGAGCGCGGGACGCCGCTCGGTGTTCGCCGATTACCGACTGCGTATCGCTCGGGTCGAGCGCGACTACAGCCTGGACGACCGGGAGCAGGCACCCGCGGATAGTCGCGAAGCTCACGAATGATATGCTGACTCAGTGGGCCTCGTCCCAGTTGGCACCGCTCTCGGCTTCGACGGTCAGCGGCACATCCAGCGCGGCGGCGCCCTGCATGCGCGCCTTGACCTCGTCGATGAAGGTTTCGACCTCGTCTTCCGCGACCTCGAAGACCAGCTCGTCGTGCACCTGCATGACCATGATGGCGTTCCTGTCGGCCTGCGCCAGCCAGGCGTCGACGTCGATCATGGCGCGCTTGATGATGTCCGCTGCCGTGCCCTGCATCGGGGCATTGATGGCGGTGCGTTCGGCGCCCTGGCGACGGTTGCGATTCTGGGAGTGAATCTCCGGCAGATGGAGTCGGCGCCCCATCACCGTCTCGACGAAGCCATCCTCCGCCGCCTGGGCGCGGATGCGTTCCATGTAGCGGGCAACTCCGGGGTAGCGGTCGAAGTAGCGGTCGATGTAGACCTGCGCCTGGTTGCGCTCGATGTGCAGCTGACGCCCCAGCCCCCAGGCGCTCATGCCGTAGATCAGGCCGAAGTTGATGGCCTTGGCGCTGCGTCGCTGCTCGCCGGAGACCTGATCGAGGGCTACGCCGAAGACCTCGGCGGCCGTGGCGGCGTGAATGTCGCGCCCCTCGGCGAAGGCATCGAGCAGACCCTTGTCACCGGACAGGTGCGCCATGATGCGCAGCTCGATCTGCGAATAGTCCGCCGCCACCAGCCGATATCCCGGCCGCGCCACGAAGGCCTGGCGGATGCGCCGCCCCTCCTCGGTGCGAATGGGGATGTTCTGCAGGTTGGGATCGGACGATGACAGTCGCCCGGTGGCCGTGACCGCTTGATGGTAGCTGGTATGCAGGCGTCCGGTCGCGGCCACGACCAGTCGCGGCAGCTTGTCGGTATAGGTCGAGCGCAGCTTGGACAGGCCGCGATGCTCCATGATCACCTTGGGCAGGGGGTAGTCCAGCGCCAGCTCCTCGAGCACCCCCTCGGCCGTCGAGGGGGCGCCCTTGGGCGTCTTCTTGAGGACCGGGATCTTCTGCTCCTCGAACAGGATCTGGCCGAGCTGCTTGGGCGAACCGAGGTTGAACTCGCGCCCGGCCAGTTCATGGGCGCGCTGCTCCAGCTCATGGATGCGCTCGCCGAGCTCACGGCTCTGCACATGCAGGCGTTCCGGGTCCAGCGCCACGCCGTTGCGCTCCATGCGCGACAGCACCGGCACCAGCGGCCGCTCGACAGCATCGAGGACCTCGGCCAGGCGACCCTGTGACTCGACCTGCGGTCGTAGTATCTGGTGTAGCCGCAGGGTGATGTCGACATCCTCGCAGGCATAGGGCGCGGCCTGCTCCAGCGCGACCTGATTGAAGGTCAGTTGCTTGGCGCCCTTGCCGGCGATGTCGGTGAAGCTCTGGGTTGTCTCGCCGAGATATTTCAGCGCCAGCGAGTCCATGTCGTGGCGGGTGGCGGTGGAATCCAGCACATAGGACTCCAGCATAGTGTCGTGCAGTGTCCCGGCCACGGGGTAGCCGTGACGCGCCAGCACCGAAATATCATATTTGAGGTTCTGGCCGATCTTGGCCTTGTCGGCATCCGCCCACAGCGGGGCCAGCGCCTCGAGCACGGCCTGACGATCGAGCTGGTCTGGCGCATCCAGGTAGTCGTGAGCCAGCGGGATGTAGGCCGCCTCTCCCGGCTCCAGGGCCAGGCCGACACCGACGATAGCGGCTTCCATGTAGGACAGGCTGGTGGTTTCCAGGTCGAAGCAGAAGGCCTCGCTGGCCGCGAGCCGCTCGAGCCACTCGTCGAACGTGGCCTGCTCGGTGATGACCACATCGCGGCGCGGCTCCCGGCCCTCGCTCGGCGCTGCGCTTTCATCCGGTGCCGCGGCACTGCCCCCCGCCACATCATCGACGCCGGCGTCACTGCCGTCCTTCAGCTCGGCCAGCCAAGTCTTGAACTCCATACGGCCATACAGCTCCGCCAGGCGGTCGCGGTCGGGCTGGGCGATATGCAGATCATCCAGGCCCACCGGCAGCTCGCAGTCGGTCTTGATGGTCGCCAGCTCGTAGGACAAAAAGGCCTGCTCGCGGTTTTCCTCGAGCTTCTTCGGCAGCGTCTTGGCGCCACGAAAACTCAGCGTCCTGACTTTCTCGAGATCGCCATAGATGGTCTCCAGGCCGCCCTGCATACCCTGCAGCAGGCCGATGGCGGTCTTTTCGCCGACACCGGCCACACCGGGAATGTTGTCGACCTTGTCACCCATCAGGGCCAGGTAGTCGATGATCAAACTCGGTGGCAGGCCGAACTTGGCCTCGACGCTCGCCGGGTCGAGGGTTTCATCCTTCATGGTGTTGACCAGGGTGATGTGCCCGTTGACCAGCTGGGCCATGTCCTTGTCGCCGGTGGAGATCACGGCGTCACGACCGGCCTCGGTGGCATGGCGCGCCAGGGTGCCGATGACATCGTCGGCCTCCACCCCCTCGATGCACAGCAGCGGCAGCCCCAGCGCCCGCACGCAGTCATGCAGCGGCGCCACCTGGGAGCGCAGGTCATCCGGCATGGGGGGCCGCTGCGCTTTGTACTCGGCGTACAGCTCGTCGCGAAACGTCTTGCCGGGGGCGTCGAACACCACTGCCATGGGGCTGTCGGGGTAATCCTTGATCAGCCGCTTGAGCATGTTCAGCACGCCTTTGACCGCCCCGGTGGGCTGGCCATCGGAGGTCATCAGCGGCGGCAGGGCATGAAAGGCTCGATATAAATAGGAAGAACCGTCGACGAGTACGATGGGAGTGTTGGCCATGAGTCGGCATCCATTGATGTCTGAATAACGCAGGTCGTGGAACCCGGAAAGTAAATGCAGTTCTAATGCCCCATGATACGCATTGCCGGCGATGTTTGCCGTGATGCCGTCGCGTCGTACACTGGACGCCGATGACCGACCCGGAGGTAACCATGCCGTTTTCATTTCGTTCACTAGCCCTGTTGCTCGGCCTCAGCGCCCTACTGCTGTCCGCTACGCCGGCGATCGCCCAGTCGGGGGCTCCTGAACCCCAGGTCACCACGCGTCAGGAAGACGGTCGCACCCTCAAGGAATATCGCCTTAATGGTCAGCTGTTCGCCATCGAGGTGCGCCCGGCCTCCGGCGCCACCTACTACCTGATCGACAGGGATGGCGGCGGCGACTTCGAGCGCCAGGAAGGCGGCAGCCTGAGCATTCCGGATTGGGTGCGCGAGGATAGCTGAACGGGCCCTGAGCGTGACAGCGGCGGACGCTGAGTGTCCACCGGCCGCGCCTGTGCACGATTCCTGCCCCGGATTCGTGCATCAAGGCACCAAGCCGCTACAATGGACGATTTGAGATCGTCTGCGCGAGACCCCAATGGCCGTATTCACACCACTATCCGACGCCCAGGTCGCGACCTTTCTGGAGCGTTTCGACGCCGGCTCGCTGGTTGCCGTCGAGGGCGTACCTGCCGGCACGGAGAACAGCACCTTCTTCGTCACCACCGACCGTCAGGAACTGGTGCTGACCTTGTTCGAACAGGGCGAACATGAGGAGCTGCCCTTCTTCGTCGAGCTGCTCGACTACCTGGACGAGCACCGCCTGCCCGTCCCCGGCCCCTTGCATGACCATGATGGCGTCGCCCTGCACAGCCTGGCCGACAAGCCGGCGCTGCTGTTTCCGCGCCTGCCGGGCCGCCATCCCCACGAACCCGACCTGGCTCAGTGCCGCGCGCTGGGTGATGCCCTGGGCCATATGCACAAGGTCTCGCAGTACTTCCCCGGGCATCGCCCCAACCCGCGCGACCTGCACTGGCTGCTGCCCATGCACCACAAGGTGCTGGCGTATCTGTCCCACGAGGACCAGCTATTGATGATGGACGAGCTGGAAGCCTACCAGGGCTATTTCGAACGGCTGCCGGAACTGCCCCAGGGTGCCCTGCATGGCGACCTGTTCCGCGACAACACCCTGTTCGATGGGGACCGCCTGGGGGGCATGATCGATTTCTACAACGGCTGTACCGGCGACCTGCTGTTCGACCTGGCCATCGTCATCAACGACTGGGCGACCCACGACGACGGCCGCCTGGACGCCGAGCGCTACGCGGCCATTCTCGGCGCCTACCAGGCCCGACGCCCGCTGAACGCCAATGAAGTCGATGCCTGGCCGATGATGCTCCGCATGACGGCATTGCGCTACTGGCTCTCGCGTCTGCTGGTGGTCTACGTGGACCCGCCGGCCCACGACCTGACCCCCCATGACCCGGACCGCTTCCGCACCATCCTCAAGCAGCGCCTGGCCGAAGCACCACTGCCTCTGCCCGCACCTGCGGCGTGACAGCTGTGCAAGCCCTGATGCTCGGCCGGACACAATCGCCGCACGGCCGTCCGGCCTTCTCCAGCCGGGCGGGCACTTTAATTCTCAGGCTAACTATTATACCATAAGGCGGTAATCTCTTCGCCTGAATCCCTCGCCGCACGCGAGTTGCACGCACCTCGTCCATGCCTCTGGCCGGCCCCTCGGGGGATCCGGCAGACGTCCTTTGCGTCGACCACGGCTGCGCGGCCATATTCCAGGTACCTTCCATGGCAAGGAGCTAGGCTAATGTTCATCGTTTCACTCATCTTCTGGCTCGTGGGGCTGGCACTGTTGGGGGGGGGCATCTGGCTGATCACCCTCGACGGTAGCTGGTACTACGCACTGACCGGCGTACTCCTGATCGTGGTCGGTGCCATGACGCGTTCGCGGCGCCCCACGGCCCAGCTGCTCTATGCCCTCTTCCTGATCGCCACCGCCGCCTGGTCGCTGTGGGAGTCGGGGTATGACTGGTGGCCACTGGCGACCCGCCTGGGCCTTTTCCTGATACTCGCCATCCCGCTGCTGATACCCGCCAAGGACGCCAGTCGCGCCGGCCTGGCTGTGCTGCTGCCCGTCTGGGCGATCATCGGCGTGGGCACCCTGGCCAGCATGGCCG
Organism: Halomonas halmophila; assembly: GCF_006540005.1. GTDB lineage: Bacteria > Pseudomonadota > Gammaproteobacteria > Pseudomonadales > Halomonadaceae > Halomonas > Halomonas halmophila. Next base: position 7,215 of record NZ_BJOC01000041.1, on the reverse strand, counting down.
TGGATCAACACCGTATCGAAGGCGAGCTGAACCGCGATGTGGTCGCCGAGTCTCCGGATACCGGGGATTCGCCCAAGGAGAGCTGGCACGCCTACGGGCGCAGCAACATGGGCCAGCGCTACTCGCCGCTGGAACAGATCACGCCGCAAAACGTCGATAACCTGGAGCTCGCCTGGCAGTACCGCACCGGTGACATGATGGGCCCGGACGACGTCACCGAGACCACCTACGAGGCCACACCGCTCAAGGTGGGGAATTCGTTGTTCCTGTGCACCCCGCATAATTGGCTGATCGCACTGGATGCCGATACCGGCAAGGAGCAGTGGGTCTATGATGCCAAGGTGCCCGACGAGAGCTCACGCCAGCACCAGACCTGCCGGGGCGTGTCCTATCTGCCGCCCAGCAACGGCGACCCTGACGCCATCGATGTCCAAGCCATCGACCAACCTGCCGAGAATCAGGCAGCCATCCAGTGTGATGCCCAGCTCTTCCTGCCGACCTCCGATGCCCGCCTGGTGGCCGTCGACCCGGCGACCGGTGCTCGCTGCGCCAACTTTGCCAACAACGGCGAGCTGGACCTGATGCACAATATGCCGTTCAAGCAGGACGGTTTCTATTATTCTACCTCGCCCCCCGTGGTCGCCGACGGCAAGGTCATCGTCGCCGGCTCGGTGAACGACAACTATGCTGTCAAATCACCGTCCGGTGTGATCCGCGCCTATGACGCCAAGACGGGTGAACTGGTCTGGAACTGGGACGCTGGCAATCCGGACGAGACGGCACCGATCGCCGAGGGCGAGACCTACACCACCAGCTCGCCCAACAGCTGGTCGATCGCCAGTGCCGACGAAGAACTGGGCATGATCTACTTCCCCATGGGCAACCGCACGCCGGACCAGCTCGGCATGTACCGCAGCCCGTCGGAAGAGAAGTACGCCAGCTCTGTGGTGGCCTTGAGTCTCGAGACCGGCCAGGTCGAGTGGGTCCAGCAGTTCGTGCACCATGACCTCTGGGACATGGATACACCGGCGCAGCCCAGCCTGCTCGATCTCGAGACCGAACAGGGCACCCAGCCGGCGTTGGTGATTCCTACCAAGCAGGGCGATGTCTATGTGCTGAATCGCAAGACCGGCGAGCCCATTCTGCCGATCTCTGAAAAGCCGGCCCCGCAGGGCACCATCGAGGGCGATTACGCAGCGGATACACAACCCGTCTCCAGCCTCAGCTTCCGGCCGCCCAAGCTGCAGGAATCCGACATGTGGGGGGCGACGCCGCTCGACCAACTGATGTGCCGTATTCAGTTCAAGTCGCTGCGCTACGAGGGACAATACACGCCGCCTTCCAAGCAGGGCACTCTCGTCTTCCCGGGCAACTTCGGCGTCTTCAACTGGGGCAGCATCGCCGTCGACCCGAAACGTCAGGTGATGTTCGGCATGCCGCTCTACCTGGCCTTCACCTCGACGCTGGTACCCAAGGATGGCACCGACCTGGGCAAGACCAACCAGGGCGAGCAGGGCATCAACGAGAACGCTGGTGCTCCCTATGCGGTCGACATGAAGCCCTTCCTGTCGCCGCTCGGTATCCCTTGCCAGCAGCCTCCCTGGGGCTATGTAGCCGGTGCCGACCTGCGTACCGGCGAGACCGTCTGGAAGCACAAGAACGGTACCGTCGAGGACATGACGGCCCTGCCGTTGCCCATCAAGATGGGCGTACCCGGTATCGGTGGTCCCGTCATCACCGAGAGCGGTCTGGTCTTCATGGCGGCCAGCGTGGATGACTACCTGCGCGGCTATGACCTCGAAACCGGCGAGCAGCTGTGGCAAGCCCGGCTGCCGGCCGGCGGACAGGCCACCCCGATGACCTATCTCAACAGCGAGGGCGAGCAGATGGTCGTCCAGGTTGCCGGGGGACATGGCTCCATCGGTACCACCATCGGCGACTACGTCGTGGCCTACAAGCTCAAGGCGCAATAGGCCTGACGCCAGGGCAGCCTGCGGGCTGTCCGGCAGACGCCACCTACGACAAGGCCCCGCCGGGACGCGCCCGGCGGGGCCTTGTCATGCGTGAGGGCGGGCCACTACCTGCCCCGGCTGGCGCCACCTTATTCCGCGACGCGCGTCTGTATGTGCAGGCCGCCGGTCATCTGCAAATCGAGGCTGGCACCACGCGGCAGCTCGCCGACACCGGCCGGCGTGCCCGTCAGGATGACGTCGCCGGGCAGCAGGGTGAAATGCCGGCTCATCTCGGCCACCAGCACCGGCACCGAGAACAGCATCTCGGCGCCCAGGCCATGCTGGCGAGGCTCGCCGTTCACCGCCAGGTCGAATTCCAGCGCACTCCAGTTGGGCGCCTCGACAAGCGGCAGGAATGCCGACAACGGACAGGCGCCATCGAAGGCCTTGGCGATTTCCCAGGGATGCCCCTTGTCCTTCAGACGCGTCTGGACATCCCGCAGCGTCAGATCCAGTGCCAGGCCGAGGCCCACGATGGCCCGCTCGGCCAGATCCGGGGCGGCATCGCTGAGCGGCTCACCGATCAACAGCGCCAGCTCGGTCTCGTAATGCACCTCGCCCCGCGTGAAGGGCGCCTCGATGACCGCCTCCATGTCCACCGCACTGGTCGCCGGCTTGAGAAACAACAGCGGCTCATCGGGCACCGGCGAGTCCATTTCCCGGGCATGCTCGGCATAGTTGCGGCCGACGCAGACGATCTTGCCCAGGGGTTCGGGAAACTCGCGGCCGTCGGTAAAGCGGGGAACGAAACGCATGGTCGACTCCTTCTGCGGGTGAGGCCGAATAGTGGGCCAGGCCCTCAGTCTACGCGTGCGTCAGGCATGCGGCGACCAGCTTTCATCCGGCGCATGGGCAAGGAAGCGTGGACGCTGCCGATCCGCGGCGAAGGGCTCGCCACAGCGGTTGTCGCGCCGGTTGTAGACGAAAAAGGCGTTGCTGCGTGGATCCGGTGACATATTGGCATTGGAGCCATGCAGAGTATTGCAGTCGAACAGCAGCAACCCGCCCGCAGCGCCGGTGGGCGCCTCGATGCCATGGCGGTCGATCAGGCGGCGCAGGGCATCACGCCCCGGCACACCGAACTCCTGTTGCTTGAGTGACTGGCGGTGATGGTCGTCCGGCGTTTCCCCCAAGCAGGGAATGAAGACCCGATGGGAGCCCGGCACCAGCATCAGCGGGCCATTGAAGGTATGGTTGTCGGTGAGCACGATAGAGGCACTGACCGCATGCATGCCGGGCATGCCGTCCTCGGCGTGCCAGGTCTCGAAATCCGAGTGCCAGTTGAATCCCTGCCCCTCGAAACCCGGCTTGTAGTTGATACGCGCCTGATGCACATAGGGCTCACCCCCGAGGATCTGACTGGCACGACCGACCAGGCGATCGTCGTTGGCCAGACGGCTGAAGAGCCGCGACAGGAAATGCACGGCAAACAGGGAACGAATCTCGTTGCCGCGGGGTTCGGTGATGGCGAAAGGCTGGCCGCGAAAGTCATCGCGCTCGAGCAGCGCATCGAGCTCGCCACGCAGGGCCTGGAGCTCTTCGCCACTCAGGAAGTCGGGCTCGAACAGAAAGCCCTGTCGCTCGAAGCGGGCAAGCTGATCGGTGGACAGCGGGCCCTGACTGGCCTCGCCCTTGACGACGGGTTCGCGACGATTGAGCCACGGCAGGTCCAGCGGTTCGCGCAGGCGGGTCGGATAGGGATCTTCCCCCGGCCCCGGAGCACTGCGCACGCGGCTCTCGGACAACGGTCGGCTGGACGATGTCTGCACTGACATCCAATACCTCCTTTGGCAAAGTCGGAATGGTTTCAGATTCGATCTCGTGACCGATCGAGGGCCCCATGCGGGACCCTCTTCAACAGGGTGAGGTTATCCACGTCGGCTTTCAAGGGAGTTGTCAGCCAGCCGATGCCAGGGATGATGTGCGGGGGCGGTGAGGACAGCGAGGTGCTGATGATCGACCTCGACCGGGACGCCCCTGCCTGGCCTCCCTGGAGCAGAGCGGTGAGCTGGCGCTGCTGTTCGTCAGCCAGTTCAGCCAGCTGCTCGGCGAGGAGGACCTGGATTCCCGGCGTCGCGAACGCCTGCCCGCCGCGGCCCTCGACGCCTTCATCGACGAGCACCTGGGCCTGTCACCGGACAACCAGGCTCTGGCCGAGGCCATGCACCTCGGCCAGAGCCAGCTGCACTTGCTCTGTCAGCGCCAATTCGGCGTAACCCCGCAGCAAGCGCCGCCTGCAGTGGGCCCGCTACTGGCTGTGCCAGACCGCACACCCGGTCGACGAGATCGTCCTCGATCTGGGCTTCGCCGATGTCTCGACCTTCTCGCGCGCCTTCCGACGCCGCACCAGCCGCTCGCCCAGCGAAGAACGCCGCCAGGGCGCCACCGCCGGCGCGCCCTAACGGTCAGCTCATCGAGTCGCGGGTGGATATCTCGGATAGAAAGCGGGTGTGGATAAAGTAAGCTGCCTCGATGGGCGGCATTTTTTCTTCCCTACAATCCCTTGATTTTCCGGATATGTTTATGGTCCAAGCATCAGGAGTTGTACCCGAGGCCTGCTGATGACAAGGCTATGTCCAATTCAGCATATTGCTGCCGTGTACACGAGAAATCAGTACTTTAGCCGGTCCCTCCAACCCACTGTCGCTCGCCACAACACTAGCACCCTGGACATGACATGGAAACTATCTGTAAGTGGTTTAATTTAGCGGGTAATCAGAGTGAAATTTAAAACCATTAACTCAATAACAGGGCTAATAATCAGATTGCTTTGGATAATAAAGCCACATAGAAGAAGCTTTCTTAAAGCTCCCATTCGATGGCAGCTGCGTAAATCGCTAGCTCAATCTTAGACACAAACCATTATATAAATATACGAATCAAGGCTAAAAGTTAAACAAAGTATTATCCTAGTTCGCAGTAATGGCAACAACCTCTAAAGAACTCCGAAGAGGAGTTATCCAGGGAGACAGAAATAGATGTAATAGTGCCCCTGCCCCTTCCCCCCTACGCAGCTAATGCGGGGTGTGCTCGGGGTGCCACATAGTCTAGAGGCTGATGTAGCCCTCTTCATTGTAGTGCCGGATCCAGTGATCGATCACGATCGTGGCTTGGCACAGCGACTCCAACCAGTGATGCCAGATGCACTCAAAGTTCTCTGAAAGAGGCAGAGCCTCTATCCCGCATGCCTTTTTCCTTATCGACCTCACTCACGAGACAATGACATTATTCTCCATAAGAGATCATGCCCGTATTTTTTTCGCATTCTTTCAACAAAAACCGGCTCTACATCATTTGCGAATCCTAGAAGGCCTTGTAACCGATATACCTCTTCCCTCGACAGCTCTCCTATTCTAAACTTGTGGAGCAACGAGCTAATCTCTCGTTTCCTTTCTCTGCCAAGGGAGACATTGCCAGCATTGCTTAAAACAACCCCAGTAACACGCCTATGCCCCTTTTTTGAAGCATAAACAGTTTTATTTTCATTCAATTCAATCGCTGGATACTCTAAACTCTGAATTACTTCGATCAAGAAACCTTGAACCTCAAAACTCAAGTTCTTGACATTGGTAGAAAATGTCAAGTCATCTGCATACCTAGTATAAGTTAACGCGTTTTCGGCGCACCACCTAGAAACTTTTTCATCAAAATCATACATTATTGAATTTGATAAAAACGGAGATGCCGGAGAGCCAATACTAAGGCATTTACCCTCCATATGGGCTATAGTACAAAGCCTAGCTATCTCACTTACACTTCTTTCATCTAGCCCCCTATCGCCATGTAGCGCCAAATGCCTCTCTATATCTGATATTTTTATAGAAGGAAAAAAGTTTTTAAAGTCAAATTTTGCCAAATAAGAATTGCTTGAGTGCATGGCAGCATTCTTTTTCACACTTGCCCCTTTTCTGTAGGCAGCGGCGCTTTCATGTACTGGGAGGGGCTTTAGAAAACGATCTATAACCCAATGCATTACAAACTTTGTTTCTTTTGCTGGCTGGGATATTTCTCGAAAACCTCCATCCGCCTTTTTTATCCTATACTTTTTATACGCATGCGGGGCTCTAGCAATCAGACGAGCAGACTCTGAATAGCTAATAGAAAGCTCTTCCTTAAGCAGTCTTCTAAATTTTGACTCATCCATTTTTCTGCTCCTGAGCCTTAATGACACGCATCCTGTTTCGATGCTTTCGGTCCTCTTGGTAGAGCTCTTTACAACGCAGCAAAACTCTTAAGTCATCATAAGCCGCACCATCTTGCTGAACAAACCTTATCTTATTAAAATCAGTCCCGTCTCTCAAATAAAAAGTAGAGTCACTATAGCGCCCTTTGACAACAACTCTAAACTTATCAAGAACAAAAAGTTTTCTCCTGAGGGATTCTCGGCTTACTTCAATTCCTAGCAAGTCCAAAAAATCTAGTATTTCACCTTCCTTCAGAGCCACAAATATTCTAACAAGTTCGCAAATCAGAGTTATAACATGGCCATCATTATCTTTGCTGAACGCGTGGGTCGTTCTAACTTTTCTCAGCTGCTCTTCTATATCATCTAAAGCATCTTTCACAACATCATTTTCAAGGACTCCCGGGTTTCTTATCTCCCAAGGATAAACTCTTACTTCAACCCGCTCTTCCTTTCTTAGGTGCCTCAGCACCCCCAAATTTATAAAAGAGCTTTCTTCATGAAACTCTTCTGAGTTTATTGCAAATATTTTCGTTCGAAGGTGCGGCATTTGAGAGAAGGCACCTAGCTCTGCAAATGCGCCTTCACTCTCTAAGACGATTACCACTAAAGAACATATGCTGCCTAGCTCTTTTTCCAGGTCAAGCAAATCATAAAAAACACCATCTTCTTTCCAGTCAGTTATTTCTTCGGGGCAAAATAGTTCGTATCTGGGAAGAGGAAGGTAATTGGTAAGCGCATGCCTGAATGATGATAGCGGCAGAGTATTTGCAACTCTACCGCCGCAAAGTAAAACGATAGGAGACTGGGAGGGAGTAAAACGCGAATTCTCTAAACTAATATTAGAAAGAAACTCTAATTGATAATCATGCGCGCTCGAGGTAGACATGAATATTAGTTCGCCAAAATACGTCCATGTACATGCTTAAGCTAATAGTTAAAGCATCAAGCCAACTATCAGCAATATTGCTTTTTCGATAATTCAGACATACTGAAAACCCAAGCTTTGCTGCTTTGCTG
>NZ_BJOC01000040.1 GCF_006540005.1 Halomonas halmophila | reverse complement strand
CCCGGCTCGTAGCTCGTAGCTCGTAGCTCGTAGCTCGTAGCTCGTAGCTCGTAGCTCGTAGCTCGTAGCTCGTAGCTCAAAGCCTATAAACCCCACCAGTCCGGCAACAACGCCCGATTCTCCGCCCGTGCGAAGCGGTCATCCATCAAGACCACCACGCCACGGTCCTGCGGGCCGCGGATGACCCGGCCGGCGGCCTGCACCACCTTGATCATGCCGGGCACGCGGTAGGCGTAGTCGTCGCCGCGGCCGAAGCGCGCCTGCAGGCGTTGCTTCAGTGCCTCGTTGAGCGGGTCGAAGGGCGGCAGGCCCAGAGTGATCACGAAGGCGCCCACCAGGCGCTCGCCCGGCAGGTCGATGCCTTCGGCGAAGGCGCCGCCGAGCACCGCAAAGGCGATGCCGCTGCCCTCGGGGCTGAAACCGGCCAGGAAGGCATCGCGCTCGGCCTCGCTCATGCCGCGCTGCTGGGCGCGCAACGGCACCTCGGGGTACACCGCCTCCAGTCGAGCCCGAGCCGCTTCCAGATAGGCGAAGCTGCTGAAGAAGGCCAGGTAGTGGCCGGGCTGACGGCGATACTGCCCCGCCAGCTCCTCGACGATGGGGCCGAGCGAGGCGTCACGATCCTTGAGGCGCGTCGAGATATCCGCCCGGCAGCGCACCTCCAGCTGCTCCGCCATGAAGGGAGAGGCCACGCGACGCACCACGCTGTTGTCGGGCAGACCGAGCAGGTCGCGGTGATACGCGGGTGGGCTCAGCGTGGCCGAGAACAGCATCGTCGAGTGGGCCGCGGCAAAGCGGGAGCGCAGGAAGTCTGCGGGCACCAGGTTGCGAATCGCCATGACGGCCTGGCCCTGGCCGGCACGCCGCAGCTCGCACAGCGAATGCTCGCCGAAGCGCTCGGCGAGACGCGCAAAGGCCAGCGCCTCGAACAGAAACTCCCGGAGGCTCGGATCGCCACCCTCAGGATGCTCGGCCAGGTAGTCGCCCACCGCCGAGACGGCGCGTTGCAGGGCACCCAGCCAGCCCTCGGGGATCGACGCCAGCGCCTGCCACTCCACATCGGGCTGCTCGCGCAGCAGCTCGCGCCAGCGGCGTACCAGGCTGCCCAGTGGCCGTTTCAAGGCCGGCGGCGATAGGCGATGCAGTCGATTGAGGCGTTTCTGGGACAGCGCCGCGCTATACATGCCGCGGGCCCGCTCCACCAGGTTGTGGGCCTCGTCGACCAGCAGCGCCAGCCGCCAGTCATCGGCCTGGGCCAGGCCGTGAATCAGGGCACTATCATCGAAGTAGTGGTTGACGTCGCCGATCAGCACATCGCTCCAGCGCGCCAGCTCCTGCCCCAGATAATACGGGCAGACCTGATGCGCCAGCGCCACCTCGCGCAGGCCTTCCCGGTCGAGCCAGCCCTGTTCGACGGCGGCCTGACGCGCCGCCGGCAAGCGGTCATAGAAGCCCCGCACCAGCGGGCAGGCCTCGCCATGGCAGGCCAGGTCCGGATGCTCGCAGGCCTTGTCGCGTGCTACCAGCTCCAGGACCCGCAGCGGCAGGCGGTCCGCGGCTTCGGCAGCGGCGCCGAGAGCCGCCAGGGCATCCAGCGCCAGACGGCGTCCCGGCGTCTTCATGGTCAGAAACGCCAGCCGGTCGATGCCGCGACGCGGCATGGCCATCAGGCTGGGATACAGCGCCCCCAGGGTCTTGCCGATGCCGGTGGGCGCCTCGGCCAGCAGGCAGCGTCCGCTGGCGGCCGCGCGATAGGCATCCTCGGCGAGGGCGCGCTGGCCGGGGCGAAAGTCGGCATGCGGAAAGGCCAGCGCGGTCAGTGCCCGGTCGCGACTCTGGCGATGCGCGGCCTGTTGCTCGGCCCAGTCGCGGAACTGCCGGCACAGGCCGGCCAGGAAGTCGCGCAGCTCGCCGGCCTCGGCGTCACGGGTCAGCCGCGTCTCGGCACCGCTGACCACATCCAGATACACCAGCACCAGGGTCACGCGCTCGAGCGCCTCGGCTTCGCACAACAGGGCGCCATAGGCCGAGACCTGGGCCCAGTGCAGGGCGCGCTGGTTCTCGCCCATGCGCGAGAGATCGCCGCGATGGGTCTTGATCTCTTCCAGCTCACCGCGCCGGGGGTCATGGCCATCCGCGCGCCCGGCCAGCTGCAGGCCCTCGACCACGCCGGCCAGCGGCACCTCGGCGCGATAGTCCGGCCCGCGACGCGCCACGACCCGCGCATGACCCTCGATGCCTTCCCGCGCACTGGGCGCCGGCGTGAAGCGGTAATCGAGATCGCCCTTACGCGCGGTAAACTCGCAGAGGGTGCGCACCGCAACCCGGTAACCCGGCGCCGCCCCGTCCGCCTCGCGACTCATGGCGCCTCCTGCCAGCCGACGCCTTTCTGCCACCCAACATGGCAAACCGCCACGGGCATCCGCCGGGCCTGAAAGAAGCTCAGCCAGCGGCGCTGATTGTCCTGCAGACGGTCGCCCGGCCCCTTGACCTCGATGAGCCGATAGTGCGGCGCCGGCCCGTCCGGCAAGAACTGGATCAGATCCGGCAGGCCGCTTCGGTTGACCCGCGGGTCCGCCAGGATGCGCTCGAAGCAGGCACGTAGATGCGCGGCGGGCAGGCAGTCGAGGGCCTGTTCGATCAGCGGCCAGCTCAGGCGCTCCCAGTGCAGGAAGGTGGCCGACAGCCCCTGCTTGGTCTGCCAGTGCCGGGCGATGGTGTGGCGGTAGCGGCCATCGTCGAGCTCGGCCAGACAGGCCTCGAAACGCTGGCGACGACGCGCCACGAAGTCCTCGCGGCCCAGATCCGCCGGGGCGCTCTGGAAGGGATGGAAGAAGGCTCCCGGCAGCGGCGCGAACAAGACTTCCCAGCACAACAGGCCGAACAGCCCGCCGATCAGGGCATTTTCCACGTAGTACACCGGCGCCTCGGGCGAGGACAGGTGCGCGACCACCGCCAGCTCGACGCGCTCGCCGGTGGGCGGCAGGGTCAGGTCGAGCCTCTCGGGGCTGGCCTCGCGAGGCGTCGGCTCGGCCGTCAGCCCGAGTCGGCGGCGGAGCCGCGTGCGCAATCGTGCCAGGGCCTGAGCCTCGCGCTCCCCCACCTCGCCGGCCTGCTCGAGCAACGCATGCGCCCGGGCATGCTCGCCGCAACGCTCCAGCAGCCGCAACCGGCGAATGCGCCCCTCACCGTCGCCGGCACGGGCATAGAGCCCGAGGGCGGCCTGTGTCTCCCCCTGACGCTCGGCTTCACGCCCCAGGTGAACCAGCAGGCGCGCGCGCCGACTGGCCAGCCAGGCATTGGCGGACGCCTCGGCGCTGGGCGACTCGGCCAGCGTCTCGCCCAGCGCGACCGAATTCTCGCCCGCGTCGAGGCGTTCGCGCAGACGGTGCAGGAAGAGGTATTCATCGACCTCGGCGCGTCGGCCGAAGGCCCGCGAGGCGGCATCGAAGGCCACGCTCTCGAAGCGCTGCATGCCCAGTTCGGTGAGCACGAACTCGGCCCAGTCCTGGCGCAGGTTGCCGAAGAACATCAGCCGCAGCCGATCGCACAGCAGCATCACCGTCACACGCACCAGCCGATCCGGTGCCTGTGGCCACCATTCGCTCAGCGGCCGCGGTCGGGTCAATCGGGCCTGCAGGGCCTCGTGCAGAGCCGCCTTGCTCGCCGAGCGTGAGACGCCGGCGGCGGCCATCTCGTCGGCCAGCGCCTGGCGCAGCTCGGGCAGGCGCAACTGGCGAAACAGCTCGCTCAGTTCGCACTCGGGGTCCGCCTCGACCCAGCCGGCCTGCTGCAATGGTGCCAGGGCCGCCGTGGTATCACCGATCTCGGCATAATCGAGACGCGAGAGCCGAAACACCTCGCCGCGGCGCATCACCATGCGGACCAGCAGGGCGCGCGATGCCACCGGCAGCTGCGGGAAGTCGCGCAGAAAGGCCAGCTCGGCGTCATCGAGCAGGTCATGATGGCGTGCGGCCACCCAGTCCAGCACGAACTGGAAGTTGCTCAGGTAATAGCGCGGGTCATCCAGCGAGGCCGAGACGCGGTCAGCGGAGGTACTGTTCATGCATACATATTAACAGCTTGGCGCAGCGGGCCACACTCGCCCGGGTATTCAACCGTCAGCGGCTGACCCTGTGGGTACCTGCAGCGTCATCCGCTCGCCGCTGATGGCGATATCGAAGCGCCCCAGAAAGCTCATGCCCAGCAGCGCCTGCTCGCCGCTCAGCCCCTTGCTGATCGAGCCGCGCACCTCGCTGGCCGTCAGCCCGCCCAGGCCGACCTCGTCCAGGGTGGTCAGATGCCCCCGGGCGCGGCCATTGGCGGTGGAGAACCAGACTTCGCGCTGGCGCTCCAGATCGAGCCGATCGGCCAGCTCGGCGGGCACCGCCACATAGGTGGCGCCGGTATCCAGCAGGAATTCTACGGGCTCACCATTGATCCGTCCGGTGGCGACGAAGTGCCCCGCCGGGTTGCGCTCCAGGGTCAGGGGGCCGCCAGTGGCCATTTGCGCAAGATCGGCGTTCGGGTTCTCGCGCTCCTGCAGCCAGCCCTGCCACCACCAGGTGCCCAGACCTATCAGCAGCAACCAGAACAGCAGCATCATGCCCAGGCCGGCACGGCGTGTCTCACTTGCCAAGCTCACCTCCCGCCACTACACGGCTCCGCTATCTTGTCATCCCTCACATATCCCCCTCACTCTTCACACCTCACTCCTCACTCCTCACACCTCACACCTCACACCTCACACCTCACAATTCTGCACGTCATCTGCTTCCCACTGCCGAGCAGCCTCCATGCCCCGCTCCTGATCGACCCCCAGGCAGATCGCGATGGCGATGAGAAAGAGCGCTGCACAGAGCAGGATCGAGGCCTGCAGGCCGACCACCGACTGCAACAGCCCCAGGCCGATGATGCCGAAGACGCCCGCCAGCTTGTTGGCCAGCCCCCAGAAACCGAAGAACTCGGCGGCCTTGCGACGCGGCGAGAACAGCCCCACCAGGGCGCGGCTGGCGGACTGGCTGGAGCCCAGGCTGAGCCCCGCCAGGCAGCCCACCACCAGAAAGACGTGCTGAGCCTGCCAGTCGAGCCCCAGGGTCGCATTCAGCCAGGCGGTCATCTGGGGCGTGGCCCAGATGGCCAGGATGGCCGCAACCCACAGCCCCAGGGTGATCAGATAGGTCTCGCGGGTGCCGATGCGATCCTGGATGGCGCCGAAGCCGATGGCACCGGCCGCCGCGGTGATCTGCACGATGATGAACATGATATTGCGCGTCGCCGCGTCCCAGCCGATGACCTGGGCGCCGTAGATGAAGGCGAAGGCGATGATGATGTAGACCCCGGCCATGGAGAACAGCAGCGACACCAGGAAGACCCCCAGGTCACGAAAGCGCCGCAGCTCGTGCAGGGTCGTGGAGACCCGCTGCCAGGCGATACGGTAATAGGGCTGACCCGGCGGCTGCGGTGTGCCGCGCTCACGCAACCATAGGAAGGTGGGGATGGCAGCGATCAGGAAAAACGCGGCGGCAAAGGGACCTACCCAGCGGATGCGCTCGAAATTCTCCGCCGTGGTCTCGCCCAGCACCACCAGGGTGAAGCCGGCGGCAAAGAGACCACCCACATAGCCCAGCGCCCAGCCGAAGCCGGAGATACGCCCCAGCGACTCCGGTGGCCCCAGCTCCGGCAGGAAGGCCGCGATGAAGGACTCACCCATGGAGTAGGCGTAGTTGGAGACCACGATCAGCACCAGTCCCAGCACCACATAGCCTGGCTCGACGAAGTACAGCATGGCGGTGGTGCCGATGGTGGCCAAGTAGCTGGCAAACAGGAAACGCTTCTTGTCGGCACGGTAGTCCATCACCGCACCACACAAGGGCCCGGTGACGACCACCAGCAGATAGCTGATGGCCAGCGCCAGGCTCCACAGCAGGTTGGCCAGCCGATAGCCATCACCGCGATCACCGACGATCACCGTGGTGAACAGCTCGCCGAACACCACGGTGATGATGAGCAGGGTATAAGCCTGGTTGGCGAAGTCGAACATCGCCCAGCCGAGGATTTCCCGGCGCGAGGCCCAGGGCTTGTCGGCCACATCGGCGGTCGTGGAACTCATGGCGGCATCCCTGTCGAGAAAGGATGCCCAAGATAGCAGCCTGCTCGCGGTGCGGCCATTCCACGCAGACTGAGGGGCTCAGCGTACCCGGGGATACTGCCACAGCGGCGCTCAGACCAGATCGCGGGGAATCGTCTCGTCCCAGGTCTGCGAATAGACGCGCGTATCGTCCTCCCAGGCATCCAGGGTGGCGCGTATCCGAAAGTTCTCGGCATCACTGGTCATGCGCGTTCGCGTCAGAGTGCGTACCTGCCAGTCGCCGCGGCGGAAGCTGCGCTCCCACTCCGTCCAGCCGCTGATACTGTCATAGCTGCCGTAGGAGTAGCTGTAGCGCTCGGTGACGCGCGCCGCGATTTCCAGGTCAATGTCATCGAGGCGATAGCGCCCCTCGTCATTGACCACCTCCAGGGTGGTCTGGTCATTGGCCAGGTCGCGGATCACCTGCCAGCGCTCCTGGGTCGGCTGGAGCAGCGTCTTGGCCAGCGGCGGCGCGGCCTCGGGCTCCGCAAACGCCGGCAGGCGGGCTTCCTCCTCGGGTTGCGGCGGGCGCATGGGCAACAACAAGCGGCTGCGACCGGGACACAGGGTCAGGGTGGCCGGGCGCGGCGATGGCCAGGCCAGCGGCCAGTAGCTGGTCGACAGCGACAGGCGAATGGCATGGCCGGCGGGAAACTGCTGGGCAATATGCTTGAGATCGACGCGCACCCGATAGCGCTGCCCCGGCACCATGGGCGCCGGCGTTTCATCGCTGTCGCGATGGGTCAGGTTGAGCAGGCCATAGGAAATGCGAGTGGCCTTGTCATCGGGGGCGATATCGATCAGCCGCACGGCTACCATGGCCACCGGCTGGTCGACCTCGAGCTCCAGCTCGACGACGGGCTGGCCGCAGATCTCCAGAGGATCATCAAGCCGCGGTGTCTGGAAGACCAGGGCCCCGCCGTCCTCGTCACGCTGATCATGAGGCAGATCGGGCGGTGCATTGTAGGAGCACCACTTGCCCGCATAGAGCCCCACCGAAAGGGGCGATCGCAGCGTCAACACAGTGTCGTCGTCCTCGCCGGCCTCCTCGGGCAGCAGGTCGTGGCCCGTGGTCAGCCGGAAGGAGGTCTCGACAAGGCGCGGTGATGGCCATTCCGGCTCGGCCACCCAACGCCCCGGACGCACCTCATAGCGTGCCGAGGGCGGCACCGACTCCTGCATCCAGACCCGCAGCATGGGCTCGTCCATGATGCCGCTTTCCTTGCCCTTCAGCCATTGGTCCCACCAGCGCAGGGACTCCTGCAAAAAACCGATCGCCGGACCCGGCTCGCCCAGATGGGGGTACTTGTGCGCCCAGGGGCCGATGAGTCCCTTGCGCGGCACCTGCAGGCCGGCCAGCAAGCGAAAGACCGCATTGCAGTAACCATCGGCCCAGCCGCTGATGGCATACACCGGACACTGGATCGCCGAAAAATCCTCACAGACCGAGCCATGCTTCCAGTAGTCATCGCGGCGTTGATGGGCCAGCCATTTGCTCAACCAGAGGCCGCTGCCCTCAAGGCGCTCCAGCCACATGTCGCGCCAGCGTTCGCCGACCAGCGCCGGGTCCGGCGGGCAGGCATTGCCGTCGAACATGGTCGAGGCCCAGGAGAGATTGTCGCCCAGCAGACAGCCGCCCATGTGGTGAACATCATCGGCATAGCGATCATCGGTGGAACACAGCGTTATCACCGCCTTGAGCTGCGGCGGGGCCATGGCCGCGATCTGCAGACCATTGAAGCCACCCCAGGAAATGCCCACCATGCCGACTGCGCCACTGCACCACGGCTGAGCGGCCAGCCACTCGATGATCGCCACGCCGTCATCCAGCTCCTGCTGCAGATACTCATCGGTCAGCACGCCTTCCGATTCACCGGTACCGCGGATATCCACCCGCACCCCGGCATAGCCATGCCCGGCCCAGTAATGATGCACCTGAACGTCACGCTCGGCGGTCAGGTCGCGCTTGCGGTACGGCAGATACTCGAGTATCGCCGGCACCGGGTACTGCTCGGCATCCACCGGCCGCCAGATACGCGCCGCCAGGCGGGTTCCATCGGCCATGCGGATCCAGGTCTCTTCCTCGTGCACCGCGCGCGGAAAGTCTTCGACAATGCGCATTCCTACCTCCTCGTATCAGCCTTCGATGTCGTCGAAGGCAAAGTCGAGCTGTGTCACCAGGCGATCATAGTTGTCGAGCAGTTGCTCGACTGACGTAGCTCCCATCCAGATATAGGCCAGGGCAAAGCTGTAGCTGTCCTGCTCGGGCAAGGTCGAGAGGCGTTGGCCGGCCTCGACCTGCAGGGCAATGACCGTCCCCGGAAAAGCCTTCTCCAACGCCTTGATGGCCGCCGCGTCCGGTACCCGGGTCACCACGGCGTCGGTAAAGAACACACGGTGAAAAAACTTGCCGGCCACTGCGTACCGCCCCTGTCGATGCGGCATGTCCGGCGATTGCCCCAACGCCAGATCAATGGTGACCTGCTGATTACTGATGCCATCGACCTTCTCGAAGAGGTCGCAGTGCGACTGGGAGATGCGCGTATTGATTTCCAGCAACCAGATGCGGTCCTGGGCCTCGTCCCAGAAGTATTCGATATTGAACGCCGAGTGATCGAAGCCGATGTGACGCATCACAGTGTCGGTGAGCTCCAGCATCTTGGCCTGCACCGGGTCGGGCAGCCCGGAGGGGTAGCGGTAATGGAAGAAGCTCAGCACCTGGGGGTAGCGCAGCGAGTCGACGATGCCATAGCTGACCACCTCGCCATCGTGAACATAGCCCTCGACGGTGCACTGCCAGCCGCCGATGATTTCCTCGGCCATGCAGAAGTGGCCGTCCACGGCCTCGATTTCCTCGGGCAGGCGGGCATGCTCCAGCACCGTATTGAAGGGGTCGGCAATCAGGCCGATATCCGCACGCAGGTGCTCGATGGCCTGGTAGAAGTCTTCCGGTGTGTCGATGCGAAAGCCCAGCCGCGAGCCCGAGGACTTGATGGGTTTGACGAAGAACGGGAAGTACAGCCCCGCCTCGCCGATGCGCGTCAGGGCGTCGTCATCGAAGGGGTCGAAGGCCGTGAAGTTGGGGATATGCTGCGGGATGACCTCGCGCTGCACCATGCGGCTCCAGTACTTGTGCTCGCACTTGAGCAGGCTGGAAAGCGACGGCGAGCGGGTGCCGAAACGCTCGCAGAGGATCGGCAGCATGGTGGACACCGGAAAATCCATGTAGCCGGCGATGGCGTCCACATTGCCATCAAAGGCCTCGAGCTGCGCGGTCGCCTCCGCGAGCATGGCGGCGATGTCGAAGACCTCGGTATTGTAGACGGCGGCCGGCTCGATGACCCCGTGAAAACGACACGACTCGGCGCCCCTCAGCCGTTCCAGACGTTGCCGATTGGTGTCATTGAGCCCGACGACGAACACATTGCGCTTATCACTTTCCATGGCTGGCCTCCACGTGGACGATCGCCACGCTTCCTGGCATCACGGTGACCCCCGGATGCCTTCTCGGCGATGCAAGATCGCTGCTTGCATCATAACCGAAGTCCATCGAAAAATACTCGCCATGGCGACAACGTGCGTCAGTCGTGGCATTCTGGAAAGCTGGCAAAGTCGTATCTCGAGGGAGGTGAGCCATGAATCAGCGCGACGCATTCATCGAACGGCTGAAGGACAGTCTGGCCCGCTGGAATGTCGAGATCGAGGAGCTGACCAAGCGCGCTCGGCAGGCCGGTGAGGACACCCGTCAGCAGCATCAGGAAGACATCGACGACCTGAAGGCACGGCGCGATGAAGCCCGCAAGCGCCTGGATGCGCTCCAGGCCTCCAGCGGTGAGGCCTGGGACGACATGCGCCAGGGCGCCGACCGGGCCTGGTCACAGCTACGCGAGGCCTGGGACAAGGCCAGCTCGCGCTTCAAGTAGCGGCCACGGGCCGCTCAGCGGGAATCATCGCTGGCTGCCTCGCCGCGATCGAGCCGCTCGGCCGCGCTGCGACCCTGCCGGGCCAGGCCTTCCAGGCGTTCGATCTGGCTGGCCATCTGCGGCAAGGCATCGCGGCGATAGTTCGCCAGGTCGTCGATGGCGCCCATCACATCGCCGAAGGCGTTTTCCAGCGACTGCATGTCCAGGGTCGCCTGAGAAGCCCGGGTCTGGATGTCCACTCCCTGACGCTTCAGGGCCTCGGCGGTACCGGCGATGGTCTCGGACGTCGCGGTATTGAGCAATTCGATGCGCTCCAGCACGATGCGCTGGTTGGCCAGCGCCAGCGCCACCGTGGCCGCCACGCTGAGCGCCGAGACGGTGACATTGATCGCCCGGTCGACGCCGCGCATCAGCTCGCGGTTGTTGCGGATGATCACCTCGAGGGCCAGCACGCCCTGCTGACTGACCGCCTGTTGCTGCTGCAGATCGAGTATCCGCTGACGCAGCGGAAAGAGCAGCTCTTCCTCGACAAATTGCCGCCGTGACTCATCGAGTTCCGGCAGGTTATTCACCAGGCGCTCATCGATGGCGCGCCCCAGGGCGACCTGACGCTCCAGTTGCTTGAGCGTCTCGTTGAGCGCCTGCTGGTCGTCGTTGAGGGTGATGTTGTCGCGCTCCAGGCGATCCCGGCCGCCCTCGAGCTCGGCGATGATGGCATCCAGCGCCTGCTGGGCGGTCTCGAAGCGCTGGAAGTAGCGCTGCAGGCGCGTCCCCAGCCCCGGAATCCAGCGACGGATACGATCCACGGCACTCGGCTCGAGGCGGTGATGGCGTGGGTCGAGGGTATTCATGCGGCCGCGCAGCTCGCCCAGCGCCTTGGCCACCGGGCCGCCCTCGTCACCCTCCTGGGCCAGCTGGTGCAGCGGCGTCTTGAGCATCTCGCTCTGGTGGGCGGCCTGGCGCTGCAGATCGAGCCCCATCTCGTCGACGGCACGGCGCTGCTCGGCCGCACTGCCCGCCGACTCGCCCAGTATCTCGGCGACGAAGGACGCGGCCGCCGCTTCGAGTTCGCTGTCCAGCGCCTCCCGGGGTTCCGCGGCATCCTGCCCCAGCTCTTCGGCGATGCGTTCCACCGGCGGCAGTGACAGGCGCTGCGAGGCCTTGTCGGAGTCAGTATCGGTCATGATGAGGCTCCCTTGTCGCCATGCCTGGCGGTGGTGTTCGATGTCGACTGGCCATAGCGCTCGGCGCCCTGGATGAAGCGGCGCAGGTCTTCACAGGCCTGCTCGGCGCCCAACGCCGCCTTGGGCCGGCCCGTGACCACGCTCGACAGACGCACGGCGGCGTCATCCAGGGCGGTCAGGGCGGCCTCGTTCTGCGCGGCGAGACGCCGCAGGGCGACCTCGGTTTCCTCGGCCAGCGCCAGGCGCCGCCTCAGGGCCTCGGTTTCTTCCGCGGACAAGCGCGGCGCTTCCTCGGCGAGGCGCTTGCGCACATAGCCGACATCCATGCCGCGGATACCCCGGGCGCGATCGAGCATGGCATCGAAGTCATCGATGGCACCCAGGCTGACCTGATTGACCAGCTTGCGCGCTCGCTCGAAGGCCAGCTCGCCGGGCTCGAAGCGCGAGGCCAGCACCTCGTTGACGTGCCGATAGCGACCATGCAGGCGATCGGCGCGGGTAGCCAGCTCGGGCCGATCGATGCGCAGCAGCTCGCCCTTGACCCGGCACAGGGCACGCACGATGTCGTCGGCCCCCTCCGGTGGCCGGGCCGGGTCGAGCTCCACCACGCCCTCTTCGGCGCGGGCACGCTCGCGACGCCGCGCCTTCTCGAGCTGGCGGGACTCACGGCGAGCCCGCCAGCGACGCCAACGACGCTCCAACGGAAGCTCAATGGCAACCCCCACCAGACCCGCCAACCAGCCCAGCAGGCTGGGCCCGAAGCCGCCCCACAGCGAGGTCAGCCACATCAGCAGGCTGATGAACGGAATCAGCGCGCCATAGCGCACCAGTACCCGCCAGCGCTCCAGCGACTCGGTCGGCAGGGCCAGCGAGGGCTTGATCAAACCGATCAGGCACCAGGCCGGGCAGGTAAGGAAGAGGCCATAGGCCGCCCCCTGCAGAAACTCCAGCATGCTGTTGTCGATCCTCCGCTATGCAGTGACAGGCACTGCCTCATGATGCGTTGCCGGACGCGACTTCGCTACCCTCATGGCTACCAGACCAGCGTCACCAGAACGGCCAGGCCACCGACCAGCAGCGCCGTGACCACCGACCAGCTGACCAGATCATCCAGCCAGCGGTCAAAGCGACTCCAGTCGCGGCGGGCACGGGGCGGCGGGCGGCGGGTGGCGCCGCTTCTTTTTTCGGGGTTGGTGGTATTCTTTGCCATGACGCGCTGCTCCACGCACCTTTGTTCGCTGTTGATGAGCGCATCCACTGCAGATGCAGGCGCCAGTATAAACAAACGCGTGTTTCATCACAGGGGCATACCTTGTGTCGAGGGCTTCGTGTCCCCATATAAAAAAACAAAGCACGCTAATTTTTTGGAGCCCCCATGTCCCGACTGGCCGACACTCCCCTCTCTGTTCTGGACCTTGCGCCGATTCGGCAAGGCGGTAGCGCCGCCGACAGTTTCGCCGAAAGCGTCGAGCTGGCCCGGCTGACCGAACAGCTCGGTTTCACCCGCTACTGGCTGGCCGAGCACCACAGCATCGACGGCATCGCCAGCGCCGCCACTTCGGTGCTGATCGGGCATCTGGCGGCTCACACGTCACGCCTGCGCATCGGCAGTGGCGGTATCATGCTGCCCAATCATCCGCCCCTGGTCATCGCCGAACAGTTCGGCACCCTGGAAACCCTCTACCCGGGTCGCATCGATCTGGGCCTGGGCCGTGCCCCGGGCTCGGATGGCGCCACCATGGCCGCCATGCGCCGCGACCCGCGCGCCGGCGTGGACGACTTCCCGCAACGTCTGGAGGAACTGCGCGGCTATCTGGGCGAGGAGCGCCCGGACCAGCGAGTGCGCGCCATTCCCGGACAGGGCACGCATGTGCCGATCTGGCTGCTCGGTTCCAGCGACTACAGTGCCCGCCTGGCCGCCCGCGAGGGACTGCCCTTCGCCTTCGCCGCCCAGTTTGCCCCGGCCCAGCTGCACCACGCCCTCAAGCTGTACCGTGATAACTTTCAGCCCTCGGAGGTACTGGACGCGCCCCACGCCATGGTCGGCCTGCCGGTGGTCGCCGCCGACTCCGACGAACGCGCCGAGTTTCTCGCCACCACGGCCCGCCAGAAATTCCTGGGGCTGATCCGCGGCCAGCGTACCCGCGCCCTGCCGCCGGTCGAGCGTATCGACTGGTCATCGCTGGAGCAGGCCCAGGTCGAACAGTTCTTCGGCGCTGCCGTCATCGGCGGCCCGCAACGCGTGCGTGACGGCCTTGAGCACTTTCTGGAGAGCACCGACGCGGATGAACTGATGATCCACACCGACGTGTTTGCCCAGCAGGATCGGCTGCGGAGCTACGAGATCCTCGGCGACATCTGGCACAAGGAACCTTCCTGATGGCCTGCTTTCCAATGGTCAGTCATCCACGGCTGCCGACCGACGGCATGCCTCCACGGAGCCCCTCATGACCGACCCCAACGACCCGCGCAACAACGCCGCCTGGCGCGCCGCCCAGCAATGGCAGCAACGTGCTCGCCAGGCGAAACCCGGCGGTCAGGTCAGCGGCATCAAGCTGCTGTTCACCTGGCTGCTATTCGGCGTGATGATGATCGTCGGTACCATCCTCGGCCTGTTCTTCCTGCTGATCGGCTGGGCCATGCTGCCCTTTCTGCGCCGCCGCATGAAAAAGCGCATGGAGCAGATGCGCGCCGACCAGGCCCAGGACGTCGGCGGCGCGACCTATCGCGAACCGCGCCCCGGTCAGGACCGCACTCAGCAACACCAGGTGCTCGAGGGCGATTACGAAGCCCGGGACGAGCGAGCTAAACACTGAGCCCGGCACCCCTGCCCCTCATCCCGCGGCCTCCCCGTCGAGGCCGCTCGCCCACCTCCGATCACTTTGAGATACACTGGTGCCCGGCACATAAATAGCGTGCTACTCGCCAGTGTCCAACTCATGCTGGCCATTACGAACGCGTCTGCTGCCGGATATCAGTTCCGGCCATCCGATCTCATTGGCCACGGAGTCATCGGTGCTCGACATCCTCGCGATCACCACTCCCATCTTTCTCATCATCGGTCTGGGCTATCTGGCCCGGGCCGGCGATATCATCGACCAGGCTCCCCTCCAGGGGGTCGGTACCTTTGTACTTTACTTCGCGCTGCCGGCGCTGGTCATTCGGGCCCTGACCCAGAATCCCCTGAGCGAAGTCTTCAACCCACATTACCTGCTGGCTTATGGCGTGGGTTCGCTGGCCACCTTCTGCATCGGCCTGATCCTTGCAGTGGGCTTGCAGAAAAAACCTCTGGGCACCGGCGCCATCCAAGCACTTGGCATGTCGGCCTCCAACAGTGGTTTTATCGGCTATCCAGTAGCAGCCATGGCCCTGGGACCGCCTGCAGCGGTCTTTCTGGCCTTGAACATGATGATCGAGAACCTGCTGATCATCCCGCTGGCGCTGATACTCGCCGAGCTCGGTCAGCAGGCCGGCAACGGGTTGAGAGAAGCACTGCATCAGACGCTGCAACGGCTGATACGCAACCCGGTGCTAATCGGCCTGACCATCGGCGGCGCCATTGCGGCATCCGGACTGGACCTACCTGCTCCTCTGACGCGCGTCATCGATATGCTGGCCAGTGCCGCCGGGCCGGCGGCACTGTTCGTCATCGGTGGTTCACTCTATGGACTGCGTCCGAGAGGTATGGTGAGAGACATTGGCCAGATCACGCTTGGCAAGCTAGTGCTGCACCCGCTGGCGGTGCTCGGCGTCTTACTGTTCCTGCCACAGGCCGACTCGACTCTGATCACCGGTGCATTGCTGTTTGCCTGCGCGCCCATGATCAGCATTTATCCGCTGCTCGGGCACCGCTTTGGGCTGGACGACATTGCCACCGCATCCTTGATGGTCAGCACCCTGACCGCCTTCGTGACCATCAGTTTGACACTCTGGCTGGTGCGGCACCTCAGTGTCTTCGCCGTTAGCTGAGCGCACTCGGCGCGTTGTTCAATGCCCCTACTCGGGTGAGCCAGCCAGCACGCATTATCGCGATGCGCGGACCAAGCCCCTGATCTCGCCATGCACGTCGGCCTCGCAGTCGAAGACCATGCGGAGCGCTCGCTGACGGGTCCCAAGGACATATCGCTTGGCAGTGTTTCCTCTCACAGTTTGGAGCCTCCGGAAATTCCAGGAGGCTTCACTCGATGCCATGATGCGATGCCTTGACCTTAACCCTCAGAGCGATCCACAGCCCCGCAAGCAGCATCAGGATGCCGCCTGCGATAAAAACGCCCGTGATATCGCTGAAGTTGAAAACCCAGCCTCCCGCAGCAGCCCCAATGGCGATGGATGATTGCACCGACGCTACGACCATACCGCCCGCGCTTTCCGTTTGATCCGGGACGGAGCGTGCCACCCAATCTGACCACGCAACCGGCACACCGCCGAACGCCATCCCCCAGAATGCCACCAACAGTACAAGCCCGGCTAACGAAGTCGGTAGAAGGACCATTGCCAACGCTGCCACGCCGACCAAGCCAGGCATCAGCGCCAGCGTCACGATGAGACTACGCTCCATCAGCCATCCGGCCACCAGCGTGCCGACAAAGTTCGCCACCCCGAAGCCCAGTAGCATGAACGCCAGACCATCCGCTCCAATACCTGATGAGCTTTCCAGAAACGGCCGGATATAAGTGAACAGCGCGAAGTGCCCGGTATGCGCCAGTACACAGCCGAACATTCCTACGGCAATGCCGGGACGCAACAGTACATCCAGCACTGTTCTGAGTCTCGCCGCTTTGTGCGGTGCCATCTTCGGCAACGTCATCCACTGGAAGACCAGCGTCACCACGCCAATTGCCGCTGCCGCTACGAAGGCACTGCGCCAGCCGTACATGCCTCCCAGGTAGCTTCCGAGCGGCACCGCTACGACAGTACCTACCGCGATGCCGCTAAAAATGATCGACAGAGCACGCGGCACTTGAGCCGCAGGCACGAGTCGCATTGCCATGGCTGCAGCCATGCTCCAGAAACCACCCAGCGCAATACCTAGCAGGATCCGCATCGCCAACAGCATTACCAGACTGGACGACAAAGCGACCAGCAGGTTGGAGGCGATCATCAACACGGTAAAACCCAACACCACGACACGCCGGTCGAGCTTGCTCGTCAGTCCCGGTACCAGCAATCCGGCAAACAGTGCCACCCCCGCTGTCATGGTCACCGCCTGCCCTGCCAGTGATTCCGATATCCCCAGACCAGCAGCCATCGGCGTCAGCAAGCTCGCCGGCAGATACTCCGCGGTCAACAAACCGAACACACCCATTGCCAGCGAGAACACCGCCATCCAGGCCGGTGATGTCGGTTCTGTGTCGGCCTTGCGCTCAAGGTCATCATCGGGTGTGGCGCCACAAACACTACTCGTCATCGTCAGACCTCTCCTGGGAAATGATTGAGGAAAGAAGTCTATGCGCGACAACCAGGATGATCTATGATGGAGAACCCTAATTTTATGACTGAAAATCCGACCATGACTTCGCCGAACCAATTCGCTTTATCCTCGGAGCTCATCAGCGAGTTGTTGAGCGGCATGCGTTTGCGTGGTGTTCAGTACCGCCGCATCCAGGCCGGAGAATCTTCCGGCTTTAGCTTTGATGCCAAGCCTGGATATGCCTATTTCCACTTTCTCGCTGCCGGCTCCGCCTTCCTACGTACCGAGTCCGGCGCACTGCATGAGTTGTCGGCCGGCAATGCCGTGTTCATGCCCCATGGCACGGCGCATCAACTACTCTCCAGTCCAGGCCTTTCCGCCAAGAACATCAGCAGCTTCGGTGCGGCACCTATCGGCGAAACGGTAGGTGCCGTCAACACCTGCCCCAGCCTGAACGCCACTCCCAGTTTCACCCTCTTTCACGGCTGTATGGAGTTCGACCTTGGCGGCATGCAGGGCCTCAGCCCATTAATGCCAGACTCTATGGTCGTTGATACCAGTGAGCAGCGTTATCCAGGGCTCATGCCAATACTGGCCTCAATGAAACATGAAGTCTGCTCTGGACGCGTCGGCTTCGCGGGTATACTCGCTCGTCTCGCCGACGTGGTGGCAGCGATGATCGTGCGTGGCTGGGTTGAATGCGGATGCGATAACGCCTCCGGGCTGGTAGCAGCACTGCGCGACTCTCGGCTGGCGCGCGCCATCCTGGTACTGCATCAAGAGCCTGAGCGCAACTGGACCGTGCCGGAGCTGGCGGCGGAATGTAATACCTCCCGCTCCATTTTCGCGGAACGCTTCCAGGCGACTATAGGGACGCCACCACTGCGCTATGCCACTGAACTGCGAATGCACCTTGCCCGTCAGTGGCTGGCCCAGGAAAGATTACCCATCGAGAAAGTGGCGCACCGCCTCGGTTACACCTCTCAAGCGTCATTCAGCCGTGCCTTCAAACGCGTCATGGGTCAGCCGCCAAGCGCGAGTCGAAATGGAGTGAACCGCACCGACTTTCTCGAAGCCCCGTTGGTTTGAATCAGGCCTCCTTCTTGGCCTGCCTCTGTTGCTCATCATACAGCGGGCCGGCGGCATGTTGTCGGTCGGCTCCAGGAGCCGCCGATGGTGGAACCAGTCGATTAGTAGCGAGCTCAACGGCTTCCAGGTACCGCCATGGTTCGCTTCGGCGGTGCACATCCGTCTTGATCAAGTCGATGACTGTCTCGGCCATGCTGTCAGCCTCATTCACAGGCGGGCGTCGCCCCCCGAGCGAGCTCGCGGGCTTGCGGCAGGTTGGCCTGGAGCGCCTCGATGCGTGACTCATGGGCCGGGTGGGTCGACAGCAGCTCCGGCGGCTGGCCGTTGCCGGCCTGCGCCATGTTGCGCCACAGCGCCACGCTGGCGGCCGGGTCGAAGCCCGCCGCCGCCATGATGCGCAGCCCCATCAGGTCGGCCTCTTCCTCGTGGGCGCGACTGAACGGCAGGGTCACGCCCAGCCGGGCGCCGACGCCCAGCGCCTGAAGGATCGCCTGCTGCCCCATGTCGCCCTCGCCCAGCAGGCCGACCACCAGCAGGGCCGCCTTGATGCCGAGCTGCTGGGTCATGCGTTCGTTGCCATGGTCGGCCAGCACATGGCTGATCTCGTGGCCGATCACCGCGGCCAGCTGCGCCGGCGACTCCGCGACACGCAACAGCCCGGTATGCACCCCGATCCGCCCACCCGGCAGGGCAAAGGCGTTCGGCGAGGGCTCCTCGAACAGCACCACCTGCCATGCCTCCGGCATCTCGACCTCGGGATACAGCCGCTCGGTCGCCGTCAGCAACGCATGCGAAATGCACTCGACCCGCTGGCTGGCCGGCGTGCCCGACACTTCCCGCCCCTGTTGCCGCATCTGCACGAAGGCGTCGCTGCCCATTTTGGCCATCAGCGCATCCGGCACCAGCGCCAGCTGGGAACGACCGGTCGGCGTCTCACCGCAACCGGCCAGCACGAGGAGCCCCGCGAGGCCGAGGCACTGCAGGGTACGCCGCATCATCCCGCCATGTCGTGGAAAGGGCATCGTCATCCTCACTCAGGCCTCCATCACCGCCGTCAGCGCGGCACGATAGCCCTGGCTGCCGAGTCCGGCGATGACGCCATCGGCGCGCAGCGAGACATACGAATGATGCCGAAACGCCTCACGCTGGTGGACATTGGAGAGATGCACCTCGATGACCCGGCCCTCGAAGGCATTGAGGGCATCGAGAATGGCCACCGAGGTATGCGTGTAGGCCGCCGGATTGATGATGATCGCCGCCGTGCCGTCGAGGCGTGCGGCCTGAATGGCATCGATCAGTTCACCCTCGTGGTTGCTTTGACGACAGACGATCTCCCAGCCGCCCGAATGAGCCCGGGCGCGCAGTGTGTCGTCGATATCCGCCAGCGTCTCCTGACCGTAGATCTCCGGCTGACGCGTGCCCAGCAGGTTGAGGTTGGGGCCGTGCAGGACCAGCACCTTGTTCATGTCATTGATTTCCTTGTCGAAGAAACAGGCATCATGCCGCCGGCTCGAGCAGCCGCTGCCATACCGCGATGACGGCATCACGATGCGCCTGGAAGTCGGCGTCGGGGCCGCGTGCCGGGTCTCCGGTCAGCGCGGAGCGATGCGACGCCGTGCGACAGGCCAGGTAGGCCTCGCGCAGGCGGCGACAGTCATCGGCCGGCAGCCGGCCGCTCTCCTCGAGCGTCTCGAGGATGCGCATGTTGTCACTGTAGGTCAGCAGCTCGGGGGTCTCGTGCCCCATTGCCAGCACGGCGTACTGGCAGAGGAACTCGATGTCGACCATGCCGCCCGGGTCGTGCTTGAGGTCGAAGCTGCCGGACTCGCCCTTGCTGCCCAGATGCTCGCGCATTCGCTGGCGCATGGAAATCACTGCCTGGCGCAGCTCGTCGGGGTCGCGTCGGCTGCCGAGCACATCGCCACGCACCTCGGCGAAGCGTTCGCTGAGCGCCGCATGACCGGCCACCACCCGGGACCGCACCAGCGCCTGATGCTCCCAGGTCCAGGCCTCGCGGCGCTGATAATCGGCGTAGGCGTCGATACTGGAGACCAGCAGCCCCGAGTTGCCCGAGGGCCGCAGCCGCATGTCGACCTCGTAGAGGCTGCCGGCCGGCGTCATGGCGGTGAGCAGGTGTATGATGCGCTGGCCGAGCCGCGTGAAGAAGACGGCGTTGTCGATGGGCCGAACACCGTCGGTACTGCCCTGGCCGGCGCTGTCATGCAGGAAGACCAGGTCCAGGTCCGAACCATAGCCCAGCTCGATGCCACCGAGCTTACCGTAGCCGATGATCAGGAACTCCGGTTCCGGGGTACAACGGCTCCCGTCACGCCGCTCGGGAAAGCCGTGCTTGCGCGTCAGATGCTTCCAGGCCATGGTCAGCACCGCCTCGAGCACTACCTCGGCGATATAGGTCAGGTAGTCGCTGACCTTCATCAGGTGTCGCGTGCCGGCGATATCCGAGGCCGCCACGTGCAGCACCTGGGCATGCTTGAAGACACGCAGCGCTTCCAGATGACCTTCCTCATCGTCCTCGGGCACCCGTGCCAGCGTCTGGCGCAGCTCGTCGGCCAGGCGCGACTTGTCCGCCGGGGTGTACAGCGTGTCCGGGGTCAGCAGCTCATCGAGCAGAATCGGGTAGCGGGCCAGTTGTTCGGCGATCCAGGGGCTGGCACTGCACAACCGCATCAGGTGCTCGAGCGCCACCGGGTTCTCGCGCAGCAGGGCCAGGTAGGCCGTGCGCCGCAGCACCGCCTCGATCAGCGGCAGGACGCGCTCCAGCGCCGTGTCCGGCGCGTCGCTTTCCGCCGCGGCCTCGAGCAGCAGCGGCATCAGCGCGTCGAGGCGCTCGAAGCCGATGCGTTGCATGGTCTGCACCTGACGCGAGCGGCGCAGCGCCATCAGACGGCGCAGGCTGGCCTCGGCAGCACCGAAACCGGCGGACGCCAGCAGGTCTCGCGCGTCCTCGTCGCCTTCCTCGCCACGCCACAGCGCCCGCCATTCCTCGAGATCGACACTGGCCGCCCGCGAATCGGGCTGATCCGGAGTGCTTTCCGCCTCTTCCTCGGGGTCGGCGATGACCGCATCGAAATGCCGCCGGACCCGGGCGCGTACCTCGTCGAGGCGCGCCATCACGGCCGGCCAGTCCTCCATGTCCAGGCCGAGGGCGACACGCTCGCGTTCCAGCTCACCCACGGGCAGGGTCTGCGTCTGCCGGTCATCCAGCGCTTGCAGCACATGCTCCAGGTCGCGCAGGAAGGCGTAGTCCGGCTCCAGTTCGTCGACCACTTCCTGGGGCAGCAGGCCCAGGTCGGGCAGGCGCTGGAGCGCACGACGCAGGGACGTCACCTGCAGCTCGGTATCGCGGCCACCGCGTATCAACTGGAAGGCCTGGACCACGAATTCGACCTCGCGAATCCCGCCCTGGCCGAGCTTGATGTTGTCCTCCATGCCGCGACGCTTGACCTCGCGATTGATCATCGACTTGAGTTCGCGCAGGGATTCGATGGCGCCGAAGTCCAGGTACTTGCGGTACACGAAGGGCTTGAGACTGGCCAGCAGCTCGTCGCCGGCATCCCGGTCGCCGGCGACCGGGCGCGCCTTGAGCATGGCATAACGCTCCCACTCGCGGCCCTGATCCTGGTAGTAACCGGCCAGAGAGGCGAAGCTGCCGACCAGCGGGCCGCCATCGCCCAGCGGGCGCAGTCGCATGTCGACACGAAAGGCAAAACCGTCGGCGGTCACTGCATCCAGGGCGGCGATCAGCTTCTGCCCGATCTTGGTGAAATATTCCTGGTGCTCGAGGGGCTTGCGCCCACCTTCGGTCTCGCCCTTCTCGGGGAAGGCGAAGATCAGGTCGATATCGGAAGACAGATTGAGCTCGCCGGCGCCCAGCTTGCCCATGCCCAGCACCACCAGGCGTTGCTCGCTGCCGTCCGCGCGTTTGGCCGGCCGCCCCCAGCGGGCCGCGTAGTGCTGTTCGAGCCAGCTCAGGGCGGCGTCCAGGCAGGCCTCGGCCAGCGCCGACACGGCGCCGCTGGTGCGCCACATGTCGGTGCCCTCGGGGCGGTTCAGGTCGCGCCATACGATGCCCAGCATGCGGGCCTGGCGAAAACGTCGAATCACGGCATGCATGGCCGCTTCATCGGTCACGTCTTCCAGACTCTCGGCCAGCGCCTCGTTCCAGGAAGCCGCCGATGGCGTGACGTCCAGCTCGCCGATGGCATCCAGGTGGGCCAGCCAGTCCGGGTGTCGCACCAGGGTTTCCAGCGCCAGGTTCGAGACCGCCAGCACCCGCGCCAACTGCTGCCGACGCGCCCGGGAAAGAGCCAGCCAGCTCTCGCTGGGCGCTTCCTGCTGCTGCATCGCGGCCAGGTTGTCGGCCTGCTCCAGCGATGTACTCAGGCGCTCCCAGGCATGCCGGAGTGCCGCGGCAGGAGGCTCGGGAATGGCATCCAGGGGCAGAAAGTCGTCGGGCAGAGCCATGGGCGCCTCGTCATCGGGTTGCGGATATGCTCAGCATAACCAAGCCGGCACCCCCGACACTAGGCGGATTTGCTTGAGCCCGGCGTCACGGGGCTCAGCCGACGAAGCGACTCCACAACAGCAGCCCCCAGGTCAGGCCGGCAAGCACCAGCGCCAGCATCACCGCCGCCGAGCCGATGTCCTTGGCGCGTCCGGACAGCTTGTGATGCTCCGGGCCGATGCGATCGACCACGCTCTCGACGGCGGTATTGAGCAGTTCGACGATCAACACCAGCAGGCAACTGCCGACCAGCAGGATCCACTCCACCGGCGAGGTCCCGACCCACCAGGCCAGCGGGATCAGGATCACGCAGAGGGCCACTTCCTGGCGAAAGGCGGCCTCGTAGCGATAGGCCGCCCTGAAGCCCTTGAGGGAGTATCGGGTGGAGTTCATGAGGTGGCGCAGGCCGGTGTATCCGGGTTTCATGATCGGTGTCCTGGTAGTCGCGTACTAGTGGGCCTCGATTAAGCGCGCCAGATCCTCGGAAAGACGCTCCAGCACCATCGTCCAGTTGAGGTAGGGCGTCGACGCCGTGCCGTTGACCAGCACCGTGAACGCGCCCCAGCGATCCGACAGGGTGCGGAAGTACCCGGTCACCGCCCGCACGCGGACCGGCTCGTTGAGGGTGCCGGTCTTGAGCATCACGCGGTTCTGGAAGAGGGGTGGCCCCTTGCGTATGAAACGCATGACCCCGTTACGCGGTGATTGCAGCCCGGCCACGAAACTGGGAAACAGCGCCGGTTGTTCGAACATGTAGGCCAACAACGTATTCACACCACTGGCCGTGGTGCGATTTTCCGGTGTCAGGCCACTGCCGCTGCGCAGCAGCAGCGGGCCATGGCCGTCAATGCCGCTGGCAAAGGCCTGAATGGCTGCGCCGCCCGCTGCCAGGCCGGGTCGGGCGCCATTGGCCAGGTTGAGCGCCAGCACATCGGCCATGAAGTTGTTGGAATAATTGAGGGTCCGCAGCAGGACTTCCTGCAAGGGCTCGCCAGCCACGGCCGCCAGCTGTTGCGCCGATGCCGGAGGCTGGGTGGTGCTGGTGACCGCCTTCCCGCGCACCTGAATGCCAGCTCGTTCGAGCATCACCAGCAACAGGTCGGCAGTCTGGCCGGCCGGATCGGCGCTGGCCCGGTACAGATCCCGCGGGTAGGCATTGGTGGATATCTGGCCACTGACGTGCATGACATCCCCGGCCTGCTGGGTCACCCGTGTCGCCGAGAGGCGCGTACCGCTGTCGGCAGGTTGGGTCTCCACCTGATTGTCGAAGCCCGGCAGTGGCACCTTGCTGTTACAGCTGGTCAGGACGGCAGGCTCACCGGCAACGGCGGCGGGTGCCACACTCACGCACCAACTGCCGAAATTGACGCCGGCCGATGACAACAGTGCGTTGTAGGCATTTTTCGCTCGGCTGCGCGCCCGGCAACGGTCGGTGGTGATGCACTCCACCGGGCCGAAGCGCCACTGGCTCACCACCAGGCGGCCCACGACCTCGCGCACCCCGGCCTGGTGCAGGCGTTGCACCAATCGCCACAGGTCCTCGCTGGTCAACGCCGGATCGCCGCCGCCGTCGAGGATCAGGTCACCGTCCAGTACGCCCTCGGCGCCGGGCTCGGCCGTGCTGACCAGGCGCGTGGTGAAGCGATGCTGGGGGCCGAAGCGATCCAGCGCAGCGGCCGCGGTGTAGACCTTGGTGACCGAGGCCGGCGACAGCGAGCGCCGAGGCGTTATGCTGGCCAGGGTCGCGGCCGGCTGCCCCCCGGAGCCCAACAGACGCGCCTCAGCGCTGAGGCGAAAGCCATCCTCGGCCAGCGTGCTCAATTGTGGAAACCCTGCCCCCAGGGCCGTCAGGGGCAGCAGTGCAACGGTCAACAGACAGCGGCTCAACAAGCGGTGAAACATCATGGCATCCGTGCAATGTGATTCGGTGAACGACTCGACCGGCAATACGAAACACGCAGTTTACCCGGCCTCAGCGGGTGTTGCGACCCGCAGCCTCTCGGCCTCAGTGGGCCGTGGTCGAGGAAAACACCTGGATGATCACCACACCGCCGATGATCAGCGCCATGCCCAGCACCGCCGGCAGGTCGGGACGCTCGCCATAGACCACCATGCCGACCAGGGTGACCAGCACAATGCCGAGCCCGGCCCAGAAGGCATAGGCGATGCCCACCGGCAGGGTGCGAAATACCAGCGTCAGCAGGTAGAAGGCCGTCACATAGCCGACCACCACGACCACACTGGGCCAGAAGCGTGAAAACTCGTCGGAGGCCTTGAGTGCCGAGGTCGCCACTACTTCGGCAATGATCGCCAACGCCAGATAGAGATAGCTCATCGGTTCTTCCCCCGTGCCAGTCGCTGCCGCATGATGTAATCGAAAAGCATGTTGAAGATCATGGCGTAGACCAGAAAGAACACCATGAAGCCGAAGTCCAGCCAGAAGGCCTCGACGAGTCCGATGCTCAGCCACCAGGCCACTACCGGCAGCGTCATGATCAGCAGGCCAAGCTCGAAGCCGAACGCCTGGGCCGCGCGCTGCAGCAGGCTGCGCTGACGGGTGGGCACCCAGATATCGAACACCCGATTCCACACCAGGTTCCACAGCATGGCGGCGGTGGCTAGCCCTACTGCCAGCACGCCAATTTCCCCCAGACCGTGACCGGTCAGCCAGCTCGCCAACGGGGTGACCATGATCAACCCGCCCGTCTCGAACAGTACGGTATGCGTCAGTCTTTCCTTCCAGGAGCGCATTTGACCTCCCTCTATGTTCACCTGTCGAGCGGCGACGCCTCGACTCGACCCCCTATTCTCGCCATCATGATGATCGTTTCGAGTTGGAATCCATCAGCTTTCCCGATAGGTAACTTGAGAGGTCATGAGCACCATGCGCTGGAACCTCGACCAACTACAGATTCTCATCGCCTGCGCCGAGCAAGGCTCCTTCTCGGCGGCGGCGCGGCATCTCGGTCGCGCGCAGTCGGCCATCAGCACGTCCATTGCCCATCTGGAGGCCGACCTGGACTGCCCGCTGTTCGATCGTTCGGCACGCATGCCGCGACTCACCGAAGCCGGCGAGGCACTGCTGCACGAAGCACGTGCCGTGATTCGCCAGTGCCAGCGCCTGGAGGCGCGCGCCCATGCCATCCGCCAGGGCGAAGAGGCCCGGCTGGTACTGGCCATCGACGAAGCCCTGGTCGAGATGCCGCCGGTGGATGAAAGCCTGGAGGCACTGGCCGGCCATTACCCGGCCCTTCAGCTGACACTGCTGTATGGCGCCCAGGGCGATATCGCCGGCTGGGTGGAGGATCGCACCGCCGACCTGGGCATCCTGCTGCGCCAGCAGGGCCAGGGACCGCTGCTCGAGGGCATTCGTATCGCTCACCTCGAACAGACGCTGGTCGTGGCGCGCCGACACCCGCTGGCGGCGCTGGATCACCCTTCGGTGAGCGACCTCGCCAGCCACCGGCAACTGCTGATCGCCTCGCGCAGCGAAGGCGACGCCTGGCAGCCACTGAGCGCCCAGTTCTGGCGGCTCAACAGTTTTTACTCGATGGCCGAGCTGGCCACCCGCGGTCTGGGCTGGGCCCTGGTCCCCCAGCATATTGCCCAGTATCCGCCATTTCGCGATGACCTGACCCATCTGGCAAGCGAGAGCCTGGGCACCCCGCCGGTGATCGAGGTCGAAACGGTACGTCGGCGTGATAGCGGCAGCGGTCCCATCGCCCAATGGCTGCAGCGCACCCTGGGCGAGCGCTTTCGCGACCACCGGCTCCGCTGAGCCGACCTCAGCCGGGCAACAGCTCGGGGCGATGCGGCAGCTCGGCGACCAGCCGCCAGAGAGTCTGGCCGCTGCGCCGATACTTGTCCTCGAAGGGGGTGAGCGGCGTCTCGCCGGGGTCGAAGGCTTCGACCGCCGCCTGGATGCCGGTCGCCTGATGCAGCGCCAGGGCGAACTCCTCGACATACAATGCCCAGTTGGAGCGCAGCTCGAGCCGCCCTCCCAGAGCCGGAATCACCGGAAAGACCGGGTGGCCGTGCCAGCGCATCTTGAGATGGACCGACTTGGGGTAGGGGTTGGGATACAGCAGATAATGCTGCCGGGGCTGCCAGCCGGCGGCCAGCGCCAGGCGCCACAAGTCCACCAGATCGGCCCGCAGCAGCAGGGCATTGTCCGGCGGCTCACCATGTTCCCGCGACAGCCGGTCCCCGCTGCGATCCACGCCGATCACCGCACAGTCCGGGTGGGCGTTGGCCAGGCGCCGCGTCGAGAGTCCCACACCGCAGCCGGCATCCAGCATCAAGGGGCGGCGCGGGCGGGCGGCCAGCCAGTCCTTGGCCTGGGCGAAGGCCTCACGGGTGTGATCGGCCACCGGCTTGCGCCAGGCATGCTGCAGCGAGCGCTCGACGCGCCGTGCCAGATCCTGATGGGGGCCGGGCTGGTTGGAATGAATGGCGCGGGAGTGTGCAGTCATGGGAAAAGCCGGTGACAAGCGATGGCGCCGCATTCTAGCAGCCGCCGGTGCCGCGCGCAGCGCCCTGCATGACGCCATGGCAAGCCGGGTGCTATGATCAACGCCTTGTCTTCAGACGATTATGCCCTGTTATTTCAATCAACGAGGAACCCGGCTTGTCACACTTACCGGTGATCGTGGGCATGGGCGGCGTGAATCCCGCCGGCCGTACCTCGGGCCATCAGGCGTTTCGCCGCACCGTGCTCGACGCCCTGCCCGATGACGACCAGGCCCGGACCCTGCTGGGTCTGGCGGCAATGATGCGCCTGGCCGACGGCCAGGCCGATGGCTCCTGGCACGATGCCGAAGGAAACCCTCTCGACGCCGCGACGCTCGTCGAACAGACCCGCCAGCAGGTGCTGGATCATACCCTGATCCGGCGCATCGAGGACCCGCAGTTCAACGCCGCAGGGCTGCCGGCCAACCGCCGCGCCACCCTGGCACTGGATCGCCCGCTGACGTTTCAGGTCCGCCGTCGCCAACTGCCCCTCGACCTCTCGCCCACCTGGCAGGTGCGCGACATCGACCGCCGCCACGTCGAGGTCACGGTGCCCGCCGGCGAGATGAACGTCATGCTGCCCGAGACACGTCCCGCCCAGGTCAGGGCCGCCGGCCAGCTGCCCAGCGGCTTCGAGCCGAGCCGTTTCTATCGCAGCGTTCACCATCCGCGCGGCCTGTCCATGGCCATCTTCGCCGCCAGCGACTGCCTGGGCGACAGCGGCCTGGTGTGGGACGAGCTGCGCGACCGCCTGGACCCCGACCAGATCGCCGTCTATGCCGGCAACTCCATCGGTCAGCTCGACGAGGACGGCTGGGGCGGCCTGCTCAAGAGCTTCGTGGCCGGCAAGCGCACCACCTCCAAGCAGATGCCGCTGGGCTACGGCCAGATGCCCGCCGACTTCCTCAACGCCTATGTGCTGGGCAGCGTCGGCGGCACCGGCGCCGCTCTCGGCGCCTGCGCCAGCTTCCTCTACAACCTGCGCCTGGGGGTCGAGGACATTCGTGCCGGGCGGCGCCGCGTGGTCATGGTCGGCACCTCGGATGCCCCGATCACCCCCGAGATCGTCGAGGGCTTTCGCGCCATGGGCGCGCTGGCGGATGACGACAGCCTGAAGGCGCTGGATGCTCTGGAGCTGCTGACCGACGCCGATTATCAGCGTGCTTGCCGCCCCTTCGCGCGCAACTGTGGCTTCACCATGGGCGAGTCCAGCCAGTTCCTGATGCTGATGGACGACAGCCTGGCCCTGGAAGTCGGCGCCGAGCTGCGCGGCAGCGTGCCCGAGGTCTTCGTCAATGCCGACGGCTGGAAGCGCTCGATCTCGGCGCCGGGTATCGGCAACTACCTTACCCTGGGAAAGGCCGCGGCCCTGGTGCGCGACATGCTCGGCGCCGATGCCCTGCGGCATCGCACCTTCCTGCATGCCCACGGCACCAGCACACCCAAGAACCGCACCACCGAATCCCATGTCTTCGATCAGGTGGCCCGGGCGCATGGCATCGAGGACTGGCCGGTCACCGCCATCAAGGCCTTCGTCGGCCACTCCCAGGGCGGCGCCGCCGGCGACCAGCTGGCCAGCGCCCTGGGTAGCTTCGCTCATGGCCTGCTGCCCGGCATTGCCACCCTGGATGCCGTCGCCGATGACGTCCATACCGAACGACTGCGCTTCTTCCGCGACCCGCTCGCCTTCGATGCGGATGCCTCCTTCATCAACGCCAAGGGCTTCGGCGGCAACAACGCCACCGGCGTAGTGCTCTCGCCCCGGGTGACCGAGCGCCTGCTGGCGTCGCGTCATGGTCAGGCCGCGATCGACGCCTGGAAGGGCCGTCGAGAGGCCACGCGACAGACCGCCAACGCCTATCAGCGGGAAGCCGACCGTGGCCACTTCGCCCCACGCTATCGTTTCGGCGAGGGCGTCCTCGAAGGCCCCGAACTGGACGTGCGTGCCGACGCCATCCAGATTCCGGGCTATGCCCAACCGGTCTCGCTGGCCGTGGACAACCCCTTCGGTCGGCTCAACGATGGGGAGGACTCATGAGCACTGCCGTTTACCCCGGCACCTTCGACCCCATCACCAATGGCCACTACGACCTGATCGAGCGCGCCGCGCGGCTGTTCGATCACGTTGTGGTGGCCATCGCCACCAACCCCGGCAAGGCCCCGGCGCTGGACATCGACGCACGCATCGCCCTGGCACGCCAGGTGGTGGCACAGCACGACAATGTCGAGGTCGTGGGGTTTTCGGGCCTGCTCACCGAGTTCATGCGCCAGCGCCAGGCCCGCATCCTGCTGCGTGGCCTGCGCGCCGTCTCGGATTTCGAGTACGAGCTGCAGCTGGCCAACATGAACCGTGCCCAGATGCCGGACCTGGAGACCGTCTTCCTGACTCCGGAAGTCGAGAACTCCTATATTTCCTCGACACTGGTGCGCGAAATCTCGCGCCTGGGCGGCGACGTGTCGCAACACGTCCACCCCGAGGTCGCCGAGGCGCTCAGGAGTCGCTACAATAGCTGACTGTAGCACTGGGTCTTTTGGCCCGTGCCCCTGCTCCAGCGAGCAGCCTGTTTCGATCCACGCCGCGCCCTGAAGGCGCGTCGTCCGCGAGGTAAACCATGGCTCTGATGATCACCGATGAGTGCATCAACTGCGATGTCTGCGAACCCGAGTGCCCCAATGACGCCATCTCCCCCGGCGAGGAGATCTATGTCATCGACCCCGAGCGCTGCACCGAGTGCGTCGGCCACTTCGACGAGCCCCAGTGTCAGCAGGTATGCCCGGTCGACTGCATCCCCCTCGACCCGGAACGCGAGGAATCCCGCGACGCCCTGATGGAAAAGTATCAGCGCATCACGGCGGCGTGAGGGCCAGAGGCCGCCCAACCACCCTGTCTGCCATCCGCCCGAGGTGTTTCATTGACGCCTCAAAGAACCTTTTTTGTCCCCCCGACGCTCCTTGAACTAGGCTGAAGCATGGTTCCTGCCCTCCTCGGGTACCGGCCCATCACCCTGACCACGCCAACGGAGTGCGTGGTCTTCTGCTTTCAAGGAGTCAGCATGCGATTGCATACCCGCACTACCACCCTCCTCGTTGCCCTGACCGCGGTGGCCGCCAGCCCGGCTGCCTGGTCCAGCTATGGCTTTTACGTCGGCAAGAACCTCACCGAGAGCGGCAACGTGATGATCGGCGGGACAGGCGAAGAAGTCTCGAGCCACTGGCTGGAAATCGTGCCTGCCAGGGAACACGCCGAGGATGCCACCGTTTCCGTGGGGGTCACCCAGGACGCTTCCATTCCCGGCGAGCTGATCGAAATCCCGCAGGTTCCGCAGACCTATCGCTACCTGTCCATGTCCTACTCCGATTTTGTCGGCTTCCCCGCACCGCTCACCAATGGTGGTGTCAACGAGCACGGCGTGGCCGTCCGCGACATCTGGGCGACCAGCCGCAGCGAACTGATCGACATGACACAGACGCCCCAGAAGGGGCCGCAGTACAGTGACCTGGCGCGACTCGTCATGGAGCGGGCCAAGACAGCCCGCGAAGGTGTCGAACTGATCGGCCGCCTGATCGAGCAACATGGCTACTCAACATATGGCGGCAATACCCACCTGATCGCCGATGACGAAGAAGGCTGGGTCGTCTGGGAATTCGCCGGTAGCCAGGAACTCTGGGCAGCCGAACGGCTGGGGCCGGACGACGTCCGGGTCCTGTATCCCGGCTATATCGAGGAGTTCCCCAAGGACTACGAGGAAAACCCCGACTTCATGGGCTCACCCAACCTGATCAGCTTTGCCGAGGAGCAGGGGTGGTATGACGGTTCGGGAGACTTCAATGTCTTCGAGACCTACGGCCGCCAGGATACCCAGGCGCGCACCGGCGGTCACAAGTACATGACCCAGGCCGAGCTCGAACAAGCCCTCGAGGATATGGCTCCGGTCACCGAGCAGGACATGATTGAACGCGTACGCGACCCGCGTATCGCCGACGATGAAGCAGGCTACGGTCAGGTCATCAGCCTGGCCGGCGATACCGACAGCGACCTGATTCGCGCCTGGGTCGCCCCCACCGGTTCCGTGGCGGCCCCCTTTGTGCCCTGGTGGCAGGGCGTTCAGGAAGTTCCCCAGGAATATGGCCAGCACCGTTACCTGACCAAGGGCGCCGCATCCAGCTTCCTCAACCCTGACTTTCAGGTACAGGAAGCCTCAGACTTTGCCGGCCGCCGTTTCAAGCAGGTGTTGTACCTCACCTGCGAGAAGCCGGACACCTTCCTTCCGCGTGTCACCGCGCTGCTGGAAGGCTTCGAACAGCAGAGCTTCAATGACCTGGCATGGGTCGAATCCTCGGCGCGCACCCTGATCGAGCAGGGGCAGCGGGAACAGGCCCGACAGCTCCTGACGCACTACAGCCAGACGCGTGCCGAAGACGCCATGGAGTTGGGCCGCACCATGGTCGACTGGCTCAGCGCGTCCATCGAACTCGAAGGTGGACGGCGCGCGCCACAAGGGGTGCTGGTCAATGACCAGGGTGGCGAAACCGTGAACTGCCTGCCGGACGCCAACCCCGACAAGCCGAAAGACGCCCAGTAAGGCTATCGACGGCACTCGCTGCCACCCCCGCGGCTCTCGCTGATGGCGAGAGCCGCGTCTTGCTCGAACGCCTCATCTCCCCCATCCTGAGCGGCTCGCTGAACATCCGGAGCCGTCGTGTCATCTGCCGAGTTCTCCCGGGGCCGCGTCTGGACGCTGGCCTGGCCCATCATCCTGTCCAATATCACCGTGCCGCTGCTCGGCCTGGTGGATACCGCCGTGGTCGGCCATCTGTCGGATTCCCGTTATCTGGCGGCGGTGACCCTGGGCGCCACCCTGTTCGGTTTTCTCTACTGGGGCTTCGGCTTCCTGCGCATGGGCACCACCGGCCTGACTTCCCAGGCGGCCGGGCGCGGCGACGACGAGGGCGTGCGCAACCTGCTCGGTCAGTCGCTGCTGCTGGCCATGGGCATCGGGTTCACCTTGATCCTGGCCGGCCGACCACTGGTCGAGCTGGGCCTGTGGTTGCTGGATGGCAGTGAGCAGGCCACGGCACTGGCGCGTGAATATGCCTCGATTCGTCTCTGGTCGGCGCCCGCCGTACTGGCCAACTATGCCATCCTCGGCTGGTTTCTCGGCCAGCAGAACTCCCGGGTGACGCTGATCATCATGGTGCTGACCAATGCCGTGAACATCCTGCTCGACCTGTGGTTCGTGGTCGGCCTGGGCATGACCAGTGATGGCGTGGCCTGGGCCACGGTCATCGCCGACTACAGTGCCCTGAGCGTCGGGCTCTGGCTGGTCAGCCGCCAGTTGCAGCAGCTCGGCGGACGCTTCCGACGCTCCCGGCTGCTCAGGATGGCGGCCTACAGCGAACTGTTCCGGGTCAACGCCAACCTCTTCGTGCGCACCCTGGGCCTGCTGTTCGCCATGGCCTTTTTCACCTCCCGGGGCGCGGCCCAGGGCGATACCGTGCTGGCCGCCAATGCCGTCCTGCTGCAGTTCATCATGCTCACATCCTATGGACTCGACGGCTTCGCTCACGCCGCCGAGGCCTTGACCGGCCATGCCGTGGGCCGACAACGCTGGCAGGCATTCGCCCGGGCGGTGCGCAGCGCGGCGGGCTTCTCCCTGCTCACGGCGGGTATCGCCGCCTTGGCTTTCGCCATCGGCGGCCAGTGGCTGATCGCCCTGTTGACCGGTTTGCCGGAGGTCCGGGAAAGCGCCGCCACCTACCTGCCCTGGGTGGTCGTGATGCCGCTGATCGCCGTCTGGAGCTACTTGTTGGATGGCGTCTTCATCGGCGCCACGGCCATCCGCGAGATGCGCAACAGCATCTTCATCGGCCTGGCCGTCTACCTGCCGATATGGTGGCTGACCCAACCCTGGGGCAATCACGGCCTGTGGCTGGCCTTCACGCTCTTTACCGCGACCCGCTCGGGCGTGCTGATCGCCTATTATCGCCACTACCGTCGTCATCACTGGCGCGACGTCCCGGCAGCGGAGCACGCCGACTGAGAGGGTGTTTACAAAC
>NZ_BJOC01000039.1 GCF_006540005.1 Halomonas halmophila | reverse complement strand
TTTCAGTTCCCGGTTGGCTTCGCGCAGGGAAGGTTCGCTGCCGCCCAGGCAGCTTAGAAAGTGGATAAGCCTCGCGATGCTCGACGTTGCCCGTTCGCTGCCGCGCAAGCAGCCACGAGTACTGCAGGTAGCTATGGTAGTAGAGGCTGCTTCGTCTAGAACTAAGCCCACATGGCGAAGCGCTATGAGAGGGGGCACACGCAAGGCACGGCGCAAGGCTGGTTCGCCATCCCCAGATGCCTCACGCTGCTTGCGTAGGACACATCAGACGAATATTGGTCTCTTACGCCGTGTGATGGAAGCATATGCCGAGATGACTGTCGGGGCGCAAGGCTAGCTGGCGAGAGTAAGGAAGAACGTAGCAAAGGGGGAGCTTGCCGCGCGGGAGGCACCCGCGCTAGCCCTCATCAACGCCTATATCCGCGAAGGGGTCGGCAGCCATGCCCAGGACAAGATCATTGCCAGCATAGAACATCAGCAAGAAGTGTGGGTACAAGCGCATGTTGGTCTCTCCCGCTCCCGGGGAAACTTATGCCGGTATCCGGGTATGATCCAGGAGAAGGACTGGCTGTAGCGTCAAAGAGTGATGATTGTGTGGAGTGAGGTCTCACCCCGCGGCGTGTAAAGGTGTGACCCGGGCACGCGGCTGCTGTGCTGCCTGCCAGAGCTCGTACTTGAGCTGCATCTCCAGCCACATCTCTGCGCTGGTGCCAAGCGCCTGCTCAAGGCGTAGCGCCATGTCGGCTGAAATGCCGGCGTTACCGTTGAGGATGCGAGACAGCGCGGCGCGCGTTATGCCCAAGCGCCTGGCGGCTTCGGTGACCGAGATGTCGCCGATGTACTCGCGCAGCACGGCGCCGGGATGCGCGGGGTTGTGCATGCGGTTCATGCGACCTCCTAGTGGTAATCCTGATAGTCCACCAAGATGGCGTCTTCGCCATCAAAGGTGAAGGTGAGTCGCCAGTTCCCATTGACGGTGATGGTCCAGTGTCCGCTCAACACTACCTCCAGCACTTCCCTTAACCGGTTAGGAAAGTTGTTGAACAAGCCGTCGACGCCCCAGTCGAGCAGCTGGCGCATGCTGGCCTTGTCGTTGGCGTGGGGCTGCGCGATCGCCGACGCCACTGGGTGGTTAACGCTACTATTGCTCGGATGGCATCAACGATGGTGCTCAGAACGATACGGTTCCTTGAAGGCATCAGTTGGCACGCCGAAACGTTTGGATAGCCCGCAGATCTGGCGCCAGTTCAGGGAGCGCTTGCCAGCCAGGATGGCGGATACAACGGGTTGGGGGCCGATTTCCGGCATATGGCGCTGCGTCACCCCATGCGATTCCATGAGGTAACGGAGCACGTCAACGCTGGAAGCTTCTGGCATCGGCCGATGCTCTTCATCGTAGGCTTCGATGATGTCGCCCAAGCGTGCCGCTAGGCCCGCCAGCGGGTGATCTTCATCATCGCCCACCATGTCGAGGAGTGCATCCAGCGCCTCAACCTTGGCGTCGTAACCCTCTTCGTTCTCGGGTTCGGTGAGCAGGGGCGCGATATGCGGCCAATGCATGGCCGCTTGATCAAGAATGGCGCTCATGGGTCAGCCCCCCCGTTGCCGTACACGCTGTGATCGAGCAT
Organism: Halomonas halmophila; assembly: GCF_006540005.1. GTDB lineage: Bacteria > Pseudomonadota > Gammaproteobacteria > Pseudomonadales > Halomonadaceae > Halomonas > Halomonas halmophila. The sequence goes on along the minus strand of NZ_BJOC01000039.1, from coordinate 32,751 downwards.
GACACGAATATAGACCCGCTTGGCGCGGATGTGTACGGCTCTGCTTCTATTGCCACCTGAGTCCTAGATATGGCGGTTTCTGGCTTTATACGATGCCGACAAGCGAGTTATGGGTTAGTCCTTTCCTGTTTCCTGCCTGTCTGCCAGCACCTCCTCCAAGCGATCAGGGAAGTTGGTGAACAGGCCGTCGACGCCCCAGTCGAGCAGTTGGCGCATGCTGGCCTGGTCGTTGATGGTGTAGCTGTGCACCAGCAGGTCGTTGGCGTGGGCTTGCTTGATAAAGCTCTCGTCGATGACGGTCTGGCCGTCGTACTGGTAGTTGGGGCCGACGCCCACGGCGTAGTCGGCGATGGCCTGGAAATCGGCGTCGGTGATTTCGGCGGGGGCGGGCGTCACGCCGGTCCATTCCTCGAGGCTGCCGTCATCGCCGGGGGAGTACCAGAGCAGCTGCACCAGGGGGATATCGGGGTTGAGGCCGTGCACTTCCTGCAGGCTGGGCTGGCTGAACGACTGGATGACCACCGAGCCGGCCTGCACCAGGCCTGCGGCCTCGAGCTTGCTGACCAGGGCGCTCTGCAGCTTGGGGTAGTCTTCGGGAGACTTGGTCTCGATGTAGTAGCGCACGTCCTGCCCGTAGCGTTCGATCACTTCGTCGAGGGTCAGCAGCCGGGCGTTCTGGTAGGCGTCGTCGGCGTGTTTGGGGTGGGCCGCGTTGAACCAGCTGCCGGCGTCGAGCGTCTTGAGTTCGCTGAGGTCGTGCTCCTTGACCGGGCCCTGGCCGTCGGTGGTGCGCTCCAGGCTGGTGTCGTGAATGGCTATCAGGTGGCCGTCGGCGCTCATGTGAACGTCCAGCTCCAGGTAGTCGGCACCCATGGCCACGGCCTTGTCGTAGGCGTGCCAGGTGTGTTCCGGGGCGTGGCCGCTGGCACCGCGGTGGGCGATGACCTGGAAGTTCTGGAGGTCCTGGCGCTGTTGGGCCAGGGCGCCGTTCTGGGCCTGGGCGACCATGGGGGCCAGGAGGCCGGTGGTGCCGAGCAGTACGAGGCTGGAGGAGAGGGCACGAAGGTGAGTCAAGGTGGTATTCCTTTGTTGAATATTCGTGCAATAACCTAACCGGCCTGCTGCGGCCCTGCAAATCGACCCCCTTCGGGGCGTGCTGTGTTTAGATGGCGGCATTGCCGTTTAGAACCGATCGAGGGAGGCCGTCATGGCAGTATCCGCGGAAGCTCAGCGAGCGCTCGAGGCGCTTGATGCCCTGCACGCGGAGGATCCGCGCCGGGTGGAGGTCGAGGGGCAGTCCTTGCCCAAGGAGCTATGGCACGCCGGGCGCATGAGTGCCTGGTTGGAGCGGCTGGAGGCGGCGCCGGATGAGCTGGTGCAGCTGGCGGTGCGTGGCCAGCACCTGCAGCGCTGGCAGGTGCCGCGAGATGAATATGAGCAAGGTCGGGTCGGGTATCTCACCTGGCGGCGCGATCAGGGCAAGCGTGCCGGCGAGATCACGGCGCGGCTGATGCGCGAGGCCGGCTTCGATGAGCAGAGTGCCGAGCAGGTGGCGCGCATGATCCGCAAGCAGGGGCTGGGTCGGGAGGCCGGGACCCAGGCTGTGGAAGACTGCGCCTGTCTGGTCTTTCTGGAAAATTACTTTGCGGACTTTTCGCAGCAGGTGGAGCGTGACCACTTGATCCGCATTGTGCGCAAGACCTGGGGCAAGATGTCGCCGCAGGCACGCGAGCTGGCGCTGGGCCTGCCGATGAGCGAGGAAGCCAGGGAGCTCGTCGAGGCGGCACTGGCCTCGTGAGCCCTGGCTTGTCGGTCCTCGTCGGGTGCTTGGCTTACAGCGCCTCGTCGAGCAGGGTCTGGAAGGCGGCCCAGGATTTTTGATCGGCGCGTTTCTGGTAGGCGTCGCTGCCCAGCACGGTGAAGGCGTGGGGGGCGCCGGAGTAGACCTCGATCTCGTAGGTGGCGCCGGCGGTTTCCAGCTCTTCGGATAGCGTGGCGACGTCCTCCATGGAGATGGAGCTGTCGGCGCCGCCATGGGCGACCAGCAGGGGCGGCATGTCGGCCGGGTAGGACTGACCCTCGGGGGTGCCCAGGCCGCCGTGGAAGGTGGCGTAGCCGTTCACGTTTTCGGCTTGTCCGGAGCGGGCCAGTTCCAGCACCACGGCGCCGCCGAAGCAGTAGCCCATGACCACGGTGGGCCGCGCCGCGCCTTGCTGGCGGGCTTCTTCCAGGCCGGCCAGGGTCAGCTGGCGCATGCGTTCGCGGTCGTCGTAGAGCTTGGCGGTCTCGGCCTTCTTGGCGTCGGTTTCCACCGGACGGTTGCCCTTGCCGTAGAGATCGACGGCGAAGGCGTCATAGCCCTGGGCGGCGAGCATGTCGGCGCGCTGGCGCTCGTAGTCGGTCAGGCCATCCCAGTCGTGGATGATCAGCACGGTGCCGCGGGCTTCGTCCGGAGCGCTGGCAAGGTAGCCGCTGAAGGTGTCGCCGCCTTGCTGGTAGTCGATCGTCTGGCCGCTGCTCGCGTCGGCCATGGCGGTGCCGCTGAGGCTGGCGAGCAGCAGGCTGCCGAGCATCAGTCGCGCGCCGTGACAGGGGGTGCGGTGGATCATGGTCGGTCTCCCGGTAATGGTGGGCCAGCGCCGCAGGGACGAGGAGCGGGCTGTGCATGAGAGTGTAGACCCATGGCGCGGCCTTGTGCCTACCGTTGGCAGCCATGGCTTGAGTTTTGTGGCCCTTCCTTCCAGATTAGGTAGGTGTATTCCTGTGCAACCTGAAACGAGACCAACAATCATGAAAAAACGCGTTCTAGCGATGGCAGTAGCGGCCTCCTCCGTGGCGTTCACGGGCATGGCCCAGGCAGAGGTCAAGATCGGCTTTCTGGGTGGCTTCACCGGGGGCATCGAGAGCCTGACGCCGCCGATCTTCAATGGTGCTAAGCTGGCGGTTCAGCAGATCAATAAACAGGGCGGTGTGCTGGATGGCCAGGACATCGTCATGCCCACCGGCGATACCACCTGCTCGGATGCCTCGGCGGCCTCCAACGCGGCGGACCGCATGGTCAACACCGAGAATGTAACGGCGATTGTCGGCGCCCTCTGCACCGGCGCCACCGTGGCGGCGGCCAATAATGCGGCCGTGCCGGGTGGCGTGACCATGGTATCTCCGGCTTCCACGGCGCCGGCCGTGTCCAATATCGAAGACAACGACCTGGTGTTTCGCACCGTGCCGTCGGATGCCTTCCAGGGCAGGATGCTCGCCAAGCTGCTGATGGACAAGGGCATCGAGGAAGTCGTGGTCACCTATGTGAACAACGACTATGGCAGTGGTCTGGCGGAAGCCTTCACCACCGCCTTCGAGGAAGAGGGCGGTACGGTGGCGGCCAACGTGCCCCACACGGATAACCGGGCGGACTACCGGGCGGAGCTGGGTAAGCTGGCTGCCACCGGTGTGCCCAACCTGGTGGTGTTGGCCTATGCCGATACCTCGGGCCAGACGGTCATGCGCCAGGCTTACGAGAGCGGCATGTTTACCCAGTACATCGGGGCGGATGGCATGGTCGGCGACAGCCTGGTCGATGCCATTGGCGCGGATGTCCTGGAGGGCATGATCGCCACGCGGCCGGGCAGCCCGGACCTCCCAGGTACCGAGATCTTCAACGAGGCGGCCAAGGCGGCCGATGTCGACCCGAGCGCGGTGTTTGCCGCCCAGGCCTACGATGCCGCTTTCCTGCTGGGCCTGGCCATCGAGCAGAACGGCAACGCCGAGCGCGAGGGGCTGTCCGAGGCTCTGCGCAGTGTTGCTTCGGCGCCGGGTGAGGTCGTCCTGCCGGGCGAGTGGGAGAAGGCCAAGGAACTGATCGCGGCGGGCACCGAGGTCAACTACGAAGGCGCCTCCGGTACGCATGAGTTCGACAAGAGCGGCGACGTGCCTGGCGTGGTGGTCGAGATGGCCGTCGAGGACGGCTCCTTCGTCAGCAAGGGCCAGGTCAAGCCCGAAAGTGCGGAAGGTGGCAGTGAAGGGGGCGAACAGGATACCGGTTCCTGAACCGGTAAGCTGAGCCATACTCCTCTTGGCAACGCTTTCGCGCTAGCTGGGAAACCTCAAGGGCCTCGGTCATACGACCGGGGCCCTTGTTTTTGCAGGTATGCAGCCCTGAATCAGCCGTGGTGGCGTACCTTCTCGGGCAGCATGCCCTTGGGTGCGAAGCGCAGCACCAGGCTGATCAGCAAGCCGATGACGAACACCCTGGCCTGCAAGGCGCGACTGTCCAGGTTGGTCGGCACATCCCAGCCGAACACCCCCGCTCCGGCATTGGCCGCCCACTCCATCAGGCTCAGGGCCAGCGGCCCGGACATGATCCAGATGATGTAGACCGCCACGGCGCCGAAGATGGTGCCCAGGTTGTTGCCCGGCCCGCCGAGGATGACCATGACCAGCACCAGGAAGGTGTGGTTGAGCGGCAGGTACCCCACCGGGTCGAAGAGGCTGTTGAAGCTGGCCAGCACGGCGCCACCGATACCCATCAGGATGCAACCCAGCACGAAGATTTCCAGCCGGCGCTTGTTGATGTCCTTGCCCATGGCCGCGGCCGAGACTTCGTTATCGCGGATGGCGCGGATCATGCGCCCCCAGGGGGCGTTGTAGGCACGGTGTAGCAGGAAGAAGATCACCGCAATGATCACGGCCGTGACCGACAGGTATATGGCACGTGCCAGGGTAAAGCCGACCTCGCTCGGTTCCGGCACCGGCCATGGCAGGGGCGAGACGGTGGCCGTGCCACGGGTCAGCCAGTCGGCGTTCTTGAGAAACGCCTTGATGATCTCGGCGATGCCGATGGTGGCGATGGCCAGGTAGTCGCTGCGCAGGCCCAGGCAGACGTGGCCGATGAAGTAGCCGACGCCACCGGCCAGGGCGCCGCCGATGATCCAGCCGAACCAGACCGGCAGGTTCATGCCGCCGATGAAGCCGGCCTGGGATTCGATCTGGCCGGCCACCTCACGGAAGTTGCTGATCACCACCAGGTAAAGCACGACGCCGAGGATGACGGCGATGGTCGTGCGCAGCGGCCTAGGCACGCCGATGCGATTCAGACGCGTGGCAGCCACCACCAACACGAAGGCGCCGACCATGTAGAGCAGCGCCTTGCCCAGTTCGCCGGGCAGTTCGCTGTTCCAGAAGGCGTCATTGACCGGGATGCTGAAGAACATGGCGCAGAAGCCGCCCAGGGCGACGAAGCCCATCACGCCGGCATTGAACTGGCCGGCATAGCCCCATTGGATGGTCAGACCCAGGGCCAGTATGGCGTAACAGGCGGATTCGACCAGCATGCGAGTGCCGTAGGCGGCGCCCATGGTGGCGTAGACCCACAGCACCACGCCCAGCAGGCCCAGGAAGAGGACCGTTTCGCGCAGCGGAAAGCGCCGCGGCGACGCGACACTGTCGGCTTGTTGAGGTTCCGGGGAAGGTTCTGTGTGATGTGACTGTGTCATGTGATCACCTTGCCCTTGAAGATGCCGGTGGGGCGCCACACCAGGATGGCGACGAGGATGAAGAAGGGCACCACGATCTTGTACTCGGTGCCGACGAAGGCCAGGTTGCTGGGCAGTTCCAGCCACTCGGGCAAGCTATCGCGGAAGGGACGCAACAATAGGCCCCAATTGAAGACTGCCAGGGCTTCGGCGAAGCCGACCACGAAGCCGCCGGCAATGGCGCCGAAGGGATGCCCGACGCCACCGACGATGGCCGCGGCGAAGATTGGCAGCAGCAGGAAGAAGCTGAGGTCGGGCTTGAAGGTGACATCCAGCGACAGCAGGGTGCCGGCGATGGCCGCCAGGCCGCCGGCGAGCATCCAGGTCACCGCGACGATGGTGTTGGTGTTGATGCCCGAGGCCTGGGCCAGGTCAGGGTTGTCGGACATGGCGCGCATGGCCTTGCCGAGCCGCGATCGGCTGAGAAAAAGGTGAAGGCCGATGACGCTGATGATGGTCAGGCCGAACAGGTAGAGCTGCGGCTCGGTGATGACCACGGGCACTCGCACGCTTTCGATGGGTACCGGCAGGCGGAAGATTTCCTTGCGGTCATCCACGTACAGGCTCGAGCCTCCGGTGCCGGCGAACAGGCGGATCAGGCCCTGCAGCATCAGGGTCACGCCCAGCGAGGCGATGACCATGACGATGGGTTTGACGCCATGGGCGCGCAGCGGCTTGTAGAAGGTGCGGTCGATGCCCACCGCCAGGCCGGCGGTCAGCGCCATGGCCAGCGGCATCAGCAAAATCGGCGTGGGAATGCCGATGGCCGCACCGGCCTGCGGAAAGAGGGTGGTCAGCAGCAGCACCATGAAGGCGCCGAAGGTCATCATGTCGCCATGCGCGAAGTGGGCGAAGCGCATGATGCTGAAGATCAGCGTTACGCCCACGGCACCCATGGCATAGATCGAACCGGACACGCTGCCGGAGATCACCACGTAGTTGATGAAGAAGATGAGTTCGTTCAAGGCACAGCCTCCAGATGGTTCCGTCGATGCCGAGCCAGGCTCAGCCGCCCAGAAAGCTCTTGGCGACATCCGGGTCGGCCAGCAGGGCCGCGCCGGTATCGGTGAAACGGTTCTGGCCAGCGGCCAGTACGAAGCCTTTGTCGGCGATGGCGAGCGCCTGCTTGGCGTTCTGCTCGACCATCAGGATGCCGACGCCGGCGGCGTTGACTTCCTTGACCCGCTCGAAGATCTCGTTCATGTACAGCGGCGAGAGGCCGGCGGTCGGTTCGTCGAGCAGCAGCAGGTCGGGCTCGGGCATCAGGGCACGGCCCATGGCCACCATCTGGCGTTGGCCACCCGAAAGCTCGCCGGCTGGCTGGTGGCGCTTTTCCTGCAGGGGCGGGAAGAACTCGTAGACGCGTTCCAGCATGCGTTTGACGTTGTCCGGCTTCAGGTAGGCGCCCATCTCCAGGTTTTCCTGCACCGTCATGCTCGGAAAGACGTTGTGCTCCTGGGGCACGAAGCCCATGCCGCGGCGTACCAGCTTGTTGGGCGGCAGGTTGTGGATGGGGTCGCCGTTGAGCAGGATTTCGCCCTGGTTGACCGTGAGCAGGCCGAAGATGGCCTTGAGCATGGTCGACTTGCCGGCGCCGTTGGGGCCGACGATGACGCCGACCTCGCTGGCCTCGATGGCCATGTTCACCCCGTTGAGGATGTTCATGCCGCCGTAGCCGCCATGCACGTCGCGTGCGTCGAGTAGAGGCATAAGGTTTGGATCTCTGCGTACGAGGCTGCGGAAATAAGGCCGTGTGCCTGTGCCTGGTGGCTGCCGGGCCGGGCTAGCCAGTCAGTATTTCCGTGTTGCCCCCTTGTTGTTCATGAGCTGCCGAGGTCGGACTCGCGTTCAGGCCACATTGGCACCGAAGTAGGCCTCGATCACTCTTTGATCGTTGCGAATCTGTTCGATGGTGCCTTCGACCATCACGCTGCCCTGGGCCAGCACGATCACTGGATCGCAGAGGCGCGCGATCATGTCCATGTCGTGTTCGATGACCAGGAAGGTGTAGCCCATCTCCTGGTTAAGACGCTCGATGTTGCGAATCAGGTCGCCCAGCAGGGTGCGGTTGACCCCGGCGGCGATCTCGTCGAGCAGCACGACCTTGGCATCGGTCATCATGGTGCGGCCGAGTTCGAGCAGTTTCTTCTGCCCGCCGGAGAGGTTGCCGGCCAGTTCGTTGCGCACGTGATGCAGGCCGATGAAGTCGATGACCTCGTGGGCGCGGCGGCGTACCTCGGCTTCTTCCCGGCCCACGGTGCCGGGTTTGAACCAGGTGCTGAAGAGGTTCTCGCCGGCCTGACGGGGCGGCACCATCATCAGGTTCTCGAGTGCCGTCATGTGCGCGAATTCGTGGGCGATCTGAAAGGTGCGAAGCAGGCCCTTGTGGAAGAGTTCGTTGGCGGGGCGGTTGGTGATGTCCTCGCCTTCCAGCTCGACCCGGCCGCTGTCGAGCGGCAGGGCGCCGGCGATGATGTTGAACAGGGTCGACTTGCCGGCGCCATTGGGGCCGATCAGCCCGGTGACGGAGCCTCGGCCGACCTGGATCGAGCAGTCGTCGATGACCTGCAGGCCGCCGAAGGCCTTGTTGACGTTGTGGACGTCGATGATGGCAGACATGGTGGGGATTCCGTCTGTGTCATTCATTGTTTTGCCATGGCGGATCACGCCATGGCTTGTTGTTCACGGCTCGGTGTTGCGTGCCCCGGCGGAGTGGTGTCGCCACCCGGTCCTGAGGGCTCAGCGGCTGCGCGGGTGTTCCGCCCGCATGATACGACTGGCGGCAAAAGCCCCCACGATCACTGTGGCACCGATCAGGGGCAGCAGATAGCCGTCAATCTGCGGGATGGCGCGCAGGAAGACGAACGCCACCGCTGCCGGCGATATAAAGCGTACCAGAAAGCGCCAGGTGTGCAGCCATCCTTCGCTGGTCCGCAATTCCTTCATGATTTCACCATGAGTCAACGCCCAGCCGGCAAAGAGCGCGACCATCAGGCCACCGAGCGGCATGAGGATATGCGTGAGCAGCTCCATCAGCTGGAAAGCGTTGATGCCCAGGAGGTCGTGGAAGGGGCTGTCGCTGGACCAGACGTTGAAACTGAAGACGGTGAGCAGACCGAGGGTCCAGCTGGCGATCACCATGGCCGTCACGGATTGCGCCCGGGTCAGGTCGAAGCGTTCGACCAGGAAGGCGGCGACCGGCTCGATCATCGAGATGGCCGAGCTGATCGCGGCACCCAGTACCAGGATGAAGAAGACCGCACCGACCAGCGAGCCGCCCGGCATTTCGACGAAGGCCAGCGGCAGGGTGATGAACATCAGGCCCGGGCCTTCGGCGGGATCCAGGCTGGCGCCGAAGACCAGGGCGAAGATGGCCAGGCCGGCGATCAGGGCCACAACGGTATCGATGACCACGATGGCCAGTGCCGTGCGGCTCAGCGAGATCTCACCGGGCATGTAAGCGCCATAGGCCATGAGGGCGCCCATGCCCAGGCTCAGGGTGAAGAAGGATTGGCCCATGGCGGCCAGCCAGCCTTCAAAGCTGAGGTCGCTCAACTGCAGGGTCAGCAGGAAATCGACCGCCGCCGGCATGTTGCCGTGCATGACGCTGTAGGCGAGGATCACCACCAGAATGGCCAGCAAGGCCGGCATCATCAAACGCAGGCCGTTCTCGATGCCGCGATGTACGCCAAGGCCGACGATCAGCCCCGAGGCGGCGATGAACAGAGTGTGATAGAGCGTCAGCAGCGACGGCGAGGCGAGCAGGCTCTGGAAGCTGCTGGAGGCGAGCTCGGCATCGGCGTTGGCCAGCGCACCGGTCAGCATGCGCCAGGTATAGTGCAGCGCCCAGCCGGCAATTACCGAGTAGAAGCTGAGGATGATCAGGGCCGCGGCGGCACTCAACCAGCCGATCGATTCCCAGGCCCGCGAGGCGTTGTGGGTGCGGCTCAGAAAGCGCATGCCCATGATCGGGCTGCGCCGGCTGCTGCGTCCCAGCAGGATCTCGGCGATCAGGATGGGCACGCCGACGATGCACAGCGTGACGATGTAAATCAGCAGGAAGGCGCCGCCGCCGTTCTCGCCGGCCAGGTACGGGAAGCGCCACAGGTTGCCCAGCCCGACCGCCGAGCCGACGGCGGCCAACAGGAAGGTCCCCTTGTGCGTCCAGATGTTGTTCGTGCTCATGGAGGTCCTGCCATTGCCGTGTCGCTTCGGTCCGCTGCCGCCTGCTGCGTCAGGCGTTCGGTATGAGTCGCTGCTGGTGCTCGGCCATCGGGCTCGAGGCTGGCCTCGTCCCGTGTGCCGCAAGTTCCCAGGCTGAAAGATGCCGCACTTTGCTGCTTTGCCGCATCGGCGTCAACTCTGCGCCATCGAGGTGCTACCTGGCTAGTGTGCGAGCGTTTAGGCGTCGTTGGGCGAACGACTGGCAATGGCGCCCCGGATCAGTCTTCCGCTTCCTCGTCGTCTGCCTGGGGGTGGCCGGGTTCCAGGGCGCGCGCGCTATCGGGCAGGCGCACGGTATCGCCTACCGAAAGGTCGCCGAGACTCTGCTGGCGTTTGCCGTCGGCGGAGGCGATCAGGGCCACCACGTCGCCGATGTTGGTGCCGTCGTCGAGTCGGGCTTCCACGCGAACCCGCACTGTGGCGCCCTTGTACAGCCCCGAGATGATGCTGCCGACATGCGGCTCGGGGAAGTCGTCCGGGTGGTCGGCGAAGTAGCGCAGCACGCTCTTGTCACCCGGCTGGTCCCACTCGATGTGTTTGTGCATGAGCGTACCTCGTGTGTCAGGGTTATCTGGGCGTGGCGCGCTTACTGCACCGTGGTCACGCCGGGTGGGGCGTCGAAGCGCACCTCTTCCCAGCCGACGGTGATGGTTTCGCCGATCAGCTCCTTGGCGGACTTGGCGCCTGCGCCGCCCAGGCCGAGAATCTCGGCGACAAACTTGCCGTCCGGCAGGCGTTCGGTGACGCGGCAGTTGAGCACGCGCCCTAGGTTGTCCTGCACGAAGAACTCCTGTCCTTCCTGCAGCTTCTTGGCATTGCTGTCGGGTGCCTCAACGGGTTTGAGCGAAAAATCGGCCATCTGAGTGTCACTCCATCGCAGTGAGTAAGGAACCTTCAGCCTATCATTCGGCAGTCGTCGCGACGACTGCCTGTTGGCGGGGGGCATTTCGCAAGTCGTCAGGGGATACGCAAGCCTCAGTATATGAGGCAGGTGATCAATTTTTGCACAACGTCGGACAGTGTCCGCATCGCCTATGCCGCGCGTTATCCCGAGCGGGTCAGTCACCTGATTCTCTACAATGCCTATGCCCATGGCGCCTATTCCGCGGGCGTCAACCAACAGCAGTCCGATGAGGCCCGCGCACTGGAGCAGCTGATCGAAGTCGGCTGGGGCCACCCCAACAGCGCCATTCGTGAGGTCTTCGCCCGGCTGATGTCACCCCGCGAAGCGGCTGACCAGGTGGTGTGGTGGGAGCAGCTGCAGCGCTATACCGCGGAGCCGGATGATGCGGTGCGACTATAACTTCATGATGGACGAGGGCAGCGAGCGCATTCAGGCGACCTATGGCGCCAACTATCCGCGGTTGGCGCGGATCAAGGGGCGCTACGATCCGGACAACACCTTCCGCGTCAACCAGAACATCCGGCCAGACACGACCAGCCAGCAAAAAGCCCACCGCTGAGGGTGGGCTTGGCGTGATGCCGAAAGGCCGGATGGCGCTCAGTTCTTCTTGGAGCGCTTGCGCTCGTTCTCGGACAGCAGCTTCTTGCGCAGGCGGACGTGGTTGGGGGTGACCTCGACGATTTCGTCGTCGTCGAGGAATTCCACGGCCTGCTCCAGGGTGAAGCGCACGGGCGGTGTGAGCACCAGGGCTTCGTCACTGCCGGAAGAACGCATGTTGTCGAGCTTCTTGGCCTTGGTCGGGTTGACCACCATGTCTTCGGCACGGTTGTTGATGCCGATCAGCATGCCTTCGTAGACCTCGGTGCCGTGCTCGACGAGCAGCTTGCCGCGATCCTGCAGGGCGAACAGGGCATAGGCCAGGGCCTTGCCGCTGACCATGGACACCAGCACGCCGTTGCGGCGCTCGACGGAGGCTTCGGGGCGCAGCGGACCATAGCAGTCGAAACGGCTGGTCAGGATGCCGGTGCCCGAGGTCAGGGTCAGGAACTGGCCGCGGAAGCCGATCAGGCCGCGTGCCGGGATGCTGAAGTCGAGGCGCACACGACCCTTGCCGTCGGGATGCATGTTCTTGAGCTCGCCCTTGCGGTAGCCGAGCTCTTCCATGATGGCGCCCTGGTGCTGCTCTTCGCAGTCGATGATGACTTCTTCGTAGGGCTCCTGGTTGACGCCATCGATCTCGCGGATGATGACCTCGGGGCGGCCCACCGACAGTTCGAAGCCTTCACGACGCATGCTTTCGATCAGCACGGCCAGGTGCAGCTCGCCACGCCCGGAGACGACGAACTTCTCGGGGCTGTCGCCCTGCTCGACACGCAGCGCCACGTTGTGGATCAGCTCCTGCTCGAGGCGCTCCTTGATGTTGCGGCTGGTGACGAACTTGCCGTCCCGGCCGGCGAACGGCGAGTCGTTGACCTGGAAGGTCATGGAGACGGTCGGCTCGTCGACCGTCAGGGCCGGCAGGGCCTCGACGTTGTTCGGGTCGCAGATCGTGTCGGAAATGGCCAGGTTCTCGATGCCGGTGAGGCAGACGATGTCGCCGGCGGTGGCCTCTTCGGTCTGGACACGCTCCAGGCCCAGGTGGGTCATGACCTGGCCGATCTTGCCGCGTCGCTCCTTGCCTTCCTTGGTGACCACGCTGACCTGCTGGCCGGGGCGCATGGCCCCGCGGGTGATGCGGCCCAGGCCGATGACGCCGACATAGCTGTTGTAGTCCAGCGCCGAGATCTGCATCTGCAGGGCACCTTCGCGCTCGACCTTGGGCGGCTCGACGATATCGACGATGGCACGGAACATGGGGGTCATGTCGTCGGTCAGCTGGTCCGGCTCTTCACCGGCCACGCCGTTGAGGGCGGAGCAGTAGATGATCGGGAAGTCGAGCTGGTCTTCACTGGCGCCCAGGTTGTCGAACAGGTCGAAGATCTGATCGATGACCCAGTCCGGACGCGCGCCCGGGCGGTCGATCTTGTTGACCACGACGATCGGCTTGAGGCCCTGATCGAAGGCCTTCTGGGTAACGAAGCGCGTCTGCGGCATGGGGCCATCGACGGCGTCGACCATCAGCAGCACCGAGTCGACCATCGACATCACGCGCTCGACCTCGCCGCCGAAGTCGGCGTGTCCCGGCGTATCGACGATGTTGATGTGGTAGTCGCGGTCTTCCGGGCTATGCCAGCGGATGGCCGTGTTCTTGGCCAGGATGGTGATGCCGCGTTCCTTCTCCTGGTCGTTGGAGTCCATGATGCGCTCCTGGGCTTCCGCCTTGCGGTCCAGGGTGCCGGACTGCTGGAGGAGCTTGTCGACCAGGGTGGTCTTGCCATGATCGACGTGAGCGATGATGGCAATGTTGCGAAGGTTCGCGATGTTGGAACTTGCGTTCGTGCTCATAGGGTGTGGATCGCCAGTTTGTACGCACCTATGTACACGTTGTGTTCAGTACCCTAGGCGCGGGGCAGGGAAGTTTAGGGCGCGCATTGTACAGGCTAGGCCGGCCAGGTAATAGCGTATTTGTGTGATACGCGCGGCGGGCCGGGTACAAGGCGCGCCACGGTGGGGTTGGCAAGGGCGTGAGAGCGAAGTGCGGGCGGCTGGCCTGGCCGGTCGAGTGCCGGGACGCGAGCGAGTCACTGTGGCGCACCTTTCTGGTGCGTCAGGGTGTTTCGTGCCCTGTTTTGGTTCGCTGAAACGGGCCCTGGATGCCCCTGACGCGGGGGATATCGGCCGCGGCATTCATGTGGGGCATCGCGGGATATAAATTTTTCCCTTTGATATCATGTGGTTATTTTTTTCATCGGTGTGGCGTGCGCCATTTTGGCACGCTTTCTGCTTCATCATTGCAAACGCCATGGTCGTCCTGGCGGTTGTAGGCAGCTGCACCACTGCGTGCTACAACAATGGCTGCCCGGCCAGCGGCCAGGACGCTTTGAATACGCTTCAGAGTTAACGAGCCAAGCTCATTTGTGGAGGACCTCATGTCTGACAAGACTCTCGCCCTGATTGAAGAGCACGATGTGAAGTGGATCGACCTGCGCTTCACCGATACCAAAGGCAAGGAACAGCACGTGACCATCCCGTCTCGGGATGTCGACGAAGAGTTCTTCGAGAACGGCCAGATGTTCGATGGTTCCTCCATCAACGGCTGGAAGGGCATCAACGAGTCGGACATGATCCTGCGTCCGGAAGACGGTACCGGCTATCTCGATCCCTTTACCGAAGACGCGACCCTGGTCCTGCGTTGCGACATCATCGAGCCTGCCACCATGCAGGGTTATGAGCGCGACCCGCGTTCCATCGCCAAGCGTGCCGAGGCCTATCTGCAGTCTTCGGGCCTGGGCGACACCGCCTTCTTTGGCCCGGAGCCCGAGTTCTTCATCTTCGACGAAGTGCACTGGAAAGCCGACATCGAAGGCGCCATGTACAAGATCAGCTCCGAGGAAGGTGCCTGGGCCACCGATCGCCACGTCGAGGGCGGCAACATGGGCCACCGCCCGCGCGTCAAGGGCGGCTACTTCCCGGTGCCGCCGGTCGACAGCTTCCATGACATGCGGGGTGCCATGTGCAACACCCTGGAGGCCATCGGCCAGAGTGTCGAAGTGCATCACCATGAGGTCTCCAACGCCGGCCAGAACGAGATCGGCGTCAAGTTCAACACCCTGGTGAAGAAGGCCGACGAACTTCAGGAAATGAAGTACGTGGTGCACAACGTGGCTCACGCCTACGGCAAGACGGCGACCTTCATGCCCAAGCCGGTGGTGGGCGACAACGGCAGCGGCATGCACGTTCACCAGTCCTTCTGGAAGGACGGCCAGAACCAGTTTGCCGGTGACGAGTACGCCGGCCTCTCGGAAATGGCGCTGTACTACATCGGCGGCGTGATCAAGCACGCACGCGCCCTGAACGCCTTCGCCAACGCTTCGACCAACTCCTACAAGCGTCTGGTGCCGGGCTTCGAGGCGCCGGTGATGCTGGCCTACAGCGCCCGTAACCGCTCCGCCTCCATCCGCATCCCGTATACCGCCAGCCCCAAGGGCAAGCGCGTCGAGCTTCGCTTCCCGGACCCGACCGCCAACCCCTATCTGTGCTTCGCGGCGATGCTGATGGCCGGCATCGATGGCATCAAGAACAAGATCCATCCCGGCGATGCCATGGACAAGAACCTCTATGACCTGCCGCCGGAAGAAGGCAAGGCCATCCCGACCGTGGCCGAGAGCCTGGATCAGGCGCTGGCGGCACTGGATGCCGACCGCAGCTTCCTCACCGAGGGTGGCGTCTTCACCGACGAGATGATCGATGCCTACATCGAGCTCAAGTCCGAGGACATCGAGCGCCTGCGCATGACGACGCATCCGGTCGAGTTCGACATGTACTACAGCTGCTGAGGCGAGGCCGACCCCGGTATCAACAAGGGCACGCCTGCGGGCGTGCCCTTTTTGCTACGTCACCGGCCAGTGGTGCCGGCGATGCGGGCAGGCCGCTGGGCACGGCCCGGCGAACGCCGCGGCGCTGATCTATAGTCGGGGCGTGAGCCCATGTCGGCGTCGAGAACGCCGGGAGCCTGATCATGACCCGCAATGGCCTGCGGGGCCTGGCGCTCTGCCTGACCCTCATCCTCCCCCTGGTCGTGTCCGCCGAGACGCTGTATCGCGCGACCGATGACCAGGGGAGGGTGCGCTACTCGGATGATCCGGCCAGCGGCGGTGAGCCCGTCGAGCTGGCGCCGATCAGCGTGGTGCCGGCCCTGCCGGGGGCGTCGACCGTGGACCGGGCCGCGCCAACGAGAAGGGGCGTCGGGCCGGGTCAGTCTGATGCTGCGCCGCCGGCCTATACCACCTTCGCGATCGCCGCGCCTGCCGACGAGAGCACCCTGCCCACCGGTGCCGCGGGTAATGTGCAGGTGCGCCTGGCCATTCGTCCGGCCCTGCGGGCGGGGCATCGGTGGCGCCTGCGCCTCGATGGGGAACTCGTCGGCAGCGCGACGCGTGAGCCGGCCATCCCGCTCACCAATCTGGCGCGGGGCCGTCACCGCCTACAGGCCGAGCTGCTCGATCAAGGAGCACAGGTGCTGCGCCGCACTCCGGCAGTGACGCTGCATGTGCGCCGCGCCAGCGTCAATCGGCCTGCTGCCGCTTCCCGCGACTGACGTCGCAGCCTGCTCGCTGGGCGTGCATGGGGGGCGCACGGGCTTCTCCAGCCGTGTGCATGCACCATGCTTGTGCACTAAAATGGTGCATAGTGTGAGATGCCGTCATGCGCCGGGGCCCATGTGTCGGCGCCGGTGACATGGCGTGCTTTTTGCAACGATCTCTCCCTGTGGGGTCAGGCGTCTCCCGGGATGGCCTGGCCCCGGCCGGAACTTCTTCTTCGCGCACCTCGGGACCGTCCATGTATCAACGCTTGATGGAACATCTCACCACTGCCGTCCTGCTGCTCGACGGCGAGCTGCGGCTGCAATGGATGAATCCGGCCGCCGAGGCCCTGCTGGCTCTCAGCCATATGCGGGTGCAGGGCCAGGCGTTGCCGGACCTGATCACCAGTGAGGCCGACATCGGCGAACTGTTGGCCAAGGCGCGTGACGAGTTTCACCCCTTCACCCAGCGCGAGGCACGCCTGACGCTGGCGACCGGTGACATGCTGACCGTGGATTACACCGTGACCCCCTTGACGGCGGACGAGCTGCTGTTGGAGATCGAACCGCGTGACCGCCTGCTGCGCATTTCGCGGGAGGAGGCCCTGCAGACACGGCAGGAGACCATCAAGGTGCTGGCGCGGGGGCTGGCGCATGAGGTCAAGAACCCGCTGGGGGGAATTCGCGGGGCGGCGCAGTTGCTCGAGCGCGACCTCGAAGGCTCGCAGTTGACGGAGTTCACGCGAATCATCATCGAGGAGGTCGACCGCCTGCGCGACATGGTGGATGCCATGCTGGGTCCGAACCAGGTCGAGCGGCATGCGCCGCTGAACATCCACAAGGCGCTGGAGCGAGTGCGCTCGCTGCTGGTGGTCGAGCATCCGAGCGTGACCATCATCCGCGATTATGACCCGAGCCTGCCGGAACTCTCGGGGGATGAGGCGCAGATGATCCAGGCCATCCTCAATGTGGCGCGCAATGCCGTGGAGGCCATGACCGAGTCTGCGGTACCGGCGCCCAGCCTGATGCTGCGCACGCGGGCGCGTCGCCAGTTCACCCTGGGCGCCGAGCGCCATCGGCTGGTCTGCGAGGTGACCATCATCGACAACGGTCCGGGGATTCCGGATCGGCTGCGCGAAACCCTCTTCTATCCCATGGTCTCGGGGCGCGCCGAGGGCAGTGGGCTGGGGCTGTCGATTGCCCAGTCGGTCCTGCATCGCCATCACGGGCTGATCGAGTGCGATTCCGCGCCCGGCCATACCGAATTCCGCCTGCTTATTCCGCTGGAGAAACCTCATGAGTGAAGTCGCTCGCGTCATGATCGTCGACGACGACCGCGCCATCCGCTGGGTGCTGGAGCGGGCGCTGGCGCAGCCCGATCTGGAGGTCGAGTGCGTCGAGCGTGCCGATAACGTTCTGCCCCGCCTGCTCGAGGACCCGCCGGATGTGCTGGTGACCGACATTCGCATGCCGGGCATCGATGGCCTGGACCTGATGGCGCGGGTGCGCGAATCCCATCCGGACCTGCCGGTGATCGTCATGACGGCGCACTCGGACCTCGACAGTGCCGTGGCGTCCTACCAGGGTGGCGCCTTCGAGTACCTGCCCAAGCCCTTCGATGTCGACGAGGCGCTGGCCCTGGTGCGGCGTGCCGTGGCCCATGCCCGGGAGCGCGAGCGCCCGGTCACGCCCCCCGAGGGGCTGGAGACCGAGATCATCGGCGAGGCCCCGGCCATGCAGGAGGTCTTTCGCGCCATCGGCCGGCTGGCGCAGTCGCACATCACGGTGCTGATCAACGGCGAGTCGGGAACCGGCAAGGAGCGCGTGGCGCAGGCGTTGCACCAGCACAGCCCGCGCGGCAGCAAGCCCTTCATCGCCCTGAACATGGCGGCGATTCCGCGGGATCTGATCGAATCCGAGCTGTTCGGTCACGAGAAGGGCGCCTTCACCGGCGCCACGGCGCAGCGCCAGGGGCGATTCGAGCAGGCCGATGGTGGCACCCTGTTTCTCGATGAAATCGGCGACATGCCGGCCGAGACCCAGACCCGGCTGTTGCGCGTGCTGGCGGATGGCGAGTTCTACCGGGTCGGCGGTCACACCCCGGTCAAGGTGGATGTGCGCATCATCGCGGCGACTCACCAGCACCTCGAGGAACTGGTCAATGAAGGGCGCTTCCGCGAGGACCTCTTCCACCGCCTCAATGTGATCCGCGTGCATCTGCCCAAGCTGGCCGACCGGCGCGAGGACATTCCGCGGCTGGCTCGGCACTTCCTGATCGAAGCGGCCAAGGAGTTGTCGACGGACACCAAGGTGCTGACCGAGGAAGCCGAGGCGCACCTGACCCGCCTGCCGTGGCAAGGCAATGTGCGCCAGCTGGAAAACACCTGCCGCTGGCTGACCGTGATGGCCTCCGGGCGCGAGGTGATGATCGAGGACCTGCCCCCTGAACTGCGGGATGCCGAGAGCGTCGGCGTCTCCGGGGACTGGCGCGTCGCCTTCCGTGACTGGGCCGACCGCGCCCTGGCGGCCGGCCACACCCATCTGCTGGAAGAAGCCGTGCCCGACTTCGAGAAGATCCTCATCGAGACCGCGCTCAAGCACACCGGCGGCCGCAAGGGCGACGCCGCCGAGCTGCTCGGCTGGGGCCGCAACACCCTGACCCGCAAGCTCAAGACGCTGCTGCCGGAGATGGCGGAGGACTGAGCCACGAGCTGCGAGAATCGAACCGCGCGTCATGCGGGAGGTTTGGGAGGCTGAGCGGCCGGAGCCACCATCCCGATCGCCTCACGCCTCACGCCTCACGCCTCTCGTCCCGGCTTGATGGCTGAGCGGCCGGGGCCACCATCCTGCTCGTTTCTCGCTACTTCTGTTGGCGTGCCAGCGGTTGGGTACGCTTCTCCAGCCAGGCCAGGGCCTCGCCCTCGAGCTTGGGCGCGAGCCGTTCGCTGACCTCGGCGTGGTAGGCGTCGAGCCAGTCGATCTCGCTGGCGTCGAGCAGGCTGGGTTCGATGCAGCGGGTGTCGATGGGGCACAGCGTCAGTGTCTCGAAGTACAGGAAGTCGCCGAATTCGCTTTCGACCGCCGGGCGGTTGGCCACCAGGTTCTCGATACGGATGCCCCATTGGCCGGGGCGGTAAACACCGGGCTCGATGGAGGTGATCATGCCCGGCTGCATGGCGGTGTGCGGCGCCGTGGGCGCCTGCCAGGCGATGACCTGAGGGCCTTCGTGGACGTTGAGGAAGTAGCCCACGCCATGCCCGGTGCCATGCCCGTAGTCGCGGCCGGTGCGCCACAGCGGCGCCCGGGCGATGGCGTCGAGCTGCGCCGAGGGGATGCCGCGCGGGAAGTGGCTGCGGGAGAGTCCGATGGTGCCCTTGAGCACCAGGGTGTAGTCCTCGCGCTGCGCCGCGCTGATCTCGCCGACCGGTACCACTCGGGTGATATCGGTGGTGCCGCCGGGGTACTGGCCACCGGAGTCGATCAGCAGCAGGCCATTGCCCTCGATGGTCGAGTGGGCCTCGGGGGTGGCGTGGTAATGCGGCAGGGCGCCGTTGGCGTTGAAGGCAGCGATGGTCGAGAAGCTGCGGCTGACGAAGCCGTGGCGCGCGGCGCGAGCGCCGGTAAGTTGTTCGTCGACGGTCAGTTCGGTGACCGTCTCGCCGCGCTCGAGTGCCGCTTCCAGCCAGGCGAAGAATTCGCACAGGGCGGCGCCGTCCTCTTCCATGGCCTGGCGGACGTGCTTCAGGTCGTTTTCGCTCTTGCGCCCCTTGAGCAGAGTGCTGGGCTGGTAGGCCTCGATCAGATCGGCCGTGCCGGGCAGGGCCTCGCGGGTGCCCAGGGTCAGGCGGGCCGGATCGACCAGGACGCGCGCGGCGTCCGGCAGTGCCGCGAGTTGTGCCGTCCAGTCGGCATAGGGCGCCACCCGGATGCCATCGTCGGCGAGTGCCTGTGTCAGGGTGTCATCCAGCTTGCCGGGGGCGACGAACAGCGTCGCGCTCTCGCGGCCGAGCAACAGGTGGGCCAGGAAGACCGGATTGAAGTCGACATCGTCACCGCGCAGCTGGGTCAGCCAGGCGATATCGTCCAGCGTCGAGATGGGGTGCCAGTCGGCATCATGCTCGGCCATTCTGTCGCGCACGCGGGCGAGACGCTCGGCGCGGCTCTCATCCAGGTAGGCGGGATCGTGGGCATAGAGCGGCGCCTCGGGCAGGGCAGGTCGGTCCGGCCAGATGGCGTCGAGCAGGTCCAGGTCACTGCGCAGCCGGATATCCGCCGCCGACAGTTTTTCGTCCAGCCGCCGGGCATTGGCCAGGGAGACCACCTGGGCATCGAAGCCCAGGCTGGCACCGGCGGGCAGCTGCTCGGCCAGCCAGTCGATCGGCGCGTCGCCCTGACCGGGGTGGAGCTTCATCAGCTCGATGCCACTGCCGGCCAGCTGTGCCTCGACCTGCACCCAGTAGCGGCTGTCGACCCAGAGGCCGGCGCGATCCTGCGTCACCACCAATGTGCCCACCGAGCCGTCGAAGCCCGACAGCCAGGCGCGGCCGCCCCAGTGCGCCGGCAGGTACTCGGAGTTGTGCGGGTCGGAAGACGGCAACCACCAGGCATCGATGGCGTGTTCGCGCATGGCCTCGCGCAGAGCGCTAAGGCGTTGACGCGCGGCGTCGGTACTGGATGAGGACATGCTCAGGCTCCCGTTTGGTAGGTGGCGTCGTCGTTGGCGCGATGGGCCGCCGACGGGTCGATGAGGCGATGGTGTCCGAGCATGCGCTTGAACACCGGCACGAGCAACAACAGTACGGCGGCGAAAATCACCAGAGCGATGGCTGAGCGACCGAACAGCTCGGGCAATTGCTGGACCTCTTCGGGATTGACGTGGCCGCCGATCAGACCAGCGACCAGGTTGCCAAGCGCTGAGCCGGTGAACCACAGGCCCATCAACTGGCCCTGGGTGCGCCGCGGCGAGAGGCCGGACATGGTGGACAGCCCAACCGGGCTCAGACACAGCTCGCCGAGTGTCAGCAGCAGCATACTGGCGATAATCCACAATGGCGAGACCAGGCCAGGGCCGTCGAGAACCCGCTGGGCGGCCAGCACCATCAGGCCGAAGCCGCCGGCGGCCAACAGCAGTCCGAAGACGAATTTCATCGGGCTGCCGGGCTCCAGGTGGCGGCGCCCTAAAGCCGGCCAAAGCCAGCCAAACAGCGGGCCGAGCAGGACGATGAAGATGGGGTTCAGGGACTGGAACCAGACGGTGGGAATCTCCCAGCCGAGCAAGCCGCGGTCGGTGTAGTTCGAAGCGAACAGATTGTAGGAGGTGGGCTGCTGCTCGAAGGCAGCCCAGAAGAAAGCCGCCGCCGCGATCAGCACGAAGCAGATGGTGACTCGGATCCGTTCATCGCCGTTCAGGCCGCTGAGCAACATCAGGTAGGCATAGAAGCCCAGTGCCACCACGATCAGCACCGTGGTCATTGTGCCGGCCAGAGCGCGGGCGTCGATATGGATGACGCCGCTGGTGGTCAACACCACCAGACCGGCGAGCAGTGCCATGCAGCCGGCAACCCAGGTGCCGACATGGCGGCGGCGTTGAGTGGGGGCGTCCCAGGTGGCGTCGCGGCCGCGCTCGATATCGGCGCGCCGCATGGCGGGGATTGCCCACAGGCGAAAGATCAGCAGGGCGGCCAGCATGCCCAGCCCACCGATGCCAAAGCCCCAGTGCCAGCCTTGGCTTTCCAACAACACGCCACTGAGTAGCGGTGCCACCAGGGCACCGATGTTGATGCCCATGTAGAAGATGGCGAAGCCGCCGTCACGGCGCACGTCGCCTTCGTCGTAGAGGCCGCCCACCATCACCGAGATGCAGGTCTTGAACAGCCCCGAGCCGAGTACGATCAGGATCAGGCCGACGAAGAAGGCGGGAGCCCCGAAAAGGGCCGACAGTGCGATTGCCAGGTGGCCCAGAGCGATCAGTACCGAGCCGTACCATACCGCTCGGCGCTGCCCGAGCCAGTTGTCGGCCAGCCAGCCGCCGGGCAGGGCGGCGAGATAAATGGCGCCGCCGTAGAGGCCAACGATGGCCGATGCGGTTTTCTCGTCGAACCCCAGGCCGCCATCGATGAGGCTGGCGGCCATGAACAGCACCAGTAGCGGGCGAATGCCGTAGTAGGAGAAACGCTCCCACATCTCGGTGAAGAATAGTGGTCCCAAGGGGCGGGGGTGGCCCAGGAAAGTCGTATCGTGTCGAGACGAGCTGTCCTGTGTCGAGGAGGTCGGGTGCATGAAACCGTGCCTTGTGATGATGCGCACACTGCTCCCCAGCCCAGAGCCCGGTCCAGAAAGCGGCGGTCGGCGGGACCAACCCGGGGGCTGAGCGGGAGAGGAATGCGTTTGGATAAATAAACGACATGATGCGCATGGCAGTGACAGTCGGCCCTGCCAGTAGCGCCGTGGCGTGGGATTTTAGAGAATTTGTTTAGCGAGCGAAATATATGGTTGGCGATATGTTGTCTCGAAATGCCTTCCTTCCGTCCGAGTGGGGCTCCAGGCAGCCGTGTGCCACCCAACAAAAGGGGCATATGACTGGTGCGAGCGGCTGTTTATAGTCGTTGAATCGTCACTCAACGGGCGCATGCTGCTATGTGCGTCGTCAGGTGGAATCCCTGGATGATCCTTGTCGGGCATCGGGAGGCTGCTCTGGGTAAGCAGGAGGCTTCATGGCTGATATCGAAAGAGTGGAGAATGTTCCGTCGCGCGTCCGGATCACCGAGGTCGGGCTGCGCGACGGCCTGCAGAACGAGCCGGTCGTGCTGAGCACGGCCGACAAGCTCGCACTGGTCGAATCCCTGCTGGCGGCCGGTGTCACGACCTTCGAGCTGACCTCCTTCGTGAGTCCCAGAGCGGTGCCGGCGCTGAGTGATGCCAGTGAGCTGGTGGCGGCGGTGCGCGCGCGTCGCGCTGATGTGCATCTCTCGGCGCTGGTGCCCAATGTGCGTGGCGCCGAACGCGCCCTGGCGGCGGGCGTCGATGCCGTGGTGCTGTTTGTCTCCGCCTCCGAGACGCACAATGCCCGCAACGTCAATGCGTCGGTAGCCGAGTCGCTGGCCGGCTTCGCGACGGTGGCGCGCCGCCTTGAGGGCAGCGGCATCGAATTGCGTGGCGCCATCGCCACCGGCTTCGGCTGCCCCTTCGAGGGCGATGTGCCGGTCGAGCAGGTGGGGCGCATCGCCCGCGACATGGCCGGGCTGGGTATTCGACGCATCGCGCTGGGCGATACCACCGGCATGGCGACGCCGCCGCTGGTAAGCGAGCGGGTTCAGCACCTGCGCGAGGTGGTTCCCGAGGTCGTGCCGGCCCTGCATTTTCATAATACCCGCGGCATCGGGCTGGCCAATGTCATGCAGGGGCTGGCGCTGGGCGTCGAGGACTACGAGAGCGCCATCGGCGGGCTGGGCGGTTGCCCCTTTGCGCCCGGCGCCTCGGGCAACATCGCCAGCGAGGACCTGGTCTACCTGCTCGACGAAATGGGCATCGACAGCGGCCTGAGCCTCGACGGCATGATAGAGGCCGGCGGTGTCGCCACGCGCCTGATGGGGCGGACGCTGCCGGCCCAGGTATCCCGGGCGGGGCCGCGCCTGGCGCTGCATGATGCTTCCGCCGTTCCCACTGCACGAGGATGATGATGTCGAATTCACCGTCCCAGTCCGGAGGCGCCCTCGAGGGCATCCGCGTGATCGACCTGACCCGGGTGATTTCCGGGCCCTTCTGTACCCAGATGCTGGGCGACCATGGTGCCGAGGTCATCAAGGTCGAGCCGCCCGGTCGGGGCGACATCGTGCGCTCCCAGGGCAACATGGTGAACGGCTTCAGCTGGTACTTCGCCCAGTTCAATCGCAACAAGCGCTCGCTGACGCTGGATCTGCGTCAGGAGGCGGGCAGGGAGATCCTGTGCCGCCTGCTGGATGACGCCGATGTGCTGGTGGAAAACTTCCGCCCGGGGGTCATGGCCAAAATGGGGCTGGATGACGCCACCCTGCGCGAGCGCTTTCCCCATCTGGTGGTGGGGCGCATCAATGGCTTCGGCTCCATCGGCCCCTATCGTGACCGACCGGCCTACGACTTCATCGCTCAGGCCATGAGCGGCTTCATGGGCGTCAACGGGCCGCCGGGCGGTGAGCCCATGCGCGCGGCGCCGCCGATCAGTGACATGGTGGCCAGCCAGAACCTGGCCTTCGGCATCAGTGCGGCCCTGGTGCGACGCGCGCGAACCGGGCAGGGCGAGATCGTCGAGACGGCTCTGACCAATGGGTTGATCAGCATGATGGGCTACCTGGCGGCGGAGTACTTCGCTACCGGCGAGGTGCCCGGGCGCACCGGCAACGACCATCCCATGCTGTATCCCTACGGGCTCTTCCAGGCCAGCGACGGTGAGGTCGCCATTGCGCCGAGCAATGACATCATGGTCGAGCGTTTCCTCGGTGCCCTGAACATGCAGGAGCTGCTGGAGGAAGAACGCTTCGCCGACAACCGCCAGCGCATGGCCAACCGCGAGCCGTTGCGCGAGCTGCTCAACCAGGTCATTTCACAGCGCAGCGTCGAGGAGTGGATCGCCCACTTCAATGAAGCCGGCGTGCCCTGCGGGCGCGTCCAGGATCTCCAGGAGACCTTCGAGGACCCCCAGGTGGTGGCCCAGCAGATGATGCTGCAGCTCGATCAGGGAGAACATGGTCAGGTGCCGACCACCGGTTTTCCGGTGAAGATGAGCGAAGCGCCGGCCGCCTTGCACTTTCCGGTGCCCCGGCTCGGCGAGCATACCGCGAGTCTGCTCGACGATCTGGGGCTGGATGACGCCGTCCAGCAGGCATTGAGGGACAAGGGCGTTATATGAGCAATAACTGGCATAACTGCAAGACATAGTAATGACTGATGACAACAACAAGGAGCACAACGATGTCGACTCAACTTACCAAGATCATTCCCCGCCTGGGCGCCTCCGCACTGCTGGGCCTGGGGCTTGTCGTCAGCCTGCCGAGTCAGGCGCTGCCCATCGATGAATGCATCGCGCCCGCCGCCCCGGGTGGTGGCTGGGACTTCACCTGCCGTTCGGTGGGCAAGCTGATGCGTGAACTGGAGCTGGTGGAGGACAGCGTCCAGGTTACCAACATGCCGGGGGGCGTGGGCGCCGTGGCGTTCTCCAACGTGGCCAGTAAGCGGCCCGATGATAGCAACCTCATAGTAGCCACCAGCACGGTCGGGGTGACTCAGATCGCCCAGGGGCGTTATCCGGACGGCGCCGATGCGATGCGTTGGCTGGCCATGCTGGGCACCGATGTGGGGGTAATCCTGGTCGATGATGACAGCCCCTACGAAACCCTGGATCAGCTGCTGAACGATATCGTGGAAGAGCCGTCCTCGGTGGCCATGGCCGGGTCCAGTGGGGCAGGTGGCTGGGATCATATTCGTGCCCTGCGCCTGGCCAAGGCGGCGGGCCTGCCTGGTGATCAGATCGGGGCGATGCGCTGGGTGCAGTTCGATGGTGGTGGCCCGGCCGTGACGCAGATGATGGGTGGCCATGTGGATGCCGTGTCCACCGATCTGGGAGAAATCGCCGGGTTTATCGAGTCCGGCGATGTCCGTGTCCTGGCAGTGTTGTCCGAGGAACCGTTGCCCGAGCCGTTCGAGGAGCTGCCGACGGCGGTGGCCCAGGGCTATGACGTGACGGGCTATAACTGGCGTGGCTTCTACACCGGGGGTGAGGTCTCGGATGACGACTACAACGCCATGGTCGACACCTTGAAGTCGCTTTACGACAGCGAGGAATGGAAGGAAGTGGCGGCACAGAACGGCCTGGTTCCATTGTGGCGTGGTGGAGAAGAGTTCAGTGACTTTGTCCGCCAGTCCATTGAGGACGTGGAAGACATTTCACGTGAGATCGGGGTGATTCAGTGAGCGATGAAACTTCGGTAGAACCTGCCGCCCGAGGCGATCGCATCGCCGGGGCGGTGCTGGTGGTATTGGCGCTGGGGGCCTGGTGGCATGCGCAGAGTTTTGTGGCGGGCTTCATGCAGCCCGTCGGTCCCGGTGTCTTTCCGCAGTTGGTCAGCGTGCCGTTGGGGCTGCTGGCCCTTTACCTGATGATTCGTCCCGGCATCAATCACCGTTGGCCAAGCGGAGCATCACTGTGCCGCCAGCTCGGAGTGTTGCTGGTGCTGGGTACCTATGCGGCCTTTATCGAGCCCTGGGGCTTTGTGCCTACGACCCTGGTAACCGCCGTGCTCTTGTTGCGCCTATTCGGCGCCAACTGGCGACAAGCCCTGCCGTACGGTGTGCTGCTGGGGGTGTCGTTGTACCTGCTGTTCGAGTTTGCGCTGGGGATTCCCCTGCCCGACATGCCCGGCCTGGGTGTATAGCGTTTTATGGATGTTCTCGATTTTCTGGTTCATGGGTTTGCCGTCGCACTGCAGCCCCAGCATCTGCTGTTGGCAATGGCCGGCTGCATTATCGGTACCCTGATCGGCGCCCTGCCGGGCCTGGGCCCGGTCAACGGGGTGGCCCTGCTGATCCCGTTGGCCTTCAACTTTGGACTCGAGCCCACGGCGGCGCTGATTCTGCTGGTCAGCGTCTATTACGGTTGCATGTATGGTGGCCGCATCAGCTCCATCGTGCTCAATATTCCCGGCGATGAACCGGCCATGATGACCACCCTGGACGGCTACCCCATGGCCCAGGCCGGGCGTGGCGGCGAGGCGCTGGGGCTTTCGGCGGTGGCGTCCTTCGTCGGTGCCATCATTGCGACCATCGGGCTGACGCTGTTCGCGCCGCTGTTGGTCAAGGTTGCCATTCGCTTCGGCCCGGCGGAGTACTTTGCGCTCTTCGTGCTGGCCTTCGCGACCATCGGTGGGGTAACCAGCGGCAGTTTCACCAAGAGCTTCATCGCGGCGGCGCTGGGCCTGCTGCTGGGCACGGTGGGGATTGATCCGGCAACCAGCGTGGCGCGCTATACCTTCGGCTGGTACGAACTCTATGATGGCATCGACTATATCGTCGCGCTGGTCGGCCTGTTCGCGGTGTCCGAGTGTCTGTTGTTCCTCGAACGCGACCCTGACCAGGCGACTGCCTCGCTGAAGGTCGGCTCGGCAGTACCCGGCATGCGCCGTGCGATCGCCTGTGCACCGACCATCGGGCGTGGTTCGATCATCGGCTTTATTTCCGGTGTTCTGCCCGGTGCCGGGGCCTCGCTGGGCAGCTTTCTCGCCTATGTGCTGGAGAAGCGCTGGTGGGGCACCCGGGGGCGGTTCGGCACCGGTGATCCACGCGGCGTAGCGGCGCCGGAGGCGGGCAACAATGCGGCGGCCGGCGGTGCCCTGATTCCCATGCTCTCGCTGGGTATCCCGGGCAGTGGCACCACGGCGATCCTGCTGGCCTTGTTGTTGTCGATGAACATCACGCCGGGCCCGTTGCTGTTCGAACAGCAGCCGGACATGGTGTGGGGACTGGTGGCGGCGCTGTTCATCGGCAACCTGATGCTGCTGGTGCTGAACATTCCGCTGGTGGGGCTGTTCGCCAAGATGTTGCAGGCG
Source organism: Halomonas halmophila (assembly GCF_006540005.1). Taxonomy (GTDB): domain Bacteria; phylum Pseudomonadota; class Gammaproteobacteria; order Pseudomonadales; family Halomonadaceae; genus Halomonas; species Halomonas halmophila. The sequence continues at coordinate 5,337 of NZ_BJOC01000039.1, read as the reverse complement.
CCGGCCTGGTTCCTGATGCCGATGGTGACGCTGGTGGCGTTCGTGGGCATCTTCTCGCTCAACAACAGCGCTTTCGACCTCTACATGATGCTGGCCTTCGGCGTACTCGGATACCTGCTGCGCAAGCTGGACATCCCCACGGTGCCGGTCGTGCTGGGGTTGTTGCTGGGCGGGCAAATGGAATTCAACCTGCGGCGAGCCATGTCGATCTCCGGGGGGGACTGGAGCATCCTGTGGAGCAGCGGCATCACGATCGGTATCTATGCGTTTGCCGTGTCGCTGCTGCTGGCCGGCCTGGCCTATGCGATGGTCATCAAGAAACGCCTGGAATAGACAAAAATCCGCGCCAACGGCTGGGCGAGACCGGACCATGGTGCCAGAATGGGGGCCTCAAGGAGGCTCCATGACGCAGATGACCTGGGAGCGCCTGCTCGATCCGGCCCGCCTGCACGATGAGCGCGGTGTGGCACGTGGCGAGACAGGCCGTAGCCCGTTTCACAAGGATCACGATCGCATTGTCTTTGCCGGTTCGTTTCGCCGCCTGGGGCGCAAGACCCAGGTGCATCCGCTGACCGACAACGATCATATTCACACCCGCTTGACGCATTCCCTGGAAGTGGGCTGCGTGGGGCGTTCACTGGGCATGAGTGTCGGCGAGGAGCTGCACCATCGGCTGCCTGCCGGCATCACGCCGGCGGATCTGGGCGTGATCGTCCAGGCGGCCTGTCTGGGCCATGACATCGGCAATCCGCCCTTCGGCCATGCCGGCGAGTATGCCATTCGCGACTGGTTCAAGCGGGCCGCCGTGGATGGCAGTGGCCTGCTCGACGGCCTGTCGGACATGGAGCGCCAGGATCTGCTGACCTATGAGGGCAATGCTCAGGGCTTTCGCATCGTCACCCAGATCGAGTACAACCAGTTTCGCGGTGGCATGCGCTTGACCGGCGCCACCCTGGGCACGCTGCTCAAGTACCCGTGGGCGGTGGACCATGGCGGATCGCGGGGCAAGTTCGGCTGTTACCAGAGTGAACTGCCGTTGCTCAATGAGGTGGCCGACCGCCTCGGCCTGCTGCCCCAGGGCGAGAATCGCTGGTGCCGGCATCCGCTGGCCTGGCTGGTCGAGGCCGCCGATGATATCTGCTATGCGCTGCTGGATCTCGAGGATGGCCTGGAAATGGGCATCCTGCGTTTCGAGGAAGTGGCCGATATCCTGACCCAGATTGCCGGTGGCGAGCCGCCGGATTATGCCACCATGCGCGAGGATGGCGTCTCCCAGCGGCGGCGCATTGCCGCCCTGCGCGGCGCGGCCATGGAGCAGGCGGTCAAGGAAGTGACCAAGGTCTTCGTGCAGCACGAGGGCGAGCTGCTGGCCGGTACCCTGCAGCATGATCTGCTGGAGCTCTGTCACCCGGATCTGGACTGGGGCGTCAAGGCCGCCAAGGACCTGGCCCGCGAGCGCATCTTCCGCAATGAGCGCAAGGCCAAACTGGAGATCGGTGCATACACGACCCTGGGCATCCTGCTCGAGGCCTTCATCGGCGCCGCGCACGAGCTGCATCACACCGGACATTCCAACTTCAAGCACCAGCGGGTGCTGGCGCTGATCGGCGAGAACACCCCGCTGCGTTCCTGGTCGCTGTACGACAGCTATCGCCGCATGCTCGATTTCATCGGTGGCATGACCGACCACTATGCCGTGGATCTGGCCCAGGAGATGGGCGGGCGCCTCAAGGGCGACTGAGCGGCCGGCCGCGGTTCAGGCGCTGAGTCGCAGCGGCGGCTCGCCGTCCGGATCACGATCGGCGCCGCTGGCGCTCAGCACGCGCTGGATGGCCCGGCCGATGCGCTTGCTGCTGTCGCGGATGCCCTGGTTGCCGAACAACCGGTTGAACTCGAGGATATAGGGTTGGCCGTCGTGCATGGCGATGTCGAAGCCGGCATGGTCGATGCCGAGTTCTCGCGCCAGGCGCTGGGCCAGCGCGACGGCCGACGCGGGAATCTCCCCCTCCTGGATATGACCGCCCTGGCTGACATTGGCGCGATAGCCGCCCAGCGGGGTGACGCGCCAGTAGGCGGCAATCATCTCGCCTCCCACGATGACGATGCGCAGGTCGCGGTCGATGGGCAGGCGCTGCTGAGCGTAGAGCACGCTCTCTTCGGCGACATGCGCCAGCAGTGCCGGGCGTGACTCGATCAGGCTGACGCCCTGGCCCATCGAGCTCTTGATGCGCTTGGCGATGAAGGGGTAGCCGAAACGGGCCTCGGCCTTGTCCAGCGAGGTCGGCGAGGTGCCGAGGATCTCGGTGGCGGGCAGATGCTCCGGGCACAGGGCCAGGAAGGCGCGTGTCTGCTCGACCTTGTCGTGGCCCAGGTAGTAGCTGGCCGGGCTCGGGAAGATGCGGGCGCCGAGGCCATACAGCAGGCTGTTGAGCTGCCAGTACTCGGGAAACAGCAACCAGTCGGCCTGGCGGATTTCCTCGAGATGGTCGAACATGTGGTCGGGCTTGATATAACGCACACCGGGGATGCCCAGGGTGCGAAAAACATCGAATGTGATCAGATTCATGGATAGAAGATCTATATCTCCGTCTGGGCGAGCGAATTATTATCCGCGCCGATGCCGCTGGCAAGCACTATTCACTGCCTGGCCCTCAGGGGGCCGGCGCCGCCTGGCGATGGCGCTGATGCTGGGTATCAGTCTGCTGGGCTCGCTGCCGGCCCTGGCCAAGACGCCCGGCGAGGCGGCGCCGATCGAGGCCCGGGGCTTCGATCATTACACCCTGGCGCTGACCTGGCATCCGGGCTTCTGTGCCACCCGGCACGACCCGCCGCGCGAGTGTCGCGAGGCGCGGTTGCGGCGTGGCAGCGAGGCCGGCTTCGTGCTGCATGGGCTCTGGCCGTCCCTGCCTCACCAGCTGGAAGAGCGCGGGGTCGAGCGTCAGCACTGGTGGCGGAAGGGCTGTTTCATCGAGCGTGAACGCACCTCGGGCGGCTTCTGTGAGCATCCGCCGCTGGGGCTTTCGGAGGCGCTGGATACGCAACTGGATGCGGTCATGCCGGGGCGGGCGAGCTGCCTGGGGCGCTATCAGTATGCCAAGCACGCCTCCTGCCTGCGGCTCTCCGCCGAGGATCTGTTCGAGACCTCGGTGGCCCTGGTCGAGGCCGTCAACGCCAGTGTCTTCACCGACTTCGTGGTCACCCAGCGTGGCGGTGAGGTGCGTCGCAATGACCTGATCGATGCCTTCGAGTCGGCCTTCGGCGAGGGCAAGGGGCGCGCCCTGCGCCTGGAGTGCGGGGGAGACGGCAACCGGCTGTTGACCGAAGTGCGCATCGGTATCGACGCGCAACGCCTGACGGACTTCCCGGCCCCCGAGAGCCTGGTGAAACTGGGGCTGGGAGATTGTCCGGCGACGATCGAGATCGCGGCCTTTTAAGCCGCCTTGCCCGGGTTCGACAGCGCGTGTCGGCGCAACACGCGGATGATGGCGTCGTGGGTCGTGTCGTCGAATGCCCGGGCCGCTTGTCGGTTCGGGGACGGCTGGTCGAGATAATCGGCCAGGCCTTCACCACTGACTACCAGCAGGTCGCCGGCCTTGTCGGCCTGCTCGATCTGCCAGCCGGGAAGCACCAGCACGCCCTGTACCGGCACCGACTGGCCGATCTGCTGCTCCAGCCAGCGGGCCAGCGAGCGGGTGGCGTGCCGTGTCTCGCGCAGCGCTCGGCGCTCCTTCCAGCCGGGGAAGCGTAGCCGTTCCTTCTCCACGACCACGACATTGTTGTCTTCCCCGGAGGGCAGCACGGCGGGTGTACGGGCGCGTGTCTCGATGGCGAAGACGCCGTGCGGCGTGACCGCGACATGGTCCAGGCTGTTGCCGCGCTCTGTGGAGCGTTCGAGGCTGACGTCATGAAACACGAAATAGGGATGGGCTTCCGGCCGGATCAGTCGCGACAGTTCCTGGCCCACGGCCAGTTCGCAGGCCAGGCCCAGCTTGAGGCGCCGGATGCGCTGGAAGTCGCGGATCAGGCGCAGGCAGAAGACCAGCACCAGCAGGGTCGAGAGGGCGCCATAGAGGCTCCATTCCAGCCAGTTCTGCTGATCGGCGAAGAGCATGCGTCCCATGCCGTAGACCAGCGGCGCCATGGTGATAATCGGGCCCAGGGCGCCGTTGAGGAACAGGCCGGTGAAGGCCTGGTCGAGCCGGTCGCGCAGTGACTGGCCCGGTTCGCGCAGGCGATGGGCATCGAACGGCGAACTGACCCTGGCGTCATGCAGGTTGCGCAAGGCCAGCACGACCACGGCCGTGGCCGCGAGCGGGAACAGAAAGATCAGCGGCAGCAGGTATTCCAGCCAGGCCATCGAGAGTCCTTGCCCATGGGGAGGGCTCCATTCTAGACAATCCTGGCCCATCAAGGCCATGCTCGAAGCTCGATGGACAAGCAGGGAACTCACATGGCGCAAGACGCGATCGCCTCACTGATGGCCTTCATGGTGGAGACGCCGCGCTTGACGGTGCTTACGGGGGCGGGCATCAGCACGGCCAGCGGCATCCCCGATTACCGTGACGACCAGGGCGACTGGAAGCGTTCCCCGCCCATGCAGCATCAGGTATTCATGGCGTCCCACGCCGCTCGCCAGCGCTACTGGGCGCGTGCCCTGGTCGGCTTCCGCACCCTGAACCAGGCGCAGCCCAATGCGGCTCATCAGGCCCTGGCGCGCCTGGAGGGGCAGGGCAGCGTCGCCGGCATCATCACCCAGAATGTCGATGGGCTGCATCAGCGTGCCGGCTCCCGGCGGGTGATCGACCTGCATGGGCGCGCCGATATGGTGCGTTGCATGAGCTGTGGCGCGACGCGCCCGCGTCAGGACCTGCATGACGAGCTGGGAGCCCTCAATCCGCAGTGGCTGGCGCTGGGGGCGCATGCCGCGCCGGATGGCGATGCCGACCTGGAGCGGGATTTCAGTGACTTTCGGGTACCGGCCTGCACCGGGTGCAGTGAAGGGATCTGGAAGCCGGATGTGGTCTTCTTCGGCGACAGCGTGCCGCGCCACACGGTGGAGGAGGCCTTCGCGCTGCTGGATGAAAGCTCGGGCCTGCTGGTGGTCGGCTCGTCGCTGATGGTCTATTCCGGCTATCGCTTCGCGCGGCGTGCCGCCCGGGCCGGACAACCCCTGGCCTGCCTCAACCTGGGGCGCACGCGAGCCGATGAGTTGTTCGCGGTGAAGGTGTCCGCCAGTGCCGAGGACGGCCTGGCAGCGCTGGCGGAGCGGCTCGATGCCGCGCCGGGGGCGGCGGCCCCCTGAGAGGGTGTTTACAAAAGTCACGAGCGACGGCCAAG
>NZ_BJOC01000038.1 GCF_006540005.1 Halomonas halmophila | reverse complement strand
CTGAATGTGACAAAATGCCAGCAGACCACCGCTGGACTCACTTATACGCCGTGAAGAGGGGAGCATCATGTATCGCCTGCGTCGCTTTGCGGTTCGCCATGCCCATGCCTTCGAGCGTTTGTATGCCGGCTTCGAGGTCGTGCTCAAGTGGTCGGCACCACTGCTCGAACGCATCGGCTATCAACGGCTCGAGGCGCCGGTGGCCTGGCTGGAAAAGCACATCAAGGGCCTGTTGTTCGACTGCCAGATGTGCGGCCACTGCGTGCTCAGTTCCACCGGCATGTCGTGTCCCATGAACTGCCCCAAGCGCTTGCGCAATGGGCCCTGTGGCGGAGTGCGTGACGATGGTGGTTGCGAGGTCAAGCCGGAGATGCGCTGTGTCTGGCTGGATGCCTGGGAAGGCAGCGAGCGGATGAAACATGGCGATCGCATCGAGGTGGTGCAGCTGCCGGTGGATGACAGCATGGAAGGTAGCTCGTCCTGGCTCAGAGTGGCGCGTGGCGAGCATGGTGCAGGAGGGGCCCATGAAGTTCGATGATGAACCGGTACCCGGGTATTCGCTACCCGTGTTGCCCGGCCATGTGTCACCCGGCCGGCTGGAACGGGTGCTGCGTGCCGGGCGTTTTGCCGTGACCACCGAGATCAGCCCGCCGGACTCCGCCGACCCGGCGGAGGTGCTGCAGCGAGCCGCGATCTTCGATGGGTATGTCGATGCCATCAATGCCACCGATGGCTCCGGCGCCAACTGCCACATGTCCAGTGTCGGCGTGTGTTCGCTGCTGACCCGGGTCGGCTACGCCACCATCCTGCAGATGTCGTGCCGCGACCGGAATCGCATCGCCATGCAGGGGGAAATTCTCGGCGGTGCGGCCATGGGTTCCTGCAATCTGCTGTGCCTGAGCGGTGACGGCGTCCAGGCCGGCGATCATCCGCATGCCCGGCCGGTCTTCGACCTCGACTCACTGTCGTTGCTCAACATCGCCAAGGGCATGCGCGACGGCGGTCATTTCGAGAGTGGCCGGGTGATCGAGAGCCCGCCGCGCCTCTTCCTGGGCGCCGCCGAGAACCCCTTCGTGCCGCCCCGGCATGTACGCGCCCAGCGGCTGGCCAAGAAGGTGGCGGCCGGTGCCAACTTCATTCAGACCCAGTACTGCTTCGACACGGCGGCATTGCGCGACTTCATGGCCGAGATCGGCGACATGGGCCTGCTCGAGGGGCCCGATCGGGTGCATGTGCTGGTCGGCATGGGGCCGTTGGGGTCGGCACGCAGCGCGCGCTGGATCCGCGAACATGTCCCGGGCGTGCATATCCCGGACCATGTCATCAAGCGCCTGGAGGGCGCCCGGGATCAGCGCGAGGAGGGCACCCGACTGTGTCGCGACATTCTTCAGGAGGTGCGCGAGATCGAGGGGGTCAGCGGGGCCCACCTCATGGCCTATCGGCAGGAAGGCAAGGTGGCGCGCATCATCGAGGAAACCGGTGTGCTCGAAGGGCGTGTGCCCTGGTACCCGGGGCGCGACAACCCCGCCGAACTCAATCCCGAGGCCGCCAGCGCCGTGGGGCCGGCGGCCACCGGGTCCGGCTGGTAGCCCTTACTGGCCGGGCAGCGGGAAGTCGCGCAGCGTCAAGCCTTCGCCCGGCGCCGCGACGATTTCCCAGCCCCGCTCGGGCTGCCAGTCACCCAGCACATAGCGTCGCGCCGGCCGGCCATCGACTTCCAGCTCGTGGACATCGGGGCGGTGGGTGTGACCGTGAATCAGGGTCGTCACGCCATGCTGCTGCAGGCTGGCGACTACCTCGTCGGGCGTCACGTCCATGATGTCCTCGGCCTTGTTGGAATTGGCCTCGCCGGACTGGTCCCGCAACTGCCGGGCCAGTTCGATGCGCTCACCGATCGGCATGGCCAGCACCTGTGCCTGCCACTCGGCCTGGCGGGACTGCGCGCGAAAGGCCATGTAGGCCTCGTCGCGGGTGCACAGGCTGTCGCCGTGCATCAGCAGGACCCGCTCGTCGCCCAGGGTCACCAGGCTGGGGTCGGGCAGCAGACTGGCGCCGGCTTCCCGGGCAAAGCGTTCACCGAGCAGAAAGTCGCGGTTGCCGTGCATCAGGTAGATGGCCGTGCCCTGGTCGGCGAGACGCTTGAGTGCCTCGGCAATACGCCGGGCGAGCGGTGCATTGCCGGTCGGGTCGGCATCTCCCAGGTCCAGCAGGTCGTCGCCGATCCAGGCCTCGAAGAAATCGCCCAGGATATAGAGCGCCTCGGCGCCTGTGGCGCGCTCGTCCAGCCAATTCAAGAAACCTTGGGTAATCGCTGGTGCACCGGGATGCAGGTGCAGATCGGAAATCAGCAGGGTGGCCATGTCAGCGTCCGTTGTTGCCGGAGGGTGAGCGGGGAGGGAGACGGCGGCCGTCTCCCGGCGGTCGAGCGACAGGGTCAGCTCGCCGCGTCCTGCAGGCGCGCCGTCTTGAGGATCACGTCCTCGGCGGGCACATCGGCATGCATGCCGCGGCGCGTGGTTTCGACGTTCTTGATGCGCTCGACGACCTCCATGCCCTCGACCACTTCGGCGAACACGCAGTAGCCCCAGCCCTGCAGGTTCTTGCCGCGATGGTTGAGAAAGTCGTTGTCGGCCACATTGATGAAGAACTGCGACGTGGCCGAGTGCGGGTCCTGGGTGCGGGCCATGGCCAGGGTGCCGACCCGGTTGTGCAGGCCGTTGTCCGCTTCATTCTCGATGGGGGCGTGGGTCGACTTCTGGTTGAAGTCCAGGTCGAAGCCGCCTCCCTGCACCATGAAGCCGTCGATCACACGGTGAAAGAGGGTGTTGTCGTAGAAGCCTTCACGGACGTACTGTTCAAAGTTGGCCGCGGTCTTCGGGGCTTGCTCGTGATTCAGGGCGATGACGATATCGCCGAAGTTGGTTTCAAGCGTGATCATGACGATTTCCTGTCGATTGGCCGGATGCCTTGGCGCCGTGCATGGGCGTGGCGCTATAATAGCGGTTTTGCGTCGATGCGCGAAGCCGGAACCCACCGGCCACGCTCGACAGGCCCGCGTTCAACCAGAGGTTGCCCAATCAACATGACCGAGACTACCAGCGCGCCGAACTTCATTCGCAACCAGATCCACGAGGAACTCGAGGCTGGCCGGCACGACAGGATCGTCACCCGGTTCCCGCCGCATCCCAACGGTTTTCTGCATATCGGCCATGCCAAGTCGATCTGTCTGAATTTCGGGCTTGCCGAGCAATTCGGTGGCGACTGTAACCTGCGTTTCGATGACACCAACCCGGAGAAGGAAGAGCAGGCCTATATCGACGCCATCAAGGAAGACGTCAACTGGCTGGGCTTCGACTGGGCCGGCGAGGTGCGCTATGCCTCCGACTACTTCGACCAGCTCTATGCCTGGGCACAGCACCTGGTGCGCGAGGGCAAGGCCTATGTCGACGACCTCTCGCCGGACGAAATCCGCGAATACCGCGGCACGCTCACCGAGGCCGGCACGCCGAGCCCCTATCGCGAGCGTAGCGTCGAGGAAAACCTCGATCTGCTGGAGCGCATGCGCGTCGGCGAATTCGCCGAGGGCGAGAAGGTGCTGCGCGCGCGGATCGACATGGCCTCGTCCAACATCAACCTGCGCGACCCGATCCTCTACCGCATTCGTCATGCCAGCCATCACCAGGCCGGCGACAAGTGGAAGATCTATCCGTCGTATGACTTCACCCACGGCCAGTCCGATGCCATCGAAGGTGTCACGCACTCGCTGTGCTCGCTGGAGTTCGAGGACCATCGTCCGCTCTACGACTGGTTCCTCGAGCAACTGCCGGTGCCGTCGCGTCCGCGCCAGATCGAATTCGCGCGCCTCAATCTCAATTACACCCTGACCTCCAAGCGCAAGCTCAAGCTGCTGGTCGACCAGGGCTATGTCGATGGCTGGGACGACCCGCGCATGCCGACCATCTCCGGCATGCGTCGTCGTGGCTACACGCCGGCCTCGGTGCGCAAGTTCTGCGAGATGATCGGCGTCACCCGCGCCGACGGTGGCCTGGTCGACATTGCCATGCTCTACCACGCCATTCGCTCGGATCTCGAGGACAATGCCCCGCGCGCCATGTGCGTGCTCAAGCCGCTCAAGGTGGTGCTGACCAATGTCCCCGAGGAGCACCAGGAGGTCTACGACGTGGCCGGCCATCCCGCCCGCGATGACATGCCGGTGCGCCGCGTGCCCTTCACCCGCGAGATCTACATCGACCAGGACGACTTCATGGAGGAGCCGCCGAAGAAATTCTTCCGTCTCTCGCCGGGCAAGGAAGTCCGCCTGCGTAACAGCTACGTGATTCGCTGCGACGATGTCATCAAGGACGAAGACGGCGAGCTGCAGGAGCTGCATTGCTCCGTGGACTTCGACACCCTCGGCAAGAACCCCGAGGACCGCAAGGTCAAGGGCGTGCTGCACTGGGTCAGCGCCGCTCACGGCGTGCCGCTGGAAGTCCGGCTCTACGACAACCTCTTCCAGGTCGAACAGCCCGACAAGGATCGCGACGTCGACTTCCTCGAGCACCTGAACCCCGAGTCGCTGGTCACCGTGCAGGGCTTCGGCGAGCCGAGCCTGGCCGAGGCGCAGCCGGAGAGTCGCTATCAGTTCGAGCGTGTCGGCTATTTCTGTGCCGACCGGCATGTCAGCACTCCCGGCAGGCTGGTGTTCAACCGTACCGTGGGACTCAAGGACACCTGGGCGAAGATCAAGAAGAAGGGCTGACATGCAGATCTACAACACCCTGACACGCCGCAAGGAAGCCTTCACGCCCCGCGAAGCCGGGCGCGTGAGCATGTACGTGTGCGGCATGACCGTCTATGACTACTGCCACCTGGGCCATGCCCGGGTGATGGTGGCCTTCGACGTCATCACTCGTTACCTGCGTGCCCGGGGCTATGACGTCAACTATGTGCGCAACATCACCGACATCGACGACAAGATCCTCAGGCGTGCCGAGGAGAACGGCGAGAGCATCAACGCGCTCACCGACCGCATGATCGAGGCCATGCACGAAGACGAAGGGCGGCTCGGCGTCCAGCGGCCCGATCATGAGCCGCGCGCCACCCGACATGTCGATGACATCACCGCCATGATCCAGACGCTGATCGACAAGGGCTACGCCTATGCGGCGGACAATGGCGACGTCTACTACCGGGTCCGTCGTTTCGCCGAGTACGGCAAGCTCAACAACCGCGACCCCGACGAGATGCGCGCCGGCGCCCGGGTGGATGTCGAGGAGCACAAGGAAGATCCGCTGGACTTCGTGCTGTGGAAGGCCGCCAAGCCCGGCGAGGCCGAATGGCCATCGCCCTGGGGACCGGGGCGCCCCGGCTGGCATATCGAGTGCTCGGCCATGTCGACCTGCTGCCTGGGGGAAACCTTCGATATCCATGGTGGCGGGCCGGACCTGACCTTCCCGCACCACGAGAACGAGATCGCCCAGAGCGAGGCCGCCACCGGCAAGACCTACGTCAACACCTGGATGCATGCCGGGGCCGTGCGCGTCCAGCACGAGAAGATGTCCAAGTCGTTGGGCAACTTCTTCACCATTCGTGACGTGCTCGAGCATCACGACCCGGAAGTGGTGCGTTACCTGCTGGTGGCCAGCCATTACCGCAGCCCGATCAACTATGCGCCGGACTCCCTGGCCGATGCCCGCAAGTCGCTGGAGCGTTTCTACAACGCCCTGGACGGGGTGGACCTCGAAAACGCCGCGGCGGGGCAGGTAGATGAGCGTTTCGACGCGCGCTTCACCGAGGCCATGGACGACGATTTCAACACCGCCGAGGCGCTCTCGGTGCTGTTCGACCTGGCCCGTGAAGTCAACCGGGCGCGCAGGGAAGCTCCCGAGCAGGCGATGGCCCTGGCCGCGGAACTCAAGCGGCTGGGCGGAGTGCTGGGACTCTTGCAGCAGGTCCCGGCCGACTTCCTCAAGGGCGGAGCCGGCGAGCTGCCGCTCGGCGAGGACGAGATCCAGGCGCGCATCAGCGAGCGTGCCGAGGCCAAGCAGGCGCGTGACTTCGCGCGGGCCGATGCCATCCGCGACGAGCTCGCCGCCCTGGGCATCGTCCTCAAGGACAGCCGCGAAGGCACCTCCTGGGTGTTCGAGGCCCCCGGCGAATGAGCCGGGGCATCAGCCACTGGGTCCCAGGGGAATCTGCCGGGGCCAGTCATCCTCCACGACAAAGACCCGCTGCCAGCCCTTGCCGGGACGGTAGAGCGCCAGCTGGCGTGGTGCGCCGCTGTGCGCGAAGTGTTCTGCCAGGCAGGCGGCCAGCTCATCCAGGCCGAGCAGATGACGGCGGGCAGGAGGGGCCAGCCAGTGAGGCTTGCCCAGCCAGCTGCCCCGGGTCGCGTCGTCCAGCCTAGCGGCGAAGGCCGGCCAGTGTGCCCAGTGCAGCCAGAGCCCACGGTAATGGTCGGAGTGGGCCTGAACGGGGGCGGGCATGGGATCCTCCCAAGGATAGAAGAGCACGCCGGGCATGGCCAGACGCTGCTGCAGACGTCCCTGCCAGGATGGGCCGAGGGCGGTGGCCAGGGCATCCCGGGCATCCGGCGAGTGGGCCAGGGGGAACTGGTGACGTTCCAGGTGGGCCTGCTTGAGGGCTAGGCTGTCCACGCCGTTGGTGCCGATCCAGCGAGTAGGGGCGTTCGGCCTGCCGGGCCCGCTCGGCAGGCCGAGATAGAACTTGATCGCCAGCTCCAGGTGAACCGGTGTGGTATCGCCCAGCCGCTGTTGATAGACCAGATCCAGCTCTCCCCGGGTGCGGCGCCCGCAAGTCACCGCCAGGTTGTGCACCCGCAGGCGGGTCCCCGGTGCCGTCTGCAGCAGGTATTGCCACAGCCGCTCATGGTAGTGACCGAGACGCGAAGCGCCGGGCTCGCCGGTCATGGCCTCCAGCATGGCGGGCGCCTCGGCCTGCCGATCCAGGTAGCCATGCAGGGCCTGTCGGCTCCCCAGGCCCAGCGACTGGAGCGTCGGCCGCCCCGGCCAGGCCAGGGACAGCAGATCCGGGGCGCTCAGCAGCCAGGCCAGGTCACGTACCTGCGGATGCTGCCAGCGTTCGAGAAAATCGGTATCGTAAGGTGGCATGAGGCCTCAGGATGACATCGCCATGGTGTTCCGACAGTCTGGTATGTGGCACTTTATACTTCACCCGACATTCCCGACCAGCAGGTGCTAATGATGAACTCGTCTCTCACGCGTTTTGCCGCCCTGGCGGCCGGTGGCCTGATGGCCCTGTCCATGACGGCTCAGGCCGAAACCCCGAAAGAGGGCGACCCGGTAGTCGTGGCCTCCAAGATCGATACCGAAGGCTCGGTGCTCGGGCAGTTGATCCTGCAGCGCCTGGACAACAACGGCATCGAGGTGGAAAACAGCCTGCAGCTGGGCACCACCAGCATCGTCCGCGAGGCCCTGACCTCCGGCGAGATCGACCTCTACCCCGAGTACACCGGCAATGGCGCTTTCTTCTTCGACATGGCCGACAGCGATGTGTGGAAGAATGCCGAGCAGGCCTATGAGACCGTCAAGGCCAAGGATCGCCAGCAGAATGATCTGGTCTGGCTGACGCCGGCCGACGCCAACAACACCTGGGCCATCAGCCTGAGAGGAGAACTGGCACGCGAGCACGAGCTCAGCAGCCTCGAGGATCTGGCGACCTACCTGGATGACGGCGGTGAGTTCAAGCTGGCGGCCAGCGCCGAGTTCGTCGAGTCGCCCCAGGCGCTGCCGGCCTTCCAGGAGGCCTACGGCTTCGAACTCAGCGACGACCAGCTGCTGGTGCTCTCCGGCGGTAACACCGCTGCCACCATGCGTGCCGCCGCCCAGCAGACCAGTGGCGTCAATGCCGCCATGACCTATGGTACCGATGGGGGCCTCAAGGCACTCGACCTGGTGGTCATGGAAGACACCCTGGGCGTTCAGCCGGTCTACCAGCCGACGCCGGTGGTCCGCGAGGCGGTGCTCGAGACCTATCCCGAGATCAAGAGCCTGCTTGAACCGGTGTTCAAGGCCCTGGACCGCGATACCCTGCAGCGCCTCAACGGCGATGTGGCCGTCAAGGGGCGTGCGCCCGCCGATGTTGCGGCCGACTTCCTCGAGTCGTTGTCCGAGTAATCACGCACGCGTAGAGGCCGGACGTGTCCTTGATGGTCAGCGGCGGAGTGCAATCGGTTGAAGCGAGAGGTCATGCGGCCCAATAGCGTACTGATCAGCCTGATGCTGGTGCTGCTGGCTACCTGGCTCGGCCTGGACGCGGTCAGTGTGGCGGCCAACCGCATCGTGCCGGGGGAGGGTGTCGGCGTCGGCGGCATCGCCGGCTGGCCGGGCGTGTTGACCAGTCTCATGCCCATGTTGGCTGTGCTGCTGCTGGCCTGGCGTCCGACGGGCCGTCACCTGCGCCTGGCCCTGATGCTGGTGATCCTGATGCTGACGGCCCTGCCGCTGTGGTTGGTGGTGGCCGCCGCCGCGACTGTCGACCCCTCGCTGCCCCAGGCCCGCATGGCCATTGGCCCGGCCGTGTGGATCGCCATCTTCGTGTTGCTGCTGGCGCTGATCGAGCTGCGTGGCCGAGTGCCCCTGCCGTCCTGGCAGAACGGGCTGCTGTATCTGCTGCCGCTGTTGAGCCTGGCCCTGAGTCTGATGCTCGATCTCGAGCCGCTGGCCCTGCGTCAGGAGTATCAGGTGCGTAAGTCTGCCTTTTTGACGGCCATCGGCGAGCATCTGCTGCTGGTCAGTGCCGCCGTTGGGATCAGCCTGTCGCTGGGTGTCGGCCTGGCCATGGCCATGCGTCACTGGCCACGCGCCCAGCGCTTCGGCTTTACCCTGCTCAACTTCCTGCAGACGATTCCCAGTCTGGCGCTGTTCGGGCTGTTGCTGGCGCCGCTGGCCTGGCTTTCCGACCGCTACGACTGGCTGGCGGCACTGGGCATCAGCGGCATCGGCTGGGCCCCGGCGCTGCTGGCGCTGATTGCCTATAGTCTGCTGCCCATGGTGCGCAACACCTATGTCGCCCTGGAGGAGGTCGACCCCGGGGTCATCGACGCCGCCCGCGGCATGGGCATGAGTCGCGCGCAGATATTCCGGCAGGTGCGTCTGCCCCTGGGCCTGCCGGTGATCCTCGAAGGCATCCGCATCACCACGGTGCAGGGCATCGGCCTGACCGCCGTGGCGGCGCTTATCGGCGCCGGCGGGCTGGGGCGCTTCATCTTTCAGGGGCTGGGACAGGCGGCCATGGACCTGGTCCTGCTGGGTGCCTTGCCGATTCTGATCATGGCCCTGCTGGCCGATGCCCTGCTGGCCGCGCTGACCGAGAAAATCCGCCCCGGAGGCACGCATTGATCGAGTTGATTCAGGTAAGCAAACGCTTCGGCGATGCCCTGGCCGTGGATGATGTCTCGCTGAGCATCGAGCGGGGCGAATTGTGCGTGCTGATCGGCACCTCGGGGTGTGGCAAGTCGACCACGCTGCGCATGATCAATCGACTGATCGAACACAGCGCCGGGGAAATCCACCTGGAAGGGCAGCCAGTGCGCGAGTTCCGCGAGGAAGTGCTGCGTCGTCGCATCGGCTATGCCATCCAGAGTACCGGGTTGTTCCCGCACTGGACGGTGGCGCGCAATATCGGTCTGGTGCCGGGACTGCTCAAGTGGCCCCGGGCACGCATCCGCGAACGGGTCGAGGAGCTCATGGCGTTACTGGGGCTCGAGGTGGAAGAGTTTGCCGACAAGTACCCCAGTCAGCTCTCCGGCGGGCAGGCCCAGCGGGTCGGGGTGGCCCGTGCCCTGGCCGCCGATCCGGACATCCTGCTGATGGACGAACCCTTCGGGGCGCTCGACCCGATTACTCGAGAGTCGCTGCAGGACGAACTGGTGCGGCTTCAGGCCAGGCTCAACAAGACCATCGTCTTCGTCACTCATGACATGGACGAGGCCCTGCGATTGGCGGATCGGCTGGTGGTCATGAACCACGGGCGCATCATCCAGCAGGGGCATCCCCTCGAGCTGCTGCGCCGGCCGGCCGATGGTTTCGTCGAGTCGCTGCTGGGTGGCGCGGATCGCGGCCTCAAGGAAGCCGCCCTGTTGCCGGTCAGCCAGCGCATGACGGCCCTGGACGACGCGCCGCTGGCCGAGCAGCGGGTGAGCCAGCAGGCCACGCTGCGCGAAGCGCTGTCGATCATGCTGTGGCGACATGCCGACTGCCTGACCGTCGTCGACGCGGCCGACACGCCGGTGGGGCAGCTGTCCCTGCGCCAGCTGGTCGGCGCCGGCGATGCGCGGGCCGCCGCGGGGCGGACCGACACCGATCAGGCCGCCGGCTGAGGGCAGGAGCCAGGACATGCAGACCGCCATCCGTCGTCCCGTTCGGCCTACCATCAGCCACTGGCTGGCGCCCCTGGTCTGGCTATTACTCCTGCTGGGCGCCTGCTGGGGCATGTCCTGGCTCGAGCCGCTGTTTCGCCTGGCCGAGCCCGACAGCCGCGACATCATCTACGACCGGGCCGATTTCATCGTCCTGCTGGGTCGTCATCTGCAGGTCGTCGGCGTAGCGGCCCTGCTGGCGATCGGCATCGGCGTGGCCGCCGCCATTGCCGTGACGCGCCCGGCCGGGCGCGACTTCCTGCCCATGGTCAGTCAACTGGCTTCCATGGGGCAGACCTTTCCGCCCGTGGCCGTACTGGCGCTGGCCGTGCCGGTGCTCGGCTTCGGCAACCTGCCGGTGATCGTCGCGCTGCTGCTCTACGGTCTGCTGCCCATCGTGCGCAATACCCTGGCCGGCCTGGAAAGCATCGATGGCGGCGTGGCGGAAGCCGCCCGTGGCATGGGCATGACCGGTGGCCAGCGCCTGTGGCGGGTCGAGCTGCCGCTGGCCGCTCCCATCATTCTGGCCGGCATCCGCACCTCGGTGACCATCAACATCGCCACCGCCGCCATCGGCTCCACGGTGGGCGCCAGCAACCTCGGTGATCCCATCATCTCGGGCATCGTCAACGGCAACATCGCCTATGTGCTGCAGGGCGCGCTGCTGATCGGCCTGCTTGCGCTGAGCGTCGACAGCCTCTTTGCGCGTCTGCAACCCGGCTCGCCTGACTGACTCTTCCGGCTGGTCAGCCGCCTCTAACTTGGCTATTCTGCCCCTACAGTTTACGTTAACGTAAATCAGTAGTGCGGCATGTCGGGGCAATCCCCTGGCAGTCCGCCATGACAATGACAATACTTCCCCCAAAAGGGGCAAGGATGATCATCACATGACAACAAGACCCGACAGCACCACGCCGCCGGCGCCCATGTCCGGCACACCGGAGTTTCTGGCCGGTGACGAATACCAGATCCCGACCTGGTGCGTCCTCGGCGAGGACGGTCGACCGCTCGAAGGCGCGCAAGCGCCGGACATCGAGCGCGACAAGGCGCGCCGCATCTATGAAGCCATGCTGGCCACGCGGGTGATGGACGAGCGCATGATGGCCGCCCAGCGCCAGGGGCGCCTGAGTTTCTATATGCAGTGCACCGGCGAGGAGGCCGCCGTGGTTGGCGCCACGGCCGCCCTCGACGATGCCGACATGATCATGGCGCAGTACCGCGAGCAGGGCGCGCTGGTCTATCGTGGCTTCAGCTTCGACGAGTTCATGAATCAGATGTTCGGTAACGAGCTGGATTACGGCAAGGGCCGCCAAATGCCGGTTCACTACGGCTCGCGCAAGCTGCACTACATGACCATTTCCTCGCCGCTGGGCACCCAGATTCCCCAGGCCACCGGCTATGCCTACGGCCAGAAGCTGGCCGGCAATGGCCTCTGCACCCTGGTCTTCTTCGGCGAGGGCGCCGCCTCCGAGGGCGACTTCCATGCCGCCCTGAACATGGCGGCGGTCCACGAAGCGCCGGTGATCTTCTTTTGCCGCAACAACGGCTACGCCATCTCCACGCCCACCGTCGAGCAGTTTGCCGCCGACGGCGTGGCGCCCCGGGCGCTCGGCTATCGCATGCATGTCATCCGCATCGACGGCAATGACATCCTGGCCGTCTACCGCGCCACCGAGGAAGCCCGGCGCATCGCCGTGGAGCACAACAAGCCGGTGCTCATCGAGGCCATGACCTACCGCCTGGCGGCCCATTCCTCCTCTGACGATCCCTCCGGCTACCGCTCGCGCAAGGAGGAGGAAGCCTGGCGCGAGAAGGACCCCATCCTGCGCATGAAACGCTGGCTGATCGAGCGCGACTGGTGGAGCGATGACGAGGAAAATACCCGCCAGGACGAGCTGCGCCGCGAGGTGCTGGAGACCATGAAGCGCGCCGAGAAACGTCCGCCGTCCGACCTGGGCACCCTGGTCAGCGACGTCTACGCCGATGTCACCCCGGCCCTGCAGCGCCAGCTCGATGCCCTGACGGCGCATGTGCGTCGTTATCCGGATGCCTATCCCCGGGGCGCGAGCTCGCTGGACCCGGATGTAAAGAATAGTGCGGATGTCACGACCGATCAGGGAGGCGCCTGAGATGCCCAACATGAACATGCTGCAGGCCATCAACCAGGCACTGGACATCGCCATGGCCGAGGATGACAAGGTGCTGTGCTTCGGCGAAGACGTCGGCAGCTTCGGCGGGGTCTTCCGGGCGACCAGTCACCTGCAGGAAAAATACGGCCATGCGCGCTGCTTCAACACGCCGATCGTCGAGCAGGGCATCGTCGGCTTCGCCAATGGCCTGGCCTCGCAGGGCTCGGTGCCGGTGGCGGAGATCCAGTTCGCCGACTACATCTTTCCGGCCTTCGACCAGCTGGTCAACGAGACCGCCAAGTTCCGCTATCGCTCCGGCGACCTGTTCAACGTCGGCGGCCTGACCCTGCGCGCGCCCTATGGCGGCGGCATCGCCGGTGGTCACTATCACTCCCAGTCGCCGGAAGCCTACTTCGCCCACACGCCGGGCCTGAAGATCGTCATTCCGCGCAATCCCTACGAGGCCAAGGGCCTGTTGCTGGCCTCCATCCGTGACCCCGACCCGGTGCTGTTCTTCGAGCCCAAGCGGCTGTATCGCGCCTCCACCGGCGAGGTGCCCGAGGAGGACTATCAACTGCCCCTCGGCGAGGCGGCCGTTACCCGCGAGGGCAGCGATGTCACCCTGGTGGGCTGGGGCGCGCAGATGGAAGTCATCGAGCGCGCCGTGGAACTGGCCGAGAAGGACGGCATTTCCTGCGAGGTCATCGATCTGCGCACTATTCTGCCCTGGGACGAGGACACCATCGTCGACTCGGTGCTCAAGACCGGTCGTCTGGTCGTCACCCACGAAGCGCCGCGCACCGGCGGCTTCGCCGGCGAAATCGCGGCCACCGTGCAGGAGCGCTGCTTCCTGTATCTCGAATCGCCCGTGATGCGGGTGACCGGCCTGGATACGCCCTTCCCGCAGACGCTGGAGAAGGAGTACCTGCCGGATCATCTCAAGATCCATGAAGCGATCCGCGCCAGCGTGAACTTTTGAGCCGATACCCAGGGAGACACCGATGACCCAGTTCAAGTTGCCCGATATCGGCGAAGGTATCGTGGAATGTGAAGTCGTTGAATGGCACGTGCAGGAAGGCGACAGCGTGGCCGAGGATCAGCCGGTGGTCGAGGTCATGACCGACAAGGCGCTGGTCGAGATTACCGCGCCGGAAACCGGCACCATCACCCGGCTGCATGTGGCCAAGGGCGAGACCGCCCGGGTGCATGAACCCCTCTTTGCCTACGACGCCGAGAATGCCGAGAGCGGTGAGAGTGCCCAAAGTGACGAAAGTGGCGAGAGCGGAGACAACGCCGAGGACGACCGGGCCGAGCCTGCGGATGACACCGAAGACGCGCAAGGCGAGGGCAGCGCGCCCGCTGACACCACGTCACGCCCCGCATCGCCGCAGGCCGAGGCGCCAGCGCCATCCTCGCCGGCAAGCGGCCGCGGCGCCTACGGGCGCATTCCGGCCAGCCCCGCGGTGCGGCGTCTGCTGCGCGAGAACGAGCTGCGTCTCGAGCAGGTGCCGGGCTCCGGCAAGGACGGTCGCGTGCTCAAGGAAGACGTGCTGAGCTTTCTGGACGGCGCCGCGGCCACTCAGCCGGCCGAGAGCAACGCGGCCTCGGGCGGCCCGACCCCCGCTGGCCAGGCCACGTCGCGTGTCGAGCCCCTGCGGGGAGTTCGTGCCGCCATGGCCCGGCAGATGGTCGAGTCCGCCTCGACGATCCCGCACTTTCAGTACGGCGAGGAGATCGACGTCACCCAGCTGCTGGCCCTGCACGATCGTCTCAAGCCCGAGGCCGAGGCGCAGGAGACACGCCTGACGCTGATGCCGCTGTTCATGAAGGCGCTGGCGCTGGCGGTCCAGGCCCATCCGATTCTCAACAGCCGGCTCGACATGGAGGCCGGCGAGATCCACTACCAGGCGCACTGCAACATCGGCATGGCGGTGGACGGCAAGGCCGGCCTGATGGTGCCCAACGTCAAGCAGGTCGAGTCGCTGTCGCTGCTCGAGGTGGCCGCCGAGGTGCAGCGGCTGACCACCGCGGCCCGGGAAGGGCGGGTGTCCCGCGCCGACCTGCAGCAAGGCACCATCAGCATCTCCAACATCGGTGCCCTGGGCGGCACCTACGCCGCGCCCATCATCAATGCCCCGGAGGTCGCCATCGTCGCCATCGGCAAGACCCAGTGGCTGCCGCGCTTCGACGCCAATGGCGAGGTGGTCTCGCGGGCCATCATGACCGCCACCTGGGCCGGCGATCACCGCCTCATCGACGGCGGCACCATCGCCCGCTTCTGCAACGTCTGGAAGGGCTATCTGGAGGATCCGGAAACCATGCTGCTGTCGTTGCGCTGACGCTCGGGGGTGGTCATGAGCCAGGCGCCGCTCCAGCAGTTCTATATTCCGGAAGACCAGTCGGTCTATCTGCTGAGTCACGACGATGCGCGCAAGCTGCGCGAGTGGGTGGCGCTGTGCCAGGCGCAGCTCGAACAGCTCGGTTACCGCCATATCGAGCTGATCGGCAAGGGCGCCTACGGCTTCGTGTTCGCCGGTGTGACCGAGCATGGCGAGCAGTATGTCTTCAAGTTCACGCGGGTCACGCTGTCGCGCGAGATTCAGGACCGCCTCGAGGAAGAGGCCTTCATGCTCGAGCAGGTTGATCATCCCCATGTGCCGCGGTTGATCGCCTACCAGCGCGTGCGCCACCAGTCGATCCTGGTCATGGAGCGCGCCCCGGGGCTCAACCTCGAGGAAGTCTCGCGCCGTGAAGGGCGCCTGTCGCCGCGCCTGGTGGTGCGCATCGCCGACCAGCTGGCCGGCATCCTGCGCGCCCTGCGCGACGAAAACGCCCCGGCCGGGCGCCCGGTGGTGCACGGTGACATCAAGCCCTCCAACCTGGTCTTCGACGCCGACCGCGAGCGCGTCGCCCTGATCGACTGGGGCTCCTCGGTGTTCGCCCAGCTGGATGCCAACCAGCAGTTCGTCGCCACCAACGTCATGGAGCTGATGTCCGACAACCTGCAGCAGACCAATGCCCGGCTGGGGGATGTCTACTTCATCGGCGAGGAACAGCTCAACGGTGCGTTGTCGTCGCCCCGCTTCGACGAACAGGGCGCCGCCGGCACCCTCTATGCGCTGGCCTCCGGCCAGTCGTGTCGCTTCGGTCATCGGGTCATTCCGGCCACTTCGCTTGGCCTGCCGCGGGAATTCGCGCGCCTGCTCGACGGCATGCTCGACCCCGACCCCGAGGTGCGCCGACGCGCCGGCGACTACTTCATCCGCGAGATGCCGCGCCTCGGCCGCCTGGTCATGCTCGACCTGCCCGAGCCGCCGGAAACCGCCCTGGTGCCAGTTTGGACCCGCTCCGCGGCCAGCGAAATCGACACCGTGGTCTACAGCTCGCGCAAGTCCTTCCTGCGCGAGGAGGGCGGCCGCGACAGCTTGAGCGAGGTCAACGACGTCCAGCTCGACCGCTACTACAAGAACTTCATGCAGGGCATGGGCGAGACCGAAAAGGCCTTTCTGGCCGCGGTCAGCCGGCTGGGCAGCTATCCCGTGGTGGGCGGCCTGGCGGTTCGCTGGGAAGCCGAAGGCGTCTACATCGACACCTCCCTGAACCTGCACGATCCGGCGCTCAAGCCGGCCTTCGTCGCCGCCGTCAACAACATGGTCAGCCTGGCGCGGGCCATTCATCGCCAGGGCATCTTCAAGAGCTGTCTGTTCAATGCCCGTGACACCCTGCACCTGGACCGCGAAGGCCCCGACCGGCCCTTCGTGATCCCGCCGGATATTCGCCTGGCCTATGAAGTCAGCGACGTCCCCGAACTCGAGGACCGCACCCGACTGCACAGCTACTTCGAGGACGGCCCCGACCCGGACGAATTCCTGGTCCTGCCCGAAGCCATCATCACCGCCCTGGAAGCCCTCAACGAGATCCACCACACCGGCATGATCATCTTCGAGGCGCTGCCCGAGCACCTCAAGATCCACAGCCACTACCGCCTGCTCGACCCCTCCCGGGAAGACGAGTTCCGCCGCCGCCTGGACGACATCCTCGACGCCGTGGCGCTGATCGAAGGCCTCGGCGTCTCCGGCTTCATGAAGATGCCCTACAAGGACACCCGCTTCTTCCCCCACCTGGCGCAACAGCCCGAACGCTTCTACCCCCGCGACCCACGCGCCGCCCTGACCGCCATGCAGGCCGACATGCAGTGAAGCCGGCGCCCGCCCATGAATGAGCTCGTGGTTGGATTCTGGCAAGATAGGGGACCATCAATCCCTCCTGCCATGGCGACATGCCACGGGTGACGCGCGAAGGGGACAGGGACTGGCGAGGGTCTTTTGACAGGGATGTCAAAAGTAGCGCCCAGGGACGGGTTCACAGCGCCCTCGCCAGGGCCTGGCGCCGGTCGCGCCCCCGCTGACCGAGGGAACAGTGATCGTCTATCTCAATGGACAAGGATGCAGCATGGCCCACTTACTCCGCATCGTGATGATTCACGGTCACCTGGATGGCGTCGTCGAACTGGATGTCGATGGTCACACCAATATCTGCGGCACCAACGCCTCCGGCAAGACCACACTGCAACGCCTGGTACCGGTATTCTACGGTGAGCTGCCGAACAAGGTGGTGCCGCGCACGCGCATGAAATTCGATGCCTTCTACCTGCCGCATCGCAACAGCTATCTCATCTACGAATATCGCCGCGAGGCCGGCAACGTCTGCCAGGCCGTGCTGACCCGCAAGAAGGAAGGCGGCGTCGAATACCGCTTCGTCGGCGCCCCCTATCGCCCCGAAGACTACCTGGTGGAAAGCCCGGACGGCGTCGCGGCCCTGGAGACCGAGGCCTGGCTGGCCGGACTGCGCCGCCAGAGCATCAATGTGTCCGCCAAGCTGGGCGCCACCTCGGAATACCGCGCGGTCATCCAGAACGACTTCACCCAGCAACAGGGCAATCGCCGCGAGGCCCTGAAGCTGCGCCAGACCGCCGCCCAGTTCAGCCTGGTCAAGCCCGAACGGCGCATCCGCCACATGGAGAAACTGATCTCCGCGGTGCATGCCAAGGAAGGCAAGATGGACACCCTCAAGACCATGCTGGCGGCCATCTTCGAGGAAGACGGCGTCGAGCTGCCGGTCACCCGCATCCGCAGCACCAAGGCCCGCGAATGGATCGCCCAGATGCGACAGTCCATGCGCCTGGCGCCGTTGCAGCAATCCCTGGCCGAGCTGGCCGAGGTCGACCGCGAGATCGCCGACCTCGAGACCACCCTGTGGCAACTCAAGCCCCAGCTGGAAGCCGATCGGCACCGCGCCGAACGCCAGCTCGCCGACAGCGAGGCCGAGCTCAATACCCAGCAGCAAGCCTTCCAGGCCCGCGAGCAGGAGTACGAGCAGACCCGCGACCGACTCAATGACCGCATCAGTGAACTGGCCAGCGAGCTCGAGCGTACCCAGCGCAGCCTCAACGACCTGCAGCAGCAATACGAGGCCTACGCCGAGGCCGACATGCCGGCCCTGGAACGCGACCTCGCCGAGCTGCCGCAGTGGCGTGAGCAGGCCCGCCAGCTGCAGGAACACCTGACGGTGATGCAGGAGGCCACGGCGGCCAACCGCTCGCGCCTGGAAGCGCGGCTGCGCGAACTCGCCGACGATCTCTCGCGGCGCAGCGAGGAAATCCAGGCCCGGCTCGACGAACTGGGCGACGCCAGGGCCGCGCGTCAGGAACAGCAATGGGCCAGCGAGCGCGAGCTCGAGGAAAAGCACCAGACACGGCGCAGCGAACTGGAAGCCGGCTATCAGTCACGGCTCGAGGCGGGCATCGAGCGCCTCGCCGACCTCAAGGCGCAACTGGCCTCCACCGGCCAATCCAGCGACGAGGCCAGCGAGGCCGAACTGGCCCAGGCACGCGTCGACCAGGCGCAGAGCGATCGCCAGGCCGCCAATCAGCGCCTCGATGGCCTGCGCCGTGAACACGAGACCCTGCGCCAGGAACGCGACAGCGCCGAACAACAGCGCGAAACCGCCCGGCAGGATCTGGATCGTGCCCAACAGCGCTGCCGCGACCTGGAAATCCAGCGCGATCCCAGCGAGGGCAGTCTGCGCCACTTCATGCGCTACCACCGGCCCGGCTGGGAACACCAGCTGGGCAAGGTCATCGCCCCCGAACTGCTGGAGCGTCACGACCTGTCGCCGCAGCTGACGGAAGCCGATCAGGACAACGACGGGCATGACGACCTGTTCGGCGTGAACCTGGACCTGACGGCTATCGAGCTGCCCGATCATGCCCGCGACGAAGCCAGTCTGCATGCCGCCATCGAGGCGGCGGAAGCCGAGCAGGCGCGGGCCGAGGCCGACCTCAAGGCCACCGAGAAACAGCTCAAGGCCTGCCACGAACGCGTCCAGGGCGCCGATGAAAGCCTCAGCCAGGCGCGCCTGGCGCTCAAGCATGCCGATGCCGAGGTGGAGTACGCCCTGGATGCCCGGCATCAGATCCACGAGCGTCACCTGCAACAACAGCAGGAGCGTCGCCGCGCCGCCGAACAGGCGCTGGCCGACCAGCAGGCCGCCGACGAGGCCCTGCGCGAGGAAAAGCGCCAGGCACTGACCACCCTCGACGACACCCACCAGTCCCAGCTGCTGGAGCTCAAGGCCGACGGCCAGAGCCAGCTGGCCGGCTTCGACGCCCGCATCGAGCAGTACCGCCAGCAGCTCGACGACCTCAAGACCGAGCACCAGCGCCAGCGCAAGGAACTCGAAACGGCCTTCGACCAGGAACTGCAGGAGCAGGGCGTCGACCCCGAGACACTGCGCTCGACCCGACAGCGCATCAGCGATCTGCAGGAGCGTATCCGCGTCACCGAGAGCCGCCGCGAGGAACTCGATGCCTACAGCCGCTTCATGCGGGTCGACTGGGGCCAGCGCAAGCCCGAGCTGGTCGACCGCGAGGCCAGCCTGACCCGCGACAAGCAGAGCGCCGAACACCAGCGCGAGCAATGTCGCAGCGACTTCCAGGCCGCCCGCACGGCCCATCAGCAAGCCAGCAAGGCCCTCAAGTCACGCATCAACGCCGAGCGCGAAGTCATCGACGCCCTCAAGCCGCTGCTCGGCCAGCTCGACGGCCTGGGACTGGCCCCCGACGATACCACCCAGCAGGCCGACGGCGAGGCACCCGGGGACGTACACGAGCGCATCGAGCGCAGCCGTCAGGCGCTGGCCGATCGCAGCCGCAAAGTCGAGACGCTGCGCAAGGGCTGCGAGCAGGTCGAGAGCGATCTGATCAAGGGCGCCAGTGCCGGCTTCGTCGAGACCCTGGAGAACGAGCGGGCCAGGCTCAATGCCAGCTCTGGCCAGACCGGCGAGTCGGGCCTCGACCCGCGTCGCCAGCTACCCATGCTGCGCGGCATGCTGCAACTGCTCGAGGACCAGCAGCAACAGCTCATCCAGCAGGGCCGCAACCTGGGCGCCGACCTGGACAAGTTCTTCACCGTGTTTCGCGACCTCAATCGACGCATCAGCGCCCAGAGCCGCCGGCTCTCCGAGGAAGTCGCCGATGACCTGCGGCTGGACGGCATCAACAAGGCCGAGGTCAAGATCCAGTCGACCATCGACGAGCTCGGCTTCTGGGAGCCGCTCAAGCGTTTCGCCCAGTTGTATCGTGACTGGCGCAACTCCTCCCGCGAGCTGCCGGGGGACGACTATCTGGACGCCCTGGCCGATGTCGTCGACCTGCTGCGCCACGATCAGCAGTACAGCTTCGAGAGCCTGCTGCGCCTGGAACTGCACCTCAACGAGGGCGGCACCGACCTGGTCATCAAGAGCGACCGCCAGCTGCTCGAATCCTCGAGCCACGGCATGGCCTACCTGATCCTGTGCAAGTTCCTGCTGGCCTTCACCCGGCTGCTGCGCGGCTCGGCGGAGATCGCCATTCACTGGCCCATCGACGAGATCGGCACGCTGGCCTATCACAACGTCGAGACCCTGTTCGATGCCTGCGACAGCAATCGCATTCATATCGTCGGCGCCTTCCCCAACCCCGAGTCCGACGTGCTGCTGCTGTTCCAGCATCGCTACCTGATCGACCGTGACAACGAGGACGCCGGCCGGCGTCGCCTCAAGCGCATCGAGCCGCGGTTGAGCCGCCTGGCCGAGCGCCTGCAGCAACGCACTGCCGAATCCACCGCGGAGGAGTTCACCTGATGATCGAACATGGCCCCCTGCTCGAACGCCTGCTGGCCGGCGAGTTCGTCTGCGCGGTGAGCGATGATCACGCCTTTCGGCGGCTGCAGGACGAGGACACCCGCGAGCAGATCGACACCTACCTGCGCCCGCTCAACCGGCGCCTGGCCACCAATGCCGAGGGCAGCGTCTATTTCCTGGCCTGGCGCCAGTTGAACGACGAGGCCCGCGATCAGTTGTCCCGCCAGCTCGGCGAGGTGCTGCACAGCCTGATGCCGATGCTCGAATGGCTGCAGCTGATGCAGGAAGCCCTGGGCCACGATGCCCTGGTGGCCCCCGGCGACGTGCTCAAGCCCGCCGAGCTCAGCGCCCGCTGCGAGGACAATCAGAGCCTGCGCGAACAGCTCGAACGCCTGGCCGGTGACAGCTTCTTCGGCTCCCAGAGCGATCAGCTCGACGCCCAGATGAAGCAGGTCTTCAAGCGTCTTCGCGAGCACGGCTATGTGCTCCAGCCCCACGCCGACCGCCAGGTCTATCTGGTTACCGGCAAGGTCGATTATCTGGTCGATCTGGTACGCCTGATCCGCGACGAGGAAAACCTGCCCATCGAGGATGAAATGCCCCAGGCCCAGGAAAACCTGCTATGAGCCGCTCCAGGATGTCATCGCAGACGCCCCCGGGCGAGGATCACGCCGACCACCAGCTGGAAGGCCGGCTGGTCAGCACCGGGGTGGAGCGTCTGGCCCTGTTGGGCAAGCACGCCGAGGCGCTGATGCAGGGCTACAGCCGCGACGAGGTGCCGCTGGCCAACCTCAGCGAGCGCGCCCTGAACAAGCTGCTGGCGGCGCGCATCGTCTGGCGCCCCGACGAGCAGGGCGGCGTCAAGCTGGCCCCGCGCGTGCGCGAACTGATCGCCGAGATGCTGGCCGACGAAACACGCCGTCAGGTCAACGCCGACGTGGGCGAGACCCTGGAGCTGTTGCGCAGCCTGGTGCAGAGCTATCGCGAGGCCCAGAGCCAGGGCGAATACTGGCGCCAGGAACAGCAGCTGCTGCGCCTGCGCCAGGCCTTGGACGACCTCAATGGCCGCTTCGCCGACGCCATCGACAGCCTCTGGCAGCGCCTCAACAGTGACTTCGGCTTCGTCAGCCGCCTCAACGATAAGATCCGCGAGAACGACCGCGCCCAGAAGCAGATCGTGCGCCTGCTCGACGGCCTGCAATTGATCGACTTCGACGAACTCATCGAGCTGGTCGGCAGCGACGGCGGCCTGCGCAAGTTGCTGATCAGTCAACTGCAACGCCAGGTCAGCCAGCACTACACCAGCCTGCGCGAGGTGCAGAGCCGCCTCACCGAACTGATGGCCCGCTTCCGCCAGCAGCAGTCGCGCAGCCGGCTGGTCAGTGGCATGGCGGCCTTTCTGCGCGAGCACCCCAGCTTCGTGCCCGGCAACTATGCTCGGCGCAGCGAGGTCCCCGACCTGGTCAACCAGGCCGCCGCCCTGAATGCCGCAGCGGCCCCGGCGCTGGACCACCAGTCGGACACTCGCGTCATCACCGAGCTACTGCACGAGCTGCCCCGGCCGCAGCAGCCCAGCCGCGATGCCACCAGCGCCGGCCCGGCCGCGGTCGAGGCTACCGGGCTGGTGGCCGCCCGCCAGCAGGCGCTCAAGGATGACGTCGAGCGCTTCTACCTGGCCGTCATCGACCAATCGGCCGAGGCGGGCATCAGCGCCCTGGACTATCTGCAACAAAGCGACATGACCTGGAGCGAGGAAATCTGGCTCTTCCAGGTCATCGCCGAATACCAGAGCCTGCCACGCAGCGAGCAGGCTGCCTTCAGGCTGCAACAATCGGAAAGCCGCGCCAGTCAATTCAATGACCTGCGGCTGATCCACGACGTCACCCTCCGACTGGCGAGATCCGCATGACCGATACCCTCGACAAGCGCACCCATGGCTGGCTCGGCGATATCCAGGACAGGCTGCGCCGACAGCCGTATGTCGAGAAGTCGCTCGAGCTCGGCGCCTGCCAGGCCTTCATGGCCTGGTGCGATCAGCACGACCTGGACCTGGAATTCTACCAGCGCCATCAGGTGCTGCGTTTCGACCGGCAACTGATGCGCAAGGTGCAGGCGCTGCTCGAAAGCCTCGGCCAGCTTCCGCTGGGCGAGAGCACTTCGGGCCGTACCACGGCCGAACAGGCGCGGGCCAGTCACCAGGAAGACAAGGCGCAGCGTGAGGGACCGCGCGCCCATCGCGTGCTGCTCAACATGCCCGCGACCACGGCGCGTCCGGGCATGGCCCACCGCGAGCGCGAGATCCTCGACGTCGACTGGCGCGAGCTCGACCTGTCGGCCTTCGATGTGCTGCTGATGATCGAGAATCTGGATAGCTTCTATGAGCCGGCCGTCGCCCTGGACGCCCTGGCGGACCATGCGCGTCCGCTGGTCGTCTATCGCGGCGATCGCCACTATGGCGGCGGCTTCCGGGAGCTTGCCCGCGCCTGGGCCACTACCGGCAAGCCGCTGCTGGGCCTCGGCGATTTCGACCCGCGCGGCCTGCGCATCGTCCTCGGCAGCGGGGCCACCGGGCTGCTGCTGCCGCCGCTGGCCTGGCTGCAGGAAAATGCCACCCGAGCCCATGTGCCCGCCGAGCAACTGCCCGATCAGCCGGCACTGCGCAAGCATCGCGACCAGTTGCCGGCCGCGCACCCGTTGGGGGACTATCTGGCATTGCTGCTCGACGAGCAGCGCGGGCTCAAGCAGCAGTGGTTCACGTCACAGCTGGTGGTGGTCGGGGCGAGAGGGCAGAAGTAAGAGGGAAGAGGGAAGAGGGAAGAGGGAAGAGGGTAGAGGGTAGAGGCAGCACCATCATCGATGAGAGGACGATGCGCATGCGCGAGTTATTGCTGAATGCCGATATGGGCGAGAGTTTCGGGGCCTGGACCATGGGCCTGGATGCTCATGTCATGCCGTATGTCGATCTGGCCAATGTGGCCTGCGGCTTTCATGCCTCGGACCCGGATGTCATGCGGCGCACCGTGCGCCTGGCCGCGGAATATGACGTCAGCGTCGGTGCACACCCGGCCTATCCCGATCTGGTGGGCTTCGGCCGGCGCTCGATGGCTTGTTCCCCGGAGGAAATCGAGAATTTCGTGCTCTACCAGCTCGGTGCGCTGGCCGCCATCTGTCACGCCGAAGGCCTGGCACTGGCCTACATCAAGCCGCACGGGGCGCTGTACAATGACATGATGCGTGACCATGACCGCCTTGCCGCGGTGATGCGCGCCATCCAGGCCTTCGATCCGGCATTGCCACTGATGGTCATGGCCACCCGCGACAACGGTGCCGAGGAGACGCTGGCCGACAATCATGGCATCACTCTGTGGCGTGAGGCCTTCGCCGACCGCGCCTATGACGGGGCAGGGCGCCTGGTCGCGAGAAGCGAGCCGGGGGCCGTGCACCGTCAGCGCCAGGCCATCGTCGATCAGGCGACACGCATCGCTAGGGGCGAGGCGCTGATCGCCAATGATGGCAGTGAGCTGTATCTGAATGCCGACACCCTCTGCGTGCACGGCGATAATGCCGAGTCCATAGCCGCCATTGCTGCCATCCGGGCGGCCCTGGCGGCGGAGGGGCGCGCCCCCGGAGGTGACGGGTCATGACGCTGGCACTGCCGAGGATCGAGTCCGCCGGCCTGGATGGCTGGATGGTGCGCCTCTTCGATTCCATCGACGAGGCCAACATGCCCTGGCTGACGGCACTGGTACGCCAGTGTGAGGCGAGTCTGAGCGATGCCCTGGTGGATATGGTGCCGTCCTACACCACGCTGCTGGTCATCTTTGACCCCCTGGTCATCGCGCCGGGAGACGTCCGGCAACGCCTGCAGCAGCTGCTGGCCAACCTCGAGCCGGATGACGGCAGCGCTGAAGCCGCCGTCGTCGAGCTGCCCACCTGGTACGATATCCGGGTCGGCCCGGAGCTCGAGCGCATCGCCGAGCGGGCCGGGATGAGCATCGAGCAGGTCATCGAGGGCCACAGCCAGGCCGAGTATCGCGTCTTCGCGCTGGGTTTCGCGCCGGGCTTCGCCTTCATGGGGCGGGTCGCCGAGGCGATTGCCTGCCCCCGGCTGGATACCCCGCGGCGACGCGTGCCGAAGGGCAGCGTGGCCATCGCCGAACGCCAGACCTCGGCCTATCCGCAGGTCTCGCCGGGTGGCTGGAACCTGATCGGCCGCACCCCGGCCATTCTCTTCGATCGGCATCGCGACGGCTTCAGCCTGCTCAAGGTGGGCGACCGCGTGCGTTTCGTGCCGGTATCGCAGGCCGAGTTCGAGCAGCTGGGCGGCGATAGCCAACCCATGGAGGCCAGGGCATGAGTGCGCCGCAGACGCTTTTCGAGGTTCACCGCGCCGGCCCGCTGGCTCTGCTGCAGGATGCCGGTCGCTTCGGCGTGCGGCGCCTGGGCGTGACCCAGGGCGGGCCGGCCGATGAGCACGCCTGGGCCTGGGCCAATCAACTCGTCGGCAATGCCTGGGGCACCACCGGGCTGGAAATCACCATGGGCGGACTCGAGCTTGTGTGCCGGAGCGAGGCCGTCATTGTAGTCTGTGGGGCGGACCTGGATGCCTGTCTGGACGGCGACGCCCTGCCGCTGTGGCAAGGCCTGCGGGTGGAAGCCGGCCAGCGCCTGTCCTTCCAGCAGCCGGTCAACGGCCTGCGAGCCTATCTGGCGGTCGCCGGCGGCTTCCAGGCCGAGCCGGTGCTCGGCAGCACCGCCACGGTCACGCGTGAAGGCCTGGGCGGCCTGCATGGTGACGGCCATCCGCTTCAGGAGGGCGACCGGCTTGCCCGCGCCGCCTCGCCGACCGGACGCCAGCCCGGCCAACGGGCGCCGGCGGATGTCATCATCGATTACCGAGAAGAGCCACGATTGGCACTGATCCCCGGGGCCCAGGTCGCCGCCTTCGAAGGCAGCAGCCTCTATCAGGCCTTCAACGCGACCTGGCAGGTCGATGACCGCGCCGACCGCATGGGTGTGCGCCTGCGCGGCCCGGAGCTGAAATGCCGCTCGGGTGGCATGATCTCGGAAGGCATCGGCCCAGGCGCCGTCCAGGTCCCCCCGGACGGTCAGCCCATCGCACTGCTCAACGACCGCCAGACCATCGGCGGCTACCCGCGCCTCGGGGCGCTGACGCCGCTGGCCTGCGCCCGGCTGGCACAATGCCTGCCCGGCCAGCGGGTGCGCCTGCAGCCCACCAGCCTGGAACAGGCCAGCCGCGCCTATCGGGCCTTTCGCAGTCGTTTCGGAACCTGACGCCCACTTTCGACTCAGGCTATGTCTGAAAAGTCGACGAGCGAAGGATAGATAAGGCAAAAATCAGCGAAAAAGCGGAGTTTACGAGTTGTAAATGAGCATTTTGATCGGACTCGCGCGCGAGCTGATTGTTAACGCCGTATAGCCGAGCGCAGACAGTTTTCCGACATAGCCTAGATACCTAGACCGCTCTCCCGCAGCAGCTGATCGATCGACAGATCGGACGGCTTGCGGTGGGACGTCTCCTCGAACATCAACTCGGACTCCAGCTGACCGACGCCGTCACGCACCAGGCGCTCGATCAGCTCGGCCTTGGAAAACCCCGTGCGCTCGGCAAGGCGCTCCAGGCGGGTCTCCAGCTCCTGCGAGAAACGAAGAAAATGCGGCATGATGCAATCTCCTGAGGTGAGCAGCCCCAACCTATCCCATTGATGTGACAAAGTGTTGACACATCACATCATCCGATCCTTCTCCTCCTCTCTCTAGGTATTTGGAATGAGGTTGGCCTCACCAAGTTTTCAGCGAATAGCAGATACCAATCACTCGCGTTTATAGGCGAAAAACGGAGCTTCTCCTTTCTCTGGATAACATCCTGTTTAATCTGGGTGTTATGCGCTTAGTATGACTTTTGTAGTTTTATTTGTATTGCATATTTTAATCATGAGCGGGGCGGTAAGCTGTGTTTTTGAATAAAGTGTTATGAAGTAAATAGGTACTGCTTGCTCAAATAAATAGAGTTGTGCTGTATCGATTAATTCTGCCATTTTATTGGTATCTGGTAAGACCGTTGTGTCGCCGATTGATGACAGTTGAAATCTTCTTCGCAGGCCATATTTATAAATTGCTGCAGTGCGTTGCTCAAGCGGCTGGTGGCGTGCCGGCTCTGGAAAAAGGGGAGCGAATTATGTTGACCCCGGATGGGCCGCGGTGTTGAATGCATCACCCGCCACGCCTGCGATCACGTCAATCCTGTCTAATAAACACAGGGCGAAATTAGCCCGAAACATAATAGAGAAGAAGGGCTTTGGTTGTCGCTTTGCGGAGACGCTTTTAGTTTTGATATTGCAGTTGGGAAAATACGACAATTGCGGTCAGGAGCTCCTGGCCCTTGCTATCGGTTGGCCACTTTATTCCTAATAAAAACAATAACTAACATCCTGGGTAGGAGTGCTCTTCGATCATTCGGAAAGCATGTGTGTGGATCACATGTAAAAGTTTGTTGCATGTGTTGATTGTGCAGATTTTTAAAATAAAATAGCGCAACAATTATAAAAAGCTAATAAAAAACCAGGTAGAACTGAAGTGGCTGTTCTAGATCCAGAAGCCGGCTTTTCATCGCCATGCTGGCTGGATTCACTATTGCAATGGCGTATCGCCTGCGCAGGAAGGAGCACCATGTTCAGAGCAATTGGAGTGCTGGTGTGTGGCGTTGGTCTACAAGCGATCGACGTCGTGCATGCTCAGGAGCAACCCCTGGATGACCGGCGTGAAGCCTGGGTCATCAAGGCCCGGGATGGGCAATTATCCACGGGTATCGAGGGTCTTCAGCGTTTATATACCGAGACTCGGGATGCCCGAGTGCGTCAGGATCTGATTGCACTCTTGATCCGTGCCGAGCGCTATCAGGACGTGCTCGACGTCTGTCCGGACTGTCGTCTGGACAGCCTGTCACCCAACAGCCTGGAAATGCTGGGCATGGCGGCACGGCAGACGGCTGAGCTCGATCGAGCCAATGCCTATTACCAGGCACTGACCGAGCGCCAGCCCGACAACTTCCAGGGCTGGCTCGGCCTGACCCTGACCCGGCTCGAGATGGGTGACATTGGCTCAGTGGACAAGCTACTGCGGCGTCTGCAGGAGCAGCGGGGGCGTAATCAGCAGTGGCTGCAAGCCCGTCTCGACCTGGCAGCCCGGCTCGATGCGCCGATCATGGAACTGCAGACTCGCCACTGGATGGTCGAGCGCTTTCCCGACAATATCCCGGCCATTCAGGCCTTGTACCGACTGGCGGTCGAACTGGGGGCCACCGGCGCCGCCGAGCGGTTCATGGCCGAGCATCCCGAGGCCTTCAACGCCAAGGATCGGCTGTGGTTGCGCTACTACCGGGCCCGAGACCGCTTGCGTCTCGCTCAGAACGCCAACAAGCCGGAACTCTATGGTCCTGCCCTCGACATCTTCAATGACGTGCTGGCCGAACCGGACGCGGCGCCCGGTCTGGTACAGCGTGCCGAATTCGACAAACTCCTGACCCTGGTCAAGCTACGCCGCTTTCCCAAGGCCGAGGCCTTCGCCGGCGAGCTGGAGATGCGCTATGGCGAGTTGCCGCCCTACCTGCGTCGGGCACGCGCCGATGCGCTGTCCGGACTGGGGCGCCCCGATGACGCCCTGGCCATCTACCAGTCGCTGGTCGCAGCCGACCCTTCGCAGGCGCATGATGCCAGTCAGCCGCTGAATGCCTCCTTGTTCTATGCCTATGCCGACCTGCAGGCCTATGACCGGGCCGAACGTCTGTTGAGCGACTGGAAAGACCATGAGCCGGCCATGCGTTGGAATTTCACCGGAACACGCCGCGTCGATAATGCCGGCCATGATCAGGTCCTTCAGCTCGAGATGGTGCTCGAAGCCTGGCGTGGCGACCTCGATGCCGCCCAGGCGCGGCTCGACGAATTCCTGCAGTGGGCGCCGGCCAATGCCTCGCTGTGGAAGACCCAGGGCGACTTCTATCGCTGGCGGGGCTGGCCCGACAAGGCGATCGAGGCCTACGAGCGTGCTGTGCAGCTATCCGCACCCGACAACCGCGAAGCCCTGCGCCACGGCGTCCTGATGGCGCGCCTGGACAGGGGCCAATGGCGCGATACCGTCGACACCATCGAACGCCATCTCGCGGAAGACCTGCCCAGCGTCAATCGCGACAGCCTTGCGCGCGACCTTCGCGAGCGGCGTGCCGGCGGCCTCAGCGTGTTTGGCTCGATGGGCGAGGGCACCGGCAGCGGGGTCCAGAGCAGCCGCGACTGGCAATACAGCACCCGCCTCGAATCACCACGACGGGATGATGGCGGGCGCTTCTTCGCCGAACGCATCGCCATGTTCGGCGAGTACTACGACCAGGATCTGCGTGCCTCTTACAACACCATTGGCTACGAATTGCCGTTCTACCCTGCGAGCCTTTCATTCAGCGCGGGGCAGGGCGCACAGCTCAGCGACGAGCCGCTGCTGCGGGGCAAGCTGGACCTGAACCTCGGGGATCACTGGTCGGCCTCCTTCAAGGCGGAGATGAACGCCTCGGGCACGCCACTGCGCGCGCTTAATGATGGCCACAATGCCGATCTCTACGAAGCGGTACTCGGCTATCACCGTGACGAGGCCGGCGCCGGCAGTCTGAGTGTCAGCGTCATGGACGTGGATGACGGCAACCTGCGCCGCTCGCTGTCGGCCAGCTGGCGGGAAACCTTCTACCGCTACGACGAATGGCGCGTCGATGGAGCGGTATACGCCGGTACCTCGCGCAATGACGACGTCCAGGCCAGTTATTTCAACCCCCACAGCGACGCCAGCCTGAGCGCCGAAGTCACGATCGAACACCGCCAGCCTCTGGGGTATCGCCAGAGCTTCGTGCAGGGCCTGACCCTGGGCTCGGGGCGTTATTGGCAGGAGGACGAGGGCGCCGCCAATACCTGGCAGATCGGCTATCAGCACCGCTGGGAGCTCGCGCCCCGGCTCAATCTCGAATATGGCATCAGGCGCAGCCGGGCCGTCTACGACGGTGATGCGGAGTT
This sequence comes from Halomonas halmophila, assembly GCF_006540005.1. Lineage (GTDB taxonomy): Bacteria > Pseudomonadota > Gammaproteobacteria > Pseudomonadales > Halomonadaceae > Halomonas > Halomonas halmophila. The sequence goes on along the minus strand of NZ_BJOC01000038.1, from coordinate 4,796 downwards.
CACCAACGTCTTCAGCCTGGGGCTGGACTGGAGGTTCTTATGAGTTCGCAAGTCGCAATGCCGAACTTCAGGCGCGTGGCCTCCTTGATGAGCATGGCAAGTGCCCTGTTGGCAGTCAGCCTGCTGGCCGTTGCGCCGGTCCTTGCCGACACCCGTGAGCAAGCGCAGATGTCGACCGAATACACGGTGCTGAGCTACCACGATATCGTCGACCTGACGCGCACGCCGGACCTGAAAATCTACCCTCAGACCATCACGCGCAACCGGCTGATCCAGCAGTTCAACCTGATCGACGATCTGGGCTACAACCCGGTCAGCCTGCAGGACATCCTGGATGCCGAGGCCGGTAAGGACACCTTGCCGCCCAAGCCCGTGTTGCTGACCTTCGATGACGGTTACAGCAGCGTCTACGACATCGTGTTGCCGCTGCTGGAGCTGTACGATTATCCGGCCGTCGTCGCCCCGGTGGGCTCCTGGCTGGCGGTGCCGGAAGGTGGCGAGGTGCCCTATGGCCAGATCAGTCTGCCGCGCGAGCGTTTTCTCAGCTGGGCCCAGCTGCGCGAGCTGCAGGCATCGCCACTGGTCGAGATCGCCACTCATACCTACGACCTGCACAAGGGCATCATCGGCAACCCCCAGGGCAACCAACTGCCGGCGGCGGGTACGCCGCAATGGAGCGAATCGGGCTACGAGAGTGTCGCCGCCTATCGTCAGCGCATTCATGATGACCTCGAACGCGCCCGCGACCAGCTCGAGAACAAGCTGGGTGAAGCGCCGCGCTCGGTGATCTGGCCCTATGGCGGTTACAGCCACGCCACCATCGACATCGCCGCCGAGCTCGGCATGCCGCACACCCTCAGCCTGCTCGCTCGTCCCAACAAATTGGGGCAGGGCACCGACGACATCAATCGTTACCTGATCGACCAGGAAACCAGCCTGGAAACCTTCGAAGAATACCTGGGCGGCAAGATCTGGCACCCAGCCGACGAACGGGTCATCCATGTCGATCTCGACTATGTCTACGACCCCGATCCGGCGCAACAAAGAGAAAACCTCGGCAAGCTGCTCGACAAGGTCAAGGCACAGGACATCAGTACGGTCTACCTCCAGGCCTTTGCCGATGCAGACGGCAATGGCGTCGCCGAGAGCCTGTACTTCCCCAATGATCACCTGCCCATGCGCGCCGACCTCTTCAATCGCGTCGCCTGGCAGCTCAAGAAACGGGTCGGCGTCTCGGTATATGCCTGGATGCCGGTCATGGCCTTCGATCTCGGCGATGATTACAGCTATGTCAGCGATGTACGGCTGGACAAGCCCAACCCTGAGCGTTACCGCCGGCTGTCGCCCTTCGTCGAGCGCAATCGTCAGGTCATCGCCGATATCTACAAGGACCTGGGCTACTACGCCAAGTTCGATGGCCTGCTGTTCCACGATGACGGCCTGCTCAGCGACTTCGAGGACGCTTCGCCGGCCGCGCTGGCGTGGTACCAGGAAAAGTGGGGGCTGCCGGGCTCCGTAGAGGCCATTCGTCAGGATGACGACCTGATGGCCAGGTGGACCCAGCGCAAGACCGAGTTCTTGATCGACTTCACCCACCAGCTGGCCGATGAAGTCCGTCGCTACCGCATGTACGACACCACGGCGCTCTATACCGCGCGCAATGTCTATGCACCGGTGGTGCTGAACCCGAAGAGCGAGCAGTGGTTTGCCCAGGAACTCGAGGCTTTCTCCCGCGCCTACGACTACACCGCCGTGATGGCCATGCCCTACATGGAAGGCGCGGAAGACGCCGATGCCTGGCTGAAGAGCATCGCCGAAGTCGCTACCCAGCGGGTCGATCCGGATTCACTGGTGTTCGAGCTGCAGGCCCAGGACTGGCGCGATCACACACCGGTACCCAGCGACAAGCTGGCGCACTGGATGCGCACCATCCGCGAGGCCGGCATCAACCAGTACGGCTACTACCCGTACGACTTCCACAACGACCATCCCGATGCCGAAGTGCTGCGTCGTGAGTTCTCCCTGGGCACCACTTTGAGGAAGACACCATGACCTTCATCGACGCACTCGCGACCTTCACGATCGGCTACCCGAGTCTCATGGCGATCGTCTGGACCTGTGGTGGCATCTATTACTACTTCCACTGGGAGCGCAGCCAGTCGCGGCGGCCCGCCCTGGCGGAAATGCCGGATCCGCCCCGGGTGACGATCCTGGTGCCATGCCACAACGAAGGGGGCAACATCAACGAGACCGTGGATCACCTCTTCCGCCAGAACTACGCCAACCTCGAGATCATCGCCATCAATGACGGCAGTCGCGACGATACCGGCGCTCGTCTGGATGCACTGGCCCGGCAATACCCGGGACTCAAGGTCATCCACCAGGAAAACCAGGGCAAGGCGGGGGCCATGAACCACGGGCTCTCCCATGCCACGGGCGACTATATCGTCGGCATCGACGGCGATGCGGTACTCGACTACGACGCCGTCCACTGGATGGTCATGCACTTCCTCGACAGCCCCAAGGTCGGCTGCGTGACCGGCAACCCCCGCGTGCGCACACGCTCGACTGCCATCGGCAAGATCCAGACCGGCGAGTTCTCGTCGATCATCGGCCTGATCAAGCGCGCCCAGCGGATCTACGGCATGGTCTTCACCATCTCCGGCGTGATCTGCGCCTTCCGCCACACCGCGCTGATGCAGGTCCAGGGCTGGAGCACCGACATGATCACCGAAGACATCGATGTCAGCTGGAAGCTGCAATTGTCCGGCTGGCAGGTGCGTTATGAGCCGCGTGCGCTGTGCTGGGTGCTGATGCCGGAGACCCTGCGCGGCCTCTACAAGCAACGGCTGCGCTGGGCTCAAGGCGGGGCCGAGGCCTTCCTGCGCCACTTCACCAAGGCCATACGCCTGAGCAATCGACGCTTCTGGCCGCTGATCCTCGAATACGTCATCAGCGTGGTCTGGTGCTACTCGATGCTGATGCTGCTCATCACCGGTCTCGTCAGTGTCCTGACCGGCGCCATACCGTGGACCGAGATCGAATTGCTGCGCTGGTTCGGCGGCGCCCTGGTCCTGCTCTGCCTGGTGCAGTTCGTGGTCAGCTTCGCCATCGACAGCCGCTACGACCGGGGCATGATCCACTGCATGTTCTGGTGTATCTGGTACCCGGTTTTCTACTGGATGTTGAACATGGCCACCGTGGTGGTGGCCTTCCCCAAGGCCGTGGTGCGACGCCGCGGCCAACCTGCGATATGGAGCAGCCCGGATAGAGGAGAAAGATTCCGTGAATAGTGCCAATCCGATGACCCGCACCAATACGCTCGACCATGCCCTGGTCGCACCCAACATCCTGGGCCCCGTGGTGATCAGCAACAAGCGCCGCAGCAGCTGGACCTACCGCTGCCGCGACGCCGCCCTGACGCTGTTCACCCTCGGCCTGTGGTGCCTTGTCCTGTCCCAGACATACCTGCAGATGGCGGATACCGAACTGCTGCTGAAGGTCGAGATGTTCCTCGGCCTGCTGGAGATCGTCGGACTCAACTTCGTCATCGTCTTCGCCGTTATTCACGTCTGGGTGATGTACGAACGCCTGCTGCACGGGGCGCGCAAGCGCCGGCGAAGCCGGGCGGAAGCCGTAAGCTATAAGCTGTAAGCTGGAAGAGAAGCCGTAAGCTATAAGCTATAAGCTGTAAGAAAGGTCAACAGCAACTCCCCCACCCTGGTCCTTGGGTTTGACCTTGGGGGGTACTTACAGCTTACGGCTTACAGCTTATAGCTTAAAGCCCATCGCTCCGCACCATCACGTCCTCGATAATCGGCACCGGGGTCATCAGGTGTTCCTGCATCATGCGACACGCGGTGTCGCTGTCGCGGGCGAGGATGACCTCGACCAGGGCGGCGTGTTCCTGACGCTTGCGTTCCAGGGCTTCCTCGGACAGGACCGTTTCGCGCAGCCACAGATGGCGATAACGCTCGACCTGATCGAACAGCGTGTCACGTAGCTGCAAGAGGTTGGGGGAGTTGCAGCCCTCGGCGATGGCGGTGTGAAAGGCCTTGTGTCGCGCGTCCCACACATCCAGCATTTCCTCGGGGCTCTGGACCTCCACCACCTTGCTCAGCGTATGTGCCTTCGCCAGCACATCGGCTTCCCAGGCATCATCGCCGCGCTGAATCGCCAACTCCAGCACCAGCCGTTCGAGTTGCGCCCGCGCATCGTAGAGATCGGCCAGCTCCTCGCGCGACATCGTCGCCACCCGATATCCGCGCTGACTGATCGCCACCACCAGACGCTCCGCCACCAGCTGTGACAACGCCTCCCGCAACGGTCCGACACCCAGGCCGTAGCGATCCTTCAGGCGACTCATCACCAGCTTCTCACCCGGCTGAAACACCCCCCGGATGATATCCCGCTTGAGCCCGCGATACGCCCCGACCCCCAGATTCTGCTTCGCGCTAGTCTCCATGACACCGCTCAATGCCGAAGTGAACCGGTATGATACGTCAAGACATCGGGGTGGGGAGAGGGGGAGAGCGCCTCCATAAGAATGAAGAACGGCGCTGCGCGCTGCCATGAGAATGAAGAAGGAAGAACGGCGCTGCGCGCTGCCATGAGAATGAAGAAGGAAGAACGGCGCTGCGCGCCTTTAAGAGGGAAGAAAACCCTTGACGTCACACCCCGCTGGCACTGGCCTGACTTCCTTCTCCCTTCTCCCTTCTCCCTTCTCCCTTCTCCCTTCTCCCTTCTCCCTTCTCCCTTCTCCCTTCTCCCTTCTCCCTTCTTCCCTCTTCCTTCTT
>NZ_BJOC01000037.1 GCF_006540005.1 Halomonas halmophila | reverse complement strand
CGGAGTTGGGGGCTTTTGTTTGTGCCTGTACGATGACCAGGCCTTACCATGCGAACGGGCGAGGTGGAAAGCCGCGTAGCGGCGTCCCGAGCCCAGGCTCAAGGCCACGCAGTGGCCGCAGAGCGGATGGCCGCCCCGACGTCAGGCATCTATTCCAGACATGAGCCGGGCGTGTTTCTGCATCTCGAGAGACCCCGTCCATTTGTTGCTGCCGGTAGCTTGAATGCTGCCGTCCGATAACCGTATTCACATGCCATGGATGGCGACATTGCCAGTGTGCCACCTCCCGACTACATCCTGACCGACGAGATCTGCATGACGGAAACTGACGATACAAGACCCGCCCACAAGTTCGGCGACCCGCTGGTGCTTGTCCTGAGCGTGGGGTTCATTCTGGCGTTTATCGGCCTGTCGATATATGACATCGAGATGGTGGCGAAAGGGGTTTCCGCCGGCTTCGCCTGGACTGCCAAGACCCTGGGGAGCTATTTCCAGCTGCTGCTGTTGCTGACTTTTGTGGTGGCCATGGGTCTGGCGTTCACTCCTGCGGCAAGCGCCAAAATAGGGAGGATGGAGCACCCCGAGCTGAGCACCTTCAAGTGGCTTTCGATCATCATGTGTACCCTGCTGGCCGGGGGCGGCGTCTTCTTCGCCGCGGGTGAGCCTGTCTATCACTTCATCGTGACTCCGCCGGCATTCGCGACCGAGGCGGGAACGCCCGAGGCAATTGCCGGTGCCCTGGCACAGTCCTTCATGCACTGGGGGTTCCTGGCCTGGGCCGTACTGGGTTCCCTGACGGCTGTCGTGCTGGCTCGGGCGCATTATGATGAAGGCCACCCCTTGCAGCCGCGTACTCTGCTGATGCCGGTGCTGGGCAAGCGCCTGGTCAGTGGCGCGCTCGGTGGTGTCATCGATGCCGTGTGCGTGATTGCCGTCGTCGCAGGCACGGTCGGGCCGATCGGCTTCCTGGCGACGCAGGTCAGCTTTGGCCTGCATGACCTGTTCGGCCTACCGGAAGGATATGGTACCCAGTTGAGCATTCTGGTGGTGCTGGGGGCGGTCTATATCACTTCGGCGCTGACAGGCGTGCATCGCGGTATCCAGGTGCTCAGTCGTTTCAATGTCTTTCTGGCCCTGGCCATTGCGCTGGTGATCTTCATCTGCGGGCCGACGCTGTTCCTGGTGGACGCCTATACGCAAGGCTTCGGCGAATACCTGTCTTCCTTCTTCAGCATGGCGACGATGACCTCGCAGACGGCACCGGACTGGTGGATGCAGTGGTGGACCGTCTTCTTCTTTGCCTGGTTCATCGGCTATGGCCCCTTGATGGCGATCTTCGTGGCGCGCATTTCGCGTGGTCGCACCATTCGCCAGATGATCCTGGCGGTCGCGGTGATGGCGCCGATCGCCACGACGGTCTGGTTCACGCTGCTGGGTGGGTCGGGGATCCACTATCAGCTGACAGGGGCCATCGAGCTGGCCGACGCCTTGAACAACTTCGAGTTCAACGTGGCGACCCTGACCGTGGCTCAGGCCCTGCCGGGAGGCACCATGATGGCCGTGGCGATTCTGGTGCTGACGACCATTTTCGTGGCAACCACCGGCGATTCGATGAGCTACGCCATCTCGGTGGTATGCTCCGGGCATGATGAGCCGAGCCGGCTGGTGCGTGCCTTCTGGGGAATCACCATGTCGCTGATGGCGGCTATCCTGCTGTACATGGGCTCGGGCCAGATTGACGCATTGCAGCAGTTTATCGTCATCACGGCGATTCCGGTTTCGCTGGTGTTGCTGCCGTCGCTGTGGACCGGACCGCAGGCGGCCAGGGCCATGGCCCTCGAGCAAGGGCTGCTGGGTAGCCCGCGCGGCGCCAGCGCGAGTCAGTAAACCCGGCATCGAGCGTCGTGCTGGCGGCGCTCGACCTGTTAGGATAACGGCTTTACCACGTTCAGGCCGCGCCTCGGCGGATGATGGAGGCGCAAGCTGGTATTGAGCAGAGGAACCGCCGTGTCGAACCCTGTCCCGCCCCGGAATGTTCCCAACGAGCTGCTGCTTTACTGCCGGCCCGGTTTCGAGGCCGATCTGGCAGCGGAGGTGATGGAGAAGGCAGAGCACAGCGGTTTTGCTGGATCACCATACTGCCAGCAGGATGCGGGGCATGTGCGTTTCGTCATGCCGCCGGGTGAGCCTGCCAATGCACTTCATCGCGCCCTGCCTCTGGCCGCTCTGGTCTTTGCCCGACAGAGTCTGGTGGCATTGCCACCCTTGCAGTTGGATCGGTCGGATCGTTTGAGTGCGATCATCGAGCAGGTGCGTGACAGTGGCTGGAGTGCCGAGTCTGTATGGCAGGAGACGCCGGATACCAATGAGGCCAAGGCACTGGCCGGGTTGATCAAGTCGTTGAAGCGCCCCCTGGAAGGCCAGCTGCGCAAGGCCGGCGTACTGCGCCGCAAGGCGGGCGGACGCCGTCTGCACTTGCTGTGGAGCGATGGGGATCGCGTGCAGTTGGGCATGAGTTTTCCGGGAAATCGCAGCGAGCAGCTGGGCGGCATTCGTCGCCTGCGCTCACCTTCGCGAGCTCCCAGCCGTTCGACGCTCAAGCTCGAGGAGGCGTGGCACGAGTTCGTGCCGGCCGCTCAGTGGGCTGCTCGCTTGAGTGATGGCATGCAGGCGGCCGACCTGGGCGCGGCGCCGGGAGGCTGGACCTGGCAGCTGGTGCAACGGGGCATGCAGGTCTTTGCCATCGACAATGGCCCGATGAACGCGGATCTGATGGCCACCGGCCTGGTCGAACACCTGCGCGAGGATGGTTTCGTGTGGACGCCACCGGCGCGTCTCGACTGGCTGGTCTGTGATATCGTCGACAAGCCGTCCCGAGTGATCAGCATGGTCGAGCGCTGGCTGATACACCGCTGGTGTCGCGAGGCAGTGTTCAATCTGAAGCTGCCCATGAAGCAGCGCTGGCAGACGGTGTCCGACGGGCTGGCACGTTTGTCGGCATCACTCGAGCGTGCCGGCGTGAAGGCTGAACTGAGCTGCCGCCACCTCTACCATGATCGGGAAGAAGTGACGGTGCACGTGCGGCTCATCGACTGAGTCGCCCTGACGTCCGTCGTGGGCCGAACGTCAGTAACTCGGTTCGTAGATGCGGATGCGTTCCGCTTCCGTGAGCAATGGCTGCAGGCGCTGCATGGCTCTGGCGCGTTGCTCGCTGTTGGCCCAGTCCTTCCAGGCACGCAGGTCACGCCACTTGGTGATAACCAGACGGCGATCGCTGTAGCCCTGTTCGACCAGTGTCTCGCCACTGACAAAACCGGTGGCGCCGAGTGACTGGCGTATGGCCTCGCGGGCGGCTTCCTCGTATTCTTCCTCGAGGCCGGGCATGATGCGACGTTCGATAATGACCTTGATCATCCAGCCAGTCTCCCTGTTTTCCTTTCGACACGGTGTGTTGCGACACGACGAGGTTATCGATGAATGATTCTGCGGATTCCTTGCCTGACTGTCATGCGGAATTGGACACAACGGGGCTGTACTGTCCCGAGCCGATCATGTTGATGCACAACAAGGTGCGCGACATGCAGGCCGGCGAGGTGCTCAAGGTGGTCGCCACGGATCCGGCCACGACGCGCGACGTGCCCAAGTTCTGCGGGTTTCTGGGCCACGCGCTGATCCATCAGTGCGAACGGGCGGACCAGTACCTCTACTTCATTCGCCTGGGCTGAAGCCTGTGCCCCATGCACGGATGCTACTCCTCTTCCGGCATGACCATCAGCGCCAGAGCCTCCAGGGTGGCGGGGTCTTCCTGGCGAATCCGGTTGGCGATCTGGCGCTGGAAGAAGTACACCATCCGATGGCGGCTGTGGCCGGTGTAAAGGCAGGGGTCGCCGGGAAGAATGGGGGTGCTCTCGATCTGCGTCTCGTCGGCCAGCAGGGCCTCCACGCCGCCATCACTGTAGAGCCGCCAGCCGAAGACCTGCTTGAGCTGCCAGGGCATGTCGTCCTGATCCATGCACAGCGCATGGGTTCCCTGGGTATCCGGCAGTTGCTGAATCAGCGTGGGCTCGTGCGTGGCTTCATACTCGAAGTAGGCCGCGGCCTGCTCGAGCTCGAGCACCTTGTGCTCGGGCGCTTGTTCGAACAGCTCCTCGGTTTCCGGATCACGATAGCCAATGAAATGACCATGCTCGGGGTCATCGAGCTGCTGGCAGGGTGTGAGATGCTCCATCCACGGCACCAGACCCACAACCCGGCCGTCTTCCCGGAGCCCCCAGGCGAGCAACGGCATGCCGTAGTAGGTGCCGGGCTCCGCGGGCAGCTGGTAGACCATCTCCAGGCCGTCCAGTTCGGGTGAGAGGCGAATCAGGCGACGCCTGGCCGCCTGGCGTTGGCGCATGGTTTCCAGGTCGATGACCCGGGCGGGGCGGGGTGACATCGGGATACCCATAACGTCCCTCCTGCTGCGTGATCGGTCGGCTGCGCTAACGTCTCTCCATGTTTCATCAATAGCACAGAGTCATGACCGCGTTAAGCCCCCGGGACGCACGGAGGCATCACGTCACCCGGGCATGCAGGGCGTCAACGGCACTGCGTGGCATACGCGCGGCGCAGCTCGCGATGATGTTTCCGCGCCGCACGCATCGAGGCCAGCGGGGCTTGCGGGTTCTCGAGTGACAGCCAGGCGTGGCGATAGGTGGCCACGGCCGCCGGTGGCGTGGGCGGGTGTGCGTCGATCAGGTCGCCAAGGGCGCTCAGCCAGCGGATCGCCTGCCGGTCGAGGCGCGTTAGCCATTGTGCCAGGGAGGCCATGTCGGGCAGCTCGGTGGAGCAGACTGTGGGGCGAGCCAGGGCCCGATCAAGCAGTGACGAGGCCTCCTCGAGGCGTTGCTCGACCAGCAGCAGGGCACGCAGGATTTCGGCGGTCAGCGGGCGTTGGCGCAGGGTGTTGAGGTGACCTTCCAGGGTGGTGGAGTCGGTGCTCCAGTCCGGGTCGAGCTGACGTTGTGCCGCCGTGCGCAGGTACTTCAATGCAGGCATTTGGGTGTCCACGGCCGACAGGGCCGCGGGCGGCAGCGGCGAACTGGCCCGCGAGAAGCTATCGACCCATTCGCTGGAATCGAACAGCGCATTCCAGCTGGCCCGAGGCAGGTGCTCCGTCTTCAGGCGCGTCAGCCGGTCGAGACGCTGGCGGTCCTCGGCATCCAGAGAGCTGGGTACCGAGGTATTCCAGCAGGCTTTGAGGCGCCGCCACAACTCGAGCTCGTACAGCCACCGCTGACTGGGGGCGGCCACCTTGCCCAACTGATTATTGCGCTTCGCCACCAGGTTACTGATGTGACAGCCGCGCAGTGCATAGATGTCGGTCAGTCCCACGCGGATATCCGGCAGGGAGAAGAGGCGTGCCTGACGTTCGGGAAAGCGCCCGATATTGCGCGGCGTGGCGTTTGGCGGCGATGCGACGTCCAACGCCTCGGCGAGGCGTTGCTGATAGTGCAACAGGCGCTGCTCGGCGGCTCCCTGGCCGCAGCCCGCCAGCCAGATGGCACAGAGCATCACGAGCAGGAGCCGCCAGGTCGTCGTGCGGCGATCAGTCCGTCTGCGGGATATCTTCTTTACCAAGGGCCACCGCCTTGCTGCGTCGTCTCAGGCGCTCGCCCAACAGGACAGCGGCCACGGTCAGGCCGGCGATCAGCCCGATCCAGTAGCCGTGCACGCCCAGGGGCGAAACGGCATTGAAGAGTCCATGCATGCCAAGCAGGTGGCCGCCACCCAGGCCCACTAGCCAGTAGGCCAGCAGGGTGATCAGCATGATCACCCGGGTGTCCTTGTAGCCGCGCAAGGCGCCGGCCAAACCGACCTGCAGGGAGTCCGATACCTGAAAGATCATGGCCAGGCCGATCAGTGACAGCGTCAGCTGCTGGACGGCCGCATCATGGGTGTAGAGCGCCACCACCGGGCTTGCCGTGGACCAGAGTATCAGGCAGTTGAGCAGGGCGACCAGGAAGGCGATCAGGATGCCGTTCCAGGCAATCAGGCGCGCCCGTTGCGAACGGCCCTGGCCGAGCGTGTTGCCGACCCTGACCGTCAGCGCCATGCCCAGTGACAAGGGCAGCATGAACAGCAGGCTGGTGTAGTTGAGTGCCACCTGGTGAGCAGCCACGGTGATTTCCCCGAGGCTGGCGATGAACAGGGCGATCAGGGTGAAGAGGGTGACCTCGACGAAGATCGCCACCCCGATCGGCACGCCGACATGCAGGAGTTCAGCGATCAGCCGCCAGCGCGGCGGCGCCGGCTGGCACCAGAGTTCGACATCGCCATAGGCACGGCTGCGTCGGGTGTAGAAGGCCATGGCCAGGCCCATCAGCCACATGGATAGCGCCGTGGCGATGCCGCAACCCATTGCCCCCAGGGCAGGCAGTGCCTGCAGGGCATCCGGCAGCCCCTCGCCCAGCAGGGCCGTCAGGCCATCGCCGCCATAGATCAGGAGGTAGTTGCTGGGAATGTTGACGGCCAGGCCGACCAGGCTGATCCACAGCGCAGGCCGCGTGTGATTCATGCCATCGGAAAACGAGCGCAGCGTCTGGAAGATGGCGACACCCGGCATGCCAAAGCCCACGGCGGCCAGATAAGCCGCGGCGTGTTCGGCGACCTGATCCGGAACGCCCATGACCGCAAAGATCGGCCTCACGGTGGTCCACAGTAGGACTGCCGAGAGCAGTCCCAGGGCGAAGCCGATCCACAGGGCCTGATGCACCTGGATACGGATGGCGTGCCGCTGCCCGCCTCCCAGCAGATGGGCCACCACCGGGGTCAGCCCCATGAGCGTGCCGGTCATGAAGAGCATCAGCGGCATCCACAGGCTGGAGCCGACCGACACCGCCGCCAGGTCCGTGGCGCTGAGTCGGCCGGTCATCATCACATCGACGACACTCATTCCGGCCTGGGCAAGCTGGGCGCCGCAGATGGGCAGGGCCAGCCGGATCAGCGGCAGGGTGTCCTGGCGTGACACCCTGAGCAGGTCGCGTATGAAATGAACCACGGTGGATGCTCCATGCAACTGAGGACGGGCCCGGGCGCCATCTTGCCGGGAGCCGCATAGTTTATCAGCGGCCGGCGGTTTTCGCTGCCATTCCGGGCTCGCTATACTGGGCGACTAGTTTCTCCGCGAGTCGTGTTCTGGAGCCCTTGTGACGCACCACCTGGATGACATCATCGCCCTGTTCGATGGCCTCTTCATGCCCGGTTACCAGACTCGGCTGGTACGGGGAGAGGACGAGCCCCTCTACCTGCCGGCGGATGCCTCCAGTCCCTGGCATCGGGTGATCTTTGCCCACGGCTTTTATGCCAGTGCCCTGCACGAGATCAGTCACTGGTGCATCGCGGGCGCGCGCCGCCGCCAGTGGGAGGATTATGGCTACTGGTATCAGCCGGATGGCCGGGATGCCGAGCAGCAACGCGAGTTCGAGTCGGTGGAGGTGGCGCCCCAGGCCCTGGAGTTGCTGTTCAGCCGGGCCTGCGGCCTGCCGTTCAATGTCAGTGTCGACAACCTCGGCGGCCAGGCCGACGTCGATCGTGATGCCTTCCGGGCCCGGGTCGAGGCCCGGGCCGCACGCTACGCGACGGAAGGGCTGCCGTTGCGGGCCAGGGCACTGCATGAGGCCCTGATGACCTTCTATCAGCAGGCCGGCAGTCGTCAGGCAGCGATCGCCGCCGGACTGAACTGCCTCGCGGCAGCGGCCGAAGCCGTGTGAGAACCCTCAGACGTCATCCTGCTGGACCCGTAGATGCAGGGCGAGCATGACCTGGATTTCTTCCTCGGGCCGCATGGGTTCCAGCCCAAGCTCGCTGAACAGCTCGCCGCGCGCGCGGTACCACTCGCCGGGTGCCAGGTTCGAGTACAGGCTTTCGGCCGGGGCGAGTTCGACAAAGGGATCCATGCCGTAGGTATGGAAGAGGCGCGACAGGGCGGCTTCATCATAGCCGACGCCGGCCGTATACAGCGTGCCGTTGAAGTGGTCGGTCTCGAGCTCGCGAATCACATCCAGCGGACTCACGCCCAGGCTGTTCAATTCTTCCAGACTGTATTCGCCCAGGGCCACCAGCTCTTCCTCGAGCCAGTCATTGTCCGGCTGAATCAGGGTGTGCTTGACGCGTCCATCCGGCAGGGTCCAAGCAATCGAGAGGGGCAGTTCGCCGTCGTTGCCGGTCTCGATGGCGATGAATGCAGGCAGGTCCGTCATGGTCAATGTCCCTCCTTCGAGGGGCGGGTCGGGGTGCCTTGCGCTTCCAGCTGAAAGAAGCGCTGAGCCGTGGTGGTAGTGGCCGCTGCCATTTCGGCTTCCGAGTTGCCGCGCCAATGGGCGATTTCGCGGACGATCCAGGGCAGCAGGGCCGGTTCATGGCGCCTGCCCTTGAGCTTGGCAGGCAGGTTGCGTGGCAGCAGGTAGGGGCAGTCGGTCTCGACCATCAGGCGCTCGAGGGGGATGTCGCGCACCAGGTCGCGCAGATGGTGGCCGCGCCGCTCATCGCACAGCCAGCCGGTCAGGCCGATGTGCAGGTCCAGGTCCAGATAGCGGTGGAGCGAGCGCTGCTCCCCGGTAAAGCAATGGACCACGGCCCGGCGGATATCATCGCGCCAGGCGTGCAGGATCTGGTGCAGACGCTCCCCGGCATCCCGCTCATGCAGAAACAGCGGCAAGCCGCTCTCGGCGGCGAGGCCGAGCTGGGCTTCCAGGGCGCGCTCCTGCTCGGCCGGGGTCGAGAAGTTGCGGTTGAAGTCCAGGCCGCACTCACCGACCGCGACGACCTCGGGGCGGCGCAGCAGTTCGCGCATCCCGGCTTTCAGGGCGCTGGACCACTCACTGGCGGCATGTGGGTGCAGACCGGCGGTGGCATACAGGCCCGCATGTTCGCGGGCCATGGCCGAGGCCTGCTCGGCATGCGCCAGGTCCGTGCCGGTCAGGATCAGGGTGTCGACGCCGGCTTCACGGGCGCGCTGCAGCGTCGCCGGCAGGTCGCGGGCGAAGCTGTCATGGGTCAGGTTGGCCCCGATATCCACCAGCGGGGCCGGTGAGCGGAACCTCAATGCCTCGGGCAGGCCAGTGTCCTGAGTGTCGGTCGTCTCGGCCAAGGCGGCGTCCTCCTCTACAACGATCGCGTATTGTACCTGTCGTCGATGGGGTGGGGCCACGTCGGGGCGGTCATGCGTTACACTGGGCGACTTGATGAATCTGGAGGTGTTTGAGTGACGCTGTTACGTCTGGAACGGCTGCAACTGGCCTACGGCAACCAGGTACTGCTGGATGACGCCGAGCTGGTGCTGGAGAAGGGAGAGCGCTTGGCGCTGGTAGGCCGCAACGGTACCGGCAAGTCGACCCTGCTCAAACTGGTATCGGGCGAGATCACGCCGGACAGCGGCGATATCTGGCGAGCCCCTGGCCTGAAGATCGGGGTACTGGCCCAGGATCTGCCCGATGCCACGGGTGCGACCATCTTCGATGTGGTCGCTCAGGGGCTGCCCGAGGCCGGTGAGCTGTTGTCGGAGTATCACCATCTGATACAGGCCGACGACCCCGACATGTCGCGCATGGCGAAGCTGCAGAGTCGTATCGAGGCCATCGATGGCTGGTCCTTCCATCAGCGCATCGACGTGGTGCTGACGCGCCTGGGGCTGCCGGAAGACGCCGAGATGTCAGGCCTTTCGGGTGGCTGGCGGCGGCGTGTGGCGCTGGCGCGTGCCCTGGTCGCCGAGCCCGACCTGCTGCTGCTCGATGAGCCCACCAACCACCTCGACCTGGATACCATCGCCTGGCTGGAAGAGCAGCTCTCGGCCTTCAATGGCGCCGTGCTGTTCATTACCCACGACCGGGCCTTTCTGTCGCGGCTGGCCACGGCGATCCTCGAGCTGGATCGCGGACGGCTGGGCCGCTATCCCGGCGATTACCCCAGGTATCAGGAGCAGAAGACCCACGAGCTGGAAGTCGAAGCGCGCGAGAATGCCGAGTTCGACAAGAAGCTGGCTCAGGAGGAATCCTGGATTCGGCAGGGTATCAAGGCCCGGCGCACGCGCAACGAGGGCCGCGTCAGGGCGCTCGAGCAGATGCGTCGCGAACGCAGTGAGCGCCGCGAGCGTCAGGGGCGTGCCAATCTGTCCGTGGACACCGGCGAACGCAGCGGCAAGCGGGTCGTCGAGCTCGAACAGGTGACGCAGCGCTTCGGCGATGACGTCATCATCGACAACCTGAACATCGAGATCCAGCGCGGTGACCGCATCGGCTTCATCGGCCGCAACGGGGCCGGCAAGACGACATTGCTGAAGATCCTGCTCGGCGAACTGGAGCCCACCGAGGGCAGGGTGCGTGTCGGCACCAAGCTGCAGGTGGCCTATTTCGACCAGCTGCGCGCCGGCCTCGAGCCGGAGAAGACGGTCTACGAAAACGTGGCCCTGGGCAGTGACCGGGTCGAGGTGGGGGGACGCGACCGCCATGTCATGAGCTACCTGCAGGACTTCCTGTTCACGCCCGATCGCGCTCGTCAGCCGGTGAAGGCGCTGTCGGGCGGTGAGTCCAATCGCCTGCTGCTGGCGCGGCTGTTCACTCAGCCGGCCAATGTTCTGGTCCTCGACGAACCGACCAATGACCTGGACGTCGAGACCCTGGAGTTGCTCGAGGAACTGCTGTTGAGCTTCGACGGCACACTGCTGCTGGTCTCCCATGATCGGGCCTTCATGGACAACGTGGTGACCAGCGTGGTGGCCTTCGAAGGGGCTGGTAAAGTGCTCGAGTACGTCGGTGGCTACAGCGACTGGGTGCGTCAGGGCGGCAGTCTGCCGCCGGCCCCCTGGGAAGGAGCGGCCCGCCAGCATGCCGAGCCGGTATCCACCGGCGACGCCGGTGGCTCGCGCAAGGCAGCGGCGGCCCCGGCCACACCTTCACGGCCGGCGGAGCCCAGGCGGGCCAAGCTGTCCTACAAGCTGCAACGCGAACTGGAAGGCCTGCCCGCCGAGATCGAACGCCTCGAGAATGAGGTGGCGGAATTCGAGCGTCAGGTGGGCGACCCGGCCTTCTATCAACAGGAAGCCGATACGGTCAGCGAGACCCTGCAGGCGCTCAACGACAAGCAGGCCGAGCTGGATACGGCCATGGAGCGCTGGATGGAACTCGAGGCCATGGCGGCCGGCGAGTAGCCCTGGTACCCCCCGCTCACGACATCGGTCAGGGGGCCAGCGAGAGAGCGTCGGAGCTATTCGGCGCTATCCTCGCCATCGTCTCCGGTGCCCACGCGCACTGCCAGGACGTCACACTTGGCGCCGTGGAGCACGCCGGTGGAAGTCGAGCCGAGCAGCAGGGCGAAGCCATGGCGACCGTGAGAGCCGACGACGATCAGGTCGACCTGCTGGTCCTCGGCGAAGCGATGAATTTCGGTATCCGGCATGCCGACCATGACATGCTGGTTCTCGCTGGGCACATAGGGGTCGGCAATCTCGGCCAGGCGCTGCTTGGCATGCTCATCGAGCTGATCCTGGATGCTGGTGAGATCCATGGGGATATCGCCGCCATAGGCGAAGCCAAGCGGCTCCAGGGTGTGCATGATGGAAAGCCTGGCCTGGTTGCGGTCGGCGATGTGCAGTGCACGCTTCAGCACTTTTTTGGAATCCTTGGTCAGGTCGACAGCGACCAGGACATGACGATATTCGTTGCTCATGTTGCAGTCTCCGCAGCGGTTTCCAACGGCAGTTGGTATCTGCCTTCTACTTTAGGATGCCGAAGGTGACAAGACAACGACTTGCATCAACACCAGGCCACTCGGCACTGGCACCGGATGGTTGTCGCGACGTACAGGAAGGCCAATGCTCTGGTTGATTATTCTCTTGGTGGTGGGGCTGGTGTTTGCGCCGGCCATGTGGCTGCGCCCTAGCCGGCGACAGCAACGCGTGATGGGACTCCGCGAGTATGCGCGTGAACTGGGAGTGGCGGTACGCATCGAGTCGTCGCCGCTGCATGATGGCGGCGAGACACTGCCCGCCTACCGCTGGCGCTATCCACCGCAGCAGCCGGGGCCCGACTTCCTGGTGGTGCGCGAGGCGCTGGCCAGTGAGTCGCTCAAGGCGTGCCAGCCGGGCTGGCGTTGGCGCGTGGAACCGCTGCGCGCCTTGCCGGGGGACGCCACGAGCCAGCTTGCGGCACTGCTTGAAGCGTTGCCGGAGGATGCGGTTGTGGTCGAATCCAGCGCCGCCTGCCTGACCCTGTGGTGGGATGAGTCGCTGTCCTGCGAGGCGTTCACGCGTCTCGAGGCGCGCATGCCCCGCCTGGTGCAGGAACTGGCGGGGAGGCCGGACTACCCGGGCGCCCATTCGCGTCTGCGGGCGCCCAGGGCTCCATCGGCGGGCAGTTAGGGAAACACTGCTTAAATGCCTGCGCATGCGAATCGCTTCGCTATAGCCGCCATCCCTGGCGGCTACCCAGTGGGCTCGTCCAAGGACGGTTCAAATTCGCTCCCGGCGAATTTGTGCGCGGTGCTGGTGCGCCAGCCCGGTCGAAAGCTCGCCTAACGACTTGTTATGTCTCGCTTTCTGTGCTCCGTGCGCCTTGCGTGACCCACAAGGATGTGGGAAATGCGATGGCCCGCCGGGAGCGGGCCTAGCCTTCACTATGCTCGTCGATTTATTCAGCGTTTCCTTAGGCCTCTTCGCGCTCCTGTATGGCCAACCCGTTGGCCTCGATGCGTGACAGCAGGTCGATCAGTTGCTCGACCTCGTCGTCGTCGAGGCCGGCCAGCATCTCCTTGCGTGCCTGCGAGACGACCGCATCAATACGTTCCAGCAGCGGCGTCGCCTTGTCGGTCAGGAAGATGCGTTTGGCGCGTCGGTCCTGGCCACAGGGACGGCGTTCGATCAGCCCCTGCACGGAAAGTTGGTCCAGGGTGCGGACCAGCGAGGGCGCTTCGACGCCGATGGCCCTCGCCAGATCGCACTGCGCCTGGTCGCTGCCCATCCGCCACAGGTGGTAGAGCGTGACCCAGCGTGTCTGCGTCAGGCCTTCCGGGGCCAGGCGCCGATCGATGACGGCGCGCCACAGGCGTGGCACGCGCGCGAGTTGGAAGCCGATATTTTGTTGCATAGCGCATCTACGTCTGAAAAACCTGTCTGGATTGTCCGAAGCCTCAGCGTGGAATGCAACCCGATAGCCCGTTAACTATTGCCTTTTTCTGACGGCCTCGAACGCTGATCAACGTTATTTTGACTCTCGGCCGATGGTTGTGACTCGGGGTCGGCGATCAGGCCGCGGATGTTCAGCCCCGGCAGGCCGGGAGGCGAGCTGATGTGACCATCGGCCCGGGTGGCGCTATCCGCGTCGGTCGCAACGTTGAAACGCAAGACGCCGATGCGCTGGCCACTGGCCGTCATGACGTCGATACGCCAGCGTCCCGTGCTGTCCTCCGGGAAGTTGCGCTTGTGCGTCCAGGCCCGGTAACCCTCGGCACGGCCACCCTGAATCTCCAGCGGAATGCGATCGATCAGCTCGCCCTTGTGGCGCCACTCGTGTACGACTTCCTCGCGCAGCCCGCGGGGCGCATGAATCGCCGTATAGGCGTAGAGCCCCTGGCGGGAGAGAGCATCGGGGGTCAGTTGCAGGCTGCCCTGGGGAGTGCGTGACTCGACATCGAAGGCCGGTGACAGGGCACTACCCGAGATCCACAGGCTGGCCGGTGGTACCCAGATGCGGCCGGCCCAGGCGATGCCGGCCAGCAGCGGCAGCAGTGCCAGCATGAGCAGCCAGCGTCGCACGGTCATGGGGCGCAGCAGGTGCATCAGGCTTGGCAGGCTGAAGATCACGGTCGCCGCCAGTGCCAGCAGCAGGCTCTGCCCTGTAGTCAGGTGCAGCAGGGTGGGCAGGCTGACCAGCACCACCAGGAAAACGCATTGAGCATGAAAGGCGAAGTAGAGACTGCGCTTCTGCTCGGCAAGCCTATAGTAGAGGGGGTCGAGCACCGACAATATCGCCAGGCCAACCATCGCAAGGGTGAAAATGGCCTGACCGCTGGTCCATACCGTGGTCGCCAGGAGAAATGGCAAGGTAAAGAACAGGGTTTCCTGGTGTACCATCTGGGCGATAAACGTTGTCACGCCACGCGGCAGCGTTGGATAACCACGACGCGATAGAAAGCGACCGATCAGGCTCTCGGAGAGCAGCAGACACCAGGTCAGCAGCATGCCCAGGGCCAGCATGGCACCCAGCCACTGCTGGCGCTCGACGAGGAAGAAGCTGCCGGCGCCGGCCAGGAAGGCAACCGGTGGCCACAGCCAGCTCCAGGGGCGGATCTTTTCGGTGAGCCGTTCAATGCGGGCTTCCCAGACGCCCAGGCGCGAGGCCCCAGCCGGCGTGCCTGGGTCGGTCCGGCCCGCTGGCTCGGGGGGACGATTCGGTGACATGGGCGTATCTTATCAGCTTGTGGCACGCATCGGGGGCGTTGCTGTCGACAATACAGAGCCTAGTCTTGACGTAGACTCGGCGGTACCCCAAGCTGTCAGAAATCAAACGGCCGTATGAATTCCTGCACGGAGATTCGTGGATGATCTATCAAGGCAATGCCATCTCGTTGGCGCGTGATGATCAGGGCATCGCGACCCTGACCTTCGACCTGAAGGACGAGTCGGTCAACACGCTGTCCGGCGCCGTCGTCCAGGAACTGGGCGAGGCGTTGCAAGCGCTGCGCGGCGAGTCGGATATCACCGGGCTGATACTGACCAGTGCCAAGGATGCCTTCATCGTCGGGGCTGACATTACCGAGTTTCATGGCATGTTCGCCAAGGGTGAAGACGAGATTCAGGCCATGCTCGAGCGGGTTCACGGGATCTTCAATAGTCTCGAGGATCTGCCGTTCCCGACGGTCAGTGCCATCAATGGCCTGGCCCTGGGCGGTGGCTGTGAAGTGACCCTGGCCACCGATTTTCGCGTCATGAGCGACCAGGCCAAGATCGGCCTGCCCGAGACCAAGCTCGGCATCCTGCCCGGCTGGGGCGGCTGTGTGCGTCTACCGCGGCTCATCGGTGCGGACAATGCCATCGAGTGGATCTCTGGTGGTACCGAGAATCGTGCCGATGCCTGCCTGGCGGTCGGTTCGGTCGATGCCGTGGTGCCGGCCGAGTCCCTGGACGCCGCCGCCCGCGATATCCTCAGCCGAGCCGGACAGGGCGAGCTCGACTATCAGGCCCGGCGTGCCGAGAAGCAGGGGCCGCTGAAACTGGATGCCATCGAGCAGATGATGGCCTTCGAGACCGCCAAGGGCTATGTCGCCGGCAAGGCCGGGCCCCATTACCCGGCGCCCATCGAGGCCATCAAGGTCATCCAGAAGGGTGCCGGCGAAGAACGTGCGCGGGCTCAGGCGATCGAGGCCAGTGCCTTCGCCAGGCTGGCGCTGACCGACGTCTGCTACAACCTGGTGGGGCTCTTCCTCAATGACCAGGTGGTCAAGAAGAAGGGCAGCCAGTACGCCAGGCAGTCCGCGCCCGTCAATCAGGCCGGTGTGCTCGGGGCTGGCATCATGGGCGGCGGCATTGCCTACCAGAGCGCGTCGAAGGGCACGCCCATCCTGATGAAGGACATCAAGGAAGAGGCGATCGAGCTGGGGCTCAAGGAGGCTCGCAAGCTCTTCGGCAAGCAGCTGGAACGCGGTAAGCTCTCCAGCGAGCAGGTGGCAGAGCGGCTCGGCAATATCCGCCCGACCCTGAGCTATGGTGACTTCGGCCATGTCGACCTGGTGGTCGAAGCCGTGGTCGAGAACCCCAAGGTCAAGGGCGCGGTACTGGCCGAGGTCGAGGAGTACGTCAGCGAAGATGCCATCCTCACCTCCAATACCTCGACCATCTCGATCACACGCCTGGCCGAGAACCTGAAACGGCCCGAGAACTTCTGCGGCATGCACTTCTTCAATCCGGTCCATCGCATGCCGCTGGTCGAGGTCATTCGTGGCGAGAAGACCTCCGATGCCGCGGTCGCCGCGACCGTGGCCTATGCACGCCAGATGGGCAAGACGCCGATCGTGGTCAACGACTGCCCCGGCTTTCTGGTCAATCGGGTGCTGTTCCCGTACTTCGGCGGCTTCAGTCAACTGATCACCGCCGGCGCGGATTTCCAGCGCGTCGACAAGGTCATGGAAAAGTTCGGCTGGCCCATGGGACCGGCCTACCTGCTCGATGTGGTGGGTATGGACACCGCCGTGCATGCCGGCGACGTCATGGCCGAAGGCTTCCCGGAGCGCATGGGCAGCCTGGGCGGTGGCGGCGATGACGGCCGACCGCAGAGCGCCATTCAGGTGATGTTCGACAATGATCGCCTGGGGCAGAAGAACGCCAAGGGCTTCTATGCCTATGAAGAGGACAAAAAAGGCAAGCCGCAGAAGACCAGCGACGAGACGGCCATCGAACTGGTCAAAAGCGTCGCCGAGTCGGGTCGCGACTTCTCCGACGACGACATCATCGCGCGAATGATGACGCCGTTATGCCTGGAAGCGGTGCGCTGCCTCGAGGACAACATCGTCGGTACGCCGGCCGAGGCCGACATGGCATTGATCTATGGCATCGGCTTCCCGCCGTTCCGCGGTGGCGCCCTGCGCTATATCGATGCCATGGGGCTCGAGGCCTTCGTCGCCCAGGCCGACGAGCTGGCGGCCGAGCTCGGGGCGCTGTATGCGCCGACCGACAAGCTGCGCGAGATGGCACGCAACGGCGAGCGTTTCTACCAGGAGGCCGCCGAGGCCTGATTCACGTGCTATTCACCACTTGCCTTATCAAGTGTCGGGGAGAAACCATTCGATGAGTCTGAATCCGAGAGATATCGTGATCGTGGACGGCGTGCGCACGGCCATGGCCAAGGCCAAGGGCGGCGCCTTTCGTCACGTGCGTGCCGAGAACCTGTCGGCCGGTGTCATGCAGTCGCTGTTCGAGCGCAACCCGAAGCTCGACCCCGCTGAAGTCGATGATGTCATCTGGGGCTGCGTCAACCAGACCCTGGAGCAGGCCATGAACATCGCCCGCAACGCGGCGATCATGACCGGCATTCCGCGCACGGTGCCGGCCCAGACGGTCAACCGTCTGTGCGGCTCCTCGATGAGTGCGTTGCATATTGCGACGGCCAACATCCGCGCCGGCATGGGCGACTTCTACATCATCGGCGGGGTCGAGCACATGGAGCATGTGCCGATGACCCATGGCGTGGATGTCAATCCGGCGGCCAGCAAGCATGCCGCCAAGGCCGCCATGATGATGGGCCTCACCGCCGAACTGCTGGGCAAGATGCATGGCATTTCGCGGGAGGACCAGGATGCCTTCGGCGTGCGTTCGCATCAGCGCGCGCATGCCGCCCAGCAGAATGGCGGCTTCGACAATGAGATCATCGGCATCGAAGGCCACGATGACCAGGGGTTCCGCGTGCGCGTCGATCGCGACGAGGTCATCCGCGAGGACGCGAGCATGGAATCCATGGCCGGGCTCAAGCCGGCGTTCGACCCGCGCAACGGTACCGTGACGGCTGGCACCTCCTCGGCGCTTTCCGTGGGTGCCAGCGGCATGGCGGTCATGAGCGCCGAGCGCGCCAGTGCGCTCGGCCTGGAGCCCATCGCCCGGGTCCTGTCCACCGGCGTGGCGGGCTGTGATGCCTCGATCATGGGCTACGGGCCGGTGCCGGCGTCGAAGAAGGCGCTCAAGGCGGCGGGACTGACGATCGACGACATCCAGACCGTCGAGCTCAATGAAGCCTTCGCCGCCCAGTCGCTGCCGGTTCTCAAGGACCTGGGCCTGAAGGATCGCATGGATGAAGCCGTCAACCTGCATGGCGGCGCCATCGCCCTGGGCCACCCGCTGGGCTGCTCCGGGTCGCGCATCTGCACCACGCTGCTCAACGTGATGCAGGAACAGCGCACCTCGCTGGGGCTTGCCACCATGTGCATCGGCATGGGGCAGGGCGTGGCCACGGTGTTCGAGCGCCTGCGCTGAATCGCCTTTCTGACAGAGATGCTCGCCAGCGGCGCCCTTCGAGGGCGCCGTTTTTGTATCCGTGGCCACGCTGGCGACACCGCGGATTCGCCTGCCTGAGCAGCGAGTGGGCGGCGGACCGAAAAGGCGGTCGGGGAAGCGAAAAATCGACTAGCCTGACCAGGTAAGCAGTGGAACTGAGCGCGGGCTGGCGCGGGATAGGTGGCGCTGGCTCTCAAGCTGCGGTACGGGAATCAGAATACTCAGTCAAGCAGGATGACGCCGAAGAGGAGGTAACGTATCACGACTCAGCACTCCAGAAGTGCGGGAGGCCACCATGAACAACAAGAAATTCTGCTGTGGCTGCCTGTGTCTGCTGCTCGCGGCTCCGCTTGCCCAGGCACAGAATGACTTGCTGCGAGGCATCGTCGAGGACGTTGGTCGGGCGATTCTCGAGGATCAGCAAACCAGCCGGGAGGAAGCCGAGCGTCGACGACGCGAAAACGAACAACAGGTGCAGCAGCGACGTGCCGAACAGTCAGCGTCCTCGCCATCTTCCGGCCACTCCAACACAGCGCACACCGCATCACCTTCCAGAGCAGGCGCCGCCCCCGAAGCGGCGCAGGGTCCTGCCTCCACCACCACGGCACTACCGTCCCGACAGACAGTGTCGCGTCTGCAGGAAATGCTCAACCAGCTGGGCTACAACGCCGGGCCTGTCGACGGCCTGATGGGAAGAAAGACCGCCACGGCCATCCGGGCCTTCCAGGCGGACCAGGGGGTGCGCCGGACCGGCCAGCCTTCCGCCAGCCTGGCGCTGGCGCTGCAGGATGCGCTGCAGAACCGGCCGGAGCGGGCACAATCCGCACCAGCAAGCGCCCAGTCACCCAGCTTCGATTGCCGCCAAGCCAGGGCCGCCGCCGAGCATGCCATCTGTGGCTCCGGGGAGCTGGCGAGGCTGGATATCGCGGTACATGAAGCCTACCAGGCACGCCTGTCCGGCTCCTCTGACCGGTCATCGCTGCGTCAACGGCAACGTGACTGGATCCAGGAACGCAATCGCTGCGGAGATGACTCCGGGTGTCTGGCAACCGCCATGCGCGCGCGGGAAGCCGAGCTACGCACGACGCCCGCCGCTCCGCTCGAGTCTCTCGATACCCGGACAGTGACGGATGCCGTGTCCCCGGAGGCGGGGCAATCCCGGGAGGTCAGCGCCTCGGCGGCGCCGCGCGCGGGCGGACGAGTTATCCTGACCTACCCCTTCGATGACACGCCTCACTCGGAAGAGGAGAGGCGGGAGATCGAAAAGCTCGAGCGCCTCCAGTCGCGCATGTATCACGCCTATCTGGCGCATGCGGAGGGTGCGGATAGCCAGCAGGAGAACCTGCTGTATATTGCCTGGCAACACCTGGATCGCCAGGATACGCGAGATTACCTCTGCAGCACCCAGGAGATGCAATCGGGGCAGCCGGGGTGCATGTCCTACGCGGACGCAGAATGGAAAGCTCTGATGTTGTTCGACCCCAACCCGGGGGTGGTGTTCGAAAGCAAGGGGGATGGACGTTTCTCCTGGTGGCGAGGCGCCAACGAATTCGAACGCAAACGCAGGATCCAGCAATTGCGAGACTCCCCCGCGGTCCAGGCCTTTTTGGCCGAGGCGCCGAGGCCCCGGGTGCAGTACGAATATGTCCTGGTCGGTGGGGTGGGAGAATATGATTTTGATCAGAAAAGCTTCGAGCTCTGGGTCAGGGGGCTGAATAAAGAGAAGCGCGTCTTGCTGGTGTCGGGCGTGAGTCGGCTGTTGTCGGGCGCGCGTAGGCTGGAGGTGGCAGAATACGAGCATCGCTTTGCCGTGCCACCCACCCATGCCGAAGCGTTCCGTGAGAAAGTGACCCAACTGAGTGGGGGCGATGAAGCTCGTTTTCAGTTGCACATCGCCATCGAGGAATCCCTCGACCAGGCCAGTGCCGGATGGCAGGCGACGGTTCAGGAGATCGAGTATGTGCTGGGGGATGAAGCGGACGGCAAGACCCTGGAGTCACTGCGTGGGGACCTTGTGCAGTCGTCGGAAGAGGCGGCGCAAAGCCTGGCGTCGGTGACGCCAAGTGCCGAGGCAGATGGCAGCTCAGCCAGCGTCCTGCGCGATCTGGACCTGACCTTCAATGAGGCCGGGCGACTGGATTTTTCCCCCGACGATCATGATGCCGTCGCCTACCTCATGGCGGCTGGCCTGCAGGGCCTGAGCAGCGAGTCCATGCACAGGCCTCTGGGCTACTTGCTCAAGGACCTGGTCAAGGAGGATTTGGGAGAGCAGTACCTGGGCTGCTATGCCGCCCGCACGGAGAAAGACTGTGATCGTTTCGATGACTTCATGGCAGAAAGTGAATTCGAGGCGCGTCGGCTGCGAGGCCATGTCTTCGATGAGCTGGTGCCGGCCATGGTACGCGAGGCACCGCCGTTGCCGATTGCCATCACCGAGGTCTTGCCGGCCACGCTGGGGCGCTATGATTTCGGTGCCGAGGCCTTTGCACTCACTTACCGGCGTGCCCGCTTCCCGGGGTTCGGCGTGCTGCGCGCCTATAGACGCTCACTCCCGTCGGTCCATGAGTGGCTTCCGGAGCGCCTTGCCATGCCACCCGACCAGGCCGAGGCCCTGCTCGACAAGCTGGTCGACCGGTCGGTGGAGTTGCATCTGGATTACGATATTCAGACGATCGATGTCCAGCGCAACGCCGAGATGTCCGTGGAGCCTTTGCGTATGCAAATCCGAACGAATGATGGCGACGTCCTGCGCGAGCAGTCACTGTGAGCAGTAGCTCGCAGATAAGGAGGAGGCGACCCGGAGGGACGATCCCCCGGGTCGCTTGCCATCCTGACGTAAAAGGACGCACCTTACAGAATCCCGGCCTCGAGCCCGGCGGCGAGCGCCATGCCGAGTTCTTCCACCTGATCCTCGAAGTCCGCCTGCCACTCGCCCTGGCAGATCAGCGGTGCCTGGGCCCATTTCCAGCCCAGGCCGGTGACGATGCCTTCCACGGCGCGCTGCGTGCCGGTGCCGTCCCGGCCGGCGCGAATGTACAAGGCGCAGGGCAGCCCGCGCTTTTCCTCGAGTACGACGTAGTAACTGCGATCGAAGAAGTCCTTGAGGGCACCACTCATGTAGCCCAGGTTCTCGGTGGTGCCGAGCAGAATGGCATCGCACTGGCGGACATCCTCGGGCCCGGCGTCGAGGGGCGCCTTGAGGGTTACGCTGACATCGGCAATATCCGCATGGCGGGCGCCTCGCGCTGCCGCGTCGCGCAGGCGGCGGGTGTTGTCGGACGGCGCATGGGCCACGATCAGCAGGTGTTTCATGAGGCGCCTCGTGGTTGCAGGGGTTGAAGAAGGACGTGACGGCCATCATGCCATGAGAAGACGTCGTTGACAGGCTAACGGCTTTTGCCGAGGCTGAGTCAGCCGGGAGCACCGAGGGTGCTTCCCTTCATGCGACTTTCCAGGAGCACAACGAAGATGGCTTTTGCACTGACCAAGATGCGCGTAGAGAGCAATGCCTTTGCCGACCAGGGTGTCATCCCGGTGCGTTACACTGGAGACGGGGAAGACCTGTCGCCAGCCTTGTCCTGGCAGGATGCCCCGGAAGGAACCAAGGGGTTCGCGGTGATCTGTCATGACCCGGATGCACCCCTGGTGGAGCATGGCGGCTATGGCTTCGTTCACTGGGTGCTGTACAACCTGCCGGGCTCGGTGACCTCACTCGACGAAGCCACCTCGGTGGGCACGCGAGGTGTCAACCACTTCGGGGGTAATGGCTATGGCGGCCCCATGCCGCCCGAAGGGCATGGCGTGCACCAGTATTACTTCTGGGTGCTGGCGCTGGACAAGCCCACCGACCTGCCGGAAGGCATCAGCATGGCCGAATTGCTCAAGCAGGTGGAGCCGCATCTGCTGGGGATGAACCGTCTCGTCGGCACCTACCGCCGTGACTGAGAGCGGTAGCGGGACCTGGGCTGCCCGTGCTGCGGTGCGGGCAGGCTTCAGCCCGACACGACCTCGTTGACCTCCGGGACGCTCACGTCATCATTCTGGGTGATGATGCGTTCCAGCTCCTCGCAGAAGGCTTCCAGGGCCTCGCTGGTGTGGCCGGGACGGCAATGCATTTCGATCTCGACCTGCCCGAGAGCCGGCAGGCCCTCTGCCTGGCCGACGATGCGGCAGCCTGCCGGTACGCTGCGCGGTGTCTTGACGGTCATGGCCAGTCCGGCCTGCACGGGCAGGTTGATGCCGGTGGGCGACTGGCTCGAGTAGTGGATTTCCCAGGGTTGCTCGGCGCGCCCCAGGGCGGATAGGGCGTGGGCGCGGAACACGCAACCTTCCGGGTTGAGCGCCAGCGGAATCGTCTGCCAATCCTCCAGCCGGCAGTGCTCGGCCACCACCCAGACCATGGGCTCCCAGCCCAGCAGCTGACCGGATTGTGTCGGCAGGTGGCGAATCGACAGCACCACATCCAGCAAGCCTTCCTGAAACTGATTGACCACATTGGCGCTGATATCGCAGTTCAGTTCCAGCCGCGTGTCCGGGAAGCGCTGCGCGTAGCGAGGCAAGAGGTTGGGCAAATAGGCGCTGGCCTGTTCCTCGGAGGTGGCGAAGCGAATCAGTTCGCCGCGTCGTCGATTGCCGAGCAATTCCCGGGCCTCGTCTTCCAGCTTGAGCATGTGGCGTGCATATGGCAGCAGTTGCTCGCCATGAGCGGTGAGGAGCACGCTGCGGCTGGTTCGCTCGAACAGGGACTGCCCCATCTGGTCTTCCAGTCGCTTGATCTGCAGGCTGATGGCGGACTGTGTGCGGTGCAGCACCTTGCCTGCGGCGCTGAATCCCTGACTTTCCGCCACGGTCACGAAGGCACGAAGCAGCACGGTATCCATAATTGATGAGCCTTTGAAATTGGTTTTATCTCAATCATTCATTTTTATTATGGGGATCGCTTGCCTAGGCTGTCCAGCGTGCATCGTTAAACGGAGATCCCCATGACCGTGGCAACTTCAGCCGACCGAAGCGGCGTGTCCCTGAACGGCTTGATCGATCTACAGCGCTACCCGCTGGACCACCTGGATGGTGAGGCAGGCCGCGAGCTGATCGCTCAATGTCGCGAGCAACTGGCTCAGGATGGCTGCGTGGTGCTCAAGCGTTTTGTGCCCCGGGAAGCACTGGAGCGCCTGGAGCGCGAGACCCAGCGACTCTCGCCGGAAGCGCACTACAATCAGACCGAGACCAATCCCTACAACAGTGACGGTGACCCCGAGCGCCCCGACCGTCACCCCCTCAACCGCTTCGATGACCGCACCAATGGATTCGTGGCGGGGGATCGCATCGATGCCGATACCATCATTCGTCAGGTCTACGAAAACCCCGAGTTCCAGCGCTTCATTGCCTCGGTGGTCGGCATGGAGGAGATTCACCAGTATGCCGACCCGCTGGCGGATCTGGTGATCAATGTGCTGCGCGAGGGCTGCCAGCACCCCTGGCACTACGATACCAACGAGTTCATCGTCACCATGATGACCCGGAAATCGCACGGTGGTGGGCGTTTCGAGTACGCGCCGGGCATTCGCAGCCCCGAAGGCGAGAACTTCGCGGAAGTCGAAAAGGTCATCGACGGTGATCGCTCGCGCCTCAAGTCCCTGGACCTGCAACCGGGGGACCTGCAGATCTTCTTCGGTCGTTACTCGTTGCACCGTGTCACGCCGGTGGAAGGCGACAAGGAGCGCCACACGGTGATCTTCGCCTACGCCAAGGAGCCCGGCTTCATCGGCCGTCCCGAGCGTGCCCAGCGCATCTTCGGACGCATGGCGCCGGTGCATGAAAGCCTGCAGAAAGAAGGCATGAGCCGCAACGACGCCCTGGCCGACTGAGCCCGTTCCCCACCTTGTCACCGATCCACCTGCGAGAGACGCGGATTGCATGAGTATCGTCGATTTCGAAAAGCTGACCGACAACGAACCCGAGAGTGTCCCGGTGGTGCCATCGGCGCCCATGGCCAATGGCGACAGCATTCCCACCGCCTTTGACCCGGTGCAGCTGCGTGCCGGCAGGCTGCAGCGACTGCGCGCCATGATGGCTGAACAGGGCTATGCCGCCCTGGTGCTCTTCGACCCCTACAACCAGCGTTATGCCACCGGCTCGCGCAACATGTTCGGCTATTTCCTGCGCAACTCCACCCGCTACATCTATGTGCCGTTGGAAGGGCCGGTGATTCTCTTCGAATATCCGGGCAGCGCGCATGTCTCCACCTGGCTGGAGACCATCGATGAGTCGCGCACGTCCAAGGTGGTGTGGTCGGCGGTCAATCAGCGCGACGAGATGTCGTCCGACCCCTTCGGCATCGAGATCGCCGAGCTGATGGCAGAACACGGTTGCGGCAACAGGAAGATCGGCCTGGATCGCTGCACGCTGAATCTGGCGCGTTCTCTCGAAGCGCAAGGGCTGGATGTACATGACTGCATGCAGGACACCCTGCACTGTCGACGCATCAAGACACCGCAGGAAATCGCCTGCCTGGCCCAGTCGATGGCCGGCAGCGAGGCAGCCGTGGCCGAAGTCGAGGCCGCCATCAAACCCGGCGTCACCGAGAACGAACTGTTCGCCATCCTGTACGGCGATGTCATCCGCCAGGGCGGGGAGTTCATCGAGACCCGGCTGCTGTCCTCCGGGCCGCGCACCAACCCCTGGTTCAACGAGGCCAGTGACCGGGTGATTCGCCCCGGTGAGCTGGTGGCCCTGGACACCGATACCATCGGTTGCCATGGCTATTATTCCGACTTCTCGCGGACCTTTCATGTCGGGCCCGGCAAGCCGAGCGCCTACCAGAAGAGCCTGTATCGCATGGCCTACGATCAGGTCCATCACAACATGGGCATTCTCAAACCGGGCATGAGCTATCTCGAGGTCGCCGAGCTGGCCTGGAAGATTCCCGAACGCTTCCTGGACCGGCGCTATCCGTCGGTCATCCACGGGGTGGGCATGCATGGCGAGACGCCGCTGGTCGCCCACCACATGGATTTCGATCGTTTCTCCAAGGACGGCATTCTCGAACCGGGCATGGTGGTCTCGGTGGAAAGCTATATCGGCGAGGTCGGTGCCGCCGATGGCGTCAAGCTGGAGGAAGAAGTGCTGGTCACCGAGACCGGCATCGAGAAGTTGTCGCGCTACCCCTTCGACGAGGCGCTGCTCGACCGCGAGGTCTGAGTGCTGTCTGCGCGCCTGACAATTGTCGAGATGAGCGCCGGGGACAAGGCCAAGCGAGGGGCTTTTGCCATGGGTGAGGAGCACTGCTCCGAACGGGCTGGCCATGGATGGCCAGCACAGGACCTGCAAGCGAAGCGGGACGCGAAAGCGCCGCAGGGCAAAAGTAGCGCCCAGGGAAGGGTTCATAGCGCCCTCGCGGGACTTGTCGCTGGAAAGCTCATCGTTTCTGTCGGTCGGGCCGGGAAGGCCATGCCAGCAAGGGGCGTGGCTTCCGGTTTGCCCAAGCATTGAAGAGAGACCCATGACCAATGTGACCCACTGGATCGCCGGCGAGCGCCTGGCCGGCGAACGCAGGATCGATGTCTACAACCCGGCCACCGGTGAAGCCATTCGCCAGGTGGCACAGGGCAGTGCCGACACCGTGGAGCAGGCCGTCGCCGGTGCTCGTGCGGCATTGCCGGCGTGGCGCGAGATGCCGCCGGCCAGGCGCGCTCAGGTGATGTTCCGGTTCAAGATGTTGCTGGAACGCGATGCCGAGCAGATCTGTCAGCTGGTCGCGGAAGAGCATGGCAAGGTACTCGAGGACGCCATGGGCGAACTCAAGCGAGGCATCGAGAACGTCGAATACGCCTGTGGCGTCCCGGAGCTGCTCAAGGGTGAGTACTCGCACAACGCCGGGCCGGGCATCGATACCTGGTCCAACCACCAGCCGCTGGGCATCGTGGCCGGCATCACGCCCTTCAACTTTCCTGCCATGGTGCCGTTGTGGATGTATCCCATGGCCATCGCCTGCGGCAATGCCTTCATCCTCAAACCCTCCGAGCAGGTGCCTTCGGCCGCGACCAAGATGGCCGAGCTGCTCGACGAGGCCGGTCTGCCGAAGGGCATTTTTAGCGTTGTCCATGGCGATCGTGAAACCGTCGAGGCGCTGATCGATGCGCCGGACGTCAAGGCATTGTCCTTCGTCGGCTCGACGCCGGTGGCGCGTGCGATCTACCAGCGTGGCGCCGCGAACGGCAAACGCGTCCAGGCGCTGGGTGGTGCCAAGAACCATGCCATCGTGCTGCCGGATGCCGATCTCGATAATGCGGCAAATACCCTGGTGGGGGCGGCCTTCGGTAGTGCCGGTGAGCGCTGCATGGCGATCTCCGTGGCGGTCTGCGTGGGCGATCACACTGCCGATGCGCTGGTGGACAAGGTGGCCGATCAGGCGCGTCACCTGAAGATTGGGCCGGGAACCGAGAAGGGACTCGACATGGGGGCGCTGGTCAACGCCGCCCATCGCGACAGGGTGGCCGGCTACATCGCTCGGGGCGAGCAGGCCGGCGCCGATCTGGTGGTCGATGGGCGGGCGCATGCGCGGGTCGAGGCGTCACCGGGCTACTTCCTGGGCGCGACGCTGTTCGACCGGGTGACGCCGGAGATGAGCATCTACCGTGACGAGATCTTCGGCCCCGTGCTGTGTGTGGTACGCGTCGAGACCTTCGAGGACGCCATCGAGCTGATCAATGGTCACCAGTATGGCAACGGCAGCTGCCTCTTCACCCGGGATGGCGAAGCGGCACGTCGCTTCGCCGACCGCATCGAGGTCGGCATGGTCGGTATCAATGTGCCGTTGCCGGTGCCGGTGGCATTTCACAGTTTCGGCGGCTGGAAGGAGTCACTGTTCGGCGACCTGCATGCCTATGGTCCCGACGCGGTCCGGTTCTATACCCGCCGCAAGTCGGTCTCCCAACGCTGGCCCCAGCGTAACGAGTGGGCTAGTGCCGAGTTCAGTTTTCCATCCGGTTGAAACGTGACGGCGACAACTTGAGTTCTGCCGATCTGCGCCCGCTCGACCACCGAGCGGGCGTTATGCCGTTCGGCGGCTGGATGGCAAGGTGTGGCCAGCCTTGATATGGTTCACTCGTTCATATTGAGTAACGCTTTTTGCGAGGTAGAGCCAGGATGCACAAGGTAATGTACGGCGCATTGATGACCGGTCTTGTCACGGCACTGTTGAGCAGTGCCGCGCCGGCGGATGATGACGACCAGAAAGTGTTTGGCTGGGTCGAAAAAGCGACGATCGAGGAGCCCTGGGGGCCCGAGGTCAAGGTCAAGCTGGACAGCGGTGCCTTGACGTCGTCCATGCAGGCCGAGGACATCGAGCGTTTCCAGCGCGACGGGGAAGAGTGGGTGCGCTTCGTCGTCGAGGTCGAGGATGAGTCGACCGAGGAAGTCGTGTCCAAAACCTTCGAGCGCCAGGTATTTCGCAACCTGATCCTCACCGGCGCCGGCGGTCAGGACCGTCGGCCGGCGGTACTGATGACGATGTGCATCGGCGATACCCGCTACGAAGAGCAGTTCAGCCTCGAGGATCGTGACAACATGACCTATCCGGTGCTGCTGGGGCGCCGCACCATTCAGGAACTCGGCCTGCTGGACGTGACTCGTACCTTTGAACAGGATCTGGAGTGTGACGAAGACTCCCCACTGCACAAGCATGACGAGAAAGAGCTCGATGAGGATATCGGCATTTGACCCGCGTTGCCTGATGGTTCGGGCACGGAGGTGGCGTGGCTGATACGTCCTGGCTGAAGGTCTATTACGATGCTGCCTGCCCGTTGTGTCGCCGTGAACGCCAGCGTTACGAGCGCTGGGCACAGCGGGCCAACTCCGTGGAGTGGCTGGATGCCAACGCCCATGAATCCGTGCTCCATGAGCACGGCGTGACGGTGCAGGAAGCGTTGTTGTCCTTGCATGTCGAGGACGCCAACGGCCATCTGTATCAGGGTATGCCGGCTTATAGCCTGCTGCTGCACCGAGTCCCGCTGATGCGGCCACTGGCCGTGCTGATCAGCCTGCCCGTCATCAAGCCGGCGCTGACCTGGTGGTATGACCGCTGGGTCAGGCGGCGGCTCTCCCGGCAAGGGCGGCTCTAAGCCGAGCATCGAAAACTGCGAGGTGTTGACCCCTGAATGGCAAGCCGTGCGTTGTCACACCGGCCTACCACTCGGCAGCTGCAGTGTTTTCTGGCAGTCGCCGAGGAGCTCAGTTTCCGTCGTGCCGCCGAGCGTCTGCACATGTCGCAGCCTCCCTTGTCACGCCAGATCAGCGGACTGGAAGATCTGCTCAGGGTCAGGCTCTTCGAGCGCGATACTCATGGTGTGCGCCTGACGCCGCCGGGCGAAGCCTTCGAAGCCGATGCCCGAGCAGTGCTCGAATCACTGGATGCCTCAGTGGTGCGGCTGCGCCGTATGGCGCCCATGGCCAGTACCAATGTGCGGCTGGGACTGACCAGTGTGATAGATTTCAGCCTGGTGCCAGGGTTGGGTGATGCTCTGACCTCGGCACGCCTTCCAGAATGCACTAGCCTCGAAGAGGCCTATTCGAAGGACCTGTTGGAACGCTTGCGAACTGGTGCGCTCGACCTGGCGCTGGTGGGCGAAGTGGCCGACCCCGGTGACGTGATAGCCTCCCGAGTCCTGGCGCTTGATCCTTTGATGATCGCACTGCCCGCCGATCACCCGGCGACGGCCCACGAACGCGTGTCTTTCGCGGCGTTGGCGGATAGCCGACTGTTCTGGTTCCCGCGTCACGACAACCCGACCTTCCATGATCACTGCGAGCGGGTCTTCGCGGACCATGGCTATGCGCCGCCGCGGCGCCCCGAGCCGCAGGAGCACATGAGCCTGCTGGCACGGGTGGCCGCCGGGGAGGGCGTTGCCTTCCTGCCCTCCAGCATGCGTGCTGCCAGTCGTCTCGGTGTGGCCTACCGGCCCTTTGCAGTCGGCCTCGAAAAGCGCTTGAGCATTGAACTCAAACTGTTGTGGCGAGCCGACGAAGCGCGTACCGAGGTATTGCAGCTCGTTGAGCAGCTGCTCGACGCGGCGGCCCCTCACCGAAGCAGCACGGGGCTGTCGCGGCGTTAGGCAATGTCTGAAAACTGCCTGTGCTCGGCTATACGACGTTGAAAATCTGCTCAAATTGCTCATTTACTCCTTGTAAACTCCGCATTTTCACAGCTTTTCGCCTTGTCTAACCTTCGCTCGTCGACTTTTCAGACAGTGCCTAGGCATTGACCCCCTTCATGCCTTCTTCAGTATAACGTTCCCCATGCGCGGCGTCCGGTGGCAGGGCCGTGTCGAGATCATCCAGATCACGTTTTTCGAGGTTCAAGGCCAGCGCCCCCAGGTTCTCGTACAGGTAGGTCGAGCGACGGGTGCCGGGGATGGGCACGATATGCGCGTCCCGGGTCAAAAGCCAGGCGAGTGCCACCTGGCCCGGCGTGGCCTCGTGGCGCTCGGCCACGCGATGAACCGTATCCAGCAAGGACAGGTTATGTGACAGGTTATCGGCCTGAAAGCGCGGGTTGTGGCGGCGGAAGTCGTCTTCGGCTAGATCCGCCTGTTGGGTGATGCGCCCCGTCAGGAAACCACGGCCCAGAGGTGAGTAGGGCACGACGCCGATTCCCAGGCGTTGCGCCGTGGGCAGGATCTCGGTCTCGACATCACGTGTCCACAGCGAATACTCGGTCTGCAGCGCCGTGACCGGGTGAACGGCATGGGCCTTGGCCAATGTGTTCGCCGAAACTTCGCAGAGGCCGACATGGGCGATCTTGCCGGCCTGGACCAGCTCTGCGAGACACTCCATGGCGGCGCGGATATCACCCTGTGGGTCGACGCGGTGCAGGTAGTAGAGGTCGATACGTTCCACGCCGAGGCGTTGAAGAGAAGCATCGCAACAGGCACGGATGTAGTCGGGGTCATTGTTGACCCGACGCGCATAGTCGGCATCTCCGCGATCGATACCGCACTTGGTGGCGATCTTGGTCTCCTGCGGGCTACCTGAACGGCGGCGATGGTTCAGAAAATCGCCGATCAGGGATTCGTTGTGACCGCGCCCGTACATGTCGGCGGTATCGATGAAATCGATACCGGCGTTGGCGACCTCGTCAAGCATGGCGCGAGAGGCGGTGTCGTCGGAAGGACCATAGAATTCACTGATGCCCATGGCACCATAGCCCAGCGCGGAGACGTTCAAGTTCTGGCCCAGGGTGCGGCGGGCCAGCGGTGTGTCGGGTGAGGACATGACAGGGCTCCATTCGTATAAGGACGTTCGGTGATCACCGAACGCCCCGTATCATGAGCTCACCCGTCGGATGGTGGAATGATCGTTATGGTAATACCGTTAGGGTATCACCGCTCACGCATTCCCCGGGGCTGCGCGGAGCCTCATTCGTCGTGTAGCCGATCCAGTGTCGTGATCAGCCGTTGGCAGATGGCGTCGAGGCTGTCGCGCTGTTTGTCGTCGGTGAGCTGCCCCTGGGCATTGAAGGCGTCACCAGCTCCGCCGACGGCCAGCTGGTTCGGCAGGACAGTCACGCCGATATTGGTCAGCAACTGACGCAGCGGATTCAGGGCACGTAGTCCACCCAGGCCACCGGGGGAAGCGCCTACCAGGGCCGCCTGGCGGTCCTGGAACAATGCCAGGCCACTCTCGCCCTGGTGCGGGCGAGTCAGCCAGTCGATGGTATTGACCAGCAGCGGCGTGACGAAGCCATTGTATTCCGGTGAGGCAATCAGCAGCCCCTGATGCTCGGCGAGCAGCTGGCGCAGTGCCACGACGTTGTCGGGCAATCCCTGCTGTTCTTCCAGGTCACCATCATAGAGCGGGACGGGATAGTCGCGCAGATCGACGAAGGTGGGCGTGCCGCCCAGAGCCTCGATACGCTGCGCCGCCAATCGGGCCAGCTGCTTGTTGTAGGACGCCTCGCGGGCACTGCCGGCGAAAACCAGAATACGGGGAGTGGCCATGAATTCACCTTCTATGGAAGTTATGGAAATGCTGAATAAATCGCCGAGCATAGTGAAGCGCAAGGCGCACGGAGCACAGAAAGCGAGACATAACAATTAGTTAGGCGAGATTTCGAGCACCGCGTAACGAAGCGATTTGCATGCGAAGGCATTTAAGCAGTGTTTCCTTGGGGGATTCGACACCCCAATCCTCGTGGCTCACCATGACAATGACAAGCGAAAGCAGCCGGCTCTCGCCATGATGGAGGTTTGATCGACCATGCTGGCCACCACTCCCTTTCCCCCTTACTACGCCGTCATCTTTTCTTCGTTGCATGCCGACGACCTGGCCGGCTATGCCGAGATGGCCGAGCGCATGATGCAACTGGCAGCAGAACAGCCGGGATTTCTCGGCGTGGAATCGGCCCGCGAAGGCCTCGGCATCACGGTGTCCTATTGGTTGGATCTCGACTCCATCCGGCAGTGGAAGGCTCAGGCCGAACATCGTGAAGCGCAGCGCCTGGGGCGCGAAGCCTGGTATGCCCGGTATCGCGTGCGGATAGCCCGGGTCGAGCGGGAGTATGGCGGCGGAATCGAGGAAAATGCGTCGCCTTACCTCGGGTGAGGCAGGCAATCCGGCAGGCTATCGCGTAGCGCGCGCGGGCGAATGCCCAGATCCTCGAAGGTGCCGACGCCTTCCGTTACCCGATTATCGCCTTGCATGAGGATGACCTGGTCGCGCGTCAGAGGAGGGGCGGGCAGAATGCCGAGGCCCAGTGCCACGGCATGCCATACCGCGAAGGGAATCGGCACCATGGGGCGCTGGCGCCCCAGGTGATGCATGATCAGCTGGAGGACCTCGCGGTAGTCGAGCGCATCGGCGCCCCCGAGCTCGAAGAAGTAACGCCTGGGGCGGTGCCGAGCGGTCAGTGTCACGATGGCGCGGGCCACATCGACGACATGCACCGGCTGCAGGCGCTGAGTGCCGCGACCGAACAACGGAATCACCGGCAGTCGCGTCAAGGCCGTCAGGTTGGCCAGAAAGGCATCATCAGGTCCAAAGATGACGCTGGGCCTGACGATCGTGGCCTTGGGCATGGCGTCGAGTACGGCCGACTCGCCTCTTGCCCGGGCGCGCACATAAGCCGAGCGCGAGTCGAGGCGGGTGCCGATCCCCGATAACTGCACGAAGCGTTCGATACCTGCCTGGTGCGCCTGCCGCGCCAGCTCGGCGGCGGCCGTGACATGCATATCCTCGAAGCTCACCTGCCGCGATGCCACATAGAGGCTGGTGGCATTGACCACGGCGTCGGCTCCCGCCAACGCCTCGGTAATCTGGTCGGCATCGCGGATGTCGGCCGTAAACAAGGTCAGCGGGTCACCTTCTTCCACCCAGGCCGGCCACTCCGGCCGCCGAGCGACCAGCCGGGTCGGTCGGCCACTTTCCACGAGTTCTCTGATCAGCTGGGCACCCACGAAGCCGGTGCCACCGAAGACGACGGTTACGGGACGAGTCATGGCCTATTGCGCAAGTCGGGTGTCTGGGCTGGCGCGATCTGCTTGCTGGCGCCCGTGATGGGACCGAACCCTACACCCGGGCGGCGTTCATGGGAAGGCGGCGGCTCGCCCCGGACAGTGAAAGACTAAAGTCTAAAAGCGCTGTGTCCGATTTTATCCGATCCTATGTCCGACATAGCCGATCATCGATCAGACACAAATCTTTTCTTTCACTGCGACAGGCACATCATGTCCTCTGCCGTTTCTGACACACGACGCTCCTCTGGGCCGGAGATTGCCGATGCCCTTGCCGAAGCTATCTTCGCGGGGGAGTACGAACCAGGTGATTTCGTGCCCAAGGAGCTCGATCTCTGCAAGCGCTTCGGCGTGAGTCGCAGCACCGTGCGTAGTGCGCTGCAGACCCTGGTGGCGGCCGGATTGCTGGTGCGTATTTCCGGTCAGGGCTCGCGAGTGCGGGCGCTTCAGGAATGGCACCTGCTCGACCCGCGAGTCAGTGGCTGGATGGCACGGTTCGCGCAGCCCAATCCGCGTATCCAGCGCGAGATTTTCGCCTTCCGGGTCGCCGTCGAACCCTATGTGGCGCGCCTGGCGGCGGAAAGCGCCACGGCCGCGGACCTGCTGGCCATCGAGTCCGCGTATCAGGGCATGATCCGTGCCCTGGAACACGAGGATCTGCACTGGCAGGGCGTGTCCCACGACGACTACGACGTGGCCTTTCACGAGGCCATTTTCGCGGCCTCGCACAACCTGGTCTGGGCGCAGATCAGCCATGTGCTGAAGCCGGCCATTGCGCTGCTGGTGGAAAGATCCAACCACAGCGCCGTTGAGCTCAACGACAGCATGGAACGCCATCGTCGGGTGATGGAGGCGATTCGCCTGCGTCAGCCCGATCAGGCCAGTGAAGCGGCCTTGGCGGTGCTGGAACGCACCGGCCGGGATCTGGGGCTCGCCGACTTGATCCCCAGGGTTCCATCCATCGAAGTCCCGACCACCGTGTCAACAACAACCGAAAAGGAAGCCTTATGATGTCTCGCATGCCACTCAAGACCTTGACCGTTGCCGTGCTTGGCGCCCTGGCCATCGATGCCCAGGCTGCCGAGTACGAGTGGACCTTCCAGACCTCGGAAACCGCCGGGGAACCCCAGTTCGAGATGAAGAAAGCCTGGGCCGAGAATGTCGAGCAGATGTCCGATGGCCGTATCGCCATCGAAATTCTGCCGGTGGGCTCGGTTGTCCAGGCCAACCAGACCCTGCAGGCAGTGGAGTCCGGCATCCTGCAGGGGCATCTGACCGACCCCAGCTACTTCACCGGACAGAACCCGGCCTTCGGCATGATGGGCAATCTGGTCGGTGCCTGGAGTGATCCCTACGACTTCCTCGACTACATGAACAACGCCGGTGGCGAGGAGCTGTACAACGAGCTGGTCGAGCCCTATGGCCTGCACCTGATCGGCGCCGCCGCCACCGGCCTCGAGTCGCTGCCGTCGACCAAGCCGATTCGTTCCGTCGAGGACATGAAAGGCCTCAAGCTGCGGGCGCCTGAGGGCATGGTCTACAACATCTTCGAAGCGGCCGGCGCCACCCCGGTCAACCTCCCGGGCTCGGAGGTCTACACCGGGCTGGAAAAGGGTGTGATCGACGCCGCCGACTATACGGTGTTTGCCACCAACCAGGCTCAGGGACTGCACGAGTTCGCGCCTTATCCGCTGTATCCGGGCTTCCATTCCCTGCCGATGGTCTCGGTCTCGCTGAACAAGGAAATCTGGGAGGGCCTGCCGGCCGACCTGAAGGCGATCCTCGAAACCTCGGTGGACAGCCTGGCCTACGAGATGGTCGCCGAGCTCAAGACCCGCGACCTGGAAGCCGTGCGTGAAGCGCGCAACAACCCGGATATCGAGATCATCGACCTGCCGGCCGAGGAGCGCGCCCAGTTCCGTAGCATCGCCAAGGAAGAGTGGGCCGACTGGGCGGAAAAGAACGAGATCACCCAGAAATACTACGATTCCGTGGTCGGCTATCTGGAAAACCACAACCTGCTGTAAAGCATGCCGGGCTGCGGTACCGCGGCCCGGTGACATGATTCGACGCGGCGCGTCCTGCGAGGCGCGCCTTGTCTTTGAGGAACTCCCATGACTCGAGACTCTCGTTCCCCGGAGGAAGCGGCGGCCGAGGCCGAGACGGCGCCGCCGG
>NZ_BJOC01000036.1 GCF_006540005.1 Halomonas halmophila | reverse complement strand
GAACCGCCACTTACTGGGCTTCACTTGCTGACCTCTGACCTCTGACCTCTGACCTCTGACCTCTGACCTCTGACCTCTGACCTCTGACCTCTGACCTCTGACTTCTGACTTCTTCCCTCTACTTTCAGTAATTCGGCCAGACGCCGGGTGAGGCGAGTTCCAGCAGGTGGCCGTCCGGGTCGCGGAAGTAGAGGCTGTGACCGCCGCGTGTCCAGTGCGTCTGCCCCTCGATCTCGACGCCATGCCCCGTCAGGTGCTGTTCCCATTCCGCCAGCTCGTCGGCGCTGACGGCGAAGGCCATGTGCACGGGCCCGTTGCCGTCGTGGGGCGGGATGGTGCCCATGCTGTCGGGCAGCACCACGGTCTCCGTGGTCGCTCCCTGGAGAAACAGCAGCAGTATGGTGCCACCCCCGGCGTCGTAAGCGGTCATGCGCTGATCGGCGGTAAAGGCGGAGAGCCCCATGACTTCCTCGAAGAATTGACGGGCCCGCACCATATCGCCGACGTAGAGGGCCGTTTCCAGTACACCATCGAGTCGTGGCATGCCATGTCTCCCTGAATGACGTTTTGTGTCTACTCTCAGCCTAGCAGGCGTCCGCCTCAGTCCAGCCAGAACCACCAGACGATCAGCGCGATCAGGGCCAGGCCGAGGAGGTTGATGATCCAGCTCATGTGGCGCTCTCCTGTGTCGCGGTGGCGTCGCGCGGGGTGAACAGGCGCAGCCGGCTGGCGTTGCTGACCACGGTGATCGACGATAGCGACATGGCGACCCCGGCGATCATCGGGGACAGCAGGCTGCCGGTCAGCGGGTAGAGCACGCCGGCGGCGATGGGGATGCCGATCAGGTTGTAGCCGAAGGCGCCGGCGAGGTTCTGGCGGATGTTGCGCAGGGTGGCTCGGCTGATCTCGATGGCCGCCACCACGCCATGCAGCGAGTCGCGCATCAGGGTGACGCCGGCGCTCTCGATGGCCACGTCGGTGCCCTGGCCGATGGCGAAGCCCACGTCCGCCAGGGCCAGGGCCGGGGCATCATTGATGCCGTCACCGACCATGCCCACCAGCTCGCCCTGCTCCTGCAGGCGCTGGATCTCGGCGTGCTTGTCTTCGGGCAGCAGGTCGGCGCGGAAGTCGTCGATGCCCACGTCGCGGGCAATGGCCTCGGCGGTGTGGTGATTGTCACCGGTCAGCATGACCACCCTCAGGCCATCCTCGCGCAGCCGCTCGATCGCCGCCCGGCTGTCCTCGCGCAGCGGATCACTGATGCCGAAGAGGGCAGTCAGGCGGCCATTCACGGCCAGCATGACCACGCTGCGCGCCTGTTGCTGAAGGCGCTCGATGACGGCCGCGCCGGCGTCGAGCTCGACCCCTTGCTCCCTGAGCAGGCGTGCATTGCCCAGCAGCAGCTGGCCACCTTCCCTGGTGCGCGCCGTGACGCCGCCGCCTGTTACCGACTGGAAGTCGTGAATATCGGCGGCCTCAACCTTCTGCTGTTCGGTGTAGGTCAGCAGGGCGCTGGCCAGCGGATGTTCGGAGCCGCGCTCCAGCCCGGCCACCAGCGCGAGCGCGGTGGTCTCATCGCCGTCGAGGACCTCGGCCTCGGTGACCCTGGGCCTGCCCTCGGTGAGGGTGCCGGTCTTGTCGACCACCAGGGTGGTCAGTCGGCTGGCGGTCTGCAGGGCCTCGCCGCTGCGCACCAGGACGCCGTGCTCGGCGGCCTTGCCGATGCCGACCATGGTCGAGATCGGTGTGGCCAGGCCCAGGGCGCAAGGGCAGGCGATGATCAGAATCGTCGTGGCGGTGACCAGCATGTGAATCACCCGTGGCTCGGGTCCCAGGTTGAACCACACCAGAGCGGTAAGGACGGCGATGATCATCACCGCGGGCACGAAAATGCTGGAGATACGATCGGCCAATCGGCCAATCGGCGGCCGTGAATTCTGGGCGTTGGCGACCTGCTCGGTGATGCGGCCGAGGCGAGTCTCGGCGCCCACTCGAATCGCCTGATAGACCAGTCCTCCCTTGCCGTTGACGGTGCCGGCACTGACCTCATCGCCAATCGCCTTGGCCACTGGTGCCGGTTCGCCGGTGAGCATGGACTCGTCGACATGGCTGCTGCCGTCCAGTACCTCGCCGTCCACCGCGAAGCGCTCGCCGGGGCGTACCCGCAGGTGATCGCCGGCGCGTACCGCATCGATGTCGACCTCCTGTTCTTCGCCGTCACGGATCACTCGCGCGGTTCGGCTCTGCAGATCGAGCAGGCGTCGCAGGGACTCACTGGTCCTGCCGCGGGCGCGCAGCTCCAGGGCGTTGCCCAGCAGCACCAGGCCAATGACCATCGACGAGGCCTCGAAGTAGATGCCCCGTGCCGCTTCGGGCAGGGCGCCGGCGAAGGCCACCACCGCCATCGAGTAGAGCCAGGCGGTGCCGGTGCCCATGGCGATCAGGGTATCCATATTGGCCTGCCGGTGGCGCAGGTTCTTCCAGGCGTTGAGAAAGAAGTGGCGGCCGGGCAACACCATCACGGCCAACGTCAGCGCCCCCACCATCAGCCAGTAGAGGCGTCCGGC
The DNA here is from genome assembly GCF_006540005.1 of Halomonas halmophila. Classification (GTDB taxonomy): domain Bacteria; phylum Pseudomonadota; class Gammaproteobacteria; order Pseudomonadales; family Halomonadaceae; genus Halomonas; species Halomonas halmophila. The sequence goes on along the minus strand of NZ_BJOC01000036.1, from coordinate 35,697 downwards.
GCCGATCGGCTGAGGGTGAAAGAACAGCATGCTGAGCATCAGTGGCACGGCCAGAGCCAGCGCTCCGCCGGCACCGCGCATCAGGTGTCGATACTCGGCGCGGTCACGTTCGGCGCGAGTCTGCTCGGCCTGGCGCATGTCGATCACCGGCTCGGCGCCATAGCCGACGCCTTCCACGGCCGTGATCAGGTCCTCGGCCTTCGCCGTGCCGCTGACCTGAGCGGTGTGGGTGCCGAAGTTGACGCTGGCCGCGGTCACGCCCGGGGTCTTTTCCAGGGCGCCCTGCACGCTGCGCACACAGCCGGCGCAGGTCATGCCGGTGATCGACAGTCGCTGCGTAGTGCCGGCATCCGAGCGGTTCGTCGTCGGGGGGAGCTCGTCATCGGGGACTGCTGCCGCGTCGTTCTCACGTGCTCCGGGCGGGTAGCCCGCGTTTTCGAGGGCGGCATCCAGGGCCTCGCCGCTCAGGACGGTGGTGACCGTCAGCCGCTTGTCGGCGGGCTCGCCGTTGACTTCGGCGTCGGCGTCCTGCGCGTGGATGGCGTGACGCATGCGCCCGACGCAACCCTGGCAGCTCATGTCGGGAATCCAGCGCTCGAAGAGGGTGCTCATGAGGATACCTCCGACCGTGTTTCAGCGTCGCCCGACAGCGGCTCGGGGAAACTCTCGATCAGCCGGCACAGACTATGGCCATCCGGTGTGCCATCCGGCATCTCGGACCAGGCCGACAGCGCCTGCTCCATGCGCGCGGCCAGTTCCTCGAGTTCACGGATGCGGGCGCGGATCTGGGGTAGGCGCTCGGCCATCAGGTCTCGCACCAGCGGGCAGGGCGAATCGCCCTGATCGGCATGCTCGAGGATCTGATGGATCTCGGCGATGCTGAAGCCCAGGGTGCGGGCCCGCTGGATGAACTGTAGACGCTCCAGATCGGTGTGATCGAAGAGGTGATAGCCGTTGTGGGGATCCCGCTGCGGGTCCAGGAGCCCCTCCCGGGTATAGTGGCGCACCGTCTCGGCGGTGACGCCGGCCTTGCGAGCCAGTTCGCTGACTTTCATCTTGCCCTCGTCAAAGGATGGCGATGTCAGCAGTGTAAAACCTTTGGGTTACACAAAGGTCAAGCAAGGCCGGCGCGGAGTATCGCGGCGGGCTAGCCGTCGGCGCACGCCTGCACTCTGACCATGTGATAGCTGAGCGGCGGCAGTCGGCCTTGCAGCTTGTCCGCTGAGGTCGTGCCTGCGATGGCCAGGCCAGCGCCCGCGCTCGGACGGATATGCGTCGGCTGGGCCTCGGTGTTGGTGGCTTTCATGTCGCTGTGGTCGAGGGTCTGATGGTCCAGGATGCGGCAGTCGCTGAAGCCCTCCAGGGCGACATCGAGGTCGAGACTGTCATGCTGGTGGCGGTTGACCATGAACAGGCTGATCACGCCTTGTGGTTCGTCATGCACGGCGGCGACATCCAGGCAGGCCACGTCGCCCAGTTCGCCGGCCGGGTAGGTCGGGCTGTCCACCGCGAGTTGCAACGCCTTGCCGCGCCCGAAACGGGACGCGAAGTACAGCGGATAGAAGATGGTCTGGCGCCAGGCCTCGCCGTCATCGCTGGTCATGATGGGCGCGATGACGTTGACCAGTTGCGCAATGCAGGCAATGCGCACGCGGTCCGAGCGGCGAATGAAGGTATTGATCACGCAGCCGATCAACAGGGCATCCTCGACGTTATAGAGGTCTTCGAGGATGGGCGGGGCAAAGGGCCAGTCGCGCCCCTGCAGCACCTGTTTGTCCTGCTCGACACTGTGATACCAGACGTTCCATTCATCGAAGCAGATGTGGACATCCTTGCGCGAACGCTTCTTGGCCTTGATGTAGTCGATGACGCCGGCGATGGAGCCGATGTAGCGATCCAGCCTTTCGTTGAGGGCCAGATACTCTCCCAGGTTGTCGGCATGGTTGGTGAAGTACATGTGCAGCGAGATGTAGTCCACCGTCTCGTAGCAGTGATCGAGCACCGCCGCTTCCCACTCCGGATAGCTGGCCATGTCCGGATTGGAGGAGCCGCAGGCAACCAGTTCCAGGTCGCTGTCATAGGCCTTGAGGGCCTTGCCGGTTTCATTGGCCAGGTGGCCATATTCATCGGCGCTCTTGTGGCCGACCTGCCAGGGGCCATCCATCTCGTTGCCCAGACACCACATCCGCACATTCCAGGGTTGCTGGCGGCCATTCTTGATGCGCAGATTGCTCCAGGCGCTGCCTCCGGGGTGGTTGACATATTCCAGGTAGTTGCGCGCCGCATCGATGCCGCGCGAACCCAGGTTGATGGCCAGCATCATGTCGATGCCCGCCAGTTCACACCAGTCGGCGAACTCGTGAATGCCCACCTGGTTGGATTCGCGGCTGTGCCAGGCCAGATCGAGGCGCACCGGGCGCTCTTCCTGCGGGCCGATGCCGTCTTCCCAGTTGTAGGCCGAGACGAAGTTGCCGCCCGGGTAGCGCACGATGGGCGGCGCCAACTCCTTGACGAGTTCGAGGACATCGCGGCGAAAGCCGTTCTCGTCCGCGTCGGCATGATCCGGTTGGTAGATGCCCTGATAAATGGCGCGTCCCATGTGTTCCAGGAAGGCACCGTACAAGCGATCATCGATCTCGCTGATGACAAAATCGCGGTGCAGGGTGACGTTGCTGTTCATGTTATCTCCAGCGTCTAGTCCAGGTTTCGGGTCACGAAGGGGAGAGGGCGCTGTCAGTGGGCGCCGCAGTCTCGGTCGTGTCATTGACGTCTTTACGGGACTCCAGGTCGCGACGAATCTGGTCCATGGCCTTGTCGTCGAGGCCAAAGAACCAGAGGGCAATGCCCAGCACAAAGCTGATGGCCGCCGGAATGAGAGTCAGCATGATGCTGATGGCAGTCAGTGCGGCATCACTCTGCTGCTCCACGCCAGCCTGATAGCCACCCCAGGACAGCAGGAAGCCGATCATGCCGCCGGAAAGTGCCAGACCGAGCTTCAGGAAGAAAAGGTTGCCTGCGAAGGCGACGCCGGTGTTGCGGGTGCCGGTCTTCCACTCGCCATAATCTTCAGCATCGGCCATGAGTGCCCAGGAGATCGGCGTGCCGATGCCATGTGTAAAATTGATGAGCACGAACAAGATGGTGGCCAGGACGACGAAGCTACCCGGTGTCATGTAGAGAAGCACTGATGTCAGGATCAAGGCGCATGTGCTTGCCATGAACACGCTTCGCTTGCTGATGCGGTGGCTGAACCATGTCGAAAGGGCCGTCCCGGCAATCTTGCCGATCACACCGAGTGTTACGAAGGCCGAGATGCCGGTGGCGTCCAGTTTCAGCACATAGGTCGCGAAGTAGATTGCCGCGCCCTGCCGGAGAAAGAACTGCAATGCCTGAAGGAAGGTGATACCGAGGATGATCAGCCATTTTTCATTCTTGGCCAGTGCCTTGAGCGTTACCAGCAGTCCCTCCTGTTGAGTTTTTGGTGGTTGAATACGCTCTTTAACGGTCGTGAAGCAAAAGGCAAACATGGCCAATGCGATCAGCGACATGATCAACATGGCGGATTGAAAGCCTTGTGCTTCGTTGCCATCGCCCAGCCACTGGACAAGAGGCATCAGGCCGCTGTTCAGGATCAAGTAAGCGATACCCACCAGGATGAAACGATAGGACTGACAGGAAACGCGTTCCCTGTGATCGCTGGTGATCACGCCACCCAGTGCGCAATACGGGATATTCACGGCGGTATAGAGCAGCGACATGGCAAAGTAAGTGGCAAAGGCGTAGGCGATCTTGGCCGTGCCCGACCAGTCGGGGGTGGTGAACATCAGCACGCAGGCCGCCGAGAGCGGTACCGGCATGAATAGCAGATAGGGCCGGAAGCGGCCCCATCGGCTGCGCGTCTTGTCGGCCAGGGCCCCCATCAGAGGGTCGGTCACGGCATCCACGAAACGCATGGACAAAAAGATGGTGCCGACGACGGCGGGGGAGATGCCGTAAACGTCGGTATAGAAGTAGGAAAGGTACATGACCACGGCGGCGAATGTCATGTTGTTGCCGGCATCGCCCATGCCGAAGCCTATCTTCTCGATGATGCTGAGTCTTGCACTGCTCATGATGGGGGGCTCCGAGGGTGTTGTTGCTTGTTAGTGCCCCGAAGATTAAGCAGGGTTTTGTATAGCGTCTAATGCATGAGTTTTAACCTGGTGATATATATATCGTTATGTTTCTGCCAAAACCCCCGGCGATGGCGAGCCAAGATGTTAGCTTGAGAATTAATGCCATGACGAAAGTTGCATTTTCCTGCTTGCTTCGGCGTTGTCGGTAACCGGGGCTGACCCGACATGCAGGCAGGCCGCCGATATATCCGCCCCTGGAGAAAGGTTTTAACTTTCTGTTATTGAAGATATTTTAATAAGGTGTGACTAAAGTATGAGTGTGTTTTGCTTTAAAACGAACGTTTGGACTTGATCCTTGGTACGAGTTTCGCAAACACTGAAGTCATAAGACCGCCCCGCGGCTAGCGTCATAACAATCACCTATCACGTCTAGGGATGTCTGCTCATGCATAACAAGCTCAACAAACTCACCGTTGCCGTGACCCTGGTTTCCGCCCTGCTGGCGGCCAGTCAGGCTTCGGCGTCCGGTTTCCAGGTTCGTGAACAGAGTGCCAAGGTGCTGGGTAACGCCATGGCCGGTGCGGCGGCCGGTGCCGAGGATGTCAGTTACATGACCTACAACCCGGCGGCCATCGGCAATGCCGAGGGCACCCAGCTGGCTGGTGGCATCTCCTTTATCGATGCTCAGTTCGAGCTGACCGATGCGTCGGCGAGCCCGGCCGGCGTGCCGGCGGCGGTCGTCAGTTATGACCGGGGTGGCTCCCGCCAGGGCGGCGAGGAGGCATGGGTGCCGAGCTTCGCCTTCAAGACCGACCTCAATGAGCGCATGGATTTCGGGCTTTCGGTCTCGGCGCCCTATGGTCTGTCGACCGAGTACGACAAGGACTGGATCGGTCGCTATCACGCTATCGAAACGGACCTGCAAACCATCGATATTCAGCCGACCTTCAATTATCAGGCCACCGACCGGCTCGACCTGGCACTCGGCCTGCGGGCGCAGTACGCCGATGCCACTCTGTCCAATGCCATCGATCTCGGTGCGGTAGGCGCGCAAGCCAACCAGCTCCCGCCGACAGCGGTCGGTAAATACGATGGCATGGCCGAGGTGACCGGCGATGACTGGGGCTATGGCTACACCCTGGGGGCGCTGTTCCAGGCCACCGAGCAGACCCGGCTGGGTATCAGCTATCGCTCGGAAGTCGATCTGGAGCTGGAAGGCGACGTTCGCTACCGTTCCGACAATCCGACCGGCCAGCAGGTTCTGGCCGGGGCTCAGGCCATGGGGCGGCTGCGTGATGCCGGTGGCACGGCGGAGTTGACCACGCCGGCCAACATGAATCTGGGCATCTACCATGAGGTAAGTGACCGAGTGGCCTTGATGGCCAATGCTGAATGGACCGAATGGAGCAGCTTCGATGAGCTGGTCGTCGAGTCCGGCGGTCAGGAGCTCAGCACCACCGAGGAGAACTGGAACGATACCTGGGCCTTCTCGGTCGGCGCCAACTATCGGCTCAACCGGCAGTGGCTGCTGCGTGCCGGCCTCGGGGTCGACGAGTCGCCGGTGCCGGACGCCGAGCACCGCACGCCGCGCGTTCCGGATGCGGACCGCCGTTGGGCAACCCTCGGTGCGACCTGGATGCCGACCACCGACCTCAGCGTGACCGCGGGCTACATGCGGGTCTTCGGTGACGATGGCGATATCAACCAGTCCGGTGCCAAGCCGGAGAACGCCTCCCGGGGTGACCTCTCCGGCACCTATGAGGTCGACGCCAATGTCTTCGCCCTCTCGGTGGGCTATCGCTTCTGATCCCGATCGACTCTCGAATGGAGATGAGGAACCCCGGTTTGCCGGGGTTCGTTATTTTCGGGGCGCGGTAGGGTGACAGCCGCGGGCTTCGGCTCAGGCGGCATGGTCGACGAAGGCGGCGCGCATCAGTTCCCGGGTATAGGCCTCGCGCGGGTCGGCGAAGACGCTTTCGGTGGCGCCCTGTTCGACCACCACGCCATCCTTCATGACCAGCACGGTATCGGACAGGGCACGGACCACGGCCAGGTCGTGGCTGATGAAAACGTACGTCAGCCCGTACTTGTCCTGGAGGTGAAGCAAAAGCTCGATCACCGTGACCTGGACCGAGCGATCCAGGGCCGAGGTGGGTTCATCGAGCAGCAGGAAGTCGGGCTTGAGGACCAGGGCGCGGGCGATGGCGATGCGCTGGCGCTGGCCGCCGGAAAACTCGTGCGGATAGCGCTTGCGCATCAGCGGGTCCAGGGCGACGTCCTCCAGCGCCTCGATGACGCGGCGCTCGCGTTCCCGGCGGTCCAGCTCGGGGAAGTGCACTCTCAGTCCCTCGCTGATGATCTCGCCCACGGTCAGGCGTGGCGAGAGCGAGCCGAAGGGGTCCTGAAAGACCACCTGCATGCGTGAGCGCAGCGGACGCATCAGTGCCTTGTCGAAGCCCGAGATGTCCGTGTCCTCGAAGCGCAACTGGCCCTGGCTGTCGAGCAGCCGCAGCAGGGCGCGGCCCAGGGTCGACTTGCCGGAGCCGGACTCGCCGACGATGCCGACCGTCTGGCCGCGCTGCACGTCGAGCGTGATGCCACGCACGGCCTCGAAGACGTCGTCGGCCGCGAAGAGCCGCTTGCGGGTCGTGAAGCGCACCCGCATGTCCCTGGCCTGCAGCAACAGGGGCGCGTCCGCGGCCACCGGAGGCTTGTGGCCGTGTGGCTCGGCCTCCAGCAGCATGCGCGTGTAGTCATGTCGGGGGGCGGCGAAGACCTCGGCGGTGCTGCCCGACTCGACCAGTTCACCATGACGCATGACGCAGACACGCTCGGCGAACTGTCGCACCAGCCCCAGGTCGTGGGTGATGAAGAGGATGGCCATGCCATAGCGCCGCTGGAGGTCGCGCAGCAGCTCCAGGATCTGTGCCTGCACGGTGACGTCCAGGGCAGTGGTCGGCTCATCGGCAATCAGCAGGCGGGGCTCGCAGGCCAGGGCCATGGCGATCATCACCCGCTGGCGCTGGCCGCCGGAGAGTTCATAGGGGTAGCTGTCGATGCGGCGTTGCGCTTCGGGAATGCCCACCTGCTCGAGGAGTTCCAGCACGCGGGTGCGTGCGGCCTTGCCGCTCATGCCGCGATGCTTCTTCAGCACTTCGGCGACCTGGCGTCCGATGCGCTGCAAGGGATTGAGCGAGGTCATCGGCTCCTGAAAGATCACCGAGATGTCGTTGCCGCGCAGCTGGCGAATGCGTGCCGCCGATGCCTGTGCCAGGTCTTCACCGGCGAAGCGTATCCTCCCGGAGATCCGGGCCATCTCGGGCAGCAAACGCATCACGGCGGTGGAGGTGACCGACTTGCCGGATCCGGACTCGCCGACGAGTGCCAGGGTCTGGTTCTCGCCGATCGAGAAACTGACATCCTTGACCGCGGTGACGGGGCCCGTGGGCAGATCGAAGTCGACCCTGAGGTTGTCGATCTCGAGCAGCGGTGTAGTCATCTCGGCCTCCCCTGGCGTGTGGTGTCGAATGGTGTGGCTGGCACGGGTGTGAGGGAAACGCGCGGCTCAACGGGTGCGTGGGTCGAGGGCATCGCGCAGTCCATCGCCGAGGAAGTTGAGACAGAACAGGGTCACGGCGAGGAAAACCGCCGGCACGATCAGCATCCAGGGCGCGCCCTGCATGTTGCTGGTGCCCTCACTGATCAGCACGCCCCAGCTGGTGAGCGGCTCCTGCACCCCGAGGCCCAGGAAGGACAGGAAACTCTCCAGCAGGATCACCTTGGGCACGGTCAGGGTGACATAGATGATCACGGGGCCCACGGAGTTGGGGATCAGGTGGCGCAGCACGATCTTCGAGTCGCGGACTCCCAGGGCATGGGCGGCCTCGATGAACTCGCGGCGCTTCAACGAGAGCGTCTGGCCGCGCACGATGCGCGCCATGTCGAGCCACTCCACGGCGCCGATGGCGGCGTAGATCAGCAGAATGTTGCGGCCCAGCACCACCATCAGCAGGATCACCAGAAACATGAAGGGCAGCGAATACATGATGTCGACGAAACGCATCATCAGGCTGTCGACGCGGCCGCCCATGTAGCCGGCGATGGCGCCGTAGAGGACGCCGATCACCAGGCTCACCAGGGTCGCCACCAGCGCCACCGACAGCGAGATGCGGCCGCCGTGGAGGGTGCGGGTCAGCAGGTCGCGGCCATTGGCATCGGTGCCCAGGAAGTGATTGCCCTCGAGCGTCGGCGGGACACCGAAGGCGTTCCAGTCGACCTCGGCCAGCCCCCAGGGCAGCAGCCAGGGACCGACGACGCAGGCCAGCGTCATCACGCCCAGCATGACAAGGCTGGCCATGGCGGCGCGATTCTGACGCAGGCGGCGCCAGGCCTCACGGCCCAGGCTCTCGCCGGCGACGGTGGCGCTCCGGTCATCGGCGCTGGCGTTGGAAGAGGACGTCATGGCGCGCTCCGATCAGTCGTCATAGCGGATCTGCGGGTCGAACAGGGAATACAGCAGGTCGACGATCAGGTTCATCAGCACGATCAGCACGCCGTAGAAGACCACCGTGCCCATCACCAGGGTGTAGTCGCGGTTGAGGGCACCCTGGACGAAATAGCGGCCGATACCCGGCAGGCCGAAGATCTGCTCGATGACCACCGAACCGGTGATGATGCCGGCGATGGCGGGCCCCAGGTAGGAGAGTACCGGCAGCATGGCCGGCCGCAGGGCATGGCGCAGGATCACCTCATACTCCTGAAGCCCCTTGGCCCGAGCCGTGCGAATGTAGTGGCTGCCCAGCACCTCGATCATCGAGGCGCGCATCATGCGCGCCACATAGGCGATCTGCTGGATGGCCAGGGCCACCACCGGCAGGACCAGGTTGGGCAGGGCGCCGCCGTTCCAGCCCCCCACTGGCAGCCAGCCGAGTATCACGCCGAAAAACAGTGCCATCAGCGGGGCGATCACGAAATTGGGGATGGCGATGCCGCCCAGTGCCACGCCCATCAGGCTGTAGTCCAGGGCGGTGTTGCGCTTCAGCGCGGCCATCACGCCCATCGGCAAGCCCAGCAGCAGAGCCAGGCCGATCGCCAGGGCACCCAGCTCGAGGCTGACCGGAAAGCCCTGCATGATCAGCTCGGTGACCGAGAAGTCCTTGTACTTGAACGAAGGCCCGAAGTCGCCCTGCAACAGGTTGCCCATGTAGCGCAGGTACTGCATCCACAGGGGCTCATCCAGGTGATAGGCGGCCATTAGATTGGCTTCGATCTCCGGCGGCAGCTGACGTTCGCCATCGAAGGGGCCGCCCGGCGCTATTCGCATCAGGAAGAACGACAACGTGATGACGATCCACAGGGTCGGGATCGCCATGGCCAGCCGCTTGGCGATGTAGTTCAGCAAGGCCTCACTCCTCGAAGCTGATCCAGCGCGAGGGATGGTCATCCTCGATGTTGTTCTGCCAACCTTTCAGTGCCGGATTGACCAGATTGCGGCTCACATAATACAGCAGCGGTGCCACGGCATGGTCCTGCATGGCCAGCGTCTCGGCCTCTTCCAGCAGTGCCTGGCGGGCATCGGCGTCCTGGGTGCGGGCAGCCTTTTCCAGCAGCGCATCGAATGCCGGGTTGGCATAGGCGCCGTAGTTGTTGCCCACGCCGGATTTCAGCAGGGTGAGGAAGTTCTCGGCGTCATTATAGTCGGCGACCCAGCCGGCCCGGGCCACATCGAAGTCGCCTTCGGCGATGGTCTGGTAGTGCACCGTGGCCTCGGCATTGATCAGATCGACCTCGACGCCCAGCGGCCGCCACATGGCGGCGATGGCCACGGCAATGCGCTTGTGCTCCTCGCTGCTGTTGTAGCGCAGGCGCAGTTGCAGGGGGTTGTCGGGACCATAGCCGGCCTCTTGCAGCAGTTTCCTCGCCCGCGCCATGCGTGCTTCCAACTTGCCGGCGGTGGGCGCCTCATCGAGCCCTTCATAGTGGTTGACACCGGGTGGCACGAAGGCGTGGGCGGGCTCGAAGGTGCCCTGCATCAACTGCTCGGCTAAGACCTTGCGGCGAATCGCCAGGCTGAGGGCTTCACGTACCCGGGCATCACTGGTCGGGTGGCCATCGCGGTGGTTGAAGACGTAGTAATAGCTGCCCAGATAGGGTGCCATTCGGGTGGCCTCCGGCAGGTTCTCCTTCAGCCACTGATAGCGCTCCGAGGCATATTCGCGGACGATATCCAGCTCCCCGGCACGAAAGCGTGACAGTGCGGCATTGCGGTCTTCGCTGGTGTGGTAATTGACCCGCTCGAGGCTGACCTGCTCGGCGTCATAGTACTGGCTGTTGGGCTCCACGCTGATGCGCGACTGGGAGACCCATTCCACCGGCGTGAAGGCGCCATTGGTGGCGATATGCTCGAGGTCGACCCAGTCGCTGCCGTGCTCTTCGAGCAAGTGGGTGGGAAGCGGGTAGGCCGTGTAGTGGGTCAGCAGCTGCGGGAAGTAGGGGGTGGAATGCTCCAGCTCGACGCGCAGGGTGCGCCCTTCATCCAGCGCCTCGACCCCCAGCTTTTCCGGTGGCATGTCGCCTCGGTTGACGGCCTCGGCATTGACCACCGGGTACAGCATGTAGGCGTACTTGGACGCGTTGCGGGGCTTCAGCAGGTGACGCCAGCCGGTCACGAAATCCTCGGCGGTGACGGGCTCACCATCCGACCAGCGGGCGTCGTCGCGCAGCTGGAAGGTATAGGTCCGGCCGTCCTCGGATACCTGGTAATCCGTCGCCATGCCTGGCAGCAGCTCGCCATCGGGGGCGAGCTTGAAGAGCCCCTCGTAGACGTCCATCAGGACCTGGGATTCCCAGACGCCCCCCGCGACCTGAGAGGTATCGAAAGATGCCAGCTCGCCCATGACCCCGATATCCAGCGTCTGTGCCTGGGTGGCTGAAGCGAAGAGGGTCGAGGTGGCCATGGCCAGGCCGAGCGCCAGGCCGGAAGCATTCCGTTGCAGTGGTGAGGCGGACATGAAGACTCCTGATCAGTGAAGCGCGGGCACGCCGCTGCGCTCCCGCAGTGGCGGGGCGCAGGTCGGTAGGCTCAGTTGGTTTCGTCGAGCGAGATGTAACGCGACGGATGCATGTCCAGGGCGTTATTTTCCCAGCCGCTCAGGGCCGGGTCGACCAGGTTGCGAGCACTGTAGAGATAGATGGGCGCCAGCGGATAGTCGGCCAGGGCCATGGCCTCGGCGCGTTCCATCATGTCGCGCCGCGCGTCGTCGTCCGACTCGCGGTCGGCCTCGGCGAGCAGGCTGTCGAATTGTGGGTTGGTGTAGTTGCCGTAATTGTTCGTGCCTTCGCTGGAGAGCAACTGCAGGAAGTTCTGGGCGTCGTCGTAACTGGAGATCCATGCGGCGCGGGCGACCTGAAAGTCGGCTTCCATCAGCTCGGAGTAGTGAATATTGGCTTCGCTGGCGCGCATCTCGACCTCGACGCCCAGCGGTTTCCACATGGCGGCCACCGCCACCGCGATACGCTTGTGCTCCTCGCTGCTGTTGTAGCGCAGGGTCAACTCGAGGGGATTGTCCGGGCCATGGCCGGCTTTCTGCATGAGCTCGCGGGCGCGGGCCATGCGGGTTTCCATGTCCTCGTCGAGCCCCGGCTGCACGGCGGGGGTGTAGTGGTTCACGCCGGTGGGTACCAGTGAGTGGGCGGGGGTGACGGCGCCGTCGAGCAATTGGTTGGCGATCACCTCGCGGCGAATGGTCAGCGACAGGGCCTCGCGAATGCGCTCGTCGGCGACCGGGGAGTCCTCGGCCAGGTTGAAAACATAGTAGTAGCTGCCCAGCGAGGGCGTGATCCGGGTAGCCTCCGGCAGGTTATCGGTTAGCCATTGATAGCGGGCCGCCGGGAAGTCGCGCAGGATATCCAGTTCGCCGGCTCGGAAGCGCGAGATGCCAGCGTTCTTGTCTTCCACCGGAAAGTAGTTGACGCCCTCCAGGCTGACGCTGTCGGCGGCGTGATACTCCGGGTTGCGGACGGTTTCCAGGCGCGTGTTGGCGACCCGGCTGACGGGCTTGAAAGCACCGTTGACGACGATATTCTCCGGGCGGCTCCAGTCATCGCCGTGCTTCTTGACCACATGCTCGGGCAACGGGTAGCCGAAGGGCAGGATCAGGGTCTTGAGGAAGTAGGCCGCCGGCTCCTTGAGGTGAATGACCAGGGTGCGGCCGTCATCCTGGCTTTCCACGCCGAGCGCCTCCAGTGGCTTGTCACCGGCATTGACCGCTTCGGCGTTGACCACCGGATAAAGGCGGTGCGCATAGTTGGAAGCGGTTTCCGGATTCACCTGGCGACGCAGGGCGAACACGAAGTCCTCGGCGGTCAGCGGTTCGCCGTCCGACCAACTTAGATCGTCGCGCAGGGTGAAGGTCCAGCGCTTACCGCCCTCGCTGACGGTCCAGTCACTGGCCGCACCGGGGATCATCTCGCCCTGGGCATTGACGGCGATCAGGCCCTCGAAGATGTCGCGCAGCACGTCTTCTTCCCAGACACCGCCGGTAATGCGCGAAGGGTCCAGTGAGCTCGGGTCGCCGCTGATGCCGATGTCCAGGGTCTGCGCCGCCACGGGCGACGCCAGCAGGGCAGAAGCAAGCGCCATGGCGCTCATCAGGGGAATGCGGTTATGCATCGTGTGTCTCTTCTTGGTTGATGTTGTTGTCGGCGGGCAAGGGCCGGCAGGGCCTGACAGCGTGCCACCGGCCCGCCCGCAAGGCGACATGACGCCAGGCTGGCGACGGGATGACGCTGTGATGGCATTTGGCTACAATGCTCTTCCCTTCCTTGGCCGCTGGCACGCTGGAGGCCGCGGACATTCTCTGAAAATTAGGCGAGCGTCATGCAGGAAGTCAATCCTATCAATCACCTCATCAAGGACCTGTCTGAACGGACAGACGTCCTGAGGGGGTATCTTTGACTATGCCGAGAAGAAAGAACGGCTAGAAGAAGTCACTCGCGAGCTCGAGGACCCCAACGTCTGGAGCGACCCCGATCATGCCCAGAAACTGGGCAAGGAGCGGGCGACCCTCGAGATGGTGGTGGAGACCATCGATGAGCTGGAGCGCGGCCTGAACGACAATCGCGACCTGCTCGAACTGGCCGAGATGGAAGAAGACGCGGATACCGTCGAGGAGGTGGGCCGCGAGCTGGAAAACCTCCAGGCCAACCTCGAGAAGCTCGAGTTCCGGCGCATGTTCTCCGGCGAGATGGACCCCAACAACGCCTATCTGGATATCCAGGCGGGCTCCGGTGGCACCGAGGCTCAGGACTGGGCCAACATGCTGCTGCGCATGTATCTGCGCTGGGCCGAGCACCACAATTTCAAGGCGGACATGATCGAGCTGTCGGCCGGTGATGTGGCCGGCATCAAGTCGGCCACCGTGCACATCCAGGGCGAGTATGCCTTCGGCTGGCTGCGCACCGAGACCGGCGTCCATCGTCTGGTGCGCAAGAGCCCGTTCGACTCCGGCGGCCGGCGTCATACTTCCTTCGCCTCGGTGTTCCTGTCGCCGGAAGTCGATGACAGCTTCGAGGTCGAGATCAATCCCTCGGACCTGCGTGTCGACACCTATCGTTCGAGTGGCGCCGGCGGTCAGCACGTCAACACCACCGACTCCGCGGTACGTGTGACCCACGAGCCCACCGGTATCGTGGTGGCCTGCCAGAGCCAGCGCAGCCAGCACGCCAACCGCGACTTCGCCATGAAACAGCTGCGGGCGAAGCTGTGGGAACTCGAGATGGAAAAGCGCAATGCCGCCAAGCAGGAAGCCGAGGACTCCAAGTCCGATATTGGCTGGGGCAGCCAGATCCGTTCCTATGTGCTGGATGATCAGCGCATCAAGGACCTGCGGACCGGCGTGCAATCCAGCAGCTGCGAGAAGGTGCTGGACGGCGATCTGGACCAGTACATCATCGCCAGCTTGAAGCAGGGGCTGTGACGCGCCCCGCGAGGCGAGCTGCGAGGAATGCGCTACGAGAAACGAGCTGCGAGAAATGAGCTACGAGAAACGAGCCAGCCCCGAAGCTTGAAGCTGGAATGAAACCGCCTCACAGCTCGCAACCCGCAGCTCGAAGCTCGCAACTCGCAATCCGAAGCCCGTAGACCACTTAGACAGGTAGCAATATGGCCCACCAGGAGAACTCACAGGCCTCCGCGGCGACCACCGACGAGAATCACCTGATCGCGGAGCGCCGTGCCAAGTTGGCCGAACGCCGTGAACGTGCCGCCGTCGAGGGAGGCAGTGCCTTTCCCAATGACTTCCGGCGTGACAGCCTGGCCGCGGAGCTGCAGGACGAACTGGGCGAGAAGGACAAGGCCGAGCTCGAGTCCCTGGGCCGTCCGGCGGCCGTGGCTGGGCGTATCCTGCGTAAGCGCGGGCCCTTCATCGTCATTCAGGACGTGTCCGGTCAGATTCAGCTGTATGTCGACAAGAAGGGCCTGCCGGCCGAGCTGCTCGAGGACATCAAGGGCTGGGACATCGGCGACATCGTGGCCGGCAGCGGGCCGGTGCACAAGTCGGGCAAGGGCGATCTCTACGTGATGATGGAGCAGGCGCGGCTGTTGACCAAGAGCCTGCGTCCGCTGCCCGACAAGTTCCACGGCCTGACCGATATGGAAGCCCGCTATCGTCAGCGCTATGTCGACCTGATCATGAACCCCGGCTCGCGGGATGTCTTCAAGACCCGCGCCGGCGTGATCAGCGCCATGCGTCGCTTCTTCGAAGATCACGGCTTCATGGAAGTCGAGACGCCGATGCTGCAGCAGATCCCCGGGGGCGCCACGGCACGACCCTTCATCACTCATCACAATGCGCTGGACATGGACATGTACCTGCGCGTCGCCCCGGAGCTCTACCTCAAGCGACTGGTGGTGGGCGGCTTCGAGAAGGTCTTCGAGATCAACCGCAATTTCCGCAACGAGGGGTTGTCCACGCGTCACAACCCCGAGTTCACCATGGTCGAGTACTACCAGGCCTATGCGGACTACCATGACCTGATGGACTTCACCGAGGCCATGCTGCGTCAGGTGACGCGCACGGTGCTGGGCGACTCCCTGGTGATCAATACCGTGAGGGACGCCGAGGGCGAGGTGCTGGAGACCGTCGAATACGATTTCGGCAAGCCCTTCGAGCGTCTCAGCGTCTTCGATGCCATCCTGGCCTATAACGATGACATCAGCGCCGAGGCGCTGGCCGACGAGAGCCGGGCCCGGCAGATTGCCCAGGGGCTGGGTATCAAGCTCCAGGAGGGCTGGGGGCTCGGCAAGGTTCAGATCGAGATCTTCGAGGAGACCGTCGAGCATCGTCTGCAGCAGCCGACCTTCATCACCGACTATCCCACCGAGGTCAGCCCGCTGGCGCGTCGCAAGGACAGCAATCCCTTCGTCACCGAGCGCTTCGAGTTCTTCGTCGGTGGCCGCGAGCTGGCCAATGGCTTCTCCGAGCTCAATGATGCCGAGGACCAGGCCGAGCGCTTTGCCGAGCAGGTGGCCGAGAAGGAGGCCGGCGACGACGAGGCCATGTACTATGATGCCGACTATGTCCGGGCCCTGGAGTACGGCATGCCGCCGACGGCGGGCGAGGGCATCGGCATCGACCGACTGGTGATGCTGCTCACGGACAGCGCTTCCATCCGTGATGTGTTGCTGTTTCCGGCCATGCGCCCCGAGATGGACTGAAAACGCTGGGCGGGGTTTGCTTTGCTCATGTTCCTGCCGTTGGCACCTTGGCCGATCCGGCGACAAGCCCTTGCTTCTTCCCGGGTGGTGAGGATGCTGGCAAGCTGCAGACTGATGGCGCTGCGTTGCAGAAATGTTGGTAAGGGGCGCCGCTGGCACCCATAATGGTCAGCGTTTCGACGTCGAGGAGACCGTGATGAAACTGCTCAACCGCTCCGCCCTGAGTGTCAGGCCGACCCAGCACTTTGTTGACTGGATCAATGCGCTGGAACCCACCGTCGGGGATGACGATCTGGCCCTGGAGGACGTCGAACGGGAAAGTACCGTTTACCTGATTCCCGAGATGGATACCCCGGAAAATCTCGACGCCTTCGTGCGCGAACGCTACCTCGAGATTCTCGAGACCGAGCTGCGTGCCTGGGAAGAGGATGAGCGCCAGTGGCCCGAGACCCTGGACTGGTCGCTCTTCCAGCGTTTCGTGCGCGTCGAGCACAGCTACCTGGCCATCGACCTGGATAACGAGGCCGCGCTGGAGATCGCCGAGGTGGATGACAGCATGCTGCTGGAAACCGACCAGGACTGATTCGGCACAGCGTTTCACTTCGCTGGCGGCCACCCCCGTGGCCGTATGCGAGGTGTTGCGTGCCCGTATGGATCGCGCTGAAGCCGGCCCCGTGCCGGTTTTTGCATGTTATGGACCCCGACTCATGAGCCGACTCTTTGCGACGCGCGAAGGTGATGATGGCCTGCCCGGCCCGGAACGCCGGCTGGCGGTGATGGCGCTGATCTGTGGCACGACCATGGCCGTGGTCGATGCCACCATGATCAATCTCGCGCTGCCGTCGATCGCGGCGGGGCTGGAGGTCGCGTCGTCGAGTGCCGTCTGGGTCACCAATATCTTCCAGGTCGTCTGCGCCGCCTTCCTGCTGGTCTTTTCGGCACTCAGCGAGATCATCGGCCGGCGTCGACTCTATGTGGCCGGGCTGAGTCTGTTCGTGGTGGCGGCGGCCGGCAGTGCCCTGTCCCGGGATCTCGACATGCTGCTGGGCTTCCGGGCCCTGCAGGGCATGGGGGCGGCAGCCACCCTGTCGATCGGCCCGTCGCTGTATCGCAGCATCTTTCCTTCGCGGTTGCTGGGGAGTGCGCTGGGGCTGAGCTCGCTGGTCGTGGCGACCGGCTATACCGCCGGGCCGGCGATCGGCGGGCTGGTGCTGTCCGTGGCCGACTGGCCCTGGCTGTTCGCCCTGCCGGTGCCCATCGGCGTGGTCGCCGTGGTGCTGGCCTGGCGGGCCCTGCCGCGCGAGGCGGGGCGTCGCGGTGGCTTCGACTGGCCGGGCGCCTGTGGGGCGATGCTCATGCTGGGCGCACTCTTCCTGGCCCTGGATGGGGTGGGGCATCGGACGCCGGCCTGGCAGACGCTGGGCTGGCTGGCGCTGAGCCTGGTCGTCGGCGGCGGTTTCCTGTGGCGCCAGCATCGGGCGCCTTTCCCGTTGTTGCCGTTGACGCTGTTCCGCCAGCCGCGTTTCAGTCTGGCCGTGGCGTCGCAGGGGCTGGCGTTCGTCGGCCAGGGGCTGGCCTTCGTGGCCCTGTCGTTTCTCTATCAGCAGGGCATGGGCTTCTCGCCGCTGGAAACCGCCTTCCTGTTCACCCCCTGGCCGTTGATGATCATGCTGGCCGGCCCGCTGGCGGGACGCCTCGCCGACCGGCTCAATCCCAGCCTGATCGCCTGCCTGGGCCTGGTGGTGTTGATCGCCGGCATGCTGGCACTGGGTGGGCTGGGAACGCAGGCCGGCATACTCGACTGCCTGTGGCGAACCGCCCTCTGTGGCCTGGGCTTCGGTCTCTTTCAGCCGCCCAACAATCGCGAGTTGATGACCAGCGTGCCGGCCGAGCGCAGCGCCAATGCATCGGGCGTGATGAGCACCACGCGCACCGTCGGCCAGGCCATGGGCGTGGCGATGGTCGGGGCCTGCCTGTCGGCGGGGGCGCCGGTGCAGTGGGCGCTGTGGGGCGGTGCAGCGGCCGGCGCACTGGCCCTGTTGACGAGCCTGGCACGTGTCTCGCGCGCGGAAGACGCGATGCGCGCACGTCGTCGCGGCGCTTCTGAAAGCGTACAATGAAGATTCGGATTGTGTATTCACCACTCATCATCGGGGAGCCGACATGAGCACCCAGTCGACCATCGAGGAGAAGCTCCAGGCCCTCGAACCCACCTTCCTGACGGTGGAGAACGAGAGTCATCGCCACAATGTGCCGGCTAATGCCGAGACCCACTTCAAGGTCACCTTGGTGTCGTCGCGTTTCGAAGGCCTGATGCCGGTCAAGCGCCATCAGCAGATCTATGCGCTGCTGGCCGATGAACTGGCCGGCCCGGTACACGCCCTGGCACTGCACCCCTATACGCCTCAGGAATGGCAGGCGCGGGGCGAGTCGCGACCGAACTCGCCGGATTGCCGCGGCGGAGACGGTTCGTGACCAGCGAGCCACATCGGCTGCAATACCTGGAGGCCATGGGGCTCACGGCCTGGGTGGCACGCTATCGGCTGCCCAATGCGCTGGAAACGCCGTCCTGTGAGTGGGAGTCGCCAGCCCCGGAGCCCGCTACTGCCCCCAGTGAGCGCCTGCATGCCCTGCTGGGGGATGCCGGTGAAGCCAGCGCGTCGTCCTCCGAGCCGCAGGAAAGTGCCGTGCGGCCACCGAGCGGGCCGCGCAAGGCGCGTGCCCTGCTGGGCGACCTGATGCCGGGCGAGTCGTCGGACAGCGCGCCGGCGCCTGCGGCCTCGTCCGGCCCTGCGACGGAGCAGGCTACGCCCGCGTCAGCCAGCGAAACGTCCAACGAGGCCCTGCGCTTCACCTGGCAGGTCAGCTGCCTGGAGGGGCGCTGGTTGCTGGTCCTGCCGCGGGATCGGGGGCCCAGTGATAGCGAGTACTGCTTGCTGGGCAACCTGATGCGTTCGGTCGGGGTGGTGCCCAGTCAGGCGCCGACCTTCGAGAGCTTTCGCTGGCCCCAGCTCGAGGGCCTGGCGGTGGAGTCGCCGCTGGAGGAGGCCCAGGATGGGCTGCGCGCCTTCCTGAGCGGGCGTCGCCAGCGCGGCTGGCAGCCGGAACGCCTGCTGGTCTTCGGCGAGGCCGCGCTCACGGAACGCCTGTTGCAGCTGGCCGACGGCCACAGCGCGCTGTTGTCGTTGCCGGTCTGGCAGGGGCCGGACCTGCAGACGCTCGCCGCGAGTGCTGATGCCAAGCGGGCCCTGTGGCCGCGTCTCGCCGATTGGCCACGCCTGTGGAGCGGGGGCGATGACGACGCCTGAGGCGCGGGTGCTGGACGCCGATGCACTGGCCGACGTGGTCGAGCTGGAGCGGGTCTCGCAGCGCTTCCCGCTGGAGGCGCCCCGGCTGAAATCGGCCCTGGCGGATAACAACGAACACTTGCTGGGCATCTACCGCAACGGGCGGCTGATCGCTTATGCGCATGTATCGCGACTGCCCTTCGATGCCGAGCTGCAGTCGCTCCTGGTGGCCCCGCGGGCGCGCCGGCAGGGCCTGGCGGCGACGCTCATGCAGGCCGTGGAGGCTCGGGCGAGGGGGTGGAACAGCGAGCGCCTGCTGCTGGAAGTCAGGGCCGGCAACGAGGCGGCAATACGGCTTTATCGCCGCTGGGGGTTCGGCGAGGACGGGCGCCGCCGCGACTATTATCCATCGCTTGACGGCGCCGGGCGGGAGGATGCCCTTCTGATGTCACGCGGGCTACGGCAGGCGTGACGGGGTTCAGCCTTGCTGGTGGGCCGGCTGTTCCGGCTCGGAGGAGGCTTGTGCGGAAGACGAGCCGGTGTCGACGTCGTCGAACTTGCCGAGCAGCGCGGACAAGCGACGCTCCCATTCCTCGCGTTCCTGCTTGAGGCGGGTGTTTTCCTCGCGCAGCTCCTCGGCTTCCATTTTCATCAACTCCAGTGCCTCGACGGCGCTGGAGACCTTCTGTTCGAGCTGGTTGAAGAGTTCGTTGCTCATCCGTTTCTCCTGGTGATGTCTAGCTGAGTCGGGCTCGGCCCGTTGAGCGCGTCCTGCAATCGGCAGCGTAACGCCGCCGGCGGGGCTCAGCAAGCGTCTTTATCGCCGCAATCGCGGTGGTCGGGCTGGCGTCGGTAGAGTCGCCCCGTGCCTTCTCCCGCACGAACTTCGCGGTGCAGTGTCCAGTTGTCGGGTACCCGTGGCTCGAGCGTCGTTTCGGTTTCCACATAGATGCTCGCCTCTTCGCTCAGCCAGCCCTGCTCCAGGGCGGCACAGCAGGGTGCGGCGAGGCCCTGATGGAAGGGCGGATCGACAAACACCAGCGAATAGTCGACCGGCTCGCCCTCGAGAAAGCGACGGGCGTCGCGCTTGACCACCTCGGCCCGGGCGATGCCCAGGCTGGCCAGGTTGTCGCTCAGGGCGCGGCTGGCTCGGGCGTCGAGCTCGACCAGGGTCGCGTCACCGGCGCCGCGTGACAGGGCTTCCAGGCCGAGGGCGCCGCTGCCGGCGAAGAGATCCAGCACGCGACGGCCGGCGAGCGTCGGCCCCAGCCAGTTGAACAGGGTTTCGCGCACCCGGTCGGGCGTGGGGCGCAGCCCGGGAAGGTCGAGGACCGGCAGCTGGCGGCGGCGGTATTCGCCGCCGATGATGCGCAGCTTGCCCTGAGGCTGGCCGGCCGGGCGGCCACGCGCGGCAGGTGGCGTGCGTCGGGAACGTCGTCGAGTCATGTGCGCGATTGTAGCGGGCCCTGTGTCCACAGTCATGATGCGCGATGGTAGGATGTGGGCATTCGTTCACCCGCGAGGCTGAATCCCCCCATGTTCGGTTTTTTCAAGCGCAAGAAGAAGCAGCAGGATCAGGCGGTCGAGACGCCTGAGCAGGAGGTCGAGCGCGACGAGTCAGCGCCGGCCGAAGAGCAGCCCGCCGCGGCGGAGCCCGAGTCGCTCCGGGAGGCCGAGGCGGAGACGCTGCCGGACGTCGAGTCTCGCCGCGAGTCGCAGACTGCTGAGCCCCTTTCCGAAGTCGAGCCGGCGCCGGTGCCGGAAGGCGAGCCCGAACCGGAACCGACTCCCGAGCCCGAGCCCGAGCCCGAGCCGACGCCCGAACCCGAGCCGACGCCCGAACCCGAGCCGACGCCCGAACCCGAGCCGACGCCCGAGCCCGAACCGGAGCCGACACCCGAGCCCGAGCAGACACCTGAACCTGAACCGGAGCCGGAACCCGCCGCCGTGGCGCCCAGGGACAAGCCGCGCAGCGAGAAGAAGGGCTGGTTTGCCCGCATCAAGCAGGGGCTGGGCAAGACCCGAGCCAATCTGGCCGATGGCCTCGCCGGTCTCTTCATGGGCCGCAAGCAGATCGACGATGACCTCATGGAGGAGATCGAGACCCAGCTGCTGATGGCGGACGTGGGCATCGAGGCCACCACCGAGATCATCGAGCGGCTGACCGAGCGCGTGTCGCGCAAGGAGCTCAAGGATCCCCAGGCCCTTTATCAGGCGCTGCAGGATGAGTTGACCGGCCTGCTGGAGGGCGTGACCCAGCCGCTGGAGCTTCCGCCCAAGGGGCAGGGGCCCTTTGTCATCCTGGTGGTCGGCGTCAACGGGGTGGGCAAGACCACCACCATCGGCAAGCTGACTCAACGCTTCCAGCGCGAGGGGCGCAGCGTGATGCTGGCCGCCGGCGATACGTTCCGGGCGGCGGCCGTCGAGCAGCTCCAGATCTGGGGCGAGCGCAACCATGTGCCGGTGGTCGCGCAGCACACCGGGGCCGACAGTGCCTCGGTGGTCTACGATGCCCTGGCGGCCGCGCAGGCGCGCGGCACTGATGTCCTGATCGCCGATACCGCCGGGCGCCTGCACAACAAGTCGCACCTGATGGAAGAGCTGAAGAAGGTACGTCGGGTGCTGGGCAAGCTCGATGCCGAGGCACCCCATGAAGTGATGCTGGTGCTCGATGCCGGCACCGGGCAGAACGCCCTGTCCCAGGCCTCGACCTTCAACGAGGCGGTGCCGGTCACCGGTATCACCCTGACCAAGCTGGACGGTACCGCCAAGGGCGGCATCATCTTCGCCCTGGCGCAGCAGTTGGGGACGCCGATTCGGTTCATCGGGGTCGGCGAGACCCTCGACGATCTGCGGCCCTTCGCCGCTCGCGAGTTCGTGGATGCCCTCTTCGACAAGGGCGACCCCGCCGAATGATCACCTTCGAGCATGTCGGCAAGCGCTATGGAGGGCGCTTCGAGGCACTGGCCCACCTCAACTTCCGGGTCGAGCGTGGCGAGATGGCCTTTTTGACCGGGCATTCCGGGGCGGGCAAGAGCTCATTGCTGCGCCTGATCATGCGCCTGGAGCGGCCCAGCCGCGGGCGCATCCTGGTAGCCGGTCACGACATCGACCAGCTCCACTCGACGCAGGTACCGTTCTACCGGCGCCAGATCGGCGTGGTCTTTCAGGATCACCAGCTGCTGTTCGATCGCTCGATCTATCACAATGTCGCCCTGCCACTGGAGATCCAGGGCATGGAGCCCCGCGAGGCGTCGCGTCGGGTGCGCGCTGCCCTCGACAAGGTCGGCCTGCTGCATCGCGAAAAGGCGCTGCCGGTGGAATTGTCGGGCGGTGAGCAGCAGCGCGTGGGCATCGCCCGCGCCGTGGTCAACAAGCCGGCCCTGCTGCTGGCCGATGAGCCCACCGGTAACCTCGACCCTCAGTTGTCCGCCGATATCATGTCGCTGTTCGAGGACTTCAATCGAATCGGTACCACGGTCATGGTCGCCAGTCACGACCTGGCACTGATCGCCAGGCTGCGGCACCGTACCCTGCGCTTGCATGATGGCCGCCTGGTCGGCGACGAGGAGGCAGAATGAGTCGGCAGTCACAGGACACCCCGCGACGCGGGGCGCGCACCCAGCGAGCCGGTGCCGGTGGACGCTGGCGCAGCTGGGGCCGTCACCACCGCGCCATGGCGCTGGATAGTGTGCGGCGCCTGGTGCGCTACCCGGTGGGCAGCCTGCTGACCATGCTGGCGATCGCCATTGCCCTGGTGCTGCCCGCGGCGCTGTGGTTGACGCTGGACAGCGCGCGGCTGCTCGATGCCGAGCTGGAGGAGAGCGCGACCCTGACGGCCTATCTCGAGACTCGGGTCGATGCCGCCGAGGCCGGCCGTATCGAGGAGGCGCTGGCGGCGCAGCAGGGTGTGGAAGCGACGCGCCTGATCACGGCCGAGGAGGGCATGGCCGAGTTTCAGGCATCGCTGGGCCTCGAGGACGCCCTGGCGCGCCTGCCGGGCAATCCATTGCCGGCGAGTGTGGTGATCTCACCGTCAGACCCGGCGCCGCAGGCTGTGCGCCGACTGGCCGAGCGGCTCGGCGACGTCAGCGGGGTCGAGGAAGTGCGTCTCGACCTGGCCTGGCTGGAGCGACTGCGTCACCTGGCCGAGCTGGGGCAGCGCGTGACCCTGGCGCTGGGTGTACTCTTCGGTCTGGGGGTGCTGCTGGTGGTCGGCAACACCATCCGCCTGGCCGTGGAGAATCGTCGCAAGGAAATCGAGGTGGTGACCCTGATTGGCGCTACTCACCAGTTCGTGCGGCGTCCCTTCCTCTACAGCGGCGCCTGGTACGGCCTGGGTGGCGGAATCCTGGCCTGGGGCCTGCTGGCGCTGGGCGGTGACTGGCTCTCCGGGCCGGTCGCCTCGCTGGCCGCCAGCTATGGGGCCAGCTTCGTGCTGCCGACACTGGGTATCGGGGGGTCGGCAACACTGCTGGCATGTAGTACACTGTTGGGCTGGCTGGGTGCCTGGATTGCCGTCAGTCGCCATCTGGCGCAGATCCGCCCCCGCTGATGTCATGCGTCACCGGTTTGCAACCAGGGACCAAGTGACAAATTTATCGTTAGCCGGAACCGAATCGGTCTTGTGTCGTCCAAGGCAGCAATTGCCGATTCCACACATGGGTTTCGAGGAGACAATCTGCACATGAGCACCAGTCTTCTGCCGGTGGGGCACCTGTCACCGGGTCATGACCTCAATGGTTACATACAGGCGGTGAACGGGATCCCCATGCTCACCGTCGACGAAGAACGCGATCTGGCCTATCGCCTGCATGACGAGGGCGACCTCGAGGCGGCGCGGCGTCTGGTCATGTCACACCTGCGTTTCGTCGTGCACATCGCGCGCAGCTATTCCGGCTATGGTCTGGCTCAGGCCGATCTGATCCAGGAGGGCAACGTCGGCCTGATGAAGGCGGTCAAGCGCTTCGATCCCTATCAGGGCGTGCGGCTGGTGTCCTTCGCCGTGCACTGGATCAAGGCCGAGATCCACGAGTTCGTGCTGCGCAACTGGCGAATCGTCAAGGTGGCGACCACCAAGGCCCAGCGCAAGCTGTTCTTCAATCTGCGCGGCGCCAAGAAACGCCTGGCCTGGCTGAACACCAATGAGGTGGATGCCATCGCCAAGGACCTCGACGTCAAACCCGAGGTGGTGCGCGAGATGGAAGGTCGCCTGTCGGCCCATGATGCCGGCTTCGATGCGCCGCCGGGCGGCGAGGATGAAGACTCCGCCTACCAGGCGCCGGCGCAGTTTTTGGATGACGCCTCCCAGGATCCGGCCACGCAGCTGGAGGACAGTGACTGGGAAGAAGACTCCACGCAGCGCCTGCGGGTTGCCCTGTCACAGTTGGATGAGCGGTCGCGGGACATTCTCCAGCGCCGCTGGCTGAGCGACAGCAAGTCGACCCTGCATGACCTGGCCGATGTCTACGGCGTTTCCGCCGAGCGTATTCGTCAGCTCGAGAAGAACGCCATGAAGAAGGTGCGTCAGCAAATCGGGGACGCCCTGGTGGCCTGATCACGCCTCGCGCCCTGCGGGTGAGCGCTGATCACAGACACGAATGCCTCGGCCTGACGGCCGGGGCATTTGCGTTTCAGGGCTGGAAAGGGGCCATCAGGCGGATGGCGAGGGGTCACGCAGCAGCTGGCCGGCGAGCGATTGCCACTGGTCGTCCCAGTGCAGCCTTGGCCGATGCTTGAAGTCGGAGCGCACGTATTGCGAGATGCGACCCTCGACCACGGCGATCAGCAGGTTGGCGGCCGCCGCCACCGGCAGGGCCGGGCGGCGTTGTTCGTGGATCTCGGCCTCGCGCAGGATCTGCTTGAGCTGGGTTTCCAGGCGCTCGAACAGCTGATGGATGCGTTGGCGCAATCGCGGCGTCTCGCCGGTCAGGGCGTCGCCGCCCAGCACGCGTGACAGCCCCGGGTTCTTCTCGGCGAAGGCCAGCACCAGGGTCAGCACCTGCCCGCAGCGCGGAATCGCTTCCTGCACCTCGTCGAGAATACGCGTGATGCGCTCGAACAGCGTCTGCTCGATGAACTCGATGAGCCCCTCGAACATGCGTGCCTTGCTCGGGAAATGGCGGTACAGCGCGGCTTCCGAGAGGCCCACCTGGCGCGCCAGGGCGGCCGTGGTGATGCGCTTGCCGCTGTCTTCCTCGAGCATCAGCGCTAATCCCTGCAGGATATGATCGCGGCGGCTGGAAGCGGGTGCTTGCTGCGTCATGGTCTTTGTGTTGTCGCCTTGCCGGGAAGTGAAAGCGTGTTTCAAGTGCGCAAGGTGAGTGGGCGCCGGGAACACACCGGCGCGAGGGTCATCCGCCAGGGATGGCGGATGTAGCGCCCAGGGAGGGGTTTACAGCGCCCTCGCGAAGGTGTGGTGCCGGGAAAGCCCACGTGATTCAGTCTGCAGGCGTGTCAGCGGGCACGCCACTGGTGCTTGCAGCATCGGTGATCAGGGTGCCGACGCCGGCATTGGTGAAGATCTCCAGCAGGGTGGCGTGGGCGACCCGGCCGTCGACGATGTGGGCACTGGCCACGCCACCCTTCACGGCATCCAGGGCGCAGCGGATCTTGGGCAGCATGCCGCCATGGATGGTGCCGTCGGCGATCAGGGCATCGACCTGAGCGGTGCTCAGGCCGGTCATCACCTCGCCCTCGGTATTCATCAGGCCGGCCACATTGGTCAGCAGCATCAGCTTCTCGGCATCCAGCGCCTCGGCGACCTTGCCGGCCACCAGGTCGGCATTGATGTTGTAGCTGCGGCCGCTTTCATCCACGCCGATGGGGGCGATCACCGGGATGAAGTCGCGGGCGGCGAGCATCTCGATGAGGTCGGTGGAGATGCTTTCGACCTCGCCGACATGACCGATATCGATGATCTCCGAGGCGGCCATGTCGGGCGTCTGCTGCTCGACCTGCAGCTGGCGGGCGCGAATCTGGCCGCCGTCCTTGCCGGTCAGGCCGATGGCCTTGCCGCCGCACTGGTTGATGAGATTGACGATGCCCTTGTTGACCAGCCCGCCCAGCACCATCTCGACCACGTCCATGGTCTCCGCATCGGTGATGCGCATGCCATTGACGAAGCGTGACTCGATGTTGAGCTTGCCGAGCAGTTCACCGATCTGCGGCCCTCCGCCATGCACGACCACCGGATTGATGCCGACTTCCTTCATCAGCACGATGTCGCGGGCGAAGGAGTCGATCAGCGGGTCCTCGGTCATGGCATTGCCGCCGTACTTGACCACCACCGTCTTGCCGGAAAAGCGCTGAATGTAGGGAAGTGCTTCGGACAGCACTTCCACGACCTGGCGTGGGTCACGCGT
Source organism: Halomonas halmophila (assembly GCF_006540005.1). Classification (GTDB taxonomy): domain Bacteria; phylum Pseudomonadota; class Gammaproteobacteria; order Pseudomonadales; family Halomonadaceae; genus Halomonas; species Halomonas halmophila. The sequence continues at coordinate 9,215 of NZ_BJOC01000036.1, read as the reverse complement.
GGTGTCGTTCATGTCGAATCCCTGTGTGTCTGCAGCCGGGCTCAGAGGTTGATGTCGAGTGACGGTGCTACCTGTTGCAGGGCATCGGCGAAGCGCGCGCGAATGCGTGCCAGGGCCTCGTCACTCTTGCCCTCGAAGCGCAGTACCAGCACCGGGGTGGTGTTGGACGCGCGGCACAGCCCCCAGCCGTCCGGGTAGTCGACGCGGATGCCGTCGAGGGTCGTCTTCACGCCGTCATCGCCGAAGTCGCCATCCCGGGCCAGGCGCTCGACCAGGTCGAACTTGGTCGCGTCGGTCACCGTGACATTGATCTCGGGGGTGCCGATGTCCTGGGGATAGCGGTCGAAGAAGGCATCGGCGTCGGCGTCCTGCCGCGACAGGACTTCCAGCAGGCGAGCGGCGCCATAGAGGCCGTCGTCGAAGCCGTACCAGCGCTCCTTGAAGAAGATGTGACCACTCATCTCGCCGGCCAGCAGCGCGCCGGTTTCCTTCATGCGCCCCTTGATCAGGGAGTGGCCGGTACGCCACATCTCCGGTGTGCCGCCGGCCTGCTCGATCACCTGGGCCAGGTTGCCGGTGCACTTGACGTCGAAGATCACGCGGGCGCCGGGGTTGCGCTCGAGCATGTCCTCGGCGAAGGCCATCATCAGGTGGTCGGGATAGATCAGCTTGCCGGCAGGCGTGATCACGCCCAGGCGGTCGCCGTCCCCGTCGAAGGCCAGGCCGATGTCGGCGCCGCTGGACTGCACTTCGGCGATCAGGTCCTTGAGGTTTTCCGGCTTGCCGGGGTCGGGGTGGTGGTTGGGGAAGGTGCCGTCGATCTCGGCGAACAGCGGGATGGTCTCGGCACCCAGGCGTTCGACGAGTTTCGGGCCCAGCTCGCCGGCCACGCCGTTGCCGCAGTCGACCACGGCCTTGAGCGGGCGTGCCAGGGAGACATCGCCGAGGATGCGCTCCAGGTAGGCGTCACGCAGGTCCTGCTCGCTGACCTCGCCATTGCCCACGGTCAGGTCGCCTTCCTGCAGGCGGCGATGCAGGTCGGTGATGGTCTCGCCGGAAAGCGTCTCGCCGCCCAGCACGATCTTGAAACCGTTGTAGTCGGGCGGGTTGTGACTGCCCGTCACCATGACGCCCGAGGTGGTGCCTTCCACGACATGGGTGGCGAAATACAGCACCGGCGTCGGCACCATGCCGATATCGATCACGTCGCAGCCTGCCGCGGCCAGGCCGCGGGTCAGGGCCGCCAGCATGCGCGGGCCGGAAAGGCGGCCATCACGCGCCACGATGACGCGCTCCTCACCCTTGGCACGGGCGGCACTGCCGATGGCGCGGCCGATGCCTTCGACGCCGGGCTCGGTGAGGGTGTCGCCGACCACGCCGCGAATGTCATAGGCGCGGAAGATCGAGGCGGGGGCATGGGGTGCGTTGTCGGTGGTCATGTTGTCGGTCCTTGAGCGTCGGGAAGATATTGAGCGTGGCATGCCGTCACTGGCGGCCGGAGCTGCCGAAGCCGCCGGGGCCGCGCAGGCTGCTGTCGAAGTCGTCGACGACCTCGAGCTCGGCCTGAATGACCGGCACCAGCACATACTGGGCCAGGCGTTCGAAGGGCTCCAGGGTGAAACTCGTGCTGCCGCGGTTCCAGGTCGAGATCATCAGCTCGCCCTGGTAGTCGGAGTCGATCAGTCCGACCAGGTTGCCGAGCACGATGCCGTGCTTGTGGCCGAGCCCGGAGCGCGGCAGCACCATGCCGGCCAGTTGCGGGTCGGCGATGTGGATGGCCAGGCCGGTGCGGATCAGCTCGCAGTCGCCCGGCTCGAGGGTCAGGGGCGCATCGAGCAGGGCCCGCAGGTCCATGCCGGCGGAGCCGGTGGTGGCGTAGTCGGGCAGATAGTCGCGCATGCGCTCGTCGAGCAGCTTGACGGCGAGGCGAGGGCGATCACTCTTGGTCGGCATGGTGGGGCTTCCGCTGTCGTTCATTCAGGTGTTGTCGGGGTCAGGCAGGTCAGTGCCTGTCGCAGGATGGCTTCGGCCAGGTCCGCCTTGGGCTGCGGCGGCAGGTGGCACTGGTCGACCTCGTCGCCGTGCTGCCACAGCAGCAGGGCGGCGTTGTTCTCGGACCCGAAGCCGAGGCCGGGCTGTGACACATCGTTGGCGGCCACCATGTCGAGTCGCTTGCGTGCCAGCTTGTCGCGGGCGTAGCGCTCGACGTCCTGTGTCTCGGCGGCGAAGCCGATGATGAAGGGCCGGTCGGCTCGGGCGGCGATGGTGGCGATGATATCCGGGTTTCTGACCAGCCGCAGCGTCATGCCGGCGTCGTCATCGCCTTTCTTGAGCTTGTGCTCCGCGGCGCTTGCGGCGCGGTAATCGGCTACGGCGGCACAGCCGATGAAGATATCCGCCCCGTCTGCATGCGCTTCGGCGGCGGCCAGCATCTCGCTGGCGCTTTCGACATCCACCCGGGTGGCGCCTGCCGGGGTGGCCAGCGCGACCGGGCCGCTGATCAGCGTCACCTCGGCCCCCAGGGCCACGCCGGCGGCGGCCAGGGCATAGCCCATCCTGCCGGAGCTGTGATTGGAGAGGTAGCGCACCGGGTCGATGGCCTCGCGGGTGGGGCCGGCGGTGATGACCAGCCGCAGGCCGCGGGCCGGTTGCTCGGGCGGGCTGAGCAGTCGCTCCGCCAATGCTTCGGGCTCGAGCATGCGGCCGGCCCCCACATCGCCGCAGGCCTGGTCGCCATGTCCCGGGCCCAGCAGCGTCCAGCCGTCTTCGGCGAGCCGGCGGGCATTGCGGCCGGTGGCCGGGTGCGCCCACATGGCCTGGTTCATGGCCGGCGCCAGAAACTTCTCGGCGCGACTGGCCAGGCATAGGGTGGTGAGCAGGTCATCGGCCATGCCATGGGCCAGGCGTGCCATCAGGTCGGCCGTGGCCGGCGCGATGATGATGCAGTCGGCCCAGCGCGCCAGTTCGATATGGCCCATGCCGGCCTCGGCCTCCGGGTCGAGCAGCGAGGTGCGCACGCTCTCGCCGGTCAGCGCCTGAAGCGTCAGGGGCGTGATGAAGGCCTGGGCACCCTCGGTCATGACCACGCGCACCTCACAGCCGGCCTGCTTGAGCAGGCGTGCCAGCTGGGCGCTCTTGTAGGCGGCGATGCCGGCGCTGATCCCGAGCAGGATGCGCCTTGCGGGTAGTGCAGACATGCTGTTGTCCAGGCGATAAATCCGGTGCCCAGCTTACCACTCGCAGCCGGGCTTGCGTAGCCGCCCGCTCGCCGGCCATGGCGACTACACTGAGCAGCGAGAGAGGAGCCGGCGTCGCCTGAGGCGTTCAGCAGCGGCGCTGTCAGGGGCGGCAAGAGCACGCGGGCATGACCCGGCAAGGACGACGGGGATCGTCCGGGAGGCAAGGATGTCGATTCGTGACTGGCCGGAGGGCGAGCGCCCCCGGGAGAAACTCCTGGCGCTCGGCACCGAGGCGCTATCGGATGCCGAGCTGCTGGCCATTTTTCTGCGCGTCGGGGTCAGCGGGCGCTCGGCGGTGGATCTGTCGCGGGACGTACTCTCGTCCTTCGGTGGTCTGCGGCCGCTGCTGGAAGCCGACGAGACGGCCTTCTGCACCGAGCGTGGTCTGGGGCAGGCCAAGTATGTACAGCTCCAGGCGGTGCTGGAACTGGCGCGGCGCCATCTGGCCAGCCGCCTCGATCGCGAGGGTGCGCTGACCTCGCCGGGGCTGGTGCGCGACTATCTGATGTCGCGGCTGCGTCACCTTGGCCATGAGGAATTTGCCGCCCTCTTTCTCGACAGCCAGCACCGGGTCATTCGTTACGAGTCGCTGTTTCGCGGCACCCTGGACAGCGCCTCGGTCTATCCCCGCGAGGTGGCACGCCGAGCTCTGGAAGTCGGTGCCGGGGCGGTGATCTTTGCCCACAACCATCCTTCCGGGGTGGCCGAGCCCAGCCAGTCCGACGAGCGCATTACCGAGCGGCTGCGTCAGGCGCTGGCGCTGTTCGAGGTGCGGGTGCTGGATCATTTCGTGGTCGGCGACGGAGAAGTGGTGTCTTTTGCCGAGCGAGGCCTGTTATAATCTCGTTTCTCGCTTGTCTGGCCCGGCCACCTCTGGTATAAAGTGCAGCCTTTGAATTCCCTTGGGTCAAATGACACGGGTCGTCCCGGTTTGCCCGACAGGTTTTGAACACTCAGGTTATATCCTGGCCAAGCGGTTGGAGGCTCTCATGTCCAAAGTATGTCAGGTTACCGGCAAGCGCCCGGTGACTGGTCACAACGTATCTCACTCTCAGCGCAGAACGCCGCGTCGTTTTGTACCGAACCTGCACACCCATCGTTTCTGGGTGGAATCCGAGAAGCGTTTCGTCAAGCTGCGCGTTTCCACCAAGGGGCTGCGCACCATCGACAAGAAGGGTATCGAAGCGGTACTGAGCGATATTCGCAAGCGCGGCGAGACGGTCTGAGACCGCTTTTGCCCGCACAGCCAGCGCTCGATTGATTAGGGAGAAACGAAATGCGTGACAAGATCAGAATGGTGTCCAGCGCCGGAACCGGCCACTTCTACACCACCGACAAGAACAAGCGGAACACGCCGGACAAGCTGGAAATGAAAAAGTTTGACCCGGTGGTTCGCAAGCGTGTCACCTACAAGGAAGCCAAGATCAAGTGATCGGCTGGCCGGTACGCCCGGCATCTGCCCCGTCGGTCCCGCCCGTCTCAGCCCTTCGTTGATGGGTTGATGCGGCTTCGGTCGACCGCAGGCGGCTTCCTTCCGCAGGCGAGAGCCTGTCCGCGAGAACCCGGCCCGATGGTCGGGTTTTCGCGTTTGTCATGTCGCCCCGCTGCAGGACCCTGCCATGCCCGAGCTTCCCGAGGTGGAAACGACCCGACGCGGTATTGCGCCGCATGTCGAAGGACGCGAGGTTCGCGAAGTCATCGTGCGTCAGGCGCGCCTGCGCCATGCGGTGCCCGATGACCTGGCCGAGCGCCTGGTCGGGGCCTGCATGGGGCCGCTGGGGCGACGGGCCAAGTATCTGTTGATGCCCATCGCCGGCGGAGCGGTCGGCACCCTGCTGTGCCACCTCGGCATGTCCGGTAGCCTGCGCATGGCGCGCCTGGGCGAGCTGCCCAGAAAGCACGACCATGTCGACCTGGTACTCGATGACGGTGCCATCCTGCGCTATCACGACCCGCGGCGCTTCGGTTTCATCGACTGGCTGGATGGCTCGGTCGAGCAGGACCGGCGCCTGGCGAAGCTCGGCCCGGAGCCGTTGTCGCCGGACTTCGATGGCGATCATCTGCACGCCCGGTCGCGTCGGCGGCGCCTCGCCGTCAAGCCATTCCTGATGGATAATGGCGTGGTGGTGGGGGTCGGCAATATCTACGCCGCCGAGGCCCTGTTCCTGGCCGGTATCGATCCGCGCCGCGAGGCGGGGCGCATTTCCCGCCAACGTTATCGGCGCCTGGCCGAGGCGATCCGCGAGGTGTTGGGCGCTGCCATCCATCAGGGCGGTACCACCCTGAGAGACTTCGTCGGCGGCACCGGCGAGCCCGGCTATTTCGCCCAGCGGCTCAATGTCTACGGCCGCGATGGCCAGCCATGCCGGCGCTGTGGCGCCGAGTTGCGCCTGGTGACCCTGGGCCAGCGCGCCAGTGTCTATTGTGCGGCCTGCCAGCGCTGACTGCCCCGACGCGCGCTGCTCCCTTTTACTTTCAAGCACGAGATTTTCGATGACCGCCCTACGCTCCCTGCGCCTCAAGAAGAACGCCGACCGCCGCCTCAAGGCGGGTCACCTCTGGTTGTATTCCAATGAGATCGATACCAAGACCACGCCCCTCAAGGATTTCGCCGCCGGCGAGCAGGCGGTGGTGGAAGCCGCCAACGGCAAGGCGATGGGGGTGGCCTATGTCAACGCCCATTCGCTGATCTGCGCGCGCATGGTGTCGCGTGATGTCGGCATGCAGCTCGACCGTTCGCTGCTGGTGCATCGCCTGAATCAGGCGCTGTCGCTGCGTCAGCGCCTCTTCGCCAGGCCTTTCTATCGCCTAGTGCACGGCGAAGGCGACCTGCTGCCGGGGCTGGTCATCGATCGCTTCGACGATGTGCTGGTGGTGCAGCTCAATACCGCCGGCATGGAAGCCCTGCGCGAGCCGTTACTGGATGCGCTGGACAAGGTGATGTCACCGCGCGCCATCGTGCTGCGCCACGATACCAGTGGGCGCCGCATGGAAGGGCTCGAGGGCGGCGTCGAGGTGCTGGGCGACGAGCCGCCCGAGCGCATCGAGCTCGAGGAAAATGGGGTGCGCTTCGTCGCGCCGCTGCTGGACGGTCAGAAGACCGGCTGGTTCTATGACCACCGGCCCAATCGGGCCTGGCTCAATGCCCAGGTGGAAGGCAAGCGCGTCCTCGACCTGTTCAGTTATGTCGGCGGCTGGGGCGTCCAGGCCGCCGCTCATGGCGCCAGCGAGGTGCTGTGTGTCGACTCCAGTGAGCGCGCCCTGCAGGGCGTCGAGGAAAACGCCGGGTTGAACGGACTCGAGGAGCGGGTTGCCGTGGGCGAGTGCGATGCCTTCGAAGCCCTGGCGGCGCTCAAGGCTGATGACGAGCGCTTCGATGTGGTCATTCTCGACCCGCCGGCCTTCATCAAGAAGCGCAAGGACATGGCCAGCGGCGAGCGTGCCTACAGCCGCCTCAACCGCGAGGCGATGCGGCTGCTGGGGCGCGATGGGCTCCTGGTCTCGGCGTCCTGTTCCATGCATCTGGGCATGGATCGTCTCACCGATGTGGTACGCGGTGCGGCGCGTCATCAGGACCGCCATGCCCAGGTGATCTACCAGGGGCATCAGGGCGCGGATCATCCGGTGCATCCGGCGATTGCCGAAACCTCCTATCTCAAGGCGTTGGGGGTGCGGGTCTTCCGCGACTGAGCCCGAACAGGGTGTCTGCGGGCGCCTGCTGTGTAGATAGAGCTGACGCCCGCCGATGTGTCAGGCAGTGTCACGGAGCGGTCATGAGGAGGAGCGTATCGTGAGTGAGTTCGACTTCGTTCGTGTCTTCGCGCACTCCAATCCGCTGCTGGTCAGTCATGTTGCCAACCTGCTCGAGTCGGCCGGCATTCCGGTCGAGCGGCGCAACATGACGCTGGGCGGCGCGTCCGGAGAACTGCCGCCCATGGAGTGCGAGCCCGAGGTATGGGTGGCGCCGCATAATCAGGCGGGTGCCGAATCGCTGATTGCCGAGGCCCGCCAGGATGCATGGCGGCCTGACTGGGTCTGCCCGGGGTGCGGCGAATGGCTCGAGGGGGTGTTCGATCGCTGCTGGAATTGCGGCAGCGACTGCCCCTGACCACCGCCCTGGCGTACCATCTGCCCCACCAACCTTGTGTTATGCCGGAAGGAATCGCCATGTCCTGGGACCTGCCTGCGCCATTCGTGCTGGATCTCGAGGTCGAAGACTCGAGCATCGACCACTATGGCCACGTCAACAATGCCGAGTATCTGCGCTGGGTCGAGCGCATCAGCTGGGCGCATTCCGAGCATCTCGGCCTGAGTCTCGCGCATTATCGTCAGCTGGATCGGGCCATGGTCGTGCACCGGCACGAGCTCGACTATCTGTCACCGGCGTTTGCGGGGGATACGCTGCAGCTGGCCACCTGGATCGTCGCCTGTGATGACCGTCTGACGCTGACCCGGCGCTTCCAGCTTCAGCATGCCGGGACGCGGCGAGCACTGCTGCGTGCGTGCACGCGATTCGCCTGTATCGAGCTGTCCAGCGGTCGCCCGCGACGCCTGCCCGAGGCGTTTCGGCAGTGCTATGGCGGGGCCCTGGTCAGCCAGTAGCCAGGTGGCGGAAGACTTTCTGTTTAATGTGTCTTTAACAGTCGTATTTTCGATGCCTTGGGGGTCCAGTCCGAGATTTTTTTGTTTTTCATGGCGCATCTCTGCGTGGAATCACTGTTGTGCTGTAATGGAGGTCGAATTGCTTCGACACCATCGTTCACGCATCGGAGGACCCCATGAAGATCGCCGTCCCGAAGGAAATCAAGAACCACGAGTATCGCGTCGCCCTGACGCCCAGTGGCGCCCGCGAGCTGGTCGGTCGTGGCCACGACGTCATCGTGCAGGCCTCTGCCGGTGAGGGTGCCGGCTTCAGCGACGCCGATTTCGAAGCCGCCGGTGCGCGACTGGAAAGCGATGTGGCCACCCTCTGGGCCGATGCCGAGCTGATCCTCAAGGTCAAGGAACCCCAGGCCGAGGAAGTCGCGCGGCTGAGCAGCGGCCAGACCCTCTTCACCTACCTGCACCTGGCCGCCGAGGAAGCCCTGACCAAGGGACTGCTCGACAGCGGCGCGACCTGCATTGCCTACGAGACCATCACCGCGGCCGAGGGCGGCCTGCCGCTGCTGGCTCCGATGAGCACCGTCGCCGGCCGCATGGCGGTGCAGGCCGGCGCGCACAGCCTCGAGAAGGCCCAGGGCGGGTCCGGCATCCTGCTGCCCGGCGTCCCGGGCGTCGCCCCGGCCAAGGTCACCGTCATCGGTGGTGGCGTGGTCGGCGAGAACGCCGCGCGCATGGCACTGGGCCTGGGTGCCGAGGTGACCGTGCTGGACAAGTCCATCCCGCGCCTCGAGACCCTGGATGACCGTTACCAGGGCCGCATGAAGACCGTCTTCTCCACGGCCGATGCCATGGAAGAGGCGATTCGCGAATCGGACCTGATCATCGGCGCCGTCCTGGTGCCGGGGGCGGCGGCGCCCAAGCTGATCACCCGTGACATGCTGTCCGACATGAAGCCCGGCAGTGTGCTGGTGGACGTGGCCATCGACCAGGGCGGCTGCTTCGAGACCAGCAAGCCGACCACCCATGCCGAGCCGACCTATGTGGTGGATGGCGTGGTGCACTACTGCGTGGCCAACATGCCGGGCGCGGTGGCGCGCACTTCGACCCAGGCGCTGACCAACGCCACCCTGCCGTTCGTGCTGTCGCTGGCCGACAAGGGCTGGCGCCAGGCGCTCGCCGAGGACAAGCACTTTGCGGCGGGCCTCAACGTCCATGACGGCAAGCTGACCTATCGTGCCGTGGCCGATGCCTTTGGCCTCGAGTATGTGGAGGCGGCGCAGCTGATCGGCTGACCTCCGCGCCCCACCCGGCGTTGCGGCGCCGGTGAAAAGCGATACGACGGGCCAGAGCCTCTCCGGGGGCTCTGGCCCTTGT
>NZ_BJOC01000035.1 GCF_006540005.1 Halomonas halmophila | reverse complement strand
TCCCTTCTCCCTTCTCCCTTCTCCCTTCTCCCTTCTCCCTTCTCCCTTCTCCCTTCTCCCTTCTTCCCTCTTCCTTCTTCCCTCTTCCTTCTTCCCTCTTCCTTCTTCCCTCTTCCTTCTTCCCTCTTCCTTCTTCCCTCTTCCGAGCGGCGTCAGCCGCGCTCTTTCTCAGCTTCGCTCCGGCTTCAACTCCTGCCTGAACAACGCTTCCCCGGCGGCGTCTTTCAGCGTCACGGTGAGGGTTTCGCTTTCGCCTTCCAGGTCGACCTGGCCGAAGAACTGGTAGCCGGCAGAGGGGGGAAGGTTGGCCTGGCCGTCGGGTGGCGCCTTCTGGAAGACGACTTCCGGGCCGAAGGTATCGTCGAGGGTGTTGGGGCCGAAGGTGCCGGCGTGCAGTGGGCCGCTGACAAATTCCCAGAAAGGCCGAAAGTTCTTGAAGGCGGCTCGTTCCGGTGAGTAGTGATGCGCCGCGGTGTAGTGCACATCCGCCGTGAACCACACCACATTGCGGATATCGTGGTCGCGAATGGCCTCGAGCAGGCGGGCGATTTCCTGCTCGCGTCCCAGCGGGCGGCCGCCATCGCCGTTCGCCACCGCCTCGGCGTTGTCGCCATCGGCCACCATCAGGCCAACCGGCATGTCCGAGGCGATGATCTTCCAGGTGGCAGTGGAGCGTTTCAGGCTGTCGATCAACCAGTCGATCTGCTGCTGACCGAGCAGGGTGGCACCCTCTGGCTGCTGGTTGGCGTCATTGGCGCTGCGGAAGGTGCGCATATCGAGCATGAACACTTCTATGCCCGGCCCGTACGGGAAACGCCGGTAGATGCGTTGCGGCGCATCGGGCTGTTGGCGCATCGGCATGTATTCGAGGAAGGCACGACGTGCCCGGGCGGAGAGTAGCGAGACATTGGTCTCGGTGTAGCGCGGGTCGTCGAGAACCTCGCCGGGATACCAGTTATTGACCGTCTCGTGGTCATCCCACTGGGCCAGCATGGGCACTTCGGCATTCAGCTGACGCACATTGGCATCCAGCAGGTTGTAGGCATGCTGGCCACGGTATTCGTCGAGTGTTTCGGCCACCTTGCGCTTGGCCGGTGTCACCAGATTGCGCCAGGTGCTGCCATCGGCCAGTTCGACACTCTCCTTCAGGGGACCATCCGCATAGACCGTATCGCCGGAATGGATGAAGAAGTCCGGGCTCTGCTCGCGCATGGTCGCATAGGTGGTCATGCCGCCCCGGGATTCATCGATGCCCCAGCCCTGGCCGACAGTATCCCCCGACCACACAAAACGCACATCCCGCCTGTCGGACGGCGCCAGGCGCAGCTGACCGGTAACCGGCTCGCTGACCGCGCGATGATCCCCCAGCGCGGCAAAACGCACTCGGTAGAACACCCGATCCATGCCATCCAGGCCGGTAACATCCAACCTGGCCGTCAAATCCTGCACGGGCAGGGCATCCGGACCTCGCAGTTGCCGAGCATTCCGGAACTCCGGGTTATCGGCGACCTCCAGCAGCATGCGGGCAGGGCGGTCGACACGTGACCAGATCATCGCCCGATCGGTGAGTATATCGCCGCTCATCAACCCGCTGGTGATCAGCGGACGGCGCTTCTCGGCCAGCACGATGCCCGGCGCAGCCAGCGTCGCACCAAGCGCCACACCACTCTGAACCCCCAATTCCAGTACCTGACGTCGAGTCAACATGTCATTCGTCTCCCTGTGATCGATGAACACCACACGACTCTGACGCAGGGATGTGACAACGCGATAGCAGGTAGGTGAAGCCGGAAGCCGCTAACGGCTAGCTGTAAGCCGTAAGTCGTAAGCTTTAAGAAAGGTCAACTGCACCCCAAAACCTGTCCGCGTTGGGTTTGACCTTGGGGGTACTTACAGCTTACGGCTTACAGCTTATAGCTGGCAGCACTCATGTCAGCAAAACGAGACATTACACATAAGCCCGTTCCTATGGTCTGATAGGTCGCTGCTGACACGCTGGGCCGTTCAGGTTACTGAAATTCATGTTGTAACCGGATAGTGCAGCTGGCCAGCAAGGCCGGTGAGACTGGCCGTGGCTGGCGTTAATCCATAGAATGGGCGTTCAGCCAGAGGCCGGGGTGGGGTTCGCCGCCGGCTATCCAGCGCCGTTCACAACCTAGCAAGACAGGGCAGGGGAATACGCCCGTAACAATCCCGGGGCGGTAGCGTGCCTGAACGCATGAGGAGCAGTCTCTAACATGGCACTGGATGCCTGGCTCAGTACTTTCAGTGTGGTCGCCGTGCTGGTGGCCCTGGCGACAACCAAGATCGCCGCCGATGCGATTCTCATGGCAGCCCTGGCGTTTCTGGTGGTCAGCGGCGTGCTGGGGCCGGCCGAGGCCCTGGTGGGTTTTTCCAACACCGGCGTGATGACCATCGCCGCCCTCTATGTGGTGGCCGCCGGTCTCAAGGAAACCGGCGCCGTGCAGTGGGTCGCCAATGCCCTGCTGGGCCAGCCGGACAGCCTCAAGAAGGCCCAGCTGCGGGTCATGCTCCCGGCTTCGAGCCTCAGTGCCTTCATGAACAACACCACCGTGGTGGCCATGTTCATCCCCGCGCTGCAGGAGTGGTCGCGCAAGCTCAAGCTGCCGCCTTCCAAGCTGCTTTTGCCGTTGAGCTACACGGCGATCCTGGGCGGTACCTGCACCCTGATCGGCACCAGCACCAACCTGGTGGTCGATGGTCTGCTGCAGAGCGAGAAGGGCGTGGCTCTCGGCATGTTCGACCTCGCCCAGGTCGGTGTGCCCATGCTGTTGGTCGGCGGCACCTTCCTGATGCTGTTTGCCGACCGCCTGCTGCCGCGCCGCGAAGGCTTGATCGAGCAGCTGGACCTGGCCCGCGAGTACAGTGTCGAATTTGTGGTCACCGAGGGCGGACCCCTGCCCGGCAAGACGATTTCCGAGGCCGGGCTGCGTAACCTCCAGTACGGCTACCTGACCGATATCGAACGTGACGGTCGTTTGATGACCGCCGTGCCGCCCGAAACCCAGCTCGAAGGCGGCGATATTCTGGTCTTCATCGGCGCGCCGGAGCTCGCTCGCGAGCTGCGCCAGGTGCGCGGTGTCAGCCCCGGCAGCGACGACATTCACAAGCTCGACGTGGCCAACCACCATCGCTGCCTGGTCGAGGCGGTGATCAGCCCGGACTTCACCGGGGTCGGCCAGACCGTGCGCGAAGCTCGGGTGCGTTCACGCTTCCAGGCGGTCATCCTGTCGATCTCGCGCCAGGGCCGGCGCCTGCCTGGCAAGGTCGGCGATATCCGCCTGCAGGTCGGCGATACCCTGTTGATGGAAACCGGCCACGACTTCGTCGACCAGTACCGCTATCGCCGCGACTTTCTGCTGGTCAGTGCCCTCAACGACTCCACGCCGCCCAGCTTTCACAAGGCGCCTGTCGCCCTGGGCGTGCTCGGCGCCATGGTCGCGGCCGCCGGAGTCGGCCTGCTGTCGATCTTCGAGGCCGCGCTGCTCGCCAGCGGCGGCATGCTGGCCACGGGTTGCATCACCGTCAGCAAGGCGCGCCGCTATATCGACCTCTCGGTGCTCACGGTCATCGCCGCTTCCTTCGCGCTCGGCGCCGCCATGACCAGTTCCGGCGCCGCCCAGGTCATCGCCGGCGGCGTCGTCAGCGACAACATGTCGCCCTGGCTGGCCCTGGCCGTCGTCTACCTGCTGACCACGCTGTTCACGGAGATCATCACCAACAACGCCGCCGCGGTACTGATGTTCCCCATCGCCATGTCGGTCGCCGACCAGCTCGGCGTGAACTACATGCCCTTCGCCATCGCCATCATGTTCGCCGCCTCCGCCAGCTTCATGACCCCGCTCGGTTACCAGACGAACCTGATGGTCTACGGCCCCGGCGGTTACCGACTGCTCGACTACCTCCGCCTCGGCGCACCACTCAGCCTGCTCGTCGGCAGCACCGCCGTAGGGCTGATACCGATGGTGTGGGGGTTTTGAGCCAAGAACGAAGAGGGAAGAAGGAAGAGGGAAGAAGGAAGAAGGAAGAGGGAAGAGGGAAGAGGGAAGAAGCCTGGTTGGCCATGGTTCCTAGAGAAAAGGGGTTTCTTCCTTCTTAAAGCGGCCTCAGCCGCGTTCTTCCCTCTTAATTCTTATGCAGCCGCGCAGCGCCGTTCTTCCCTCTTCCTTCTTTAAGCGGCTTTAGCCGCGCTCTTCCTTCTTCTTCCAACACACTCACAGCTGGACCAGGAGCCCCCCTTGCCCCATTTCGTAACCGACAATATGCGCGACCGTTTGCTGGCGGGTGTCGAGGCCGCGGGCCGTGAGGTCCTGACGGTGTACAACCGTACCTACGAGGTCGAGACCAAGGACGACGACAGCCCGCTGACCGAGGCGGATATGGCAGCGCATCATGCCCTGGTCGCGCTGCTTGAGACGGTGACGCCGGAAGTGCCGGTGTTGTCCGAGGAATCCGGCGAGATCCCTTTCGAGACGCGCCGGAGTTGGGAGCGTTACTGGCTGATCGACCCGCTGGACGGCACCAAGGAATTCATCAAGAAGAACGGTGAGTTCACCCTGAACGTGGCGCTGGTGGAAAACGGCGATCCGGTGTTCGGCATCGTGCATGCGCCGGTGCTGGATACCAGCTGGATCGGCCAGGTCGGCCAGGGCGCCACCAAGATCGAGAAGGGCACCACCCGCGAGATCCAGGTGCGCGCATTGCCGGAAGCTGGCGCTGAGCCCTGGAAGGTCGTCGGCAGCCGCTCCCACGGCTCCGACGAATTCGAAGCCTTCTGCGCCCGCCTGCCGGAGCACGAACGCGTCTCCATGGGCAGCTCGCTCAAGCTCTGCCTGGTCGCCGAAGCCGAAGCCGACCTCTACCCACGCCTCGCCCCGACCTGCGAGTGGGACACCGCCGCCGCCCAAGCCGTCGTCATCGCCGCCGGCGGCCAGGTACTCAACGCCGAAACACTTGAACCCCTACGCTGCAACCAGCAGGATTCGGTGTTAAACCCACACTTCATCGTCTGCGGACAACGCGACGAACGGTGGACGACGGCCCTGCGGGCCAGTCTCCAGAAGGAAGACTGAAGAAGGAAGAGGGAGGTCGAAGAGGGAAGAGGTAAGAAGGAAAAGGTAAGAAGCCACCATGATCAGAGTTCAAGGGGTTTCTTCTCTCTTCAAGGCACGAAGCGCCGTTCTTCCCACTTCACTCTTACGTAGGCACGAAGCGCCGTTCTTCCCTCTTCAAGCGGCGTAAGCCGCGGTCTTCCCTCTTGACTCTTTTCGAGGCGCGTAGCGCCGAGCGTCCACCCACAGACCTATCTTCGACCCAACGGACCAACCGCTATGGAAATAACCCCTGAACGCCAGACTCACCTCAAGCAGCTCGAGGCTGAGTCGATTCATATCATTCGCGAGGTGGCTGCCGAGTTTCGTAACCCGGTCATGCTGTACTCCATCGGCAAGGACTCCTCGGTGATGCTGCACCTGGCGCGCAAGGCCTTCTACCCGGGGCCGCCGCCGTTTCCGCTGATGCACGTCAACACCACCTGGAAATTCAAGGAAATGATCAAGTTCCGTGACGAGATGGCAGAGGCCGCCGGCATGGAGCTCATCGAGCACATCAACCAGGAAGGTGTCGAGGCCAACATCAACCCCTTCGATCACGGCAGCTCCAAGTACACTGACGTGATGAAGACCCAGTCCCTGAAGATGGCGCTGGACAAGTATCAGTTCGACGCCGCCTTCGGTGGCGCCCGCCGCGACGAGGAAGCCAGCCGCGCCAAGGAGCGTGTCTTCTCCTTCCGCGACAAGCACCACCGCTGGGACCCGAAAAACCAGCGCCCGGAGCTGTGGAACGTCTACAACTCCAAGGTCAACAAGGGCGAGTCGATCCGCGTCTTCCCGCTCTCCAACTGGACCGAGCTGGATATCTGGCAGTACATCTACCTCGAATCCATCCCCATCGTCCCGCTGTACTACTCCGCCCCGCGCCCGGTCGTCCACCGCGACGGCATCGACATCATGGTCGACGACGACCGCCTGCCGCTGGAAGAAGGCGAAGTCCCGGAAGAGAAGTGGGTCCGCTTCCGCACCCTCGGCTGCTACCCGCTGACCGGCGCCGTGGAATCCCACGCCACCACACTCCCCGAGATCATCCAGGAAATGCTCCTGACCAAGACCTCGGAACGCAGCGGCCGCGCCATCGACCACGACCAAGCCGGCTCCATGGAGAAGAAGAAGAGGGAAGGCTACTTCTAACGCGCCGGAGGCGCGTTAGAAAGACGGAAGAAGGAAGTCGGAAGAGGGAAGACGTCCTATCTTGACCTAGTCTGCAGGTATCACCATGGAGACAGGGCAATGAGATGGACTTCGAACAACTGGATGTCTGGAAACGGTCGGCAAGGTTATCCGCCGAGCTTTACAGGCACTTCGCAGACTCCCGCGATTTCGGCTTCAAGGACCAGATCACGCGATCAGGCCTTTCCGTACCCAGCAACATAGCCGAGGGGATGGCACGGTTGACCATTCGAGACCGCACTAAGTTTCTTTATATCGCCAAGGGCTCATGCGCGGAGCTTAGAACGCAGGTCTACATCGGCATGGAAATTGGCTATATCGAACGTGAGAAAGGGAATCTCTGGGTAGTGGAAACCAAAAATATCGCTGCCATGTTAACCGGACTGATTCGCAAACAGTCAGATTTCGGCTAGTGCCAGGGGGTTCTTCCTTCTTCCCTCATCCCTCTTCTTACTTAATTGCTAGGACCACGTTATGTCACATCAGTCAAGCTTGATCGCCGACGACATCGAAGCGTATTTGAAAGAACACGAGAACAAGGATCTGCTGCGGTTTATCACCTGCGGTAGTGTGGATGATGGTAAATCGACGCTGATTGGTCGGTTGCTGCATGATTCCAAGATGATCTACGAGGATCAGTTGGCGGCGATCACCCAGGCGTCGAAGACCAGCGGGACCACCGGGGATGAGGTGGATCTGGCGTTGCTGGTGGATGGCTTGCAGTCCGAGCGGGAGCAGGGCATCACCATCGACGTGGCTTACCGCTTCTTCTCCACCGAGAAGCGCAAGTTCATCATCGCCGATACCCCGGGGCACGAGCAGTACACCCGCAACATGGCGACGGGCGCGTCCACGGCGAGCCTGGCGGTGATCCTGGTCGATGCGCGTCACGGCGTGCAGACCCAGACCCGCCGCCACAGCTTCATCGCCGATCTGCTGGGTATCCAGCACCTGGTCGTGGCCATCAACAAGATGGACCTGGTCGATTACTCGGAAGAGCGTTACAACGAGATCGTCAAGGAATACCAGGATGAGGTCGCCGGCAAGCTGAACGCGCCGGACATCCGCTTCGTGCCCATGTCGGCGCTCAAGGGCGACAACGTCGTCAACAAGAGCGAGACCATGGCCTGGTACGAAGGCCCGGCGATGCTCGACCTTCTCGAGACGGTCGAGATCCGCCACGACTCCAACCTGCGCGACCTGCGCCTGCCGGTGCAGTACGTCAATCGCCCCAACCTGGACTTCCGTGGCTACTGCGGCACCCTGGCCGCCGGCGTCATCAAGCCGGGGCAGTCCATCCGCGCGCTGCCTTCCGGGAAGACCTCGAAGGTCGAGCGCATCGTCACCTGGGACGGCGACCTGGAGGCGGCTTACCCCGGTCAGGCGATTACCGTGACTCTGGAAGACGAGATCGACATCTCACGGGGTGACTGGATCGTCGCCGACGACGCCCAGGTCCCGCTGGCCACCAGCTTCGAGGCCGACATCGTGTGGATGCACGAGAAGGCCCTGGAGCCCGGCAAGCTGTATGACCTCAAGCTTGCCACCCGCGACATGGCCGGCAAGGTCTCGGCGATCGACTACCAGGTCGACGTCAACACCCTGGAGCAGCGCCACGCCGATCATCTCGACCTCAACGCCATTGCGCGCTGCCAGGTCGAGCTGACCGCGCCGGTGCCGGTGGACGACTACCGCACCAGCCCGGGCACGGGTAACTTCATCATCATCGACCGCCTGACCAACATCACGGTCGGTGTCGGCATGATCCACCAGCCGCTGGAAAGCGAACTGCCCTACGAGTTCCGCGAGCACGACAGCAAGGCCAATGTGGTGTGGAACCGCACCAGCGTCACCCAGGCCATGCGTGAGCAGCTCAACGGCCACGAAGGCAAGTGCGTGTGGCTGACCGGCTACTCCGGCTCCGGCAAGTCCACCCTGGCCAACGCCCTGGAAGTCGAGTTGAATCGTCGCGGCTACCACACCATGCTGCTCGACGGTGATAACATCCGCCACGGCCTGTGCAAGGACCTGGACATGGGCGAGGGCGATCGTGCCGAGAACATCCGCCGGGTGGGCGAGGTGGCGCGTCTGTTCGCCGAGGCCGGGGTGATCGTCATCACCGCCTTCATCTCGCCGTTCCGCGCGGGCCGCGAGGAAGTGCGCAGCATGTTTGACGAAGGCGACTTTGTCGAAGTGCACGTCGATACGCCGCTGGATATCTGCGAGCAGCGCGATCCCAAGGGGCTGTATCACAAGGCACGTGAAGGGCGCCTCAAGGACTTCACCGGCATCAACAGCCCCTACGAAGTTCCGGCCAACCCGGATGTGACGGTCAGCACCGAGACCATGAGTCAGCAGGACATCATCACCCACCTGCTCAAGGCCCTGTAATACGCTTTGACAGGCTCCTGAAAGGACTTCCGGCGGGCTTCTGAGCATTCTGGTTCAGGTGCCCGTCGGGAGGGCAGCGTCAAGCTGATATCGCAAGGAAACCCCAATGCCACATCAACACCCCGGCCGCGGGCTGCGGCGTAGTGCCTCCGTGCTACTGCTCGCCCTGGCGGCAGGTCTGACCGGCTGTGCTGCCCAGCAGGGCTATCAGAACGACGCCGGCTCAGTGGTCGCCAATACTCAGGGCACCCCGGTTGGCGCCAATCTCAATGGTTTTCTCAGCCAGGCAGCTCCCGGTTCCACCGTGGTGCTGCAGCAGAGCCCCTGGGGCGCCAACGTCGAAGTCATGGCCGAGGCGAGTTATTTCGCCGCCAGCGGTCGCGAATGCCGCCATTTGCAGGTCACATCGTTGCGGGGCAGTTCAATGCGCACCGCAGTGGCCTGCAAGACCGCTGACGGTAGCTGGGTCGCCCACCGATTGGTGACGCAAACTCAGTCAAGGAGGATGGGCCGGTGATCAACCCCAGGAAGATGACACTCAGTGCGGCCCTGGTCGCCAGCCTCTGCCTATTGCCCGGCCTGGCCGGCGCCCAGAACTTCGTGCAGCCCAGCACGGGCATCAGCCAGTCCGAGAGCGGGTCGCTGGGCGACGGCAGTGTCGATGCCAGCCCGCGGGCCGACTGGAGCAATCCCAGGTACGGTCCGGTAGACAACCCGCCGAAGACACAACTCGATGAACTGCCGCCCTTCGGTGCCAACCTCTTCGAGGGCGGCTTCCGTGGCACCATGGCCGACGGCCTGAACAGTAACTACCAGATCAAGCCCGGCGACCAGGTCACCCTGCGCGCATGGGGTGCTGTGGAAATCGAACAGACCATGCCGGTCGATGCCCAGGGCAACGTCTTTATTCCTTCCATCGGGCCAGTCAGTGTACAGGGTATGACCGGCCAGCAGATGGACTCAGCGGTCCGCTCGGCCATCAAGAATGTTTACCCGAAAGACGTGGAGGTCTACACCAATCTGCAGGGTGTGCAGCCGGTGGGCGTCTTCGTGACCGGCTATGTGGACAGCCCCGGCCGTTATGCCGGCACGCCGTCCGACTCGGTGCTCTACTTCCTCGATCAAGCCGGTGGCATCGACCAGAAACTCGGCAGCTACCGTCAGATCCGCGTCGAGCGCAACGGCCGCACCGTGACCACCATCGACCTCTACGATTTTCTGATCGATGGCGATATCCCGCGTCCTCAATTCAAGGATGGCGATACCATCGTGGTCGAGGAGCGTGGCCCGGCCATCGCCGTGACCGGCGACGTCAAGCGCGAATACCGCTATGAGCTGCAGGGTCAGCAACTCAGCGGGGCAGACGTCAAGCAACTGGCTCGCCTCAAAAGCGGTGTATCCCATGTGCTGCTGCGCGGTGACCGAGCCGACGGCCCCATGGCCGATTACTTCGCGCTTAACGAGTTCAACAACCAGACCGTGAAGAGTGGCGACGAAGTACTGTTCAGCTCCGACAAGCGTGCCGACACCATCGTGGTGGAAGTGCAGGGCAGCTATTACGGGCCCTCGCGTTATGCACTGCCGCGTAACGCCCACCTGGGCGAGTTCCTTGACGCCATCAGCGTACCCAGGGACATGACCAGCGTGCGCGATATCTCGATCCTGCGCGACAGCGTGGCCGAGCAGCAGGAAGCCGCCCTGGAGAAGAGCCTGCGCCGTTTGCAGACCACCTATCTGGGCTACCCGGCGAGAACGGCCGAAGAGGGCAAGATCCAGGTGCAGCAGGCGCAACTGATCAAGCAGTTCGTCGAGGAAGCGTCCGAGGTCGAGCCCTCCGGTCAGCTGGTCGTCGCCCGCGGCAATGGCAACATCGCCAACGTGCGCCTGCAGGACGGCGATGTGATCAACATCCCCGAGTCCAACGACGCCATTCTGCTCAGCGGCGAGGTCACCATGCCCCAGGCTGTGGTATACACGCCGGGCATGTCCGTCGAAGACTACATCGAACAAGCCGGTGGCCTCACCTCGCGGGCCGACGATGACCAGATCCTCGTGGCGCACCGCAATGGTGCCGTGGTGCCGGCCGATGATGCTCGCCTGCGTGCCGGTGACGAAATCATCGTGCTGCCAGCCGCACCGACAAGCAACATCGAGCTCGGCAAGTCGATCACGCAGATCCTCTATCAGATCGCCGTGGCCACCAAGGTCGCGCTGGATCTCTGATGGTGCATGATCAATCAGACGGTCACCAGACCGTCTGATTCCTTGCTAGCAGGTTTAATACTCATGTTTCAGATATTCTCTCGTGGGCCGTATGGTACCGAACGGTCGCCGTGGCAAGTCACACGCAGTGTGTGGTACGCCATGTTCATGCGTGAGGCAATCAGCCGTACCATGACGGACCGTATGGGCTGGTTCTGGATGATTGCCGAGCCCATGATGTTCACGTTGATCATGATTGGCATTCGCGGTTTTATACGCGGGGATCGGTTAATCGTTGGGGCCGAGTTCATACCCTGGATGATCGTCGGAATGATGGGGTTTTTTCTGGTGCGAGAAGGCATGATGCGAGCGCTTGGCTCGATAGAAGCCAATCAAGCACTCTTCGCCTACCGTCAGGTACAACCGGTTGATCCAGTGCTGGTTCGAAATTTCCTTGAAGTGATGTTGAGGACCTTCATCTTTCTGATATTTATCATTGGTGCTTTTCTGTTGGGTATGAGCCTGTTTCCGGATCAAGCTCTGTATGCCATGTGGGACTGGTTGGCCTTGTGGTGCCTGGGGCTTGGGTTAGGGTTGATAGTTTCGGTGGCGGGCAGCATGGTGCCGGAGATCGCCAAAGTAGTACGTATGCTCAACATGCCCTTGTTAATCCTCTCCGGCGTGATTTTTCCCTTGAATAATCTGCCGCATTGGCTGCTTGAATACGTGATGCTCAACCCTATCGTACATGGTCTCGAGCTTTTGCGGGCCAGTTTTTTCGATGGCTATCAGGTGATTCACGGCACCAGCGCGACGTACTACTGGATATGGGCTTTGGTGACACTTGCTCTTGGGTTGATGATGCAAATGCGTTTCCGCGATCGACTCAAGGCTAAATAATCCGGAATCCCTATGATCGAGATACGTAACCTCTACAAACGCTATCATAATCATCATGGTAGCCCCTGGGTTCTGGAAAACATCAACCTGACAATCCCTCAAGGGGTAAGTGTTGGTCTGGTTGGACGAAACGGTGCCGGTAAGTCCACTTTGCTGCGCTTGATTGCCGGGATGGACAATCCCGAACGAGGCGCTATCGAGAGGAACTGCCGAGTCTCATGGCCTATCGGCCTGGCGGGTGGCTTTCAGGGCTCAATGACCGGCCGCCAGAATGTCAAATTCGTGGCACGGGTACATGGTGGCCGCTACCAGGTGGAAGAGATAATCCAGCGGGTGCAGGACTTCGCCGAGATAGGCGAGGCCTTCGATGAACCCATCAAGACTTATTCATCCGGCATGCGTGCACGCCTGAATTTTGGCCTCTCCCTGGCGTTCGATTTTGATATTTACCTCTCTGATGAGGCTACGGCAGTCGGCGACCGTGCTTTCAAGGCCAAGGCATCGAAAGCTTTCAAGGACAAGGTTGGGCAGGCTAGTTTGATCATGGTTTCCCACGGCGAGGGCATGCTGAAGCAGCTTTGCCAGGCGGGCATTTATCTCAAGGATGGTCAAGCGATCTGGTATGATGATATCAAGGACGCTATTGCGGATTACCATGCAGAAACCGATGCGGTGAGAGAGAAACAGGACGCTGCGCCACGAAGCGGAACTCTTCAAAAGCCTAAGACTTCGAACCCCAATATGCAGAAGAAAGGCAAGAAGTCTGTTGAAGCCGATGATATTCAATCGCTCGAAAACAGGCTAGAAACAAAGGAAAACGAGCTGACAGTAGCCAAACACGCCTTTGAACATGCCAAATCCTTGGGGCTTGTCACCCCGGGCAACCCCAGCCCATACCGAAAACGTTTTCGGAAAGCGCATCAACAATTCCACCAGACTAAACAACGCCTACAGCAAGCTCGTAACGCTAGTCAAACTGGTAGTGAAAATAATCTGAACCCTCATGGTGCGGCAGATAATTCGACTGATTGAGGGGAGGTTGTTTATTCTGAAGATTAATCCTAAAACGATTCTTCAATCCTTTTGTTTAGTGTCTAGTATTTAAAATTTTTATCGGAATAAGTGTTCATGGTCCGTTTCATCAAAACCCAGCCCCATTGGTTTTTGGCATTAGCCGCTATAGTGCTTGTCTCATTTTACTGGTTTTTCTGGGCCGAGGATCGTTACGTCTCCCGTGCCACGGTCGTCCTCGAGAGCCCCCAGATCGCTCAACCAGAACTGAGCATGTCATCGCTGCTCGGTGGTGGCAGTGGTGATACCGACCTGTTGCTTTTGCGAGAGTACTTGCTCTCTGTCGATATGCTCAAACAGGTGCAGGAGCAGCTCGACTTTCGCAAGCACTACACCGAAAACGGCGACTTTCTGGCTCGGCTGGATGACAGGAATGCCCCCATCGAAAAACTACACAATTATTACAAACAAAGAGTCACTGTCGAGATGGACGAGTATGCCGGGGTTCTGAACGTGAGAGCTCAAGCCTACACGCCAGAGTTTGCCCATCAGATGGTTCAGTTATTGCTCGATGCGGGTGAGCGCCATATGAACCAGATGGGTCAGCGCCTGGCACAGGAGCAGGTAACTTTCCTGGAAGACCAGCTGGAACGTTTGAACGAACGCCTCAAGGAAGCTCGCACCAACCTGCTGGAATTCCAGAACAAGGAAGGTCTGGTAGCACCAGAGCAGACCGTACAAAGCATCAACCAGGTGGTAGCCACGCTGGAAGGCAATCTGGCCCAGCTCAAGGCCCAACGGCAGGCGCTTTCCAGTTATCAGAGCGCGCGCTCCTCGGAAATGCAGCGCGTGCAGAGCGAAATCGACGCCATGCGCGAGCAGATCCAGCAGCAGCGTGATCGCCTGGCTCAGGCCACCGGCGAGTCCCTGAACCGGGTTTCCTCCGAATACAGGACGTTGGAACTCCAGGCCCAGTTCGCCCAGGAGACTTACTCCAGCGCGCTCTCTGCCCTGGAGAACACCCGACTGGAAGCCGCCCGCAAGCTCAAGCAGGTGAGCGTGCTGCAAAGCCCGCTGATGCCGGAATACCCCACCAAGCCGGACCGTCTCTACAACACCACCGTGTTCGCGCTGGTCACCATCTTTCTGGCCTTCATCTTCAGCATGCTGGTGATGATCATTCGCGATCATCGGGATTGAACCCCCTGGCGGTCTCAATGACCAAGTGCAACACATGAACCATCAGGTAAGGTGTTGCTATGACTCACTGCTATCGCTCTCTCTGCTGAAGACCGAACCGCCATCATGATGGTGCGAGCGACTCATTCGATCCGGGCCATCGTCACTCATCTGGGCGTGCATCGAATAGCTTGTCGCGAGAAATCACTCGCCACATGATCAACCCGGTCAAGGGTTAAAGGGCTCGTCTGACACGACATCGGCCACGTTAGTGCCTCAAGCTGCATCCCAATGGGGAGCAGTTCGAGCTGGTGGTCTAGCTGCTACGCAAGTACTGGTCACCGCAACAGATAGCCCGCACAATGAAGCTCATGTCTTCCCATGATTCACGTCGCCAGGTCTCGCATGAGGCCATTTACAACGCCCTCTATGTGATGCCCCGTGGCAGCCTCAAGAAGGAGCTCATCGCCTGCTTGCGTCAGGGCAACGGCAAGCGTCGGCCACGCAGCCGTGGTCAGGATCGACGACAACAGATTCCCGTCCTGGTCAGTATCCACATGCGGCCGCCAGAGATTGAAGATCGCCTGATGCCGGGTCACTCTGGGAGGGTGATCTCATCATTGGCGCTAACAATCGGTCTGCTGTCGGGACGCTGGTGGAACGCACCACGCGCGTTGTCATGTTGGCGAAAGTCGATGGCACCACGGCGGCGGCATACGTCGGCTTCAGTGACAAGCTCAATGAGGTGTCGCGGTCCCTGCGTCTGTCCATGACCTACGACCAGGGTAGAGAGATGGTCAAGCATGCCGATATCACGCAAAAGACCGGTACGGCGATTTATTTCGCTGATCCGCATAGCTCATGGCAGCGGGGCTCCAATGAGAACACTAACGGTCTGTTGCGGCAGTACCTTCCTAAGGGAGCGGACCTGTCGGTCTACAGCCCGGACGATCTCGACGAGATCGCCGCCTCACTGAACACGCGTCCGCGCCAGACACTGGACTGGCGCAAGCCATTGGAAGTTTACGCCAAGGTGCTCCAGAAATCGGTCGCTGGCCCGAGCACCCTTCAATAATGTTGCGCCTGGAACCTGGGACCGCCCTCATACGGCAGTACTTGCCGATCTATCGGTCTATAGCCAGCAAGAGCTGGATGAGATTGCGCTGTAGCGGAACATGCGCCCGCGAAAGCGCTTCGACTTCAAGTGCCCTATTGAGGTGATGAGCGAGCAGATGGCGAAGCACCATGAAGCTCCGTCATCGACACATTGACGGTGTTGCACTCAGAGCCTGCATCCGCCGTTTTTAGTTCCCGGGACCAGACTGATACATTGAAAAGATTTTATATAATGGGTGGCTTATGATTAACAATCTCTTTTTAAGTGTTGGTGCCATGAAAGCTGGCACTACATGGCTCTATGAGCAGCTGAAAGATCTTCCGGATATTTATTTTACTCCCGAAAAAGAGATTCATTATTTTGCTAATAAGGTAGGTATTGAGAAACAGCTAAATCACCGTAATCGTATTCTTAAATTAAAGTCAGTGATGGAGAGATACGGTGCGGGCAATCCGAAGTTTATTTCACAAAACATAGATGAGATCGTTTGGTATGCAAATTATGCTCACCCTGAAGAAATAAGCAACGAATGGTACGAAAGTCTTTTCTCGCAAAACCCCGGTAAGAAGTTTTGCGCTGATTTTTCAAACCTATATTGTCAAATGGATGAAGAGGGTTGGCGTAATGTCCATGAAATTTCACCTAATGTTAAGGTGGTTTACACCTTGCGAGACCCACTGAGTAGGCTTTGGTCTCATTATAAGTTCCACATGAAATGGGTTGGACAGGAAGATAACGCTTTA
Organism: Halomonas halmophila; assembly: GCF_006540005.1. Taxonomy (GTDB): domain Bacteria; phylum Pseudomonadota; class Gammaproteobacteria; order Pseudomonadales; family Halomonadaceae; genus Halomonas; species Halomonas halmophila. The sequence continues at coordinate 27,113 of NZ_BJOC01000035.1, read as the reverse complement.
GATGCTGGTTTTGAAAATTTTAAAAACTTGTTAGATAAGCCTTGGTTTTGGTGTAATGCAGAATATGCAAGAAACTACAGGAAGCTTACAGCCTCTTTGAGTGAAAACCAGCTAATGCTACTTTATTTTGAAGATTTTCGCGAAAAGCCCGTCCAAAATCTAAAAAGAGTGCTAAAATTTATTGGCTTGGAAGAGCGCGGTGTCGAAAGCTTAGGTTTAGAAAAAAAGGTGAATCCAACAAAAAATTTTGATTTTCCTGATGAGTGGAGGTCATATGCTTTGGAAAAGCTAGAGCCGATTTATGAGGAATGTGAGCAATTAGGAATAGCTTCTTCTAAATGGTCGCGCGAATGAAGAGCAGACCCAATGTAGGCGGCGGTCTCAAGGCGCACGCCGCTGGAAGTTTACGCTGAGGTTCTCAAGAAATCGGTCGCTGGCCCGAGGACCCTTTAATTGTGCTGCGCTAGGAAATTGAGACCTCCTGCTGCTTAAAAAATAAACTCCACGGTTAAAATTGATATGCCTAAAGATTGGCATGCGATTGCAATCTTTTTTTGGAAGTTTAAATTAACGACATGTTCCGCTAAGGTATTTTCCATCCTGCCTGGAGGAGTTGAGGTTTATGAAAAGAGTTCACGCTCACAATTTTGAGAAAATTCGCTCAGGGGATTATTTTACGATTCCCAAAGATCAGCTTGATAAAGTCGACTATGCTAGTATTTCGCAACCACCTCATCAAAACATTTACATTATGCGTCGTTTTGCACATGAGCGCTTGGATGAGCTCATGCGAGAGCAGCTAGATGACAACCAGCTATTTTATAGAGATAATGGCTATTTGATTCTTAGGGATTTTATTCCTCATGAATTAATAGATAGATATCTTGAACTCAGGAATGAGTTGCAGCTGGGTCGAGATCAAGTATCTCAGGCTAAGACCCCTCATGTTGAATATAGAGAAATACAAGATATTTTGTGTTATCAACCTCTGGTAAATGTTATTCAAACTCTTCATTCTATGGAGATGGGGTTGATTTTCGCACTCACTGGTTTTAAATCTACGCAAAGAGGTTGGCATCAAGATTCATATCTCGACCATGATGAAGCTATGCCTAGGTGCGCGACATGGGTTGCTTTAGGGGATGTCACAAAAGAGTGCGGTCCATTTGAGTTTGTCCCTAAAAGTAACCAATGGCAAGCCTTATCCAATAAAAAAATAAATAAATACTTGAAAGAAGATTACCACTGGCCAAAGGCACATAGGGAGTCAGTTAACAATGCGCCACGTTGGGGTAGATTAGCTGAATCATTTGTTGATGATGCTGTTTTTAGTAAAATCGAAAGAGATAATTGTGAAGTCAAGCAGTTCTTAGCAAGCAAGGGGGATGTGTTGATATGGTATGGTCGCTTGATGCACAGAGGGATGCCTCCCGAAGACCCTTCTTCTACTCGTCCGGGTTTGATCGGCCACTATGCACCACTAGGTGAAAAGGGGCGTGGCTTTTTTCAGAAGCGTTCGGACAAATCTCACTATTTACTTCCCCCTGGCAAGCTGTGATTAAAAGTGATTTTTAAATTGAATAATAAAACCTTTTGATATTTTACAGCTTAGATCTGTCTGTCGGTCTTAATGACCAAGTGCAACACGTGACCCATCAGGTAAGGTGTTGCACTCAGAGCCTGCATCCGCCGCGTCTTTGAGGCGTTGTCATGGCACTTCGGCATCCATCGGGGCCGGAACCGCTCGCGGCGGGTGGCGTTGTCAGCGGGTTGTAGACAGCTTCTACCCTACCGGTGGCTACGAGGAAGCTCCGGCGGAATTTATGTAGTGTTTCCCTAGCTTTACAATCGTATATGTTTTTCGGTTATTTAATAATTGTCATGGCTTAATATCTTTATTCCAGGTTTTAACGATAAAGAGTTTGAGGCAGTAAAAAGGAGAAAACATGAATCAAGTCCATTTTATTGGAATTGGTGCGATGAAAGCTGGAACAACTTGGCTGCATGATTATCTAAAAAATCATGATGAAGTTTTGGCTTCTCCAATAAAAGAAATGAATTTCTTTACTTCGCATTTAAGAAGGAAAGAGTATCCTCATATTTTGAATGGGTTTGTGAGCCGTTATTGTGAGTTTTCATCTAGCTGTGATTTTAAACAGCCTAACCAAGTAGAAAAGCTTCGCAATCTTTCAGATAGGTTAGCTATGGAGTTTAATCCTTATCACTACCTTAATTTTTTTGAAAGTCGATTGAGTGGTCAGTCTGCTTATGGAGAAATTTCTCCTAGCTATGCAGATCTTGGTTCTGAAGATTTTGCCTACATCACCAGACTTTGCCCGAATGCAAAGTTTATTTTTATCATGAGAGATCCGGTCTCGCGTTTGCTCTCTCATATTAGGTTTGATAAAAAGCTTAACCAAAAACTATCAATATCTCAGTTGTTAGAAAAAGCAGTTAATCCTTCCTCAGTTTTTCAAATTAGAAGTCGTTATGATGTCACTATAAAAAATCTAGAAAAATCAGTGCCAAAAGAAAATATTATCTACCTATTTTACGAGTCAATGTTTTGTAATGAGGAAGTCGCTCGCTTGTGTGGCTTTCTAGGTATTTCAAACAAAAATGCTGATTTTGGCAAAAAAAAGAATAAAAACGACGCTATGCCCTATTTTGACTGGGATGAAGGTTTCGTCAGAGAAATCAGGGAATCTCTCTCTAGCACATATGATTTTTGTAATTATCGGTTTGGTCGTTTGATCCCTGATGATTGGTTATGATCTAATTGTGCGGCCGTTCTTTTATTGTATATCCCTTGGCTTTTTGCTTGTGTGTATTTTGCTTTCCCTCTAATTTTATTTTTATAGAGCTTGTCAGTGTTTATGCCTAAATCAATTCTTTTAACTGGCGGTGCCGGCTTTATCGGTTCGGCCGTGAGTCGTGAGTTGATCCAAAATTCTGGTCATCACGTAGTCAATGTCGACTCGCTGACCTATGCGGGCAATCTCGAGTCCCTGGCATCCGTCGAGTCGGATGAGCGCTACCATTTCGTGCAGGCGGATATCGGCGATATCGAGGCCATGACCGAGGTGTTCGAGACGCATCAACCCGACGTGGTGATGCACCTGGCGGCGGAGAGCCATGTCGACCGTTCCATTGACGGACCGGCGGCGTTCATTCAGACCAACGTCGTCGGTACTTCGGTGCTGCTGGAAGTGGCCCGCAAGTACTGGCTCGGCCTGCTGGAAAGCCAGCCAGAGAAGGCGGCGGGCTTTCGCTTCCATCATATCTCCACCGATGAGGTGTATGGCGACCTGGAAGGCACGGATGACCTCTTCACCGAGACCACTCCTTATGCACCCAGCTCGCCGTACTCGGCCAGCAAGGCCAGCTCCGATCATCTGGTTCGCGCATGGTACCGCACCTACGGCCTGCCCACGCTGATCACCAATTGCTCGAATAACTATGGGCCTTACCACTTCCCCGAGAAGCTGATCCCACTGATGATCCTCAATGGCCTCGCGGGCAAGCCTCTGCCTGTCTACGGCGATGGCATGCAGATCCGCGATTGGTTGTACGTCGAGGACCATGCCCGTGCACTGATCACGGTCGCCAGCGAGGGCGAAATCGGCGAGACCTACAACATTGGCGGGCATAACGAGAAGGCCAACATCGAGGTGGTACGCACGCTCTGTGACTTACTGGATGACAAGGTTGGTACTTCGCATCTCGCACCTCACTCCTCACACCATGACTTGATCACCTTTGTGGCCGATCGCCCGGGTCATGATATCCGTTACGCCATTGATGCCTCGAAGATCGAGCGCGAGCTGGGCTGGAAGCCTGCCGAGACCTTTGAAACGGGCATGGCCAAGACGGTGGATTGGTACCTCACCAACCGCGAATGGTGGCAGCGCGTGCTGGACGGCAGCTATCGTGGCGAACGACTGGGAGTGCTGTGATGAAGATTCTGATCACGGGAGGCTCGGGTCAGGTCGGCTTCGAGCTCCAGCGCCGGTTATCTACTCTGGGCGAGATCGTGGCACCGACCCGAGCCGAGCTGGATCTCTCCGATGTGCAGTCACTGACGGATTATCTGAATGCGCTTGAGCCCGGAATGATTGTCAACGCCGCAGCTTACACAGCTGTGGACAAGGCCGAGTCCGAGCCGGAGCTGGCGCGTCGACTGAATGCCGAGCTGCCCGAGCAGCTAGCGACTTACGCTGCCTCGCGGGGCATTCCGCTGGTTCACTATTCTTCGGATTATGTCTATCCAGGCAAAGGCGAGATGGCCTGGACAGAAGAGAGCGGCACTGGTCCTTGCTCGGTGTATGGAGAGACAAAGCTGGCCGGGGATCAAGCTGTGGAGACCAGTGGTTGCCGGCATCTGATTTTTCGCACCAGCTGGGTGTACAGCGCACGTGGTCACAACTTCATGAAGACCATGCTGCGCCTGGCGCGGGAACGCAGTGCCTTGCAGATTGTCAATGACCAGGTTGGCGCGCCAACCCCGGCACGCTTGATTGCAGATATCACGTTACTGGCCCTGCATGGCATGCAACAGGGGCTTGTTGGTAGCGGTCTGTACCACCTGGCGCCGCGCGGCGAGACTAGCTGGCATGGCTTTGCCAGTGAAATCTTCCGACTGGCTCGGGAAAGCGGCGAATCCCTGTCCATCGACCCTGAGCAGGTAGCCGGCATTCATACGAATGAGTATCCTACGCCCGCAGCTCGGCCGCTGAACTCCCGCTTGTCGCTGGAGAAGCTGGAAGGGGCTCTGGCCATGCGTCTGCCGGAGTGGCAAGCCCAACTGGCGCTCACGCTCGATGAACATCTTGGCCGCTAACCGGCCAATGCCCGGCACGTGCGTGATGGCCGCTCTGTCGGGCGGATCTGATAAAGAACACGCAAAGGAGAGATAGCATGGCGCGCAAGGGCATTATTCTGGCGGGGGGGGCCGGTACCCGCCTGCACCCGATTACCCATGGTGTTTCCAAGCAGTTGCTGCCGGTTTACGACAAGCCGATGATCTATTACCCGGTCTCGGTGCTCATGCTGGCCGGTATTCGCGAGATTCTGATTATCTCCACCCCGGAAGACCTGCCCCAGTACGAAAACCTGCTGGGCTCCGGCGAGCAGTTCGGGGTGCACTTCGAGTATGCCGAGCAACCCACGCCGGACGGTTTGGCCCAGGCGTTCGTGATCGGTGAAGACTTTATCGGCAATGACCCGGTATGCCTGGTACTTGGCGATAACATCTTCCATGGCCAGCACTTTTCCGAACAGCTTCTGCGTGCTGCCAATCAGGAGAGAGGCGCTACTGTCTTCGGTTATCTGGTCAAGGACCCGGAGCGCTTCGGTGTTGTCGAGTTCAACGACAACGGCAAGGCCATTTCGATCGAGGAAAAGCCTGTCACACCTAAGTCCCCCTATGCAGTGACGGGCCTCTATTTCTACGACAATGATGTGGTGGAGATCGCCAAGCAGGTCGAACCTTCGGACCGTGGTGAGCTGGAAATCACCAGCGTCAACAACGCCTACCTGGAGCGCGGGGACTTGGTCGTGGAGCGCCTGGGACGCGGCTTTGCCTGGCTGGATACCGGTACCCACGACAGCTTGCTGGAGGCCAGCCAGTACGTGCAGACCATCGAACATCGTCAGGGCCTCAAGATTGCCTGCTTGGAAGAAATTGCTTGGCACCAGGGCTGGATCAGCCACGACGCTATGCAGCAGCGAGGTCAGGACCTGAAGAAAACAGGATATGGCCAGTACCTGCTGCATGTACTGTCGGTGTAGTGAACCGGGCCTACGATAGCTGACCAATGTTGATCGCAGGGGTGGCCATGGCCACCCCTGCGGCTGATAAGGATGATAGACGATGGATTACACTCGGTTGGATATTCCCGAGGTGGTACTGCTCACGCCCAGGGTCTTCGGCGATGAGCGCGGCTTCTTCATGGAGAGCTTTCGCCAGAGCGAGTTCGAGCAGCACTGTGGGAACTACACCTTCGTGCAAGACAACCACAGCAAATCAAAGCACGGTATTTTGCGTGGCCTTCATTATCAGTATGAACACCCGCAGGGGAAACTGGTTCGTGTGACCCGGGGTGAGGTCTTTGATGTGGCAGTGGATATGCGGCAGAGCAGCCCAACCTTTGGTCAGTGGGTAGGGGCGATGCTGAGTGAACAGAACAAGCGGATGCTCTGGGTGCCGCCGGGCTTCGCGCATGGGTTCTATGTCACCAGTGAGGAAGCCGAGTTTCTGTACAAGTGTACGGATTATTATGCCCCGGGGGACGAAGTCTCGATTCGCTGGGATGATTCCGGTCTGTCGATCGACTGGCCTCTGTCGGGTGCTCCAAATGTCTCCGAAAAGGATGCACAAGGCCTGTCATTCGCCGATGCCCCTCGCTTCCGTTGAGCGCGCCCTGGAACCTGACGAGAGCCTGATATGTGGAAAAAGCCGTCGCAGCCCAAAACAGACACAGAGCGTGGTGCCGCCATGTCTGATATTGACTCAGGATATTATCGCCAGCGCTATAGTGATTTGGCCAACTTGACCGACGACCAGTTGAAACGTCACTGGCAACAGCATGGTCACGCAGAAGGACGCTTTCCCAATGCGCAAGCCGAACAGCAATGGGAAGAGCGAGAAGGGCAGTATGTCAGAGCTCTGCTAGATATCCAGTATTACCGGAAGCAGTATGCCGATCTTGCTAACCTGACCGATGAGCAGTTGGTTGAACACTGGCTAACGCGGGGCCATGAAGAAGGGCGCCTGGGATCAAGCCAGCACTTGCTGGAGCATGCTCGCGAGGTTGTAGAGAGCGAGGACTCTAGCGTTGACCAGAAGTTGGATCATGAAGCCATCGAGGCCCGCCTTGATCGGCTGGACACCAGTTTTTACCGTCAACATTATTCGGATTTGGCTTCTAAAAGTGACCAAGCGCTCGTGGCTCACTGGTTGAAGCACGGCTTTGCAGAGGCGCGTTTTGGCCGTCGTGAGGAACTGGAATCCGTTGACCCCGTTGAGATTAAATCAGCTGTCTGGACTGCTGAAGCCTATCTTAAGGAATACGGTTTCGATCCGGATTTCTACATTGCCTATCACGATGACCTTGAAGAGTACGATTATCAAGCGGCGCTCGAGCATTATCAGGCTTTCGGGCGAAGCGAAAAGAGGCCTGCGTCCTTGCAACAGTTCTCGCGTCTGAAGCTGAATGGAGAGGTCGATTTCGGCACCAACATAACGCTGGAAGATGTATATCAACACAACCTGAACAATGGGCTCGATATCACCTTCAAGGACCTGACGGCCGTGCTGCTGGGAGAGCCTACTTATGCTGCCAGCTTTTTTACCGCACGCGAAAATGATGTTGGGTTATATCTGGCGCTGGCCGTTCAGCGCTTGCTTGCGCAGGAGTATGACTGTGCGCGGGCGCTGGCTGCTACCGGCCTGGTGTTCAAGCAAAGCGCGCGCCTATACGAAGTGATGGGTAATACCTACCTGGATCAGGAACGTCCTCAGTTGGCACTGGGCTTTTATGATGCTGGGCTGGAGGTTGCTGAGAATCTGGCCTACGTGCATGCTAACAGAATGCGTTGCTTGGCCAGCATGGGCCGCTATCAGTCAGTCATTGATACCTACATACACGGCATTGCTGTTGTCGATAACCCGCATCTCTTGCATATCCAATTTGATGAATGGGTGAAAGAGCATTGGGGAAATCAGCAGGATAGCCTGCTGCGTTGGGTTGATCGTGGTGACCGGCAGCAGCTAGTAGAGTCCTCCTGGACCAATACAAAAGCGCTTTATTATGCTTATTGGGCACGTTATACGCCGGGTCGCGAGGGTGGCGAGACTAGATACTCTGCCATGGATGATGACCTGCCTGACTTACCTACCCTGGGAAGTATCAATGCACGAAAGGTGCTGATCGTCGGCGATTTTCATGTCCCCCAATGTGTGCGCTATCGCATTGACCAGAAAGTCGAACAGCTTGAAGCGCAGGACAGGCAGGTTGAGGTCATCGACTGGACAGAGCTGGAGGAGTATCACAACCAGGTGGTTCTCCATGATCTGGTGATCTTCTACCGTGTTCCCGCCGTTCCGGATGTGGTTCGGGCCATGGCACAAGTCAACGTGACCGGCAAGTTGAGCTTATATGAAATCGACGACCTGATTCTGGACCCCGTATATCCACCGGCCCTCGAGAGTTATGGTGGTTACGTTTCGCCACAGACCTACCGCCGACTGACCCAGGGCATGGCGATGTTCAACAGTGCTGCGCGTCTGTGCCGGTTGGGTCTGGCCTCTTCGGAGCCACTGCGCGACTACATGGCCTCGCTTGTTCAGGACAAGCGCTGCCTGTTGCATCGTAATGGCTTGGATAAGCTCAACCTGTTTCGTGAGATCGACAAGTCTGCCAAGACCACCATCGATATTTTTTACGGTAGTGGCACCCAAGCCCATAATAGCGACTTCATCGAGCAAGCCTTGCCAGCCATAGAGCGCATCCTGGAAGAAGTACCGGAAGCGCGGCTGGTGGTGGTCGGGTACCTCAAGCTGCCAGTCGCCTTTCGCGAGCGTTTTGCCGAGCAGCTCTCACAGCTTCCTGCGGTGAAGCATGTGCAGGGTTACTGGTCGCTACTGGAGCAGGCCGACATCAACATCGCTGTTTTGCATGACGATGCCATCAATTCCTGCAAGAGCGAGCTCAAGTGGTTTGAAGCTGCCTGCTTTGGCATACCGTCGATCGTCAGCAGCACGGCCAACTATCGGGATGTCATACACGATGGCGAGGATGCCTTTCTCGCCACCAGCGTGGAGGAGTGGTACCAGGCGCTCAAGCAATTGACCGACAGTGCCGAAGCGCGACATCGCGTAGGCCGTACCGCTATGGAACGCATTCGAGGCGAGTACAGTGTTGGCGAGCTTGGTCGCCAGTTGGTGGAGCAGCTGGATCGAGAGGCAAGTAAGGGCGAGACCAACAAACCCAAAGTGGCGTTAGTCAATGTGTTCTTCCCACCGCAATCCATTGGGGGAGCGACGCGCGTGGTTGCCGATAACTTCTCGGCACTCTGCCAGAATTACAGCGAGGAACTGGATGTTTGCGTGTTCACTGCGGATGCTGAGCATGGGCCGCCTCATGAAATGACGGCTTATGAATGGCAGGGCAAGCGGGTATACCGCGCTTCCACCCTGTGGCGTGAGCACATGGATTGGTATCCCAACGACGACGAGATGTACACGCTATTCCAGGAGTTTCTGGAATTGGAAAATCCTGATGTTGTTCACTTCCATAGCGTGCAACGTCTGACCGCTTCCATTGTGCAGGCAGCCAAGGATACTGGTGTTCCTTACATGATCACGGCTCATGACGCCTGGTGGATATCCGATTTCCAGTTTCTGGTAGATGAGAATGGCAAAGTCTATCCGGAAGGGCACCCCGATCCTTATGCGTCCATTGAGATGCCCAAAGGCATAAGTCTGGGAAGCTCGATTCAGCGTCGTCGCGACCTCAAAGAACTTCTGGCTGGTGCTGCACAGGTTCTGACTGTCTCCGAGACGTTCGCAAACATATATCGCCGTAATGGTGTATCAAACATAAAGGTGATCCCCAACGGTATTTCCGACGATATGGCATGGGCTCCGAAAGATACAAGTCATATTGAGCGGTTGATATGCGGCCATGTTGGCAACATGACAAACCACAAGGGGTATTACCTGCTCAAGGATGCCGTGTTAGAAACACAGCCACAGCATCTCGAGTTCCTCATTGTAGATCACAGCAAGGACGAGAGTTATGTCCATCAGTCTTACTGGGGAGAAGTGCCGGTCACATTTATCGGGCGTATGGCACAGGACAGAGTAGTCGAAATTTACCGGCGAATGGATGTACTGTTTGCGCCTTCGACCTGGCCGGAAAGCTTCGGTTTGGTTACGCGAGAAGCAGCAGCTTGCGGGTGCTGGGTGGTGGCCAGCAACCTTGGCGGAATAGGAGAAGATGTTATAGAAGGCGAAACAGGACATGTCATTACTCCTAATTCAGAGCAGATGGAAAGTATGCTGAATAAACTAGATCAGAATCATGAAAAATATAAAAAAGAAACCCTGACAGAAGACCTGATGACTTCATCAAAGCAAACTGCGCAGCTAAAAGGTGAGTACCTGAAGCAATGTTAAATATCGAGAGTCTTCTCGTTGGGTATGGAATTCCCTCTTTAGACTAGTTTTTTTATGAGGGTGGCTTGTTCAGAGCCAAAATCCTGACCTTAAACCATGTTTTTGAAGCGACTCGTTAGACAAAAGATCAATACCAGTTTACTGTCGTGCCGCCGCACATCTATGTAAAAGCTCAGCGAGTCAGCCTAACTCAACCCTGCCCGGAGTGTTGCATTGTTAGGTTGGCTCGGCTCATGACTTCACTGGAAAACCTGGTGTCAGTATCTGAACCTCTTTCAGTGCCTCTGTTGTGAATGTGAAGGTGTTCCGTGACAAGCTTGCTAAGCGTGGACCCAAAGGCCAAAGTAAATCGGAAATCTGAGCTGACGGAAAGCGGTGTTATAAGTTCTCTGGTTTCAGGGCGATATGAGTGGGCTAGCCTGAGTCAAGTTCTGATATTTGCCTGATGTTTATTTTATTTATATTGCAGGAAGAAAATGACAGAGACATATACGGCGCTTAAAGAGTTTGGCGGTTCTTTTTTGGGACCATCGCTTACAGTTTACGCAAGAGAGTTAGAAAACCGGGCCAACAGTAAACTGCCTGTTTGTCTGGCAAGAGAGGGGTGGTTGTTTTATGAGTTGCTGACACAGCTTCGCCATCAAAGATTAATTCACCTAGATTATGCTCCTGTATATTTACGGCTCTCACGAACGCTTTTGTTCAGGGCTATGCTTGGGGAGTCCCTGACTTATAGTATTGCCATGAAAATGGATTTTGAAGGCAATATGCTTCAGTTGATGATGAAGCGATTTGGGCTTCAAATGCATGAGGCTTATTCATGTTTGCCTGCCGAGCTTTTGTTAATGAGTGTGTCTCTTCCGAATGATGGCCAAAAAGTCATAGAGTGGCTTGAACCTTATAATGAGCCTCTGGCGAAGCAAGTAGAAGCCACTCGTAGTGCTACGTCAAATTACTTCAGGAGCCTGGGGCTTTGTGATGCAAGTCTAGCACCATTAATGCTTGATGTGGGGTATTCAGGATCTATCCAGAAGCTTTGTACTAATTTTCTTTCTCGCGATACTCAAGGGCTGTACTATATTGCTTCAAACCCAGGTGAGCACATCATTGGGGATAATAAAGCAGTTTTGTATGGTGTGTTTCGCGAAGGTGCACAGTGGAAAGAGAATTACACCATGCTGGAGCGTTCACTGCTGCTCGAGTGTATGATGACCGCGCCTCATGGTCAGGTGGTTGATATTCGCCAGGCGCAAGATAATGAGTATGTTTTCTTTTACGGGCGGGAGGCATCGAGTCAGCGGTACTATCAAAACCTTCAGGCTGTACTGGACGGCGCCATTGAAGCAGTAACGCAAGCCTTCCAGCAGGATGTCACATATTCAGTTAGTGAAATAGAACAGCTGTTCGAAGTTTTTGCTAATAAACCTGGTGCAATCCCCAAAGCCGCGTGGCATTTGTTTACGGCAGATGATGACATAACCGGAAATGGTATAGTAAATCCTCTCAAGATATTCGGGATCTAGTCGGGGTCGTAATGAGAAAGTATCTTAAGGAATTTGGTAAAAAGTTTAGCCAAAATCGCTCGAAAGGCCTAAACTACCAACAGTTGACAGAAAAATCTATCTCTTTGAAACTATTTGACCCTGACTGGTATGAAGAGCGTTATGGAAGAAAATTTTCCAGCAATGTAGAGGCCTTTAAAGATTATGAAAGAAAGTCCCGCTTCTCTCCAGTCAACCCTTCACCTGAATTCGATACTGAAACTTATCACCGAAGTTACATGGATGTATTCCATGGGCAAATAAGCCCTTTGGTTCATTATGTCCTTCATGGAAGAAAAGAAGGGCGTCAGCATGCTGTGGAGGCTTCAAGGTGGACGCCACGAGATATCTTAAAGCCTAAGCGCGAAATTACACAAGATGCTCATAGATTAAAAGTAGCTGCCTGTTTACATATTTTCTATGAAGATTTTATTGACCGCTTTGCAGAAGCTCTTGATAACTTCCCGATTAATTTAGACGTTCTCTTGACAATAGTCGATGAAGAGCTTGTCAAAAAAGCGAAGAGAACCTTTGGTAAGCATCCAAAAGTAAACAGTTTGGAAGTTAGAGTTGTGCCCAATAGGGGGCGTAATTTTTGGCCAATGCTCGTCGAGTATTCTGATAAGCTACAAGAGTATGATCTGTTTTGCCATTTGCACTCCAAGAAGTCCTTATACTCGGGAAAAGAACAGACTCAATGGGCAGACTATCTGACAGAGTATCTGCTGGGGGACCCTGCAGTAACATCTGGAATGTTAAACTGCTTTGCAGGAAATGAGCAGTTGGGAATCTATTACCCGACAACATTCTGGATGATGCCCACATGGGTAAACCATCTAACCATGAATACTCCTTTTATGCGCGAATGGGAGACGCAGCTTGACCTACCAAAAAATAGTGGCTTTTTAAGCTACCCTGCAGGGGGGATGTTCTGGGCACGTCCGGCGGCGCTGAAAACTTTACTCGGAAAGGCATGGGAATATGAAGACTTTCCTGAAGAACCCTTGCCCAATGACGGCTCAATGCTCCATGCATTGGAGCGAATTATAGGAAGTGTTGCTGAGAAGGAAGGCTATAAAGAATTTTTTTATTATCCACCAGCCGGTAAATTCACACAAGATTATTCTTTTATATTCAGCAGTTATGAAAATAAAGGGATAGAACATCATCTGCAGGCTATACAAGCACATGAGTGTATCAGCTTTGATGTTTTTGATACATTGGTCAGACGTGAATACACGGTACCTGATTATGCGAAGCTTAAGCTTGGACAACAACTTGTTGAAAGTGGAATAGTTCAATCATCTGAAGACTTTGTAAAGCTACGTAACAAGGCAGAGCTGAACCTTAGGAAAAAAAATAACTTCCAAGCTGACGTCACTATCGAGGATATTTACCGTGAAATTGGCAATAGCCTTGCCGTGTCTGAAGCTGATGCCTTTCGGTTCATGCAGGAAGAGTTCGAGCTGGACCTGAAGATGGTCCAGCCAAAAAATGAGATGGTCGAGCTATTTAATCATCTTGGCAGCTCCGGACATAAGCTTTGGGTGATTTCGGACACTTATTATACGCGCGGTCAAGTAGGCCTTATGCTCAAAAAGGCTGGTATCAGTGTGCCTTACAGGTTACTTGTTTCGAGCGCCGAGAAAAAACGTAAAGATAATGGAAGCATGTGGCATATGGTTAAGGAAGATCTGGTAGAAGAAGGAGTTCAGCGGTATCTGCATATTGGGGACAACGTTGTGGCAGATGCTCAGTTGCCGGGCGACTTGGGCCTTGCGACTTTTCACATCCTACACCCGATGGACAAATGGAAAGCGTTAGGATTCCCCGATGTACTCCAGGGCAACGACGGTCTTGATGAAGCGCATATCCTTAAGTGGGGTAAGTTAGTCAGCCAGGTTGGCCGCAACCCTTTTATTGGTGAATGATGAAAAAAGATACACTGTACTTGCATGTCGGTTGGTCCAAAACCGGAACTTCGGCTATTCAGTCTCAAATACAGCAGCAAAAAAAAGACTTTTCTGATAAAGGTATACTTTACCCACAAAGCCTGCAGTGGCCTGATCATTCGCACCATCCCTTCGCATTGTCTTTCAAAGGTAGCGGTGCATACCAGAGTGATATGACCCCTCCGCAGGCCCTTGAAATGTTGCGCCAAGAAATGGAGGCATCACCTGAGGATAGTATTTTGATTTCTTCAGAGCTCTCTCCGTTTTATTTCAACAACCCTAAGTTCAAAGAGTTTGTTGCAACACATTTTCGTAAAGTCGAAGTGTTGTTCACAATTCGCCCGCAGTCTGAGTTATTGCTTTCTCTTTTTAATCAGTTAGTTAAAGATCCTAATGTCCGCTACGGTGCTTCATTGTTTGCTTTAGCGATGCGCAATATTAGTTGGCTAAACTTTTATCAAAACATTAGTCAGTGGCGAAATTATGCAGGGCCTGAAAATATTCGGATTATTCCTTATAGTCAATCTATTGTAGATGATTTTTTTTCAGAGTTTTCTGTAAATGTAAAGCATGTTAGCGAGGAAAGATCGTCCAAGGTAAATCCATCAATACCGACTCGTTGCCTTGCTGTACTTCAAGCAAGAGGGCGTAAAGCTACAGACAATGCCAGTTTCTCTCGTATCAGAGATAAAGTGACTGATCTCGCTAGCAGGGTGCCTGTGGAGCGCGATAGGCATGTTTTGTTTTCCGTACCCGAGCAACAGTCTCTGGATGCACACTTTAAACAAGGCAATCAATTTCTTGCAGATGAATATGGCCTTGATATCAGTAAGATACAGAATCAGCACTACAAACCGGTAAAAGCCTTACCTCCTGGTATAAAACTTGAAGAGATAGCTACTTAATAAGGGGACCACCATGAAGCTGGTTCTTCACCCTGGCCATTCAAAGTGTGGCTCGACGACTATTCAAAAGGCAATTATAAAAAATAGAAACTTATTAGAAAGTGTAGGCTATGTGATACCGGACCCACAAATGCGTACTAAGGGAGATTATGGCTTTAACCCAAATGGAGAAACGCCACGCCCTTATTTTCGCCATGTAATGGAAAATGGTGATATAGCTTCATTACAATCTAAGCTCGATTCTATTACAAAAAAGTATAAGTATGATGATAATGCTATTTTACTGGTTAGCGCTGAAAACCTTGTTAACCAACTTGGAAAAGAGTCAGGTGCAGGTATTCACAAGGCTCTTGCATCTTATTTTTCTGATGTTCAGGTCTTGTATTATATACGCCGGCAAGATGACTTCCTGATGTCTGCTTGGCAACAATGGGGCTATAAGCAAGGTATAACACTCGATCATTTCGCAAAAAAAGCAGTTCAAAGGCGAAACCCGAATTATTTAATTAGCATGGAAAAATTTGAGAAGTTATATGGAGTTGAGAATGTTACAGTTATACCTTTACTGAAAGATTATCTGCTAAATGGTTCGTTGCTCTCAGATTTTTTTTATAGGTTGTCTGTTACAGGCTTTGAAAAAAATATACAAGCCGGAGTTGAAAATAAAAGTTTAAACCCTTTCTTGTGTGAGGCCTTGTCCAAGGAGACTCAGCTTTTCAGGGATGTCCACGATGAGCGTGTGAAGAATAATTTGTCAAGAGTTTTAGGCGAAGGTAGCGGTCTTTTTTATAACACTCCGAGTTATTTGTCTCCATCACTTAGAAAGTATATTCTCAATGCTTTCTCTCAAGATAATAAGATGATTTCATCGCGATTTTTTAATGGTCAACCTTGGTCTGAGGTTTCATTTAATGAGACTGACCACGACCGAGAAGAGTTGATGAAAGCTTCACGTTTGGCGACCCGTGTTATGACAAAGCTATATGCTTACAATTCTTTCAAATAACCCGTCTGCGCCGTTCACAGCCGTGAGAGATAGTATGACTAAAATCCCTAAAAATATTCTTCAGTTTTGCCATGCTAAAGAAGACGCACCTGATAAACTAATTCAGGCTTCCATGGATACTGAGTCTAATTTGCCTCAGTATGACTATTTCATGGCTGATGATAATTTCATTAAGAAGCTAATAATAGATCATTGGGATTATAGTCTTTACAATTGGTATTGTAATAACAGAATACCTGCATCCCGTGCAGACTTGGCTCGTTTGCTTTTGGTCTACCATTATGGTGGGATATATGTTGACTTGTCGATGAAGATTAAAACAAGTTTTGATCGTTATTTGAATAACGACTTAGTGCTTTTGAGGAGAGATGACTTTTCGAAGTATGCGAGCAATCCTGGTAAGGCTCATTTTACTAACTCTATAATTGGTGCTCCACAGAACTCAGAGATAATACTTTCCTTCATTAACCGAGTACGACTAAACTTTTATCTGGGGAAATTCAACTATGATGTTATCAATTGCACTGGCCCCGGTGTGATTAATGATATTGTCTCCTATTGCTCGGATAGGATTAGCCTATACCCACTAAGTTTTAAAAAATCAATAAATGTTTTGTTTGATTATGTAAGGGTGAAAGGTTTTTCAAACACATGGGTTGAGTTACAGAAAAAAGGGATTTTTTCTGAAGAAGATCCCAAAGATGTGTTTCTATCCCAAGAGGACGGTAAAGAAAAAGGGGAGTCGCCATCAAGTCCCTCAGGTTCTAACAGAGCCAAAGCTAGCCACTTTATCCCTGACATACAAAGTGATAATGAAAGCGTTTTATATTTGCACTTTGGCTGGCCAAAAGTTGGCAGTACAACGGTGCAAGATTTTTTCAGAAACACTGATTTTGGGAAACATTGTATATACCCTTTAAATGGTCGTCCTAATAATGTTCGGGCACACCATCAGCTGGTTAAGAACAAGTTCTGCGGCCCTGTTGCTGATAGAGTTATTTCAGAAATTTCTAATTACAATAAAGCTGTCATATCCTCTGAGCAGGGAATTGTTGATCTATATAAAGAAGGGTTTGTCAATGGGCTTCAGGATTTTATTCATCGGTGTGGCAAGCAGGTAAAAATATATATATATTTAAAAAATATATTTTCGTTTGTCGAAAGTTCTTATTCTCAGTGTTTAAAGACAGATCTTTTTGAGATTGCGCCTAAAGATTATAAGGGTAGTATTAAGAAATTTGTAGAAGATGCTTTTGCCTCAAATTGCTCACACCTTCTTGAATACAGTAGGGTAGTTAACTATCTGGAGGATATCCTTCCAGCTGGCTGCCTTAATGTCAGATGTGTCGGTGTCAATATGCAAGGAGAGAATGTCCTTGAAGACTTTTTGCTTCAAAGCGGCTTAGGTAACTTTTCTGAATCGGGCTTAGCTCAGCGGTCTAATGAGTCTATAGGAATTTACGAAAAAGCTTTGTTGAGGCTTTTTAATACAAAGGGAGTTGATCGAGCTAGTAAGTTTCATGCCCTGCGCGATTTTTCATCGCTTAGACCTGGTTACGCAGATTTAAAAATGGATGCAGATTTTTGCACCATACAGGACAGTTTTCCTTATTTGAGTCGCCTGCAGCAGGGAGTAGTATCCGCTAATGGAAATCACATCGATCTTTTGTCAAGATTAGCCAGGTTTGATAAAAGTGAGCTCTCAAAAACTACTTATGTAGATTTGTGTAAGAGAGCTGAACTGGATGAACTTGTGCCATTTTATTTTAAGTAGCTTTGGAGCTTAGTTGTGATTGATTCTGTTTTGTTATCTATACATCTTCCCAAGTGTGCCGGAACTAGTTTTAAAAACTCATTAGTCTCGGCTTACGGCAAAACTTGTTATCTTGATTATGGAAACCTTGTTACTAATAAGTCAGAGAGGGCGCGATCGGTTAGATTAAAAAAGAAGCGGGAGCTTTTGAATATGGTGCTCAATGGTAACTTTGAGTACGATATTGTTCACGGACATTTTTATGCTACCAAGTACTTGGATGTCGTTGAGAGGCCCAAGTGGGTTACTGTATTAAGAAATCCTCTCGAGCTAGTCCCTTCTTATTATAATTTTTTAAGTAGCTCGAATAGTAATGGGCCGCTTTTTAAAGTTGCCAGGGAGTCTTCTTCACTAGATGAGTTTGCAAGCCATCCATGGTTTTGTAATATTATGAGCAAGCAGATCTATCCTCTTCATTTAAAAGATTTCTATCTTGTTTCCACACTTGATAGTTATGAAGAGTTTTGTGATGCCTTTGGTCAAGTTTCAGGACAGACTTTTAATCCCGATCATAAGGTGAATATTTCTTCAAAGCCGAGCCATTCGTTGACACGTAACCAAAAAGACATCATTGAGAATAATAATAGCTTAGATTTGAAGCTTTACTCAGATCTCGTGAGTAAAGGTGGAATTTTGTTTCGCGATTCTAAATAGGTTCGTATTTTAAGGCTATCACATCAAGAAGTTTACTAAAGCCGCTTTTTGCATTATCGTAAATTTGGCGTGTCATATATAAAAATCGCTTTTCTCTTTACAGAGTAGAGTTATGGGGTTTGGGTGTATCAGCGTACCTTTTTTCGAAGCTTTATGTTTCTTTTGTTTCTTTTGTTTCTTTTGTTTCTTTTGTTTCTTGGTGCAAGAGCCTGAATGGTTTTGTTCTAGTGATTGGCTTTTGTCTCGGTTTTGGCTCATTTTTTATTTCGAGGTTTGAGTGAATATTCTGCACTTTGTTCATATACCCAAGACGGCAGGTACAAGTTTTCGGCTTGCTGCAGAAGAAGCTTTCTCCAGTTCTTCCATAGAGTATGATTATGGCGCTAACTCTTCAGAAACCACTCCCTTAGTAAAAAAGGAACTTTATGATGCGGAGCCTGACTTCTATGACTTTTCAAGATGCCTAACATCTTCGCGAAAAAAAATGGTCTGTGGTCATTTTAATGTCAATAGGTTTTTACCTGTTCTAGGGATTGAGGATACTGTAGCGTTTTTACGGGAGCCTCTTCAGAGGATGCTTTCCGAATACGCACATTTTTTGCGGCACTATGGTTTTAAAGGGAGTTTTTACGACTTTTTTTCTCGTCCCGCCATGATTAATCGTCAGTCAAGAATTTTGAGTAAAATTGATGTAGAGTCTTTTGGTTTTTTAGGGCTGACAGAGAAGTATGAAAAGAGTTTAGAGGTTTTTAATAAAAGGTACTCCAGCAGTCTCCCAGTGCGGAACTATAATAGAGGTGGTATTAGCCTTGAAAAGGACTTGAAGGTTTCTGATGAACATATTTCTGATTTTTATGCATTAAATAAGCGCGATGTTAATCTGTATAGCAGTGCTTGTGTTCTCTTTGATTCTCGGTATTCTGCTTTTCAGAATAATGATACTTGGGCTCACGCTCGTTTGGTAGAAGCTAAACCGGGGCGCGTTGCTGGTTGGGCTTGGTGGGAAGGCGAGCGTGAAGACCCTGTGTTGATAGAGGTTTGGGCTAACGATCAGTATTTGGGTGCCGCGAAAGCACTCGAGTTTCGTCCTGCTCTCTGTCGGCTGAGACCCCCTCGTGGCGGTTATGTAGGGTTTCATTTGCCTGTTAAACTTGCTGTGGGTGATAAGGTGCAGTGTCGTGTTGCCAGCACAGGTCAGTGCTTCCCTATCAATCCGCGCTCTGTTACCAAGCCTGAGGCTAAATGAATAAGATTACACGCCTTTTATCTGATACAGGATCTCGTTGGCTGACAAACTCGCTGATTAGCACGCCTTTGGTTCGTTGTCCTGCTGAGGACTTAACGCCACGTAGCCAGGTCCGACTTGTTGGTGAAGGGCGTTACACCTGGCAGGCTGAGGGCAATGACCCGCAGATGCAAACTCGACGTGAGCTGCCACTCCCGGGTTGGCATATGCTGGAAGTTTCCATGGACCATGATCAGCCGAGTGTTGCTGTTCGCTTGTACTTTAATTTTGGAAAGGGCTTTGTGGAAGAGCAGAGTATTTATCTTCCTTTAAAAAGCGGCCGTATCACTAAACGTTTGTTTTATGTCCAGCGTCAACCGAAGGCCATTCGCTTTGACCCTATGGAGCAGAGCGGTTTTTTTACTATTCGTCATCTACGACTCGCCTGGTTAACACCATGGTTTGCCCATGATCGGCTTGTGCAGCGCTTGTCCAATATGCATTACGCCTGGCGGACCATGAACAAGCAGGATGTTCTGCCTGCACTCAAGCAAAAGGCAGCGGATCAGGGACGTCACTGGCGTGATTTGGCTCTTTCGGATTACGAGGAAACCTTTGAGCGAGTGACGGCCCGTCGCAGCTATCGGCAGTGGCTGGAGAACCGCAAGACATTGGGACCTGACAAGGTCCAGCGGGTTATCGACAAGTTGCCCAACAAGCCGCAGATTTCGGTGCTATTGCCGGTTTTCAATCCCCAGCCGGAATGGCTGGAAGCCTGCCTGGATTCCGTGCTCGAGCAGCAGTATCCCTACTGGCAGCTATGCATTGCCGATGATGCTTCCACGGATTCGCGCGTGCATGAGGTGCTGAAGCGCTATGCCGAGAGCGATTCGCGCATTCAGGTCGTCTACCGCCCGCGCAACGGGCATATCTGTGCGGCCAGCAATAGTGCCCTGGCCCTGGTGAAAAGTGATTTTGTGGCCCTGCTGGATCATGATGATCTGCTTTCGCCTCGGGCGCTGTTCCACGTTGCCGAGGCGTTGCACCGCTTCCCCGAAGCGAAGGTACTCTACAGCGACGAAGACAAGCTGAATGACAAGGTCGAGCGTTACGATCCTCACTTCAAGTCCCGCTGGAATCCGGACCTGTTGCTATCGCAGAATTACCTCTCACATCTCGGCGTATATCGCACCGAGCTGGTCAAACAGGTAGGAGGCTTTCGAGAAGGCTATGAAGGTAGCCAGGATCATGACCTGGCCTTGCGTTGCACATTTGGATTGACCGCGGATGAGGTGGTGCATATTCCCCATGTGTTGTACCACTGGCGAGCCGGAGAGGGCTCCACGGCGCAGGCCAGCCAGCAGAAAGACTATACGAGTGAGGCCGGGCTGAAAGCCGTGCGCAGTGCACTGGAAACTTCCTGGCCTGGTGCCCGGGCGGAACATGGGAGTCTGCCCAACACCTATCGTGTGATCTGGCCATTGCCGGATCCGGCCCCCAAGGTGACTCTGCTGGTCCCTACTCGGGACCGGGTCGAGATCCTTCGACCATGCGTTGATGCGATTCTCGAGCGGACCGATTACCCGGATCTCGAGCTGTTGATTCTGGACAACCAGAGTGAGTGCCAAGAGACCCTGACTTACATGAGTGAGGTGGAGGAGCGCGACTCGCGAGTTCGGGTGCTGGCCTGGCATGAGCCTTTCAACTATTCGGCGATCAACAACTTCGGAGCGCGTCAGGCCAAGGGCGAGATTCTGGCACTGGTCAACAATGATATCGAGCCGATCAGGGAAGACTGGCTGCGCGAAATGGTCAGCCATGCCTGTCGGCCGGATATCGGCTGTGTGGGCGCCAAGCTGTATTACCCCAATGATACCGTGCAGCACGGCGGCGTAATCCTGGGCATTGGCGGCGTGGCTGGTCACGCGCACAAGTATTTCAGTCGCAACTCCCCGGGATATTTCTCGCGACTGTTCCTGACGCAGAACATGTCGGCGGTCACGGCAGCCTGTCTGGTGGTGCGCAAGTCGATTTTCGACGAGGTAGGAGGGCTCAATGAGAAGGATCTGCCGGTGGCCTTCAATGATGTGGACTTCTGCCTGAGGGTTGTTGAAGCGGGGTACCGTAACCTCTGGACACCGCATGCCGAACTCTATCACCACGAGTCTATTTCGCGGGGCGCGGACAATAACTCCAAGAAACGATCAAGGGCGCAAGGAGAATCCTCATATATGCGCGAGACATGGGGAGCTTTGCTGGATCATGACCCGGCCTATAACCCGAACCTGACGCTTGTGCACGAAGACTTCTCGCTTAGGTGAGGGATCAGAGGTAGACGGAAGAAGGAGAAGAAGGATGGGGCCGGTTGTGGTCGGTGGTTTGGAATGACGGAGTCCATGATCAGTAAACGCTGGTTTGTACTTAGTGACGGGGCGCGGCCGACCGAGGATATCTACTTCCTCGAGTCTGCGGCGCCCGGCTTGCGCGCGGAAGGCCTCGACATCGGGCGGCTGGATGTGCGCGGGCTGCGCTGGCGGTTGGCGCGCTGGGTGCTGTCGCGGCAGATGGGCGCCAACCTGGTGATCTGCCGCAGTTTGCCGGTGTATGCATTGCGCTGGCTGGAGCGTCAGCGTGATCTCTTCGGTCGCATCGTCTATCTGGTGGATGATGATATTCCGGCGGCGGCCGAGGATGAAGGACTGCCGGCGGCGTATCGCCAGCGCATGGCGCGCCTGGCCGAGATGCAGCCGCGCTGGTTGGCACTGGCCGATGTGGTGGTGACCTGTAGTGAACGGCTGGCGGCTTCCCTGGCGGGTCGGCATGCGGATGTGCGGGTACTGACGCCGCCCTTGATCGCGCCGCTGCCGGATCTGGCCCATTTCGAGACGGCAGGGGCCGAGCCCGGGAAATGGCGCCTGGGATTTCATGGCACGCGGGCGCACTTGCCCGATCTGCAGCATATTGCCTCGGCATTGATCCGCTTGCATGACGAGCGCCCGGCGGTCTCCCTCGAGGTGATGATGGGGCGGCATACACCGCCTGAATTGCGTGGTCTGGCGCGTCTGAAGGCGCCGGATGCCAGGTCGTGGAAGGCGTTTCGACGCTATCAGCAGCAGCATCGCTTGCATATCGGCTTGGCGCCATTGCTGGACTCGGCGTTCAATCGGGGCAAGTCATTCATCAAGTTTCTGGATATCAGTGCCATGGGCGGCGTGGGGATCTATAGCCGGCGAGCGCCCTATACGGATATCGTCGAGGATGGGGTGACCGGCCTGCTGGTGGATGATACGCCGCAGGCGTGGCACGACGCCTTGCACTATCTCTGCGATAATCCGGAGACGACACGACGCATGGCCGAAAACGCGGCTCGAGTTGCCAGGCAGCGCGGCGATCCGGCGCAGGCAGTGGCCTTCTGGCGTCGTCTGAGCTCCGGGAATTAAGGAAGGGATGATGTTCAAGCAGATTACGCGTTTGCCGGTGTGGCTGGCGGAGTTGTTTACCGGGACCAAGTCCTTTGTCGCCAATCCCCTGATCGGCAGCCGGCGCTTGAACCGCTGGGGCCTGCATGTGGGGCGGGTGGCGCTGGCCCATGGCGTGATGCGCCTGCGCATGGGCATGTTGAGCTGGCGGGTGCCCAGGGAGGACCGCCGCCAGTTCATCGAGCAGGGCTATGTGCTCAAGAAGAACTACCTGCCGGAGGCCGAGTATCAGGCGCTGGTGCGCGAGGTGCGTAACGCCGGGGGCGAGGTGCGCCAGTGCAACCAGGGCAATGCCCAGACCCGGCGCATGTTGCTGGCCCCCGAGGTGCTCGAGGACATGCCCTACACCCGGGCGCTGATGAAGGACCCGGCATTCCGGCGCCTGATGCGGTTTTGTGCCGGCCACCTGCGCATGCCGATCTGCCATGCCGAGAAGGTGAGGAACGGCGTCACGGATGATGCACCGGACCCGCAGACCAACCTGCACGTGGATACCTTCCAGCCCACCATGAAGTTCTGGCTGTATCTGGAGGATGTCTCGGATCGCAACGGGCCTTTCGTCTTCGTGCCGGGCTCCACCTGCCTCAGCCGGGACCGCCTGCGCTGGGAGTATCAGATGAGCCTGAAGGCGCGCGAGCATGCCGATCGCTACACGGCACGCGGCTCCTTCCGTGTGGCAGAGGACGAGGCCGAGACGCTGGGCAAGGCGCCGCCGCAGAGTTTTGCGGTGCCGGGCAATACGCTGCTGATCGCCAATACCTTCGGCGTGCATGCGCGCGGGCACGCCGAATCCGGTACATCGCGCCTGGCGCTGTGGGGCATGAGCCGCACCAATCCGTTCAACCCGCTGCCGGGCCTGGGCTTCGAGAGCTTGAACCGCTTGCAGTATCGTGTGCTGCAGCGCATGCGGCGCCGTGAGGACGAGAAAGCCGCCGCGCGGGGCGCCAAGGCGTCCTGGCATCGCGCCGAGGGGCCGGATGCCTGGTGACGCGCTGTGGGCCGACAGACGATCGAGTAGTGTACGAGTTCTGCCGACAATAGGGATTTCGAGGTAATGCGCAATCGCACGTGTAATGGGAAGCAAGGGATGAGCAACGGTCGGTATCACGATCTGCCGGCGGCGCATCGCACTGCCAGTCATCGACGTCGCGGCCTGAAGCATGCCGCGCTGATGACGCTGGGTGCGGCCGCGGCGCCCATGTCGGCCTGGGCCGATGGCATCAGTGTCACCCCCTGGGGCGAAGGTTGGGCCCTGGGTGGCCATGCCGGCCAGGCGATTCACGAAACGGTGAAGAGTGGCGAAGCCTTCAACCCCTTTGCCTGGGAGTCTAGGGACTATTACATCGCCAGTGTCGGCCTGCAGAAGGAGCTGGTAGATTTTGGTGGCTACTCCAAGCTCTACACTGAAGCCAATGTGTCGTACATCTTCGGTGACGAGGATTACTTCGAGAGCTTCATCACGCCGTCGCTCAGCTGGGAGCCTTTCCCCTGGGACGATAGCGTCGATACCACGGCCTACCTGGGCGTCGGGCTCTCCTATACCACCGAAGAGTCGCAACTCGACGATTCCGGCGAGAAGCTGATGGCCTCGATGATCTTTGAACTGGAAGCCCAGCCGGATGCCTGGGGCCCCTGGTCGGTCTATGGCCGCTTGCACCATCGCTCGAGTGCGTTTGGCTTCTTCAGTGATCAGGAGGGCGGTAGCAATATTCCCTCCCTCGGGGTGCGGTACCACTTCGATTGAGTGGCGCAAGGTGAGGTGGCAATGCCCCGTTAGAGGATCGTGCCATGTGCCACGAACACAAAAGCTACCGGATTGCTCCGGTAGCTTTTTGGTATGTGCCACTGCTCGGGGATGCTGCTGCCGGCATCACGTCGATAACGCATGCCTGTCAAGGCGTGATCAGCTTGCGGCCGAGTCGACGCCGCTATCCTCGACGATTTCACCTTCCGGAAGGTCGGCTTCGGGCTCATCCGCGACTTCTGCATTGTAGTCGGAACCCGTTCCGCCGTCCTTGACGATGCTTTCATCATCCAGGTTGGCGTTCGTCTCGCCTTCGACTTCCGGGTTATGGTTGGACTGCACGCCGCCATCTTCGACGATGGCTTGGTCCTGGTGCTCCATGCCGTCTTCGTGATGCTCCGCCATGGCGACGGAAGAAGCGAGCATCAGGGTGCTGGCGATGGCGGCTGTCTTGATGATCTTTTGCATGCTTTACCTCTAACAAGCTGAGAGTTGGTACACCGCAGAGCAGGAAGCTGTACTGCGCCTCTGATGTGTTGTACACAATTTATACGCCACAATATTAGCATGCAAACTATTAGGCTGATTGCGTGAGGCCATCGGCTGCTGGCTGCCTTCGCTGGCTATTGATTGTCTGATGCTTCTGGGCCTCAGGCTGCAAGGTTTTTTCCCCAACTGTCGCCATTTTGCCACGCTTCAAACGCCTTCCGGCCTGCTAGGATGCGGCTGTGCGACACTGAGATATGAACGGGAGATAGCTTCATGCGTGTACTGTGCTTGTTGATGGGGGCCTTGCTGGTGGCGGGCCTGGCGGGTTGTAGTTACCATCCGGCGCGTATCTCGCCGGAACCGGCTGTCGTGATTGATGACGATGGTCATCATGACCGTGATGATCGCGACCATGATCATGACCGTGACTACCGCCATCGTGACGATCACCACCATGATGATGGCCGTGGCGGTGGTTTCTGCCCGCCGGGGCAGGCCAAGAAGGGCCGTTGCTGATTCGGGTGACTCGACAGGTTGGCAGATCCACAAACGCCGCTACGATGCTTCATCGTGGCGGCGTTTTGGTTGGGTCAGAGGATCATCCGCTCAACAACCCCAGATGCTCGACCAGAATGGCGATACCGATGCCGCACAGGGTAAGACCGCCCAGCACCTCGGCGCGTTTGCCGACCACGGTGCTGATGGCGCGGCCCAGCATGACCCCGAGTGTTGTCATCAGCAGGGTGGCACCGCCGATGGCTAGCGAGGTGAGCACAATATTGGCCTCCATGAACGCCAGTGTGATGCCGATGATCAGAGCATCGATGCTGGTTGCGAAGGCGGTGATAACCAGGCGCAGCAGTGACGCAGGCTGGCGTTTTGGGGCTGCTGTCTCTTGCGCTGTGTCGTCGTGACTCTTCAGCCCTTCATGCATCATGTGGGCACCCAGCAGACAGAGTAAGGCGAATGCCACCCAGTGATCCCAGGCGGTGATGAACTGGGACATCGAGAGGCCAAGTGCCCAGCCGAGGAGAGGAGTGATGGTCTCGATGGTGCCGAAGATCAGACCGGTCTGCAGGGCCTCAATAAAGCTGGGACGACGAGGCAGTGAAGCGCCCTTGGTCAACGAAGCCACGAAGGCGTCGCTGGACATGGAGAAGGCAAGAAACATAGTGGAGTACAGAGACATGCTGGCAGTTCCCGACAAGTAAGCAGGCAAGGCGACATGCATTGCCGGTGGCAATGCGTTTGCGCCATTGGTCTCGCCAGCCATCAGGCCACCCGTGCCACGGCATTGCTGCCGAGTGTGTTGACACGGAGACTTCGCGGCACGTGACGTTGACTCATTCGGCGATACAGCGGCAGAGCGCTGGAATAGGTCGCTGAAAAGGCACGCGCTGGAAGCAGGCTACTCCCCAAGAACGGTATGTATCATACCCCTTGGGGGAGGGGGTTGTCATGCCTGTGACGATGGCCTTTCCATTGGTTACGTGCCGGGCGAAAAACGAGGGATCAGCGCTGATGACGGCGAGGCAAACCGGCTGCGCGTAGTATTTCCGATATGAGGATTGTAAGAGATTTTCGACGGATGGCCAGAAAAGCTTGTTTGTCATCCAAAAATCCTTAGATTGGTGCTGTTTATCATCCAACACTGACATCAACGATTCGATTGATGGCTTCCAGGAGGGACGCCATGCAAGCCAAGGGATGGCATTTCACTCTCAGCCTGGCCGGCGGCGGCAGCCTCGACCTGGCGGTGGTCGACTTCCAGCTTGACGAGGCGCTTTCTGCGCCCTTTACCCTGGAGGTCGAGGCCGCCAGCCGTCGCGGTGACCTCTCGTCGAGCGATCTGCTCGAGCTCGGTGCCAGTCTTACCGTATGGCGCGATGGCGTCGCGGTGCGTCGCGTGCACGGCGTGGTCAGCGAGTTCGCCCGCGGGGATCGCGGCCATCGCCGCACCCATTATCACTTCACCATTCGCCCGGCGCTGTGGCGGCTCTCGCTGCGGCAGAACTCGCGTATCTTCCAGAACGTCTCGCCGCTGACGGTCATCAACACCCTGTGTGAGGAAAATGGCCTCACCGACGTGGCCTTCGCCGCCACCCGCCAGCCCGCCAAGCGCGAG
>NZ_BJOC01000034.1 GCF_006540005.1 Halomonas halmophila | reverse complement strand
GTTTGTAAACACCCTCTGAGTCGGCCGGGGCAGGCTCAGCGACGCATCTCGATGCCGTTGTCGGTCATGTGACGCTTGGCTTCGGGGATGCTGTATTCACCGAAGTGAAAGATGCTGGCCGCCAGCACCGCGTCGGCACCGCCATCCTTGATGCCCTCCACCAGGTGGTCGAGGGTGCCGACGCCGCCGGAGGCGATCACCGGCACACTGACCGCGTCGCTGATGGCACGCGTCACACCGATGTCGAAGCCCTGACGGGTGCCGTCGCGGTCCATGCTGGTCAGCAGCAGCTCGCCGGCGCCCAGTTCGACCATCTTCTGTGCCCACTCCACGGCGTCGAGGCCGGTGGGGCGGCGTCCGCCATGGGTGAAGATTTCCCAGCGCGGGGTCTCGCCGTCCGCGGAGACTCGCTTGGCGTCGATGGCGACGACGATGCACTGGCTGCCGAAGCGTTCGGCGGCCTCGTACACGAAGTCGGGGTCGTGCACGGCGGCGGTATTGATCGAGACCTTGTCGGCGCCGGCGTTGAGCATGGTGCGGATGTCATCGCAGGTGCGAATGCCGCCGCCCACGGTCAATGGAATGAAGACCTCTCCGGCGATGCGCTCGACCATTTCCACCGTGGTGGCGCGGTCCTCGTGGCTGGCGGTGATGTCGAGGAAGGTGATCTCATCGGCGCCCTGGTGGTTGTAGCGCTGGGCGACTTCCACCGGGTCGCCGGCATCGCGGATACCCACGAAGTTGACGCCCTTGACCACCCGGCCTGCGTCGACGTCCAGGCAGGGAATGATGCGCTTGGCGAGTCCCATGATTCAGCTCCCGGTTCGGTGGCGGGTGAGTTCGTCGCACAGCCGCTGGCCTGCGGCCACGTCCAGGCTGCCTTCGTAGATGGCGCGGCCGGTGATGGCGCCGAGGATACCCGGCTCCTCGGCCTCGATCAGGGCGCGCAGGTCATCCAGGTTGGTGACGCCGCCGGAGGCGATTACCGGCAGGCCGCCCTGGCGGGCCAGTTCGGCGGTGGCTTCGATGTTGACGCCGCCCATCATGCCGTCCCGGGCGATGTCGGTGTAGACGATGGCCGAGACACCGTCGTCGGCGAAGCGCTTGGCCAGCTCGGTGGCCTTGAGCGTCGATACCTCGGCCCAGCCGTCGGTGGCCACGAAACCATCGCGGGCATCCAGGCCGACAGTGATGTGGCCCGGGAAGGCGCGACACATCTGGGTGACGAAGTCCGGCTCCTTGACCGCCTTGGTGCCGATGATGACCTGGGACACGCCGGCGTCCAGGTAGTGCTCGATGGTGGCTGCACTGCGAATGCCGCCGCCGATCTGAATCGGCAGCTTCGGGTAGGCGCGGGCGATCTCGGTGACGGCGTCGCCGTTGATCGGCCGTCCTTCGAAGGCGCCGTTGAGGTCGACCAGGTGCAGGTGCCGGGCACCGGCCTCGACCCAGCGGGCCGCCATGGCCACGGGGTCGTCACCGTAGGTGGTCGCGTCGTCCATGCGCCCCTGCTTGAGGCGAACGCATTGGCCATCCTTGAGGTCGATGGCGGGAATTACCAGCATGTTGAATCCTCCAGCGCGGGCGCCGTTCAGGGCATCCATTGGACGAAGTTTTCGAGCAGCCTGAGGCCGGCCCGGGAGCTCTTTTCCGGATGGAACTGCACCGCAAAGGTGGCATCGCGCCCGGTGGCCACATGGGCGTTGACGCGGCCGTAATCGGTGGCGCCGAACAGCACGCTGTCGTCATCGACCTCGACGTAGTAGCTGTGCACGAAGTAGAAGTGCTCGTTCTGGTCGATGCCTTCCCAGAGCGGATGCTTCTGATGCTGGTGCACCAGGTTCCAGCCCATGTGGGGAACCTTGCAGCGGTTGCCGCTCTCGTCGCTCATGTCGACCGGGAAGCGGCGCACCTCGCCGGGCATGAAGCCCAGGCAGTCGACGCCGCCATTTTCTTCGCTGTGCTCGTGAAGCATCTGTTGACCGACGCAGATGCCCAGCAAGGGCTTTTTCTGAGCAGCCAGCAACTCGTCGACCATGCCGCGCAGTTCGGTGCGCTCGAGCTCGCCGATGCAGTCGCGAATGGCGCCCTGGCCGGGCAGCACCAGCCGCGTGGCACCATGGATGCGCCGCGCGTCACGGGTGATCACGACGTTTTCATGGGTCACGTGCTCCAATGCCTTGGCGACGGAATGCAGGTTGCCCATTCCGTAGTCGATGACGGCAATGGTCATGGGGTCTTCCTCGTATCAGTCGACGGGTTTAGGAAGCACGGCTTGAAGAGCTGGCCGGATGAACCACTCTGTTGCGCGGTGCTTGGCGTTTGTCGTGCTTGCCGGCGTCACAGGCTACCCTTGGTAGACGGCATGCGGCCTGTCATGCGCGGGTCCTCGGCGGCGGCCATGCGCAGGGCGCGGCCGAAGGCCTTGAAGATGGTTTCCGCCTGGTGGTGGGCATTGAAGCCTTTCAGGTTGTCGATATGCAGCGTCACGCCGGCATGATTGACGAAGCCCTGAAAGAACTCCTGGAACAGTTGAGTGTCCATCTGGCCCAGCACGGCACGCGTGAACTCGACATTCATGAACAGGCCGGAGCGACCCGAGAAGTCTATCACGACTCGCGACAGGGCTTCGTCCAGTGGTACATAGGCGTGGCCGTAGCGGTAGATGCCGCGCTTGTCGCCGATGGCCCCGGCGAAGGCCTGGCCGAGCGTGATGCCCAGATCCTCGACGGTGTGGTGAGCGTCGATGTGCAGGTCGCCGCTAACCTGCATGTCGATGTCGATCAAGCCATGACGTGCCACCTGGTCGAGCATATGATCGAGGAAGTGCACGCCGGACTCGCCGCTGAGCTGCCCCTGCCCATCGAGGTCGATGGCGACCGTGATCCGGGTTTCCTTGGTGTCGCGGGTGACCGTGGCAGTACGCTCGGACATGTTGAATCTCCAGCGCCTTGGCGCTTGTCAGAATAAGACCGGCCGCAGGGGCCCGAGTCGCGCCGATGCCGGGGATGTCGACGCAACCTCGCCATTATAGTGAAACGCGACCCCGATCCGCTACAATGCCAGCTATTCCGCCGTCGCGGTATCCGCTGCCTTTAACGGGAGGACTCTGCATGCCGGTCACGCTTCAGCGAGTCGATCAGGCAACCTGGGAGTCGGATGCCCAGGTGCGTACCGACCTGGTGCGCATTTACGTGGATGCTCCCGCCGAGCGCATGCCGCAGGCGCCGGAGGACTTCGTGAGCGAGCATCTGGCCGAGGCGGCACGCTTTTTCTGCTGCGCGCACTTCAATGACCGGCTGCTCGGGGCGGTGGCCGTGACGCCCCACCCCGAGGCCTGGTGGCTCGGCCACCTGTGCGTGCGCAAGTCGACCCGGCGCCGCGGTGTCGGCTCGCGACTGCTCACCCTGACGCACCAGTCGGCCAGCCAGGAAGGGCGTGAGCTGCGCGTGATAAGCTCGCAGCTGGACATGGCCGACCAGCTGCTGCTGAGACGCCTGGGCTATCGCCTGACACAGACGGGTGATTATTTCGAACTCGACCTGCCGCCCAAAGGAGCCGGGCCATGAAGCGAATCTTGCGTACCCTGTTAGCGACCATCGGCATTCTTGGCCTGGTCGCGGTGGCAGCGGTGGTGTTCGTGACCACCTTCTTCGATCCGGAAGATCTCAAACCGCGTCTCATCGAAGTGGTGCGCGAGCACAGCGGCCTGGAGCTGGAGTTGGAAGGGCCGCTCAGCTGGTCCTTCTACCCGCGCCTGGGGGTCAGTGTGGAGTCGGCCGAAGCGCGGCTGCCGGATCAGCCACCCGAGGAGCGGCCCTTTGCCGCCTTCGAGCATGGCGAGGTCAGCCTGGCGTTCGCGCCACTGCTGGGCGGCGAGATTGCCATCGAGGGTCTGACCATTGATGGCCTGCGCCTCAACCTGGTACGCGATGCCGAAGGTCGCGGCAACTGGCAGGTGCTGATGGAGCGTCTGCGTGAACGCGGTGAGCAGGCCGAGCAGGCCCTGGCGCCGGCCAGCGCCGGGCCCAATCCAGAGGCGGATGGCAGTGCCCTGTCAGTTGCACTCAATATCGCCAGCGTTCAGGTGCGCCAGGGGCAGGTCAATTACCGGGACCTGCAGACAGGCCGCGAAATGACTCTGCAGCAGCTCAACGTAACCGGCAGCAACGTCAACCCGGATCAGGCGTTCCCGCTCAATGCCAGCCTGCGCCTGATTCTCGACGACAACAAGGCCAATGAGGCGCCGCTGCTGATCAGTGATGTCACGCTCAAGACACAGGTCGACCTGGGCCTGGCCGAGGGGCGACATGTGCTTCAGGACTTGGCCCTGCAGGCCGAATCGCGCTTCGCGGGCGATGAGTCGGCGCAGAAGGCCAGCCTGAATGCCGCCGAGGCGATCCTCGACCTGGACCAGCAGCAGCTCCAGCTGACCGATGGGCAGCTGGATGTCAGCCTGCTCGACCCGCGGCTCGGCGAGAAGCGTCTGCCACTGGCCATGGGCTTTCAACTGGATGCCGATCTTGAGGAACATAGTGCTCATCTACGCGAGGTCGAGCTGACCGGTCCCGATGGCCTCGAGCTGACCGGTAACCTCAGGTTCAGCGAGCTGCTCTCGGCGCCTGTCTATCGTGGTCAGGCAAGCCTGGCGACTCTCTCGCTGCGTCCCTGGCTGAGCCGGCTGCAGGCCATGCCGACGACCTCCAGTGACGACGCTTTCGGTGAGATAGGGCTGAGCAGCTCGGTGGAGGGGGATCTCGAGCACATCGCCTTGCAGGACCTGACGCTGAAGCTCGATGGCAGCACCTTCAATGGGCAGTTGGCGGGGCGCTTTGATGCCTCGAGCCTGACTCTCGATCTGCAGGGCGACAGCCTGAACCTGGATGATTATCTGCCGCCCCCCGAGACCCAGGACACCGCCGGCCTGAACCTGGTCGAGCGCGCTCATGCCCAGTCGGCCTCGGGTCTGTTGCCGGCTGACTGGCTGGCGCAACTGGATCTCGATGCCAGCCTCGAACTCGGCGAGCTGCAGCTGCTGCAGCAGAACTTCCGGGATGTGGTGCTGCGCCTGGAGGGTGAGCAGGGTCAGCACCGGCTGACACACTTCGAGGCCGGCTTCCATGAAGGCCAACTGGCGGCGACCGGCAGCCTCGATGCGCGGGACACGCCGCTGGCATGGCAGCTGTCGCCGACGGTCAGCAATGTGCGCCTGGGCAGCCTGATGGAGTCGCTGAACGAACAGCCCTCGGCCATCCAGGGGCGGCTGCAGAGCAGCGGTGCGCTCGAGAGCCGCGGCAACACCCTCAATGAATTGAAGCGTGGCTTGAACGGCCAGCTGGATGCCCGACTCGAGAAGGGGCAGCTCAGCGAGGTCAATATCTCCCGCCAGCTGTGCACCACGGTGGCGCGTATCGAGGGCGAGAGCACCAGCCGCGAATGGCAGCCGGGGACGCCGATTCAGCAGGCCGAGGCCAGCTTCCGGATTCGCGATGGCGTGGCGACCAGCGATGACCTTGAGGCGTCGCTGCCGGGGATCGGTGTCAGTGGC
Organism: Halomonas halmophila; assembly: GCF_006540005.1. Classification (GTDB taxonomy): domain Bacteria; phylum Pseudomonadota; class Gammaproteobacteria; order Pseudomonadales; family Halomonadaceae; genus Halomonas; species Halomonas halmophila. The sequence continues at coordinate 41,002 of NZ_BJOC01000034.1, read as the reverse complement.
CAGGGTCAGCTCGATGTGGCCAGCGAACGTTTCGATCTCACGGCCAAGGCGCGCTTTACCGAGACGGTGGATGCGGCCTGCGAGGTCAGTCCTCGTCTCCAGGGCGTGCCGTTCCCGGTGCATTGCGAGGGGCAACTGAGTGGTGACAGTGCCGAGTGGTGCCGGTTTGATCGCCAGGCGTTGCAGGCCGCCCTGGGCGAGCTGCTGCGTCAGGAAGTGACCGAGCGCGCCGGTGAAGCGGTCAACGAGCGTCTCGACGATGCCATGGATCAACTCGAAAACAAGGCGGGCAGTGAACTTCGTGGCGCCATCGAGAGTCTATTGAATTGAGCAACCAGTAAGCCAGTCCCTGCGCCGGTCCCCGTGATCGGCGCTTTTTTGCGTGTCGAGCCAGAACATGACCGAGACAACGCCCGCCATCCTGCCGCCCGAGACCTTTCAGCGTCGTCTGCTGGAATGGTTTGATGTCCATGGGCGGCATGACCTGCCATGGCAACAACAGCGAACGCCCTACCGGGTCTGGGTCTCGGAGATCATGCTCCAGCAGACCCAGGTGACCACGGTCATCCCCTATTTCGAGCGCTTCATGGCGCGCTTTCCCGATGTCGCCGCGCTGGCCGGGGCCGAGCAGGACGAGGTGCTGCATCTGTGGACCGGCCTTGGCTATTACGCCCGTGGGCGCAACCTGCACAAGGCGGCACGCGTCGTCATGGACGAGCATGATGGGGAATTTCCGGTACACAGTCTCGATGCCATGGCCGGGCTGCCCGGAATTGGCCGTTCCACGGCCGGGGCCATCATCGCCCAGAGCACCGGCCGACGGGCCGTAATCCTGGATGGCAACGTCAAGCGCGTGCTGACCCGGCTGCATGGAGTGGAAGGCTGGCCGGGCCGTCCCGCCGTGGAGCGCCGCCTGTGGGCGCTGGCCGAGCATTACACGCCACATCAGCGGGTGGTCGATTTCACCCAGGCCATGATGGACCTGGGCGCGACCCTGTGTCGTCGTGGCCAGCCCGAATGTGGCCGCTGTCCCTTCGAAGCGGACTGTGTGGCCAATGCCCGGGGCGAGCAGAAGCGCTTCCCGGAGCCCAAGCCCAGGAAGGCCAGCCCCACGCGCCAGACCCTGATGCTGTTGCTGCAGGACGAGCAGGGGCGTGTGCTGCTTCAGCAGCGTCCGTCCAGCGGTCTCTGGGGCGGGCTCTGGAGTCTGCCACAGTTCGACGACATGGCATCGCTGCAGGCCTGGCTCGACCAGCACGCCGGCACGGCCGAGCTTGCCACCGCCTGGGCCACCTTCACCCATGTATTCAGCCACTTTCGTCTGGAAATCACGCCGCAACCGGCGAGGGTGACGCGGCTCGATAGCGTCGCCGAAGGCTGGCACTGGTACGACCCGGCCGAGCCGGCCAGCATTGGCCTGGCCGCGCCGGTGAAAGGCTTGCTGGAGGCGTTGCAACCCTTCACCCTGTCAGCCCCGGCAGGCCACGCTTCTGCCCCGGATTGAGACCCTGCTTCAGCCAAGGAGCCACCCCATGAGTCAAACCGTATTCTGCCGCAAGTATCAGCAAGAGCTCGAGGCGCTGCCGTTTCCGCCGCTGCCCGGCGAGAAAGGCCGCGAAATCCAGGCCAGTGTCTCCAAGCGTGCCTGGGACGAATGGCAGGCACAGCAGACGCGGCTGATCAATGAAAAGCACCTCAACATGCTCGACGCCACCGACCGCGCCTACCTGATGGAGCAGATGGAGCGCTTCTTCGACAACCAGGAGACCGACCAGGCGGAAGGCTATGTGCCGCCTGAAGAGTGATCCGGCGAGGGGCCGCCGCTGGTGAGCGACCGACGGCCGGGAACCGACCCTGTCGGTGCGGCAGTTCGTATCGCGGGACGCTGTCACCTCACTGAAGAGAGAATTGAACAGAAAAGGTTGACGCAAAACAGGGTTTAGGGTTTAATACGCACCGTTGGCGCGGGCCAGATAGCTCAGTCGGTAGAGCAGTGGATTGAAAATCCTCGTGTCGGCGGTTCGATTCCGTCTCTGGCCACCACAACTGCTGGGGTATCGCCAAGTGGTAAGGCACTGGTTTTTGGTATCAGCATGCGCAGGTTCGAATCCTGCTACCCCAGCCACGTCAACGCTTTTACGTTCTGCTTCCCAAGCTGAGATCGTTCCGAGCCGACATAGCTCAGTTGGTAGAGCAACTGACTTGTAATCAGTAGGTCCCGGGTTCGACTCCTGGTGTCGGCACCATCGGAATTTTCCCAGCAGATTAACAGATTGCAGAACGCAAGAAACCGCCCTCGAAGGCGGTTTTTTTGTGTGTGCGTACAATTCGACGCACAGATTCCTTCCTGATCCCCTCCTTCTCCACTCGGCCTCACGGCCGGCGCGCGCTGACAACGCCATGCGCCTTGCCGTCAGTCTCCTCGACGATGTGTGCGACGTTGCTTTTTCTCGCCATAGAGCGGCAGGGATCAGATGCTTTCGGGTCACCCTCTATCTAGCCAGCAACGGTGTGCATGTATCGGTGCCGGGCGCAGGGACTATGTCGGCCTAGCCACGGTGCTGGTCGTAAAGCAGGGCTTGCCAGGGTTCGGCGATGAGGCGTTGCAGGTCCTGTGCCAGGCGCAGTTCGGGGTCGTAGGGGTGAATGCTGAGGCGTAGCGGGCGTTCGCCGCGTCGTGCCTGGCGGATCTGGAGCCGGTTCCAGGTCCGGAGTGCCTGCTCGCGCCAGCGCGTGTCGGCCTCGAAACCGACCAGCGGGAGCTTGTCGAGCTGCCCACTCTGCAGGTCAATAATGCCGCGTGTGACCTCGATGCGTTGATAGGGCAGGGTCATGAGGCGCGATCGCGGAATTGCGCCGAGTGCCCAGGCGGGTGGCACATAGGTGCTGGGGGATGCCAGGCCGTGTTGCGGAAACCAGTCGGCGGCGGCCTGCATGAGCCGGGCGATGGCGTCGCCGTCGAGCGCCAGGTGTTCCCCCGCGTGACGCGAGAGCAGGGCGGCGTGCAGGCGATGCCGGAGCCCCTTGATCCGCCAGGCATGGTGGTGCCAGCCATGGGCGGCGAGCTCCAGTCCCTCCTGCTGCCAGCGGGCGAGGGTGGCGATGTCGCTGGGCTGCCAGTCCTTGCCGGGCACGACCAGCAGCGTCAGGTTCGCGTGACCCTGCGCTCTCAGCGTGTCGATGATCGAGGCGACGCGCGGCAGGGTGTGCGGCATGACATCGTGGATCGAGAGCAGGGCTTTCATGGTCGGGCGGTGGCCTGTGCGGTCAGTACGCCAAGCCATTGCTCGAGCGTGTCGTCATTGAGCTGCAGGGCAGCTTCCCGCGCGCGGGAGGCCACCTCGGTCAGGAAACCGGGCGGGCTGGCCTGTAGACGGCCGATGGCATCGCTCAGGGTTTCGCCGTGATGGATCTTGCAAAGTCCAGTCGCGAGCTGTGGCCAGTCATGAATGCCGATGTTGTCGGACACCAGTGCCGGGCGGCCGCGTGCCATGGCTTCCAGGGCGATGGAACCGAAGGTCTCCTGGTGAGACGGCAGTACCAGCAGGCTGGAGTCGTCGATCAGTTGGCGTAATGCATCACGCGACAGCCAACCCCGGTAGTCGAGGTTGGGCAGTTCGCTGGCGGCGGCTTCGACCCGGGACTTGAGAGGGCCATCGCCGCCGATCACGAAGCGGATGGACGGCCAGTGGCGCGCGGCCTCGAGGATGGTGTCGATGTTCTTTTCCGCCGCCAGTCGGCCCGCGAAGCAGACCTGCTGCAGGCCTTCCGGCAGCGGGGCGGGTGGCGTTTCCGCAAAGTTGCGGGCCAGGGGGGTGCCCATCACATCGCATTGCCTGGCACCCAGGCCCATGACCGTATCGTCCAGCGCCTGATTGTGGATCAGCACCGTGCTGCTGCGTTGGCAGAGAAAGCGGTTGGCGGAGCTCAGGCAGCCGCTGATCAGTTGCCGCTTGAAGGGGCGCCAGTACAGGTCGGCCAGGCCCTCGAAGTGAGTGTGGTAGGCGGAAATGAAGCCGCATTGATGGCGGCGGGCCATCCAGGGGCCGAGCAGGCCGTAAGGGCCGGGTGTCACGCTGACGATGACATGCGGTCGAATCTGCGCCAGGGTACGGCGAATCCTGACGGGGTTGGGCGCCGCGACATGCTGGGTGGCATCGCCCGGCAGGGGGAAGCGGAAAGGGTGGAAGCCGTTCGACGCTTCAGGCTGCAGGATCTCGACACATTCGACGCGGGATCGCAGTTGATCGATCAGGTCGTGGTAGTAGGAGCCGGTGCCATTGCGTTCGGCCAGGGAGTCGGAGAAGAAGGCAATGCGCAACTGGTGCACGGCGATGCCGGACTCGGGCTGTAAGGGGGTGGCTGTCTCGTTCACGTGCTGATCCTGATTCGCTGAGGCAGGGCGAGGAGGCCCAGGTAAGCCGGCTGCATGACGGCTTCCATGGTGTCACGCGGGATCGCCAGTGACTCGGCCGTATGCTGGTGCCGACTCGCGGTACCGGCGGGCAACTGCTGTACATGGTGCGCCAGCTCCGGGCCCATTGGTTCGCCGATCCATGCCATTGCTCGGGTGATGAGGAGTGACGGCTGCTCACGCAGGTCGTCCATGTCGATGACCGCTCCCTGGGACATTGACCCGTCAGCCAGGGTGTCGTTCAGGTGGTCGAGTGTCTCGCCGAACATGGCGAGGAAGTCGTGTTGAAACCGCGCACTGTCTGCTTTGGTGCCGAACAGCTCGGCTGCGCTGCGAACCGAACTGAGTTGGGAACTCAGCGCCGCGACGGGGTCGCGCACACAGACCATGAAGCGGGCCTCGGGAAACTGCTGCCGGAGCCCGTCCAGCCAGGAGCCGAAGGCGGCATTCTTGGAGAGCAGGCGACGTTGCTGCCCATCGGCATACAAGTGGCGTTGCAGGCTGCGCTCGTAAAAGCGTAACAGGCGCCGGCGCCGTCCGGGACTCATCCGGCGGTCGAAGTGGCCCAGCTCGTAGAGGCCGGGGCTGCCCGGAAATACCAGCATGAGGATGAAGCAGCCACCGGCGGGCAACAGCGTCAGGTAGTCTTCTTCGGCGGCGTGTAGACCGACATCATGGATGGCGGCGAAGTCACCGACCGCGCGCCGGATGATGGCGTCCAGGCCGCGCCGCCCCCATCCTCCCAGGGCGTGGTCCAGCTTGCCGAGCCCGCGTAGCAGCTTGCGTTGCGTGATCGAGGGCGCCAGCAGGGCTTCCCAGGTGGTGAGCGTGGTATAGCCTCGACGGTCCATGGCCAGGGTGCGATGCAGGAAGGTGGTGCCACTGCGCGGCAGGCCGGTAATGAACAGGGCTCGACCGACCCTCACGCCGCGATAACGCGGAAACAGCAGCTCATCCAGCAACAGGCAGAGGGTATGAACGCCCTGGACCAGCAGGAAGAGGGGCATGCCGAGTACCAGCAGCAGGGCACGGCGTGGCCTCATGGGGGCACGGGGGCCGCGCCAGGCAACCAGGGCCCGACACCACCAGCGGCAATGCAGGGCCAGGCCTTCCAGCAATGTGATGAGTGTCGTCATGAGGCAGAGGGTATCAACTTGTCGGTGCAGGAACAGCGGGGCATCGCGGCCGAGCCAGTCAAGAGGGGGTGCATCATGGCCATCCGGCCACGGGATCGGCTCCCGGTCCAGCCGTCAGGGTCAAGCCGGTTACTCTGCGCTGTCGCTCATTACTATTTGATGACAGCGCCGCAGCGCCTGCCCGCCGGCTTCGGCACCGAGGCGGCGGCCGCGCATGACGCGCTAGGCTAACCTCTGCTTGGCCTCAGGGTACAAATAAATCATTGGTATGACAGGCTTTACCCCTTCATTGTGAATGCATCGAAACAACGCCGTTGTGAGCGCCACAATGGCTTACCTCGTAGGGTGATTCCTCATGATGCATGCCGTTGACCGAGCCATGAAGCTCATCCGATCCAGATCTGGTTCCGTCCTGCCCCGCTGCTCGGTACTCCCCCGGCGAGCGCTATCGGGGCAGTCCTGATGCGTGGTGCCAGCGGGGACCGCACGGCATCCACCCGGCTGCGCCGGTATCTGCCGTTTCTCGACTGGATGCCCCGGCAGACGCCGCGCTCGCTACGCACGGACGCCATCGCTGGCCTGACCGGTGCCGTGCTGGTGCTGCCGCAGGGCGTCGCCTATGCACTGCTGGCCGGCCTGCCGCCGGAATACGGGCTGTATGCGGCCATCGTGCCGGTCATCCTGGCGGCGCTGTTCGGCTCATCGCGGCAAATGGTCAGTGGCCCGGTAGCGGCCTTGTCGATCGCGCTGTTTTCCACCCTGCAGCCCTTCGCCGAAGCAGGAACCAGCGAGTTCATCACCCTGGCGATGACCCTGACCTTTCTGGCGGGCGTGTTCCAGATTCTGCTGGGGGTGGCGCGCCTGGGCGCTCTGGTCGAACTGGTCTCGCATTCGGTGATCACGGGGTTCACGGCCGGGGCGGCGCTGATCATTGCCGCCAGCCAGCTGCCCCATGCACTGGGCCTCGAGGCAGTCGAAAACGGCAATTTCCTGTCGTTATGGCCTCAGCTGCTGACCCGTCTCGATGCCATTCAGCCCCTAGCGCTGTTGATCACGGCGGCCACCATTCTCATTTGCCTGGCCTTTCAGCGCTGGTTGCCACGCTGGCCGGGCATGATCGTGGCGATTCTGGCGACGACGCTACTGGCGGCCTGGCTCGATCCGCAGGGCCAGAGCATTCAGCGGGTAACCGAGGTGCAGGCAGGACTGCCGCCGCTCTCGGCGCCGGATCTGTCGCTGGAAAACCTGCGCCTCTTGACGCCCGGCGCCATGGCGCTGGGCCTGCTCGGCCTGGTGCAGGCCGTGGCCATCTCGCGCGCCATTGCGGCCAGCACGGGGCAGCGGCTCGACAACAATCAGGAGTTCATCGGCCAGGGGATCGCCAATCTGGGGGGCGCCTTCTTTTCCGGCTATGTCTCCTCGGGGTCGCTGACCCGCTCGGGGCTCAATGCCAGCGCCGGGGCCTGCTCGCCCATGGCAGCCCTGTTCTCGGCCCTGTTTCTGATACCCATTCTGCTGCTGGCGTCGCCCTTGCTGCAGTTCATTCCCATGCCCGCCATTGCCGGACAGCTGCTGCTGGTCGCCTTCAAGCTGGTCGACCGGCAAAGCATTCGCGAGGCCCTGACCCTGAGTCATTCGGAAGCCACGGTGCTGCTGATCACCTTCTTCAGCACCTTGTTGCTGGCGATGGAGTTCGCGATCTATCTGGGCGTGCTGGCGTCCTTGATCTTTTACCTGCGACGCACCACGCGCCCGCCCGTGGTGGAGAGTGACCTGAACCAGGCGCCGCCGACGCTCCAGCAGACCATCGGTGAGGCGGGCTGTCAGGTTCTGCGTATCGATGGCTCGCTGTTTTTCGGTGCCTGCGACTCGGTGGCCAAACGGCTGGAATATGTCGACCAGCCCAACCTGGTGATCCTGGCCGCGGGCATCAACTTCATCGACCTGAGTGGCATTCATCTGCTGCAGCGCCAGGCGCGCCGCTGCCATGCGCGCGGCGGAAAGCTCTACCTGGCCTGGACCAAACCCAGCGTGGTGGCGCGCCTGCAGCGCGTCGGCCTGGTCACCGAGGATCCTCGCGATGAGCAGCCGGTGGTGATCGTCCTCTAGGACTCCGCCAGAACGGAATATATCGGTTTCCCCGCCCGCCATCGCCATCGCCGTCGGCGCTGGCGGGCTCTGCCCTTGGCAGGTGTGACGTGCCTGCCGTCTCTCGAAACTGCAAAACAACAATCACCATGATAACGACGACAAGGAGAAGCCTAATATGAGCTCCTCGAAAGAACCGCTATCGCCGCCTGGCGCGGACGATATGCACACCGACTATGTGGTCGGACAGGATAATATCGAAGGCAGTATCGGTCCTGTCGGCTTCGACATTCACAACCGGGTCTTCATCGTCTCCGCGCTGGCGTCGGTGGTCTTCATCGTACTGACCCTGATGTTTCCCGAGCGCGCCGGCGAATTCTTCCAGTCCATCGTCAGCTTTTCGACCGGCACCCTGGACTGGTACTTCATGATTCTGGTGGATTTCTTCATCCTGTTCTGCCTGACCCTGGTGGTGCTGCCGCATGGCAAGGTGCGCCTGGGTGGCCCGGATGCCCGGCCGGAATACGGCTATCTGTCCTGGTTCGCGCTGCTGTTCACGGCGGGTATCGGGATCGCCCTGCTGTTCTTCAGCGTGCTGGAGCCGGTGTATCACGCCAATGTGTCGCTGCCGCTGGGCATAACGTCGCCCTTCGGTGAAGAAGGTGGCCTGGATACCTCGGCAATTCCCGAAGCCACGGCCATGGGCCTGGCGGGTACCTTCCTGCATTGGGGACTGCATGGCTGGGCCGTGTATGCGGTGATGGCCCTGGCGCTGGCCATCTTCACCTACAACAAGGGATTGCCGTTTTCCATCCGCTCGGTCTTTTTCCCGATCCTGGGTGATCGTGTCTGGGGCTGGTGGGGCCACGCCATCGATATTCTGGCGGTGTTCTCCACGCTGTTCGGCCTGGCCACGGCACTCGGCCTGGGTGCCCAGCAGGCCAATGCGGGCATGAATTTCGTCTTTGGTATCGAGGTCAACACCACCACTCAGGTGATCGTCATCGCACTGGTCACGGCCGTGGCGCTGGTGTCGGTATGGCGTGGCCTGGACGGTGGCGTGAAGCGACTCTCCGAGCTCAACATGGGCGCGTCGCTATTCTTCTTCATTTTCGTGTTGCTGGCCGGTCCCACCCTGATTGCCGTCAGCGGCATGTGGTCAGGCATTCAGCATTATGTCACGGAGTTCATTCCGCTCTCGGCGCCGTTCGGCCGTGAGGATGATGCCTATCGTCAGGCCTGGTCGGTGTTCTACTGGGCATGGTGGGTCAGCTGGGCGCCCTTCGTCGGCATGTTCGTGGCTCGGGTATCGCGTGGCCGCACCGTGCGTGAATTCGTGCTCTGTGTGCTGCTGGTACCCAGCCTGTTCATTTTCGTCTGGATGGGCGTGTTCGGCAGCACCGCACTGGAGCAGCTGTATGCCGACCCTGCCGCGAGCCTGGTCAAGGACTACGTGATCGACAGCTACCAGCCAGAGCTGGCTCTGTTCGGCATGCTCAATGAGCTGCCGCTGACCGGTGTGATGTCGACACTGGGCATCATCCTGGCGCTGGTCTTCTTCGTGACCTCCTCGGACTCCGGCTCATTGGTGATCGATACCATCACGGCCGGCGGCAAGATCGATGCGCCGCGGCCTCAGCGCATGTTCTGGGCCACGGTGGAAGGGCTGATTGCCATCGTGTTGCTGATCGGTGGTGGCTTGTCGGCGCTGCAGGCCGGTGTCACGGCAACGGCGATTCCGTTTTCCATCGTGATGCTGCTGATGTGTTACTCGATCATCCGCGGCCTGAACGGTGAGCTTCGCCATATCCGCGGCTGACAGCCTCTGCTGCCAACGTCAATAAAAGCGCCCGTACCAGCTGGTACGGGCGCTTTTGTATGCCGGTCTGGCCGACGTTTCAAGGCAGGGCTTGGCACCCTGCCCGGTTCACTGGTTACTCACCCCGCGGGTAGCGCTGGGCTTCCTCGACCTCGTTCAAGTCCATGTGATTGCGCATGTAGCGCTCGGAAGCATCCTGCAGCGGCTGATAGTCCCAGGGATAGTAATGGCCGTTGCGCAGCGCCTCGTAGACGATCAGGCGCTGGGCCTGGGAAGCGCGCACCTCGGCATCGAAGCGGGCCATGTCCCAGCGCTCGTGCACCTTGGCCTGATACTCGGCCAGCACCTCGGCGTAGTCGGGGTCTTCCGCGAGGTTGCGGGTTTCCAATGGGTCGGCTTCCAGGTCGAAGAGCTGCGGCGGATCGATCTCGCAGTGGTTGAACTTCCACTTGCCCTCGCGGATGGTCACGATCGGGGAGTAACTGCCTTCGGCGGCGTATTCCATGTAGACCGGCGCCTCGCGTTTCTCGCCGCGCGCCAGGGGCAGCAGCGACTGGCCGTCGGTGTAGGGCGCGATCGAGGACAGGTCGATCCCGACGAGGTCGGCAATGGTGGTATTGATGTCGACGATCGACACCGGATCCTCGACGTTGCGCGGCTCCAGGCCCGGTGCGGCCAGCATCAACGGCACGCGCGAAGAGCCTTCATAGGGACTCATCTTGAACCACAGGCCCTTCTCGCCAAGCATGTCGCCGTGGTCGGCACACACCACGATGATGGTGTTGTCGAGCATGCGGGTGCGTTCGAGCACATCCAGGACACCGCCGATCTTGTCGTCGATGTAGGAGATGTTGGCGAAATAGCCCTGGCGAGCGTTGCGCACATCCTGCGGCTGGATGTCGAACTTGGTGTAGTCGTTGGCCTCGAAGACGCGCTGGGAATGCGGGTCGAGCTCATCGAACGGCACGGCGCCCTGTTGCGGCTCGAGGTGCTCGCAGTCGTTGTACAGGTCCCAGTACTTGCGGCGCGCCACATAGGGGTCGTGCGGGTGGGTGAAGCTGACGCAGAGGGCCCAGGGGCGGTCGTCATGACCGCGCGACAGGTCGAAGAGCTTCTGCTCGGCGTGGAAGGCGACTTCGTCGTCGTATTCCATCTGGTTGGAAATCTCGGCGACCCCGGCGCCGGTCACCGAGCCCAGATTGTGGTACCACCAGTCGATGCGCTCGCCCGGCCGGGTGTAGTCCGGCGTCCAGCCGAAGTCGGCCGGGTAGACATCGGTGGTCAGGCGTGTCTCGAAGCCGTGGAGCTGATCGGGGCCGACGAAGTGCATCTTGCCCGACAGGCAGGTGGAGTAGCCGGCACGGCGCAGATGGTGGGCCCAGGTCGGAACACTGGAGGGAAACTCCGCCGCATTGTCATAGACGCCGGTGCGGCTCGGCAACTGGCTCGACATGAAGGCGGCACGCCCCGGTGCGCACAGGTAGCTCGGCGTGTAGGCGTTGTTGAAGTTGACCGCGCGCTTGGCCAGTTTCTTGAGATTGGGCGCGTGCAGAAAGTCGGCAGGACCATTCTCGAACAGCGTGCCATTGAGCTGGTCGGCCATCAGGACCAATACGTTGGGTTGCGTCATGGGGCAATCTCCCTGGCGAATATTGTTGGCGTCGGAGCCGGATACGAGGCCGTCTCCGATGTCTCAACAATGACGTCTGCAGGGCTCGTCGACCAACGATTTATTTGCCCCCTGAGGCCAAACTCAATTTGGGCTCGAGTGCCCGCCCTTGAGGGCCTCGTGCATCATGTCCGGGTGCCGTCCAGCGCCCAGTTGAAGTCATTGATGCGTTCATCGGCGATGTAATACAGCACGGCCCCGGGCGCGACCGACATGGCGAGCGAGGGATTGATGGAGATGGGGTCGCGGTGGCTGGCGGCGACGCCGATCAGGGTGGCGTCATAGCGCTCCTTGAAGAGGTGGAAGAGCGTTTTCAGCTCGACGCTGTGCTGGCCGGCATACTCGATGGAATATTGCGTCATGCCCTGATCGACACTCAGCAGTTCGTGCTGCACGCGGCTGGAGCCCGGGTCCATGGCGGCCTTGGCCAGCATTTCGGTGGCCACGGACGGCATGGGCTCGATATTGGGCAGGTGGCGCTTGAGCAGCTGGCCCATGTGCTGGTCGTGGAAGTAGGTGATGACGTGGGCGTCGGGATTGGCGTTGCAGACGAAGAGGGCGGCCGAGGAGGTGGCGTCGTCGTCCTGGCAGTCGATGATGATCCGCGCCGCGCGCTCGACGCCGGTCCGCCGCATGCCTTCTTCGTCGGTGAAGCTCGAGACCCGCACGAAGCCGATACGATCGGGGATGGGGTTCTCCATCTCGGTGCGCACGCACAAGGCCAGCGGGCGCTTGTCGGCATGATACTCGAGCTCGCGCAGCAGCAGCCTCAGCAGTTGCAGCGTATGCTCCTCGTTCCAGCCAATCACCAGGATGTGCTGGTCGTAATCAAGCGTATCCAGACCCATCACGCCTTTTCTCCACAGAAAGGAAATATGTGCCGCCAGGCGGCCGATGAGGATACCGAAGAGCCCGAGCCCCAGCGGAATGACGAACAGGCTGGTCACCCATCTGCCTGCCGAGGTGACCGGGGAGAAGTCGCCATAGCCGACGGTCGATGCCGTGACCACGATCCAGTAAAAGAAGTGATCGGGTGACGCAATCTCGCGCTCGCCGGAAAGCCACATCAGGACCCAGCTCGCCAGGAGGTAGAACAGCAGGGCCAGCAGCAGGTTATACCATTTGAACTCGATGAAATGGCGTACCACCAGCTGTTTGACTTTGTACAGGATATGCATGCTGAGCGGGGTTCCCGTCGTCTTGTCCGTGTTGCCGGGGCTGCCGAATGGCAGGGGCGCCATGCGTTGAATCCTGCGCCTCAGGTGTCGGCACTCAGGCCCAGGTTGCTGACGCCTTCATTGCGCCCGAGCTTTCGCATTGCCTTGATGGCGTCCTTGTCGAGTCTGGCCTGGGCGGCTTCGAGCGCGGCGTCCTGAAAGTCGTTCTCCTCGGCCATCAAGGGGTGTTCCCGCGTCAGTTGGGCGAGCTTGTCATCATCGTCCTCACCCTCGGTCAGTTCGATGAAGGCGCGCACGCCGCCGCGCGAAGTGCGGCTGACCTCGAGGATCGAGCCCGGTGACTCGCCACGCAACGCATCGAGCAGGGCGGAGAGGGCGACCACGGCCTCCAGGGCGCGCCGGGCGCCGAAGCTGTCGTCCTCGGCGGGCGGCTCCAGCTCGGCCAGTTTGTCGGCCTGGCGGTCGAAGTCGATGCGGGCATCCTTGACGCTCAGCTGTTCCCAGACCAATGCCAGGACGGCGCGCAGGGCCTGGGGGTCGCCGTGGCCGGTGGTCTCGGCATACAGCGCGTAGTTGGGTACCAGGCGTTCGCACAGCGTCGCCATGAAGGCCTGCTGGCCGGCGGGTGTGAGGGCCTGCAGCTGATCAAAGAAGCCGGTGGATGACGACATGCATTCTCCTTGGTGAAATGGGGCTCAGGGCCAGAGGCGTTCCGCGGCGACCCGGCCGCGACTGTCGAAGGCCACGCCCTCATCGAGCAGACGGCGCCGCTGTTCGTCGGCACCGCCGTGATCGGCCAGTCGGCGCGACGCGGTGATGACGCGGAACCAGGGCAGGCCGTGGCCCGCCGGCAACTCGCGCAACGCCCTGGCGACCAGGCGTGGGGTGGCGCCCTCGGTCATGGCGGCGATGCGCCCGTAGGTGGTGACCCGGCCGGGCGGGATCTCGGCCAGGATGGTGAGGATCTGTTCCTTGAGTGCTGGCTTCATGTAACCTGCTTTCCCGGTCTGTCACTCATGCCATCGTCGAGGTCTGCCATGCATTTTCATCTGCTGCAGCATAGCCCGCACCAGGGCCCCGCTCGAATCGCCGACTGGCTGGATAGCATGGGGCATAGCCATACCGTTTTCCATCTGCATGACGGCGAGTTGACGCCCCGCCTGGCGGATGCCGACGGGCTTATCGTGCTGGATGGCCCGGACGAAGGGCAAGTCGACCCCCAAGCGACCTGGCCGCACCACGAGAACAAGCTGATTGACCGGGCGCTGGACGGCCGTAAACCCCTGCTGGGAGTCGGCTACGGGGCGCGCCGCATCGCCGAGGCCCTGGGTGCGGTGGTATCGCGCGGCACCCATGCCGCGAGCGGCTGGCACAGCGTCCGGCTGGCGCCGCAGAGCCCCTTCGACCTGCCGGAGACCTTCGAGGCGTTCATGTGGCATCGCGATATCTTTGCGCTGCCCGATGACGCCTTGCCACTGGGCGGCAGCGAGGCCGGCCCCATGCAGGGATTCAGCTGGGATGCGCAGCGCGTGATCGGCCTGCTGTTTCACATCGAAGCCACGCCCGCCAGCGCCGCGGCGATGCTGGACCACCTGCCGGCGCTGGGCAGTGGCCCCTATGTGCAGTCGCGCCGGGCCATGCTGGCGGATACGCGCCGTTTCGATCGCCAGGCGCCGTTGCTGGATCGCCTGCTCGCCCAGTGGCTGGCCAGCGTGCGTCGCTGACGCGATGCGTCGGGGTCACGCGGGCGTGGCGCTGGCCGCCCAGTCCCGTGCCGCGGCCAGGCAGCTGTCCCAGTCGCCGACGTGGAGGAAGTGCTGGTCGCTGTGCTTTTCCAGCTGATAGCGATACATGGGGTCGTAGTACTCGGTCAGCAGGGGCGCCAGCCAGGCCTCGTGGGCCTTGGGGTTGCCACGCTCGTGCTCGCGGAAGGCGAGCTCCTGCAGGCGCTGCAGGCGGGCCAGTCGGGCACTGCCCAGCCGCTTGCGCAGGCGCAGCAGGGCACTGGAAAGCTGCTTGCGCATCAGGCTCCAGCCCAGCCAGTCGCCGAACTGTCCCTGATAGACCGTCCACAGGTCGGCGATGTAGTCCTTGTGGATCTGTTCCAGTCGCCAGTCCAGCGGCATCTCCACGCGTATGCGCGGGGCACGCTGCATGCCGCGCCAGAAGGTCAACGGGATATTGGCGACGCCGATATGGCGGGACTCGTCCTCCAGGGCCAGCGGCCCGGGGAGCTCCAGCAAGCGCCGGCCCATGTCATGCTCGAAGTCGATCTGTGACGGCGCCTCCAGGGGATGTCGACCAAAGGCCGAGCCCTTGTGGCGGGCGCAGGCCTCGAGATCCAGCCCGCACTCGAGGGACTGAATCAGGCTGGTCTTGGCACAGCCGGTGAGGCCGCCGACCACCAGCTGTGGCTGCTCGGCGGCGGCATCGATGCGCGCACACAGGGCCTGGCGCATGGCCTTCCAGCCGCCGCGGATGCGCGGCCGCGGCATACCCGCCTCGGCCAGCCACTGCTGCGCGACCCGGGAGCGAAGCCCGCCGCGAAAGCAGTAGATGATGGCATCCGGGTGGCGTTCGAGCAGTGCCTGCCAGGCGGCGATCCGCTCGCGGCGCACATCGCCCGCTACCAGGCGCTCGCCCAGCTCGATGGCCGCCTGCTGACCGGCCTGCTTGTACTCGATGCCGATCCGGTGACGTTCTTCGTCGTTCATCAGCGGCAGGTTGACGGCACCGGGCAGCGAGCCCTGGCGAAATTCCACCGGGGCCCGCACATCGATCAGCACCTTGCCTGCCTGCAGTAACGCCAGATCGGGCTCGATCAGCTCGTGGCTCATCCACGTACCTCGATACGTGCCTCGCCATGGGCCGTGACGACTTCCCCGAAGGGTTCGAGCTCCAGGCCATATTCCCGCCCGAGGCGTTCGATATCGTCTTCCCAGGACGGGTGCACCGAGAGCAACAGTCCGCCGGAGGTCTGGGGATCGCACAACCACTGCCAGTGCGCCTCGTCCATGGCCGGCAGGGCCTTGCCGAGGGCCTCGCGGTTGCGTCCCGAGCCGCCGGGCACCGCCCCCTGGCGCCGATAGGCCTCGGCCTCGGCCAGGCGCGGCAGACGGCGAAAGTCGATGCGTGCCGCCACGCCACTGGCCTCGCACATCTCGGCCAGGTGGCCGGCCAGGCCGAAGCCGGTGACGTCGGTCATGGCATGCACGCCCTGGATGCGTGCCAGCGCCATGCCGATGCGGTTGGTCTCGAGCATGGTGCGGCGGGCCAGGCCCTGATGACCGGGCTCCAGGCGGCCCTGCTTCTCCGCCGTGGTCAGCATGCCCACGCCGAGCGGC
Source organism: Halomonas halmophila (assembly GCF_006540005.1). Classification (GTDB taxonomy): domain Bacteria; phylum Pseudomonadota; class Gammaproteobacteria; order Pseudomonadales; family Halomonadaceae; genus Halomonas; species Halomonas halmophila. The sequence goes on along the minus strand of NZ_BJOC01000034.1, from coordinate 25,354 downwards.
TTGGTCAGATAGAGCAGGTCGCCGGGCTTGGCCCCTTTGTTGAGCTTGAGATGCTCGAGGTCGACCAGGCCGTTGACCGCCAGGCCGAAGATCGGCTCCGGGGCATCGATGGAATGCCCGCCGGCCAGTGCCAGCCCCAGCTCCCGGCACACGGCCTGGGCGCCGCCGACCACGTCCCCGGCGATATCCGCCCCGAGCTTGTCCAGCGGCCAGCCCAGGATACCCAGCGCCATGACCGGCGAGCCGCCCATGGCGAAGACATCACTGATGGCATTGGTCGCGGCGATGCGGCCGAAATCGAAGGGGTCATCGACGATCGGCATGAAAAAATCGGTAGTGGCAATCATGCCGCGGCCGTCACCCAGGTCGTAGACCGCCGCGTCCTCGCGCCCCTGGTTGCCGACGATCAGTTGCGAGCTCGAGGCGCCGGGGCCGGCCTTGGCCAGAATGCCGTCCAGCACGTCGGGGGCGATCTTGCAGCCGCAGCCGGCGCCGTGACTGTATTGGGTCAAGCGGATCGCACTCATTGGGGGTCTCCTTGGCAGATGGGGCGTGATGTATCGCACGTGGAAGCCCGGGGGATTAGCCGCCGGCGCGCTTGACCTTGAAGCCACGCTTCTCGAGCTCTTCCTGCAGGGCATCGCGCTGATCCCCCTGGATCTCGATCACGCCCTCCTTGAGTGCGCCGCCGGTGCCACAGCGCTTCTTGAGGGCCTTGGCCAGGGTCTTGAGCTCCTCGGTCTTGAGCGGCACCCCTTCCACCAGGGTCACGCCCTTGCCCTTGCGGCCCTTGGTTTCACGCCGCAGGCGCACGATGCCATCCAGTGCCGACAAGCGTTCATCCTCGGCGGCGTCGGCACAGCGGCACTCCTCCACCGGCTGCCGACAATCCGGACAGGTATCGCCGTGCTCGGTCGAGTACACCAGCCCGCTCAGTTGGTCGCGGAGAGATGCCATCTCGGGCTCCTGTTAGGGACGAATTTCACAGACCATGATACCCCGGTTTCAGGAGGTCAATCGAGGCTGTGTGCTCGTGGAGTGTGCGCCCTGTGAGCAAGCATATTGGCCTTAAGGTCGGCGATCCGGCTTACCCCCAGTAATCCAATGGCCCGGTCGAGCTCCCTTTCCAGTATTGTCAGGGCGTGCAGGACGCCAGGCTGGCCACCGGCGGCCAACCCGTAAAGGGTTGCTCGCCCAAGCCATACTGCATCCGCACCCAGTGCGAGCGCCTTGACGATATCCGTTCCGCGTCGAAAGCCGCTGTCGATGAAGAGCTGGCAGCGTTTGCCCGTTCGGCGCCTGGCCTCGGGCAACACATCCAGCGGAGAGAGGGCGTGGTCGAGCTGTCGTCCGCCATGGTTGGAGAGCACCACGCCGTCGACGCCGAGCTCGGCGGCATGCTCGGCTTCGGCAGGTGCCAGGATGCCCTTGATGATCAATCGTCCCGGCCAGAGGTCACGCAGCCAGGCGATGTCGTCCCAGTTGAGCGTCGGGTCCAGCTGCTGGCCGATGATGGCCGATGCGCCCTGCACGGATTGTTTTCCAGGCGGTAGAAGATCCCCCAGGTTCTTGAAGGTCGGCATGCCGTCGGGAACCAGCACATCGGCGGTCCAGCGCAGGCGTGACAGGAGGTGGATGAGATTGCGCAGGGTCGGCTGCATGGGTTTACGGAAGTTGCGCAGATCCCACTCACGGTTGCCGTAGATGGCACTGTCGGTGGTGACCACGAGGGTCCCGTAACCGGCATGGCGGCAGCGTTCGACCAGTTTTCGGACGTAGTCACGATCACGGTAGAAGTAGATCTGCATCCAGGCATCGAGCCCCTCAAGGGCGGCGATATCTTCCAGCGAAGTCGTGGCGACATTGCTCAGCACGAAGGGGATATCTTTACGCGAGGCGGCCGTGGCCAGCTTGACGTCGCCGTTGCGGGTCAGCATGCCGTTGTAGCCAGTCGGGCCGATCACCAGGGGCAAGGCATGGAGCGTGCCCTGCAAGGTGGTGGAAAGGTCCCGAGGACCGACCCGGGTCAATGTTCTGGGTTCAAACAAGTAGTCATCGAAGGTGTCGCGATTGTGCCGCAACGTGCGTTCGTCATCGGCGCCGCCCTGCAGATATTCATACACGAGGTGGGGGAGCCGGCGCTGAGCGATCCGCTCCAGGTCGGCGATGTTGAGGGCTCGACGGTAGTCGGTACCGGCATAAGGGCGGCGTTTCAAGGGGGCCTCCGTCTTGGGTGTCATACCAAGGTCTAGGTCGTGAGTCCTTTCGCTTCTTTCACCATACTACCATACTAGTTATATCAGATAGGCGACGACCAGCGTGCGCGCCGACGGAACCGGGATGAAACGCATGAATACGACACTACAAGCTCTATGGCTGGAAACCCGCGATAGCGATTCGGTTCGTCAGCGCCTTCACGAGGTATTGCGTCAGTCGATCATTCGCATGGAGCTGGCTCCGGGTCAGGCGCTGTCGGAAAAGGAACTCGCCGAGACCTTCACGGTAAGCCGCCAACCGGTCCGTGAAGCCTTCATTCGGCTATCGGAGGCTGGGCTCGTCGAGGTGCGACCGCAGCGTGGCACCTTTGTGGTCAAGATCTCTCAGCAGGCGGTGCTCGAGGCACGCTTCGTGCGTGAGGCGGTAGAAGTGGCCGTGGCACGCGAGGCCGCGAACCGCGGGTTGGCGCCCCCGGTACTTGCCGAGTTGCGCGATTTGATCGAGCGGCAGCGTCGCTGCAGCGAGCCGGCCGATCACGATCGTTTCTTCCTGCTCGACGAGAGTTTCCATCGCACCCTTTCGTTGGGCATCGGCCAGCAGGCCGCCTGGAAGGTGACCGAAGAGGTCAAGGCACAGCTTGATCGGGTGCGCTATTTGAGCGTTCCCGAGAGCACGCCACTCGACAAGCTGATCGCTCAGCACGAGGCCATCGTCGACGCCATCGAACGACAGGATACTGAAGCCGCAGTAGAGACGATGCGCATTCATCAGAGAGAGATTCTGGAGTCGCTTCCCGATCTGGTGCGCCGCTTTCCCGAGATGTTCCAGTCCGCCCAGACACCATCGCTCGCCGAGGAGATCCAGGCATGAAGATCGAACGGGCCTATACCATTGTCACTGCGCCGGGACGCAACTTCGTTACCCTCAAGATCGTGACCGACGAAGGCGTCTACGGTATCGGCGATGCCACTCTCAATGGTCGCGAGCAGGCGGTGGTCGCCTATCTCGAGGAACACGTGATTCCTGCCTTGATTGGCCGCGACCCTCAGCGCATCGAGGACATCTGGCACTACCTCTATCGCGGAGCCTACTGGCGGCGGGGGCCGGTGACCATGAGCGCCATCGGCGCCGTGGACATGGCACTGTGGGACATCAAGGCCAAGGTCGCGGGCATGCCGCTGTACCAGTTGCTGGGCGGCAAGAGCCGCGAGCGGGTCATGGCCTATGGTCATGCCACGGGGAAGGATATCGAGGCCTGTCTCGATGAGGTCGCCCGGCATGTCGAGGAAGGCTATCGGGCGGTGCGGGTGCAAGCCGGGGTGCCGGGCATCGCCAGCATCTACGGCGTGGCCAAGACCCCCGGGGAGCGCTATGAACCTGCTGATGCCGACCTGCCGGCCGAACACGTCTGGAACACTGCCAAGTACCTCAACCATGCGCCCAAGTTGTTCGCCGCCGTGCGCGAACGCTTCGGGGACGATCTGCATGTGCTCCACGACGTGCACCACCGGCTGACTCCCATTGAGGCAGCGCGACTGGGCAAGGAAGTCGAGCCATTTAATCTGTTCTGGCTGGAAGACTGCGTGCCGGCAGAAAATCAGGAGAGCTTTGGCTTGATTCGGCAGCATACGACGACGCCACTGGCAGTGGGTGAAGTCTTCAATAGCCTCTATGACGCCAAGGCGCTGATCGAGAACCAGTGGATCGACTACATCCGCGCTACCCTGACCCACGCTGGCGGCATCACCCACATGCGGCGCTTGGCCGACCTGGCCGGGCTCTACCACGTGCGGACCGGTTTTCATGGTCCTACCGACCTGTCTCCGGTGTGCCTGGGGGCGGCGATCCACTTCGATACTTGGGTGCCCAATTTCGGCATTCAGGAGTACATGCCCCACGAAGACGTCACCAATGAAGTCTTCCCCCACGACTACCGCTTCGAGGACGGTCACTTCCTGGTCGGGGAGGCGCCGGGACACGGCGTCGACATCGACGAGCAGGCGGCCGCCAGGTATCCCTATCGTCGTGCCAGCCTGCCGGTCAACCGGCTCGAGGATGGCACCCTGTGGCACTGGTAACGAGGTAAGCCGATGAAAGCCTTTCAGGTAAACGCGCCCCAGGACTATCACCTGGTCGATACCGAGACTCCCGAGGCCGCACCGGGTGAGGTGGTGGTGAAAGTGGGCTTCGCCGGGATCTGTGGCTCCGATATGCACATCATCCACGGTGACAACGCCTTCGTACGCTTTCCACGCATTACCGGCCACGAGTTTGCCGGCCTGGTCGAGGCCGTAGGGGAGGGCATCGAGGATGTGAGCGTCGGTGACCAGGTGTGCATCGACCCGGTGATCAATTGCGGCCACTGCTACCCCTGCCGTATTGGTCGCCCCAACGTCTGCACTTCGCTGGAGGTGATCGGCGTGCACCGCAACGGCGGCTTCGAGGAGCGGGTCAATGTACCGGCCGCCAATGTGCACAGGCTGCCCGAGAGCCTGGGCCTGGATGCTGCGGCCCTGGTCGAACCCTACACCATCGCCGCCAACGTACTGGGACGCATGCAGCCGCATCCCGGCGATCGCCTGTTGATTCTCGGCGCCGGCGTGATCGGGCTGACCATCCTGCAGGTGGCTTGCGCTCAGGGGATCGAAGACATCACCGTCAGCGACGTCATTGATGCCCGTCTGGACACTGCCCGAGAGCTGGGGGCCACCCGCACGCTCAACGGGGCGGAGCAGGACGTCGAGGCCGAGGCCGCGGCGCTGACCGGCGGCGAGGGCATGCCGTTGATCGCCGATGCTGCCTGCGTGCCGGCCCTGCTGCCGCAAATGCTGCGGATGGCTTCCCCGGCGGGACGCATCGGCCTGCTCGGCTTCGACCCCACCCCCAGCGACCTGGTGCAACTGGAAGTGATCAAGAAAGAGTTGACCCTGGTCGGCTCGCGTCTCAACAACCGCAAGTTTCCGGAAGTGATCGACCTGATGGCATCCGGGCGGCTCGATCCGCTGGCGCTGGTCAGTCATCGCCTGCCCTTCGACGACATGCCCGATGCCATCCAGATGATCGATCATCATCCTGAAAGGGTCCGCAAGGTACTGATCCAGATCGGTGCCTGACGGCCCACTAGGCTCTCAAGCCGCACTCCAAGCAACAATCCACAACCGCAAGTGCCAGGAGACAACGCCATGTTCAAGCGACTCGTCACCACCGCCGTCCTCGGCGCCGCCCTGCTTGGCAGCCAGGCCGGTCTGGCTGCCGACTACACCCTCAAATTCGGCCATCTGGCCAACGAGGAACACATCTGGAACAAGGCCGCCGAGCGCTTCCAGCAGATCGTAGAGAAGGAGTCGGATGGCCGCATCGATGTGCAGATCTTTCCCAACGAGCAGTTGGGCAGCGAGATGAACGTCATCAACAGCATCCAGCTCGGCACCGCCGACATGACCATTACCGGCGAGAGCCTGCAGAACTGGGCGCCCAAGGCGGCGATGATGGCCGTGCCCTACGCGTTTCGCGATTCCGAGCACATGCGCAAGGCCGTCGAGGGCGAAATCGGCGATGAGATCGAAGCCCAGATCGAGGCTCAGACCGGCCTGGTGCCGATCGCCTGGTTCGAACGCGGCCCGCGCGAACTGACCTCCAACCGGCCGATCAAGAAGCCTTCAGATCTCAACGGCCTGCGCCTCCGCGTGCCCAACGTGCCGCTGTTCGTCGACACCTGGCAGGCACTCGGCGCCAAGCCGACGCCGATGGCCTTCAGTGAGGTCTTCACGGCGCTGCAGCAGGGTACCATCGATGCTCAAGAGAACCCGTTGTCGCTGATCGAAAGCGCCAGCTTCGACGAGGTCCAGGACTACGTGAACATGACCGACCATGTGCGTAGCTGGATCTACGTGGTGATCGGCAAGGACAAGCTAGAGTCGATGCCAGAAGACCTGCAGAAGATCGTTCTCGACGCTGCCGACAAGATGCAAAGCTACGAAGAGAAGCTTTTCGCCGAGGATCAGAAAAGGCTACGCAAAGCGCTCAAGGATGCCGGTATGAATTTCGTCGAGGTTGATCAGGAAGCCTTCGCCAAGAAGGCCACAGCGGCCGTCAAGGCATCGCTCACCGACGAGCAGCAGAAGCTCTACGAGGCGATTCAGAACCTCTGACGGGATCATAGTCCCCACCGGGCCCGTCTGGTCGGGCCCGGCCTTTCATTGATTCGCCGAGGGAAAGTCCTGATGAGCGATTTCGACTCCGAACCAAGCGATCCGCTGCATGGCATCACCGAGATCCCCCCGCTGGGCGGTGTTTTCGGTCGGCTGGTGAAAGGCCTCGATCGCCTGTTTGCCTTGCTCGCTTCGCTGGCACTGCTAGGCATCGCTGCGGTGGTGCTTCTGCAGGTCGTCGCCCGCGTGGCGCTCCCCTTTGTTCCAGCCTGGACCGAAGAGCTGTCGCGTTACCTTTTCATTTACCTGGTAGCGCTATCATCCGGCCTGGTGTTGCGCCGCAACCGCCACGTCAATGTCGAGCTTTTCCAGCATCTTTTGAGTCGGCGTGGCCAGTTGTTGTATCGGGCGCTATGTTGCTTGGCGGTGGGTCTTTTCGCTGCGTGGATGGTTCCTTATGCCATGCAGTATGCCCAGGTCGGCGCCTTTCAGACCTCGCCGACGCTCAAGGTCCCTATGAACTACATCTTCTTCTCGACCGTCGCGCTGCTCGGGCTCTCCGCCCTGTATGCAGCGATCGGTCTGATCGAAGCCTGCGTGGCGCTCGCTGATGGTGAACAACACGTCCAGGAGACGCCATAATGGAAATCGCCGTCCTGTTCAGCGTATTCATCGTCCTGTTGTTGATCGGCATCCCCATTGCCTTCTCGCTGGGCATCGCCTCGCTGTCCTACCTGCTGCTTGCCGACATCTCGCTGACCATCGTTCCACAGCGCATGTATGCCGGCCTCGATTCCTTCGTACTGCTGTGCATTCCGGGTTTCGTGCTGGCTGGCAACCTTATGAACGTCGGCAACATCACCCATCACATCGTGCGTTTCTCGAATGCCCTGGTCGGCCATATTCGTGGCGGCCTGGGGCTGGCCAACGTGGGTGGCTCGATGATCTTTGGCGGCATTTCCGGCACTGCCGTAGCCGATGCCGCCAGCATCGGCTCTGTGATGATCCCGGGCATGGCCCGCGCCGGCTACGACAAGCCCTTCGCTGCCGCGGTGACAGCCGCCTCGTCGACGGTAGGACCGATCATTCCGCCCAGCGTGCCGATGATCATTGCTGGTTCGTTGTCCGGCGTCTCGGTGGGCAAGATGTTCCTCGCCGGCGCCATTCCGGGTTTGCTGATGGGGCTGGCGATGATGATCACCGTCTACATCTTGGCGGTGAAACGCGGCTATCCTCGGGAGAAACGTTCCACCTTCCGAGAGCTGGTGCAGGAAGGTCGCAGCGCCTTCTGGGCGCTGCTGATGACCTTCATCATCCTCTACGGCATCATCGGCGGTTTTTTCACTCCCACCGAAGCTTCGATCGTCGCCAGTCTCTACGCTCTGGTGATCGGGATGTTTGTCTACAAGGGTATCAACTGGCGCAATCTGCCGCAGATCGTCGTCGACACGGTGCTGACTTCGGGGTCTCTGATGCTGCTCGTGGGGCTGGCCAACCTCTTCGGCTGGATCCTGACCAGCGAGCAGATCCCTCAAATGGTCGCAGGCCTGATCCTGAACATCAGCGAGAACCCGCTGGTGGTGATCCTGATTCTCAACCTGATCCTGCTGTTCGTCGGCACCTTCATGGAGACCATTGCCGCGCTGATCATCCTTTTCCCGGCGCTGATGGGCGTGGCCACTGGAATCGGCATGGACCCGATTCACTTTGGCCTGATGGCGGTGCTCAACCTGATGATCGGCCTGACAACACCGCCGCTCGGGGTCTGTCTGTTCGTGGTCTCGGGTATCGGAAAGTTGCCGATGCTGCAGGTGGCTCGCGCCATCGTGCCCTTCCTGATCTGCAACCTGGTGGTTTTGTTGCTGGTGTCCTATGTCCCGGCTCTCTCGCTATGGTTGCCCAACCTGCTGATGGGGGACTGACCGACCATGGTTCCAATGTACATCCCTGAAGAACGGGCCTGTATCGAGATCGGCATCGTTCATCTGGGCCTCGGTGCCTTTCACCGCGCCCACCAGGCAGTCTACCTGGAGCGTTATCGTCAGCGCACAGGAGACACCGGCTGGGGCGTGAGCAGCGTCAACCTGCGTGCCAATGTGGCATTGGTGGATGCTCTGCACGAGGCGGGTCATCGTTACCATGTGGCCGAGTACGCGGATAGCGAGCATGTCACCGTCCGCGAGGTCGGCGTGATCAAGGAGACGTTGTTCACCGGCAAGAAAGAGGTCGGCGATTGCGACGGCCAGGGCTCCTGGGGACGCGACCGCGAGACGCTGCTGGCGCGTCTCGCCTCGCCCGAGACGCGTATCGTGACGCTGACGGTGACCGAGAAGGGGTATTTCCTGAGCCCGGCCAGTGGCGAGTTACTTGTTGACGACCCGCTGATCGCCGCGGATATCGCCGATCCTGAGTCCCCGTGCACGGCCCCGGGGCTGCTGGTCGAGGGCCTGGAGCGCCGTCGGGCGGCGGGGCTGGCGCCATTCACGGTGCTCAGCTGCGACAACATGCCCGACAACGGCAAGCGCACCCGCAATGCCGTGATTCAGTTGGCTGAGCGACGCGATGCCACGCTGGTGACCTGGATCAAGCGGGAGGTGGCCTTTCCGTGCAGCATGGTCGATCGCATCGTGCCGGCCATGACTGAGGCCGACTTTGCCCGCCTGGCCGAGCTCGGCATCGAGGACGCCAACGCCGTGGTTGGTGAAGCCTTCAGCCAGTGGGTGATCGAGGACGACTTCCCAGAGGGACGGCCGGCCTGGGAGGCGGAGGGTGTGGAGATGGTCGCCGACGTGGCGCCCTTCGAGACCATGAAACTGCGCATGCTCAACGGCAGCCACTCGTTGCTCGCCTATCTGGGCGTTCTGGACGGCATCGAGACGGTGGCCGAGGCGGTCAGCCGCGACGACCTGGTGGCCCTGCTGCGGCGTTACATGCTCGAGGAGGCCGCCCCGACTCTGGCCATGCCCGAGGATACCGATCTCGCCGCCTATGCCGAGCAGTTGCTCGAGCGCTTCGCCAATGACAGCCTGCGTCATCGACTGCAGCAGATCGCCATGGACGGCTCTCAGAAATTACCCCAGCGTTGGCTGCATGGTGCCCAGGCACGCCTGGCGGCTGGTGGCGAAGTGCCCTGCACCGCGCTCGGCGTGGCGGCCTGGATTCGCTACACGGCTGGCGACGACCTGGCCGGCCAATCCCACCCGGTGGACGATCCGCTGGCCAGTCACCTGGCGGGCCTCCACGCGCGCCACGGCGGCGAGGCCAACGTCCTGGTGCCAGCTTTCCTGGCCGTCGAGGATGTCATCCCGCCGACGCTGGCGGCCGAGCCGGGCTTCGCCGAGGCGGTCGTCACTGCCTACACCACCCTGACACGACACGGGCTTGCCGGAGCGCTGGCCGCTCTCGCGCGGGCCTGACCGAGAGGATCCTCCCATGGAACATACCTGGCGCTGGTTCGGCCCCGCCGACCCCATCACCCTCGACGAGATCCGCCAGACCGGGGCCACCGGCATCGTCACCGCGCTGCACGAGATTCCCAATGGCGAGGTCTGGCCGGTCGAGGCCATCGAGGCGCGCAAGCGCATGATCGAGGCGGCCGGACTCTCATGGTCGGTGGTGGAGAGTGTGCCGGTGCACGAGGCCATCAAGCAGGGCCTGCCGGGACGCGACGCTTATATTGCCGCTTACCAGCAGACGCTGCGCAACCTGGCGGCCTGCGGCATCGATACCGTCTGTTACAACTTCATGCCGGTGCTCGACTGGACGCGTACCGACCTGGCCTGGCGCCTGCCAGACGGCGGTCTGGCGCTACGCTTCGAGCAAACAGCCTTCGCCGCCTTCGACCTCTATCTGCTGGCTCGCCCTGGCGCCGAAGGTGAGTACAGCGATGCTGAGAAGGCCAAGGCCAGGGACTATCTTGATGGCCTTGACGAAGTCGGCCGCGAGCGGTTGGTGAATACCGTCATCGCAGGGCTGCCCGGCGCCGAGGAACACTACACCCTGGAGCAGTTCCGCGGAGTGCTGGCTGAATATGCCGAGACCGACGCCGAGCGGCTGCGCGAGCACCTGGGGGATTTCCTGGCCGCTATCGTCCCGGTGGCCGAGGAGGTGGGTGTGCGTCTGGCGATCCATCCCGACGACCCGCCCTGTCCGCTGCTCGGCCTGCCGCGGGTGGTGTCCGGCCCCGAGGATGTCCAGTGGATCCTCGATGCCGCGCCCAGCCCGGCCAACGGCCTGACGCTGTGCACCGGTTCCTACGGTGTTAGTGCCGATATCGATCTGGTGGCGATGGCCGAACGCTTCGGTCCGCATATTTACTTCGCCCATCTGCGTTCGACCCGGCGCGAGGCCTCGGACCCGCGCTCCTTCCACGAGGCCCATCATCTGGACGGTGATGTGGACATGGTCGGTGTCATCCGGGCGCTGGTCGCCGAGGAGTGCCGCCGCGAGCGCGAAGGTGGTCCGCGGTTACCGCTGCGTCCCGACCACGGCCACCACATCCTCGACGACCAGCACCGCAACACCGCACCGGGCTACCCGCTCTACGGCCGTCTCAAGGGCCTGGCCGAGCTGCGCGGCGTGGAGCTGACGGTGCGGTACCTCGATGCGTTGACACGCTGAATTCTGCTCGCCATCTGCCCTTTCATCCACAGTCATGGTGTGCGCCAGGGCTGTGGATGAATCAGGCGGTCGTGGTTTTGACCACGTCCCGTGCCAGTCGCGCGATGATCGCGGGTAACTCCCGGGCATGCTCGATGGCGATGGCACTGTCCGGGGTGGCTTCCTCGTCGGGGAAGTGGTTGAGGTGAATGACCTGCATGCCGGCGGCCAGCCCGGCTTCCACCCCGACCGCGGCATCGTCGATCACCACGCAGCGTTCGGGTGGATACTCCATGGCCTCGGCCGCCTTGAGGTAGAGGCCGGGATCGGGTTTCCAGACTCCCAGGGTATAGGCGCTGAACAGGTGCTCGCCGAAGTGATGTGCCAGACCGGTGCTGGTCATGGCGCAGCGAATCTTGTGATCCGGACCGTTCGAGACCACAGCCTTGGGGTAGTCGGTCAGCGAGTCGAGGGCCTCGGGCATGCCGTCGATGGCGAGCAACTCGGCTTCCATGCGCGCCTGCATGCGAGTGCGCATGACGGCCTCAATGTGAGTCAGGTTGTCCTCGGACAAGGTCCCGTGCAGGCGCTGCTGGGTATCGACAATGTCGTAGAAGCGCATGCCCCGAAACTCCTCCATATACTGACGCGCGGTAAAGGGCAGTCCATATTCGGTCAGGACATCGGCCATGACCTCGGCCAGCAGGATCTCGCTGTCGACCAGGGTGCCATCGGAGTCGAACAGCAGGCAGAGAGGAGCTGGGGATGGTGTCTCGGGCATGTGGGCCTCGTGGGTCGGTCATGAATGGGGGCGCCGCCGTCCAGTGTACCCGGCCGGTCGGCGCGATGCAGGCTCACACGAAATCGGGGGCGATCAGGCGGGGCAGCATCAGAATCAGGTCTGGATAGAAAATCAGCAGCAGGATCACGCCGAGCATGATGGCCAGGTACAGCAGGGTCGTACCGAGCGCCTGGAGCAGCGGAATCCCGCCGATCTTCGCCGAGATCATCAGGCATAGCCCATAAGGTGGAGTGATCAGCCCCAGACCCAGTGCCATGACGCCGATGACGCCGAATTGCACCGGATGGACCCCGGCCTGCATGGCTAGGGGCTGGAAGATCGGCGCCATGATGGCCATGGCCGGCAGGGAATCCATGAAGGTGCCGATGACCAGCATGACAACGGTCATGACCAGCAGGAGCACCACGGGATCGCTGATATCGACGCCGGCCATCAGCTTGGGCGGGATCTGATAGAAGCTGATCAGATATCCGAAAATCGCCGCGCCGACCAGGCTGAACAGCGACAGGGAACAGAGGCGTACGGTGTCGGTAGAGGCATTGAGTACTTTGGAGGGGCTGAGCTCCCTGTAGACAATGGTGCCCAGTGCCAGGGCATAGAGGACGGCGATCACGGCCGCCTCGGTGGGGGTGACCAGCCCCAGGGTGATGCCGCCGATGATGACCACCGGGATGCCGGCGGCCAACAGGCCATCCTTGCTCGAGTGCGCTAGTTCGGACAGCGAAGCCCGGCGACGGACCGGTACTTGGTAGCGTCGCACATAGCCGATGTTGAGGGCCAGCTGGGCCACACCGATCATCACGCCGGGCAGGATACCACCGAGGAACAAGCCGGCGATGGAGGTGTTGGTAAGGGCGCCCCAGACGATCATGTTGATGGAGGGCGGAATGATGATCCCCATGACCGATGAAGCGGCGGTCACGGCCACCGAGAAGTGGCTCGGGTATCCTTCGCGCTGCATGGCCGGTATCAGCACGGTACCGACCCCGGCGCTGTCGGCCGTCGAGGAACCGGAGACCCCGGCGAACAGCATGCTGACCATCACGTTGACGTGTGCCAGGGCACCCTTGAAGTGGCCTACCAGGCGCATGCACAGGGTGATCAGTCGATCGGTGATTCGAGCGGCGTTCATCAGGTTGCCGGCCAGCAGGAACAGCGGCACGGCGAGCAGTACGAACGAGTCCATGCCGTTGTACATGCGCTGGAACATGATCCAATAGGTCAGGCGCGGGTCGAGCAGGATCATGCCGGCGGCGGTGAGTACCAGGGCCATGGCGATCGGTACCCCGGCGATGATCAGCACGCCGAGCAGGCCGAACAGCAGCCAGGGCAGAATGAAGACGGCGTCCATGGGCATCATGGCGTTCTCCCGTCGGTAGAGGTGAGAGATGTATCCAGTTCGCTGCCGTGTTCGCCTTGCGCGTCGAGGGCCTCCTCGACAGCGTCGGGCGTATCGAGATCGGTTTCCATGCGGGACATGCCGTCGAGCAGGGCGTACAGAAGCCGCTGGGCGCTGAACAGGATGATGAGCAGACCGCTGACACTGAAGGCCGAATAGACGTAGATCATCGACAGTCCCGAAGCAGTGGCTTCGCGTCGCAGGCCGGACAGAGCGAAATCCTTGCCGTGGACGACGAAGAGCAGGCCGATGGCCAGACAGGCAAGATCGCGGATCCAACGTGTCACCAGGCTGGCTCGCGAGCCGCGGGGGAATACCTCAAGGACGAAGTGATCGGCATGCAGCACGCCGATGGCGGTGCCGAGCATGATCATCCACTGAAAGGCGAAACGACTGAACTCTTCGGTCCAGTACAGGCGAGGCATCAGGGGCAAGTTGCGGCTGACAATCTGGTAGACAATCAGAGCGATGAAGCCGAACAGCAAGGCCAGCAATAGCCAGTGAAGGCAGCGCTCCAGCCCGCGATTGAGATAAGTCAGGCCTTGCAACAGGCGTCTCATGGTGGCGTCCTCCCGAAGTCGAGATTCGGAGGCCGGGGCGCGTGATGCCCCGGCCGGCAGGCTTTCTGTCACTGAACGTTGGCGATCTTCTGTCGCAGCTCGGCCAGCCCCATTTCCTCGACGACTTCGGCGAGCGGCTCACGGACGATCTCCTGCATGCGCTGGCGGTCCAGTTCATGCAGGGTGGCACCTTCCTCGACGAGCAGGTCCAAAGCCTCGGCGTCCTGTTCCAGCTGGACTTGGCGTGCGTAGCTCGCGGCCTCGCGGGCGGCTTCCATCACGGCCTGCTGCTGGCTCTCGTCGAGGCGATCCCAGGACATCTGCGACATGGTTAGCAGGCGCACGGTGATGTCGTGTTTGGAAAGGCCGATGTGCGGGGCGACTTCGTGGAACCGCATGCGATGGATCCACTCGGCCTCGTTGAGCAACCCGTCTATGGCGCCGAGCTGAAGGCCCGTGTAGATCTCCTTCCAGGCCATGACCGTGGGCTCGGTACCCAGGGCCGACCAGGCGGCAATTAAGGGCTCGGTCGGGTTGGTGCGCAGTTTCATACCCTTCAGGTCGTCGAGGCTCTCGAGCGGACGGCTGCTGACAATCTGCCGCTTGCCGCCACCGAAGAAGGCCAATACCTTGACGCCGGTCTCGTCCGTGATTCGATCTGCAATCTCGCGGCCCACTTCGCCATCGAGCACGGCCTGCCAATGCTCCTGGTCGCGATACAGGAAGGGGATGGAGAAGACATTGGCGGTGGACGAGAAGTCGGTGATCAGGCCAGGGTTGATGATCGACAAGTCCAGCGCTCCAGCCATCTGCTGCTCGAACATTTCGGTTTCATGGCCAAGCACCGAGTTGCCCATGATCTGGACGCTGATATCGCCGCCGCTCTTGTCCTCTACCAGCTCCTTGAAGCGGGTCGCGCCGAGGTGGTAGGCGGTGTCTTCGGTACCACCGTGGCCGAAGCGCAACTCGACTGCCTGGGCGAGGCCTGTCGTGCCGAGAGTGGCGAGCAGAGTGGCACCGGTGATGAGGTGCTTGAGAAAGTGCTTGGGTTTTGTACGTGTCGTGAGCATGTTGCTACCTCTTGATTGTTATGGGGTCTCGCCGGGACGGAGTGGGATATAGAGGCCCTGGTGCCCGGCTCGGCCAGGGCCTCATGCGTCGATGTAACAGGGTCTTCAAGTCGATGCGTTGACCGGGCTGGGCGGTCGTTCGCCGTTAAGAGCGGCAAGGATATTGGCGACCGCGAGGTCCGCCATGGCGGTGCGCGTCTCTTGGGTCGCCGAGCCGATGTGGGGCAGAGCCACAACATTGGTCATGTGCGGCAGCGGCGAGTCCGTCGGCAGTGGTTCGCGCTCGAAGACGTCGAGGCCGGCGGCGTGCGGTATGCCCTTGCGAAGTGCCTCGATCAGCGCTGTTTCATCGACCACCTTGCCGCGAGCGACGTTGATGAAGATCGCCGAGGATTTCATCAGGGCGAACTCGCGGGCGCCAAACAGATGTTGTGTGTCTGGGGTAAGGGGTACGGTGACGCAAACGATGTCGGCCTCGGCAAGCAGGTCATTAAAGTCGCGGCGCTGCGCTCCCAGCTCGTCTTCCAACGCCGGCTTGGGGGATGAATTGGAGTAAAGAATGGACATGCCGAAGCCCAGGGCACCGCGTCGCGCGATGGCGGCGCCGATGCGCCCGAAGCCGACCATGCCGAGTGTCTTGCCGTGCACATCGGTGCCGAACGATTCCCTGCCGATACTCTCGCGCCATTCGCCGCGCTGGACCATCCCGGCCAGTTCCACGGCCCGGCGTGCCGTGGCCATGATCAGCAAAAAACCGGTGTCGGCGGTGGTTTCGGTCAGCACGTCGGGGGTATTGCACAGGAGTATGCAGCGTCGGGTCAGTTCGTCCACCGGATAGTTGTCGTAGCCCACCGAGATGCTGGCGATGGCCTCGAGATGCGGAGCCCGATCGAGCAGCTTCGGGGTGATCGGCAGGCTGGCGCCGACCAGACCATGAGCCTGGGTCAGGGCGTCAAGGAAGGCCGGGTCCTCGGCGCGGCTGACCTCCGGCAGATAGTCGACATGAAAGTCGCGCTCCAGTCGTGCGAGCTGACCCTCGTCGAGGGGGCGGTATACCAGGATGCGTTTGGTCATTGGGCACTCCTCCGAGAGGTGTCGTCGAGGGCGGCCTCGAGACGCTCCAGGGTGTCGCGATGCGGCAGGCCTTCCATGTCGCCGGAGACCTGCACGGCCTCGGCGCCGATCAGGCAGCCGCGCTGCAGGGCCTGATTAGGCGAGCCGCCATCCAGCAGGGCGCTGATCACGCCGACCGCGAAGCCGTCGCCGGCGCCGACGGTATCGACCACCTCGGCTACCGGGACGCCGGGTACGCTGACGGCTCGCTCCTCGCCGTCGAGGCGACCTCGGTAGTAGCCGCCTTCGGGGCCGAGCTTGAGGAAGACCGCTTCGGCACCCTGATCGAGATAGAAACCGGCGATGTCGTGGGGCGTTTCCTGGCCCGTCAGCAACTGGCCCTCGGCGAGCCCCGGCATCACCCAGTCGGTATGGGCGGCCAGGTCGTTGAGGGTCTCGCGCATCTCACGCTCGCTGGACCAGAGGCTGGGGCGCAGATTGGGGTCGAATGACAGGCTGGCGCCATGGTGGCGTGCCTCGCCGAGCAGGCGCCGGGAGAGTTCGCTACAGCCGGGCGAGAGTGCCGGCGGGATGCCGGTGGCGTGCAGGTGGCGCAAGGCCGAGAAGTCGACATCGTCGGCATCGGCAGGAGAAAGCTGGCTGGCGGCGCTGTCCTGTCGGCGATACTCGACATGCGGGTCGGCGCCATGCTGTGCGCGTTCCTTGAAGACCAGTCCCGTCGCGTGGTGGTCATCGGTCTGGAGGTGTCGACAGTCCAGTCCTTCCTGTTCGAGCGTGTGGCGCAGAAAGCGACCGAAGCTGTCGTCACCGACGCGGCTCAGCCAGCCGACATGAAAGCCCAGGCGTGCCAGGCCGATGGCCACATTGGTGTCGGCACCGGCAATGCGGCGTTGAAAGTGAGCCACTTCCGCCAGGTCACCGGGCGTATCGGCCATGAAGAGGTTCATGGCCTCGCCAAAGGCAAGAATTTCCGGAGAGGAGGCGTATGTCATGGGGATGTCTCGTCGGTAGTGGAGGCACTTTGTTCACGGCGGGTCGAGCCGCGCGGGATCAGTTGGGGGGTAAAGCGCAGATGTCGCGGTGCCGGAGCAATGGGCTGTGCCTGACGGTCACGCAGTTGCTCGACGGCAGCCTGGCCGATGGCATCAGTGGGTTGGGCCAGTGTGGTGACGCCGGGGGTGACCAGCTGGCACCAGTCGAGCTCGTCGATTCCCATCAGGCCGGTGTCGCCGAGCGGTATCCGGCGAGCCTGGAGGGCACGGGTTACCGCCAGGGTGACCTGGCCGTTGCCGCACAGAATGGCGGCGGGATGCCCGTCCGGGGTATCGAGAAAGGCGCTCAATTCATGATCGAGGCAGGTCGTGTCGTCGAGGTCGAGGCTCAGTACCTTTCCTGCGAGTTGACGTTCGGGGCATTCCGACTCGAAGCGCGCCACCCGGGTCTGACGTGAGCTGGCGCGCGTTGGAAGTTCGGTCACGAACAATACTCGCCGATATCCCTGTTCGGTCAGGTGGTCGAGCGCCATGTCGATGGCCAGGTTATTGTCCAGCCCGACCTCATCGGCAGCGATGCCCTCCAGCGAGCGGTCCAGTAGTACCAGTGGCAGGCCGTCGCTAGCGAGTTCAGCAAGGGGCTCGCTGTGTCGTCCAGCGGCATTCACGATCAACCCCTCGATACGATAGGAGGTCAGCAAGGCCAGATGTTGGCGCTCCAGAACCGGATCGTTATCCGTATTGCAGACCATCAATGACAGCCCCTGAGCGCGACATGCCTGCTCGACGCCGTGCATCACCGCCACCGAAAAAGGGTTGCGGATATCGGCGACCAACATGCCGACCAGTCCCGAGGGTCCGCCCTTGAGGCCGCGTGCCATGGGGTTGGGCTGATATCCGAGTCGTTCTGCGGCCTCGGCAATGCGTTGCTGCATATGCTGGGATAGCCGATCTCGCTCGCCGCTGTAGAAACGGGAAACACTGGTTTTTGAGACACCAGCATCGCGAGCGACTTCCAGAATAGTGGCAGGTCGAGGTGTGGCTGACATGGAGGCTCGATATCAAATGGGAACGTTCCCATAGTAGGCAGCGGGCTGACCGTGCAGCAAGGCTGTCGACACTAGACATAGGTCGAAAGCACATTGACTGGACTTGATGTCCAGTGAGGGAGCCACGTTGGCGATTTCTGGCCACGGAGCCGCAGGGTCGATGCCTTTGCAGCGCTATCGGCAGTTCGCTTTAGGGGGAACACTGCCTATTAGTGGGAGAATAAGGTGGCAGTGCTCCTGACTGAGCACTGCCTGACAGCGAACTTCAGCTTGGGGAAGGTGAGTGACTTCAACCGGATGTGAACAACAGGGACAGCACACCGACCAGGTAGCAGGTGGCCATGGCCAGACTCTCGAACCCGATGCGGCCAGGGCCGAGGCGCTCGCGGTGAATCATGCCGACCATCAGGATGGCGGTCATCAGCAGCGACAGGGCGACCCACAGCGCCACCGGGTCGGAGATGGCGTGATAGATCGAACCGCCGCGGTAGGCGATATCCGAGGCGGCGACGAAGAGCGTATCGAAGGCGTTGCCGCCGATGATGCCGGCCACGGCCAGGGTCAGGGCGCCACGCCGCACGGCGGCCACCGAGGTGACTAGCTCGGGCAGTGAGGTCACCACCGCGGTCATCAGGACACCGACCACCGATTGGCCAAGGCCGGTTGCCGAGGCGAGCACCGTGGCGGCGCGTTCCAGCAGCCAGCCGCTGATGCCGAGCAGTAGAGCCAGGCCTAGAAAGCTCAGCCACAGATTCAGGGCCGAGCGCGTCATGGCCTGCTCATCGGGGACGTCGGGTTGTGTCTCGCGGGTATGGGCCGGTCGCCACATCGGCCTGTCCTTGGTGCGGTCTGCCAGGCGTAGCCCGAACAGGTAGCCAATAAACAGCAACGGCGTGATCGGGTGAACCTGCCACAGGGTCCATTCCGGGGAGAAGTGTCCTACCAGCACCAGCGACAGCAGGCACAGCAGTAGCCCGCCCTGCATGAGATTGCCGATGGAGGCAGCGGCATGTTCCAGATTGGCGCGCCGGTGGACCAGGTCCGCGATGGTCAGGAAAAGGGTCTGTACCGCGATGCCGCCCAGCGCATTGCTCATGGCCAGTGTCGGATGATCGGACAGTGCCGCGGATATCGAGAGCACCAGTCCGGACAGGGAAGTCGCCATGCCCAGCAGTACGGCGCCGGCGATGGCTTCGCCCAGCCCGGTACGATCCGCCAGGTCGTCGACGATGTGCGTCAGCTTGGTGCCGGCCACGCCGATCACCAGCGTGCAGCCGATGAAGAGGGCAATGGCGGAGCCCAGATCGAGGTCTGTCAGCAAGGGAGCCTCCCCGTCAACGGCAGTGGGCGAGGGGGGTGTCGACCGGGACTTGTGGCCCGGCCGCTGGGGGAATCGGACATCTCGGCTCCTGCTCTGGGGCACTGAACGCTGGTGAAGCCGCCCTGTCATGATGCTGAAACAGGGCGATACAGGAGCGTCAGTTCACAGCCTTCATGCGGAGGCCGTCAAGCCATGAAGCGCCGTATACGCTGGTCAGTGGGTAGTGAGTCGGCTTGGGTGCTGCCCTGGAGACCACGACTGCCGGTTTCGCCCGGCGCTCAGTTGACCATTACCCGAGGCTGGGAGAGGCGTGCGATCACGGTTGGCAGCTGGAACATGCTGGTAATGCCGATGGCGCCTTCCGGCGTCTCCTCGGCATCCGGGAAGCGGTTGAGGTGGATGACCGTCATGCCGGCGGCGAGTGCCGCCTGAATACCGACCAGGGAGTCGTCGATGGCAACGCAATCGGCAGCGGCAAACCCCATGATGCTGGCGGCATGCAGATAGATGCAGGGGTCAGGTTTCCAGCACTGTGCGTCGTAGGCGCTGAACAGACAGTCGCCGAAGAGCTCATCCAGGCCGGTGGCCTGGAGGGACGTGCGGATCTTGGTTTCCGGGCCGTTGGAAACCACGCCCATGGGGATGTTCGACAGGGTGGCCAGGGCTTCGGTGGCGCCTTCGATGGGCTTGAGGTCGGTCGCCAGGCGGCGGTTGAGGTTGGCGCGCATCTCGCGTTCCAGTGGCTCGAGGCGGGAGGCGTCGACCGCGCCGTGGCGGCGTTCCAGTTCGGCGACGATATGCCGGAAGCGTGCGCCGCGGAACTCTCCGATATAGTCGCCGGCGTCGAAGGGCAGGCCCACGGCGTTGAGGCTGCTGGCCATCTCGTCGGCCAACAGCGGTTCGCTGTCGACCAGGGTGCCGTCACAATCGAAGAGCAGGCAGAGAGGGCGCATTGTCACTGAGCCTCGTTGAAGATGTTGATAAGCGAACACGATGCGTTGACCAGATGATGCTTTATGGTAATTAAAGACCATGTCGCGCGTTTTGTGAACAGTGTTTTTCAACAGTTCATCATCGCTGCAACGCTTGCGCCCCGAAATGGCCGGGCAGGATGCGGTCTTGCAGGCGTTCGCACCTGAACATTGGCGTGCCCTCGAGGAGCCGAGGGCGCTCACGCAAAGGGCGGCAATGAGCCGCCCTTGTCATGGCGCAGGCGTTGCCTGCGATCAGGTGACGCGCGGGTCCAGCTCGCCACGCGCATAGCGCTGGAACATCTCCTCGAGGTTGATCGGCTTGATCTTCGCCGCGTTGCCGGCAGCGCCGAAGGCTTCGTAGCGGGCCTTGCAGACGCCCTTCATGGCCGCGGTGCTGGCCTTGAGGAACTTGCGCGGATCGAACTCGGCCGGGTTCTCGGCCAGGAAGCGGCGCACCGCGGCGGTGGAGGCCAGGCGCAGGTCGGTGTCGACATTGACCTTGCGCACCCCGTGCCGGATGCCCTCGACGATTTCCTCGACCGGCACGCCATAGGTTTCCGGGATCTCGCCGCCGTGCTCGTTGATCATCTCGAGCCATTCCTGCGGCACGGAGGATGAACCGTGCATCACCAGGTGCGTTTCCGGGATGCGGGCGTGGATCTCCTTGATGCGCTGGATGGAGAGGGTGTCGCCGGTGGGCGGGCGCGTGAACTTGTAGGCGCCGTGGCTGGTGCCGATGGCGATGGCCAGGGCGTCCACATGGGTTGCCTTGACGAACTCGGCCGCCTCTTCCGGATCGGTGAGCAGCTGGTCGTGATCGAGCTTGCCGGCGGCGCCGACGCCGTCTTCCTCGCCGGCCATGCCGGTTTCCAGGCTGCCCAGGCAGCCCAGCTCGCCCTCGACGGAGACGCCACAGGCATGCGCCATCTCGACGGTACGGCGCGTCACCTCGACGTTGTAGTCATAGCTGGCCGGGGTCTTGCCGTCCTCGCCCAGCGAGCCGTCCATCATCACCGACGAGAAGCCGAGCTGGATGGAGCGCTGGCACACGCCGGGGCTGGTGCCGTGATCCTGGTGCATGGCCACCGGGATGTGCGGGAACTCTTCCACGGCCGCCAGGATGAGGTGGCGGAGGAAGGGAGCGCCGGCGTACTTGCGGGCCCCGGCGGAGGCCTGAATGATCACCGGCGAGTCGGTCTCGTCGGCGGCCTCCATGATGGCGCGCATCTGCTCGAGGTTGTTGACGTTGAATGCGGGGATGCCGTAGCCGTGTTCGGCGGCGTGGTCCAGCATCTGGCGCATGCTGATGAGTGCCATGAAGCTTCCTCTGGGGTCGATAGCGGGTCTTGAGAGTGTGGCGCCCCGGGTGGCGCCAGCAGTTGCATCGGATTGGCCCGGGCGTGCGTGCCCGGGCCGCAGGCGTGAGCCTTATTGTGCGGCGGCTTCCAGGGCCGCGACAGCGGGCAGGACCTTGCCTTCGACGTACTCGAGGAAGGCGCCGCCGCCGGTGGAAATGTAGGAAACGCGCTCGGCAATGCCGTACTTGTCGATGGCCGCCAGGGTGTCGCCGCCACCGGCAATGGAAAAGGCGTCGCTTTCGGCGATGGCCTTCGCGAGAGCTTCGGTGCCACGACCGAACTGGTCGATCTCGAAGACGCCGACCGGGCCATTCCACAGGATGGTGCCGTCGGCCTTGAGTTGCTCGCCGAAGCGCGCGGCGGTGTCGGGGCCGATGTCGAGGATCATCTCGTCATCGCCCACCTGGTCGACCGGCTTGGTCACGGCGCTGGCGCTTTCGGAAAACTCGGTGGCGACCACCACGTCGCTGGGCAGCGGGATCTCGACCTTGGCCATCAGCGCCTTGGCCTGGTCGATCAGGTCGGCCTCGTGCAGCGACTTGCCGACGTTGTAGCCGGCGGCGGCGATGAAGGTGTTGGCGATTCCGCCGCCGACGATGATGCGGTCGCACTTTTCGGACAGCGCGGTGAGTACTTCCAGCTTGGTGGAGACTTTGGAGCCGCCGACTATGGCGGTCATGGGGCGCGCCGGGGTGGCCAGGGCCTTCTCCAGGGCGGCCAGCTCGTTGGCCAGCAGCGGGCCGGCGCAGGCTTCGGGGGCAAAGCGGGCGACGCCATGGGTCGAGGCCTGGGCACGGTGTGCCGTACCGAAGGCATCCATGACGAAGACATCGCACAGCGCGGCGTACTGCCGCGACAGGGCCTCGTCGTCCTTTTTCTCACCGCGGTTGTAACGCACGTTCTCGAGCAGTGCCACTTCGCCGTCCGCCAGCCCGACCTGGGTGTCGAAGTAGTCCTTGACCAGGCGCACCGGGCGCTCGAGCAGTTCGCTCAGGTGGTCGGCCACCGGCGCCAGGGAAAATTCCTCGGCGGGATCGCCTTCGGTGGGCCGGCCCAGGTGGCTCATCAGCATCACCCGGGCGCCGCCGTCGAGGGCAGCCTGGATGGTCGGCAGGCATGCCCGCAGGCGGGCATCACTGGTCACCTTGCCGTGCTTGACGGGCACGTTCAGGTCCTCGCGGATCAGCACACGCTTGCCGCTGAGGTCGAGATCGGTCATCTTGCGCACGTTCATGAAGCAGAATCCTCGTCTGGAGAGCCGAAAATGATCCGGTGTGGGAGGGTCATGCGTTACCCAGCCTGGCGATCCGGGCGGCGACATCGAGCATGCGGTTGGCGAACCCCCACTCGTTGTCGAACCAGCACATCATCTTGATCAGGCGGCCGCCGGCGACCCGGGTTTGCGTGGCATCCACGATACCGGAGCGCGGGTCGTGGTTGAAGTCGATCGAGGCCATGGGCTCCTCGGTGTAGCCGAGCAGCCCGGCCAGCCGATTGTCGCTGGCATCACGCAGCAACTGGTTGACGGCGGCCGCCGTGGTCTCGGTGCGCACGCAGAGTGACAGGTCCATGGCCGAGACATTGATGGTCGGCACGCGCACGTGCAGGCACTCGAAACGCTCGGCCAGGTGTGGCATCAGGCGATTGATGCCGCGTGCCAGGCCGGTATCGACGGGCACGATGGACTGCATGGCCGAGCGCGTCAGGCGCAGATCGGTCTGGTGGTAGGCATCGATCACCGGCTGATCGTTCATCGCCGAGTGAATGGTGGTGGTGACGCCATGTTCCAGGCCCAGCGCCTCGTCGAGTACGGTCAGTACCGGCACCAGGCAGTTGGTGGTGCACGATGCCGCCGAAATGATGTGGCAGTCTGCGGTCAGCTCGGCGTCATTGATGCCGCTGACAATGGTGGCGTCGACATCGCTTTCGGCCGGCTGGGAGAACAGCAGGCGCCGGGCCCCGGCATGCAGGTGATGCTCCGCGGTGGCGCGATCCTTGAAGCTGCCCGAGCATTCGAGGACCAGGTCGATATTCAACTCGGCCCAGGGCAGTGCCGCCGCATCGGGTTCCGATAGTACCCGGATGGCGTGACCGTCGATCACCAGCCGGTCGCCATCGACGCTCACGTCCCCGGGAAAACGGCCATGAGTGGTGTCATAGCGGGTCAGATAGGCGATAGTATCCAGCCCCGACAGCTCATTGATGGCTACCACCTCGATATGAGGTTCGCTGCGCTCGATGAGCGCGCGTAATACGCACTGGCCGATACGGCCGTAACCATTGATGGCGATGCGAAGTGCCATGATGAGCCTCGATATGCTGGCGCCGGAAATCGCAGATCGGCGATTCTAGCGCAAATCGCTGTTTACGTCCCGGGGTGGCTGGACGCGCCCGAGCGGTTTCGGCAGTCTGTGGACATCATGCCCTGGCTCATCCGCGCATGACGCTGCAGGGCTGCATCCGGTCAACCGTCAAACCACCATGGAGAGGAACCACATGACTGACATGACACAGCTGCTCGGTGATGAAGCCGACAGCCTGCTCAATCACGTATGCCGGGGGCTGCCGGCCGAGTCGATCCACAAGCCGGGGCCGGATTTCATCGACCGCGTGATGGCCGACAGCGACCGTAGCCCCCAGGTGTTGCGCAACCTGCAGTCCATCTATAACCATGGCCGCCTGGGCGGTACCGGTTATGTCAGCATCCTGCCGGTCGACCAGGGCATCGAGCACTCCGCCGGGGCTTCCTTTGCCCCCAATCCGCTGTACTTCGATCCGGCCAATATCGTCGAGCTGGCCATCGAGGGCGGCTGCAACTGCGTGGCCTCGACACTCGGCGGGCTGGCCTCGGTGGCGCGTCGTTACGCTCACAAGATCCCGATGATGGTGAAGCTCAACCACAACGAGACGCTGACCTATCCGGCGGTCTACGACCAGACGCTGTTCGGTCAGGTCGAGCAGGCCCATGCCATGGGCTGTGTCGCGGTGGGGGCGACCATCTACTTCGGCTCCCCGGAAAGCCGTCGTCAGATCCAGGAAGTCAGCGAGGCCTTCGAGCGGGCGCACCAGCTGGGCATGGTCACGGTCCTCTGGGCCTATCTGCGCAACCCCGAGTTCAAGAAGGATGGTACGGACTACCACGTGGCCTCGGACCTGACCGGTCAGGCGATCCACCTTGCCGCGACCATCAAGGCCGATATCGTCAAGCAGAAGCTGGCCGAGAACAATGGTGGCTATCGCGCCGTCGGCTTCGGCCATACCCACGACAAGGTCTACGACGAGCTGACCTCCGACAACCCCATCGATCTGGCGCGTTACCAGGTGGCCAACTGCTACATGGGACGCACCGGCCTGATCAATTCCGGCGGCGGTTCGAAAGGCCACTCCGATCTGGGCGAGGCGGTACGCACCGCGGTGATCAACAAGCGCGCCGGTGGCATGGGCCTGATCTCCGGTCGCAAGGCCTTCCAGAAGCCGATGGCCGAGGGCGTCGAGCTACTCAACGCTATTCAGGATGTGTACCTGGACGACAGCATTACCATCGCCTGAGAACAGGTCGATCCATTGCTGCGCTCGCGGCATGGATCGACGCTTTCATGGGCTGATCGAATGAGTCTCGTGAGACATGAAAGGGGCGCGGCCGGTAGGTCGCGCCCCTTTTGTCGCCCGGGGCTGATCCGTCGACAGGTCTCCGAGGGGGCGCTGTGAACCCTTCCCTGGGCGCTACCGATGCCGTTCATGGCATCGGACCCCCGCTTCGACCTGTCGCCGGCGCCCCTCTGTTGCTT